>NZ_KB899701.1 GCF_000378445.1 Deinococcus aquatilis DSM 23025 | reverse complement strand
ACTCACCCGTGCGCCACTAGGGTCCGAAGACCCTCGTTCGACTTGCATGTCTTAAGCACGCCGCCAGCGTTCACCCTGAGCCAGGATCAAACTCTCCAAAAAGTGGATTCAGTGCAGCTTCCAAAGAAGCTGTAATGATCAGTTTGTCCATGCAACAGGTCGCATGGTCGATTTGCGAACTTCCAAGGAAGTTCTTCATTTGGCGTCTCCGCCTTGCTTCAGTCTGGAGATCAGCATTCCTGCCAACCCGCTGAAATTGCCCTGTCAGGCAACCCTGTTCTCGTCATTTAACATCAGGTTTTCATGCGTCCCAGCGGCCACCCTTTCGGGCTTTCCGCCTCGCCCGATCTCTCGGGCGAAGAGAAATATATGCCCTGTCTCCCCATATGTCAACACCCCCCGCACCGCTGAGTGCAAGGGGTGAAGAAAAGATGGCTTCAGCGCAGAGAATCTGGCAGGCCGTACACGTGCCAGCGGGCATCCACGCGGTCTTTGACGCTTTGCTCCATCTCAATTTTGGGCGGCCACTCGCGCACGAAGCCTTCTTCGGGGAGCTTGCGTGCTCCGTCCCAGGCCAGCAATGCACCGGATGGGGTGGGTAGGGTCCACACGTCGCGTTCGGCATCAATGTTGTTGAGAATGGTCCACCACACATCCTGAAGATCGGTGACATCGGTGAGATCGTCGCAGATCAGGAGGTGACGCACGCCTGCCGAGGCGGGATGCGCGGCAAAGGCTTCGGCCAATTCGCGGGCCTGACCGGGGCGGGTCTTGTGGAAGGCCACCAACCAGTACCCGTCGTCGGTCTGGCGCTGGGCCTTCACGCCTTCAAAGGCCGGAAGGTCGAGACTGGCGCGGGGCACGAAGGTCACGGCCTCGGTGCCGTCGGTGCCCTGATGATCGCGGCTGCTGAGGGCACTGCCCACCTCTTCGGGGAGTTTGGTGGTGGCATCCAGAATCAGCTTGCCGCCGTAGCCCCAGCCCCGGCTGGAATGGTCGAGCACATCGCTGGGGCCGCGTGTGACGAGGGTATCGCGGCCCGGCACGGCGCGGGCGGCCACCTCACGCCACACCGCCCCAAAATCGTTGACGGGCACGTCCTTGTCTACGACCACGATGACCTTGGCAAACATCATCTGGCCCAGCCCGAACAGACCGTTGGCGACCTTGTAGGCATGGCCCGGATACTTCTTGTCTATGCCCACCACCACGAGGTTATGGGCGACCCCGGCGGGCGGCATGTGGTAATCCACGATCTCGGGCAGGATCAGTTGCGCGGCAGGCAGAAACAGGCGCTCGGACGCCTCAATCAGGTAGGCGTCTTCCATCGGTGGGCGGCCCACGATGGTCGCTGGATACACCGGATCGCGGCGCATGGTGATGGCCGTGACGTGAAACAGCGGGTACAGATCGGGCAGTGTATAGAAGCCGGTATGGTCGCCAAACGGCCCTTCCATGACCCAGTCTTCCTGCGGGTCTATGTAGCCTTCCAGAATGAATTCGGCATTGGCGGGTACGTCAAGGTCCACGGTGATGCCCTTTGTCACCGGATACCGCTGGCCGCGCAGATAGCCCGCGAGGGCAAATTCATCGAGGCCAGGAATCGGCGGCAGGGGCGCGGTGGCTGCGTAGATCAGGGCCGGGTCGCCGCCCAGCGCCACCGCGACTTCCAGCCGCTGGCCCAGTTTGCGGGCCTTCTCCAAGTGGCGCGTGCCTGTTTTGTGGCGTTGCCAGTGCATTCCGGTGGTATTGCGCGACATGATCTGCATGCGGTACATGCCCATGTTGCGCTCGCCCGTTTCGGGGTCTTTGGTGATGACCAGCGGCAGCGTGACAAACGGCCCGCCGTCTTGCGGCCAGCATTTCAGCACCGGCAATTTGGAGAGGTCTACCTCATCGCCCCGCCAGACCACCTCCTGAACTGGGCCAGTTTTGACGCGCTTGGGGGGCAGGTTGGCCGCGTCCCTCAGCTTGGTCACGTTACCCAGCATTCCGCCGAGGCCGCCGTTGCCCTTCAGGTCGATCAGGGCACGGACTTTGGCCGCCAGATCATCGAGATCAGACACGCCCAGAGACAGGGCCGTGCGTTCTCGCGTGCCCATCAGCCCGATCACCAGCGGAAAAGGACTGCCCTTGACCTGCTCGAACAGCACGGCAGGGCCGCCTGACTTGACCAATCGGTCTGCGATTTCGGTGATTTCCAGTTCCCGGTCCACGGGAAAAGGCACCCGCACGAGTTCGCCCCGGTCTTCTAGCAGCCGCATAAAATGTCTGAGGTCAGGAAACGCCATAGAGCGAGTGTAGAGGCCGGGGGCCGGGGCAACCGTACCGGAGAAGGCAGAAGCGCCGACGCCCCCAGTGGCTGTGTCCTATCCTTCTTTTGGCCGACGACCCACGCCAGTACCGCCGCTACGGTGCTGACATGACACAAGACGACCCCGCACCTTTCCCTCCGTCAGCGTCTTTTTCGGTGTCTCCCCTGGCCCCTACGCCCACCTCCGACCCCATTCTGGAAGCCGCGCCCCGCCCCCGACCAGAGCGGGCAGCGTGGCCCCTGGGAGCGGCGGCGCTGGCTGGGCTGGCAGCCCATCTGTTAACGGTTGGCACAGGCGGAGAATTGGGCATCAATCTGGCGGTGTGGGTGGCGCTGTGGGGCAGCCTGCTGCTGTGGAGTGCCCGGCGGCACGGCCAGACCCCGACCCGTGAAGGGATGACGCTGCTGGGCGTAGCCTTTGCATTTGCCCTGACCTCTGCCGTGTGGGACGCACCCGAACAGTTTCATTTTTTGAATGTGCTGGCGCTGCTGCTGGCGCTGGTATTGGGAGCGGGGGTATGGCGGCATGCGGGATTGGCTACTACTGCCACCGGACGCATGACGGGCATGGTGTTGACGGGCGGGATGCGGCTGGGCTACGGAGCGGTGGCCCTGCTGGAGCGCTTTCTGTGGGCGCGGCTGCGGGGAACTAAATCGGGGAAAACTACGCCTTGGCTAACGGGCTTGCTGCTGACCATTCCCGTACTGCTGGTGTTCGGCGGGCTGCTGGCGGGGGCCGATGGAGGCTTTGCCGACCTGATTTCGGGGCTGTGGCGCTGGAACCCGGAAAACCTGATCGAGAGCGCATTTAAGGTACTGATCTGGATGGCCTTCGCAGGCGGCCTCGGGTACCCGGCGCTGATGGGCCTCTCCCCCACCCTGTTTGGCAGGGCCACCGAATCTCCCGAAGAACGCGGCGGACGCCTGGGTCTGATCGAGACCGGAATGCCTCTGCTGGCGCTGGGAGCCTTGTTTCTGGTCTTTCTGTTTACCCAACTGCCCTACTTTCTCAGCGGCATCACTCTGCCCGATGGCTTTACCTTTGCCGAATATGTGCGCCGGGGCTTTTCGGAGTTGCTGTGGGTGGCCTTCCTGACGCTGGGGCTGCTGCTGGCCGCCTACGGCCTCACGCGGCCAGAGGTAAGGGCGCAGACCACCTACCGCCTGCTGAATCTGGCCGTGTTGCTGCCGCTGGCGCTGGTGCTGGTCAGTGCGGCCAACCGTTGGCGGCTGTATACGCTGGCCTACGGCCTCAGTGAAATCCGGGTGCTGGGCGCGGCGCTGCTGGTATGGCTGGTGCTGGCGCTGGCGTGGCTGGGCGTGTGCCTGTGGCGCGGCACCCTGCGGCGTTTTGCCTATCCGGCGCTGCTGGCAGGCTTCGGCACACTGCTGATCGCCACGCTGATCAATCCCGGCGCACTGATCGCCCGCGTGAATGTGGGGCGCGAACTGACCGCCGTGACCAACGTGACCCGCAGTACGCCGCAGCAGGCCAACGTATGGGCACTGATTGGTCTGGGAGCCGACGCCGTGCCGACCGTCGTTGCAAATCTGAACACCCTGAGCCGCGATTGCCCCCCCACCGAGCGCAACTGCACCACTTCCCGCGCCTTCGTGGTGCAGCGGCTGAAAGAAGAATTCGGTATCGCCCGTGATCCGAGAGTCTGGAACCTCAGTCAGGAGCGGGCGCGGCGGGCAGTGCTTGAGCTTCAGCCGTGATCCAGAAGCGGTTCAGTTCATCGCCTTCAGGCGTTCCTGACGCTCCGGCGATACGGGCCAGGGGTCGCGCAGCCACGGACTCTGCGGGTCTTCTTGCAGCCAGCGGATGCTTTTGGCATAGCGCTTGTGGCGGATGTCCAGCAGGCCGCCCGATTTCCAGAACTCCGCGCCTGCCAGAAAGCTCTGGCCGTAAGTTTCCCAGCTCTCAAAGAGGTCCTGAGCCAGCATCCGGCACTGGCGCAGAATCCGCCAGCATTCGGCCTCGCTGAGATAGCCCAGCGCATACGCCTGCGCCGCCACATCCACGGCGCGGGCCAGATCGAAGGCCGCGCCGCCCGCCTCTCCGACCTGCGCTTCCCACTTCTGCACCACGCCCACCTCACGCGAGTTGCCCCGTAACTCTTCCCCGGCAGCGATGGCCCGCCGCAGTTGCGAATAGGGCAGGCGATGGCCGCTGTCGATCAGCCACGCGAGGGCCTGCATGGCCGAAGCATGATCGGTGATGTCCCAGCCTTCTTCCAGCGCCTTTTTCAGTTCAGTTTCCTGACCCACGGGAGGCGTGAGGCGGTAGAGATATTCCAGTTGGCTGGCCCCGTCTTCCTGCGGAAAAATTTCCAGCCAGATCTCGGTGAAGGGGGCACGGAGATTCAGCGCGAATCGGTCAGCGGGTGCAAGCGCGGCGGAGGCGGCCTCGAAACGCTCCAGGCGGGCCTGCGCTCTGGCTTCCTGCTCGGCGGTCTGCACAGCCTTGGCCGCCGCTTCTTCCTCTCTGGCCTCCGCGACGCCCTCACGCGCACCTTCCAGCATGGCCCGTCCCGCCCAGATCAGAATCATGACCACCAACACCACCACAACAGGCACCAGCAACCGTAAAACGTCCATGAGCATCAAACTACCTCAGCCACCAGAGCGGCCCCTACACGTTTCCGATAATCTCTGGGGTATGACCAATCCGGTAAACCAGATGCGGGCTGCCCTCGCGTCCACCGACCTCGATGGCTGGCTGATCTACGATTTTCAGGGCCTGAATCCGCACGCAGCGAAGGTGCTGGGCCTGCCCAAAGAGGCTTTTCTGACCCGGCGATTCTTTGTGTGGGTGCCCCGCGAGGGTCAGGCGGTGCTGCTGCACAACCACATCGAGGGCGGCACCTGGGCCAATCTGTCGGCGGGCTGGGGCGTGGAGCGGCGGGCTTTTGGCTCGCACGACCAACTGAATACGGCTCTGCGCGACGTGGTCGCCGGAAAGCGGGTGGCGATGGAATACAGCCCACTGGGAGCCGTGCCGTATGTCAGCCGGGTGGACGCTGGAACCGTGGAGCGGGTGCGGGCCGCGGGCGCTGAGGTGGAAAGCAGCGCCGATCTGCTGCAAGCCTTCCTGACCTGGAGTGCCGAAGATCTGGCCGCGCACCAGCGGGCCGCCGCCGTGCTGATGGCGGCCAAAGACGACGCCTACCGCCTGATTCACGAGCGCCTGCAAGCGGGTCAGCCCGTGACCGAACTGGACGCTCAGGCCGTGATTGGGCAGGCGATTGCCGATGCGGGCATGCTCAGCGGTCACCCGGTCAATGTCAGCTTTGGCGTGAATGCCGCCGATTCCCACTACGAACCCAGCCCCGAGCAGCACGCCACGCTGGAGTGGGGCCAGTGCGTGCTGATCGACCTGTGGGCACAGGAACCGGGCCGCCCTTACGCCGACGTGACGTGGGTGGGCTACGCAGGCCAGCCGTCTGAGACGTATCTGGATGCGTGGCAGGCGGTGGCGGCAGCGCGGGATGCGGGCGTAGCGCAACTGCTGGCGGGCGGCGACCTGAGCGGCTGGCAGATAGACCGCACCGTGCGTGACACGATGGGAACGCCCTGGAACGAATTCTTTTTACACCGCACCGGGCATGATCTGGGCGTGCAGATTCACGGCAGCGGCGCAAATCTGGACGACTACGAAACCCACGACACCCGCCGCCTGACCCCCGGCCTGTGCGTGACCGTGGAACCCGGCACCTACCCTGCTGCTCAGGGGTTTGGCATTCGCAGTGAGGTAGACGTGTACCTGGATCCAGCGGGCGCACGCGTGACCACCGACACCCAGCGGCAACCTTTCGTGTTGGGCGTGGGCGACTGGGAAGCAGTGCGGGCAGCAGCTTACGGAGCAGAGAAGGTGTAAGGGAATGGGGCGGCAACGGCGCTCAGTTGCCCCACTCCACTCTCAGACACCTCAACCGCTCGCACCGCTTCCCAAATCCAACCTTACGGCAAGCTTCATGCGACTCACCCGGTCAGTTTGCGGCAAATGCTCTAGGCTAGGCACATGGCGAATCTCGGCTCCTCCACGGTCATGCTCACGGGCGCGGGCGGCGCACTCGCCACCGCGATAGCTCAGGAATTAGAAGATGCAGGCGCACAGATCGTGCTGGTCGGGCGCGGCGAGGCGTTGGCGAAGGCCGCCGACCGCTTTCCCGCCACCGAGGTCATAGACGTTGACCTGACCGATCCGGCCTCGGTGGAACTGCTCCGCAAGGTCAAGGTAGACACGCTGGTGCATACGGCGGGTGCGTTTTCCATGCAGGACGCACAGAAGGCCACCACTGCCGACCTGAACGCCATGTTCGGGGCCAACATGATCACCCTCTTTCACGCGGTGCAGGGCGTGTTGCCCAGCATGCTCAAGCAAAAAGACGGCCTGATCATGGGCGTCAGTGCAGGTCAGGCCGCCCGCCTGAGTGGCCCACGTGCCGCGCTGTACACGGCCAGCAAAGCCGCCGTCAGCGCCTATATCCTCAGCCTGCACGACGAACTGAAGGCCAAGGGCGTGCGCGGCTGCGTGCTGTACCCGATGGGGGCCATCGACACGCCCACCAACCGGGATGCGGGCATGAGCTGGGACAGCCTGATCGACCCGCGTGGGCTGGCAAAAAGTGTGGCCCACGCCCTCACCCGCCCAGACCGGGCACACGTGACGGAACTGAAGGTGTACCCGGACGTTTGAGGAGCGCTTTGTCAGTGGTCAGTGGGAAAAGCGTGGAGGTCGTGAACTCTAGGCAGGAGTAAATGACAGGCAGGGGACGCATCTAGGAATGGCTGTCCTCAGGAAGTCGAAGCTCCCCCAACTGCTACCCGTACCACTTCCGCCAATCCGCCCTCATAGCCCCCGAGACGCGGCCAAGTCGGCGGAAACGGCTGGGTGCGGGTCACGTCGTTGGGCACGACCAGCACGCGGGTTCCGGCGGCAACGGCAGCCGTCGCACCATTCAAACTGTCCTCCACAGCAATGCATTCTTCGGGTCGGAGGCCCAGGCGTTCTACGGCCAGCAGATACAGTTCTGGATCGGGTTTGACGCGGGCCACATCGTCACGGGTCGCCATGACTTCAAACAGGTGCAGCATGTTGTGATGCTCCAGCCAACGCGTGACCCAGGCGCGGTCACTGCTGGTTGCCAGGGCAAGGCGAAATCCGGCAGGCTGCACCGCTTCCAGCACCGCCCGCACGCCGGGGCGCACATCCTGTTCCTGGATATCAGCCAGAATGCGCCCGTGCAGCTCTGCATGGACCTGCTCGCGGTCTGCCTGCACCGTATCGGGCAGGCCAGCCCAGGGGTCGAAGGCGTCCCAGGTGCCGATGCCGCTCTGCCAATCGGTGAGGGCCAGTTCGCGGCCATGTGTCCGGTACAACTCCTGCCAGTGCCAGAACTCACGGCTCTCGGTATCCAGAATCGTGCCGTCGAAATCGAAGATCAGAGCGCGAATGCCGCGTGCTTTGGCATCCGCGAGGGGGTCGGAAACGGTCATGTCCGCAGTCTAGGGGGGGAAGGGGCCGCCGAAGATGACAGCCAGTCTGTTGTAGATACCAGCCGTGTCGGGGCCAGTGCCCAAACAATCTTTACCTGAACGGACCCTGAGCCGGAGCACTCTTCGGTGCGGCAATTCTTTAGGAGGACGTTTGGTATGACACTCACCCGGTAATCTGGATCTCTATGGCCGAATGGGTACAGAATGTAATGGACAGCCTGGGGTACGCGGGCATTTTGCTGCTGATGATCGTGGAAAACTTGTTTCCGCCGATTCCCAGCGAGGTGATTTTGCCCTCTGCGGGCTTCGCGGCCTCACGCGGGAGCCTGAATGTGGTGATTGTCCTGATCGTTGCCACCATCGGTAGTGTCTTGGGCACCCTGCCGCTGTATTACCTCGGACGGGCATTTGGCGAAGAAAAGCTGGTGGCGTGGGCCGATAAACACGGCAAATGGCTGACCCTGCGGGGCAAAGATATTCGGCAGGCCGACGACTGGTTCGACAAACACGGCACCAAGGCGGTGCTTTTTGGCCGGATGGTGCCCGGCATCCGCAGCCTGCTGAGTCTGCCTGCGGGCATGAGCGAAATGCCGCTGCCCAAATTCCTGACCTATAGCGCCATCGGCTCGGGCATCTGGGCCGCCCTGCTGATCGGCGCGGGCTACCTGCTGGGCGAGCATTACGACCGGGTCGAGCAGTACATCAGCCCCATCTCGAAGGTGATTCTGGTGCTGCTGGTGGTCGGTGCAGGGGTATGGTTCGTGCGGCGGCGGCGAGAGCAGGCGGCGGAAACAACGTAAACCGTGAGTGGTGAGTAGGAAAAAGCGGGCCTTCAACAAATTTCTGTTGAAGGCCCACTTTTTTATCTTTTCCACTGACCACTCACTGCCCCTAAAACACTCCGTCCTCGAACACTCCCCGAATCTCCGCCCGGCTCAGGCCCAAACTCAGCAGCACCATCAGCAATAGGCGGGCTTTGTGGGCGTTCAGGAAGCTGGCGGGAATAGCTCCGGCAGCGACCAGGGTTGCGCCGCCGCCCGCGTAGCCGTACACCGGAATCACGGGGCCAGCGTGCGTGCGGGTGGCAATGATCACGGGCTTGGTGGTCGCGGCGATCAGGGGCAGGAGTTCGGCGGGCAGGTTCCCGGTTCCCAGCGCGGCAATAACCAGACCATCGGCACGGGCCTCGGCCTCTGCATACCCCTCGCCCGTCCAGCCTGCGGCGGCATACAGGATTTCTACACGGGCGGTCAGGGCAGCAGGCGCGTAGGTCGGGCGCGGCTCAGGAATGGCGAAGTAGCGCAGATAGGCCCGCATCTGCTCCAACGGGCCTGCCCGGTCTATGCGGCCAATTGGGCCGGGATAGCCCCCAAAGGCGTCTACAGCGGTGGTATGCACCTTGGTCACGGTGCGGGCATCGAAAATATCGCCGCCGAACACGGCCAGCGGGCCTCGTCCAGCAGTCTGAGGGTGCAGTGCCGTATAAGCCGCGTCCAGCAGGTTGCCGGGGCCATCCCAAGAGACTTCTTCAGCATGCCTCATGCTGCCCGTCAGGACGACTGGCGTCCGGGCCGATAGCGTGAGGTGCAGCAAAAACGCCGTTTCTTCGAGGGTATCGGTGCCGTGCGTGACCACGATTCCATCGGCGTCCGGGGCCAACCGCTCTATCAGGTGCGCCAACTGCAACATGTGCGCGGGCGTGACATGCGGGCTGGGGAGGTTGAAGGGCTGGTGGTGCGTGACCTCCACACCCGGCAATCCCGGCACGCTGGGCGGCGTCTGGGGCGTGACGCCGCGTCCATCGGGGCTGGGCCGACTGGCAATCGTGCCCCCGGTATGAACGACAGCGAGGCGTTTTTTGGGGGACATGACCTGTTCTCTCCTTCTCAGACCTATCTGTTCCGGCCCTGCCTCAGAAGGGTCCAGATGACCGCGATTCCGAAGACCGCCAATGTAAGCGGAAGTTCGGCCACGGCAGCGTCGGCCAGGGCCGCGCCTGCACGGGTGCGCTGCACGAGGCCGATGACAAACCACAGGGCCGCAGCCAAAGCCGCCATTCCCCACACTCTCGCTGTCAGTCTCATGGGTTCAGTTTCATAGGTCCGCTATAACCTGTGGGCCTTACTCGCGGGCCGCGTCGACCAGAGCCTGAGCGCCCCGGTCAAGCAGGTCGGCGGCCAGTTCTGCACCAATATCGGCACATTCTCCGGCGTCACCGATGCTGGTGGCCCGGATGACCTGGCTGCCGTCCAGCGCCGCCACCCAGCCTTCCAGGGTCAGGACGCCTCCCTTGATGGTGGCGTGTGCACCCACCGGGGCCATGCATCCAGCTCCCAGACCCGC
Source organism: Deinococcus aquatilis DSM 23025 (assembly GCF_000378445.1). Lineage (GTDB taxonomy): Bacteria > Deinococcota > Deinococci > Deinococcales > Deinococcaceae > Deinococcus > Deinococcus aquatilis. The sequence continues at coordinate 130,856 of NZ_KB899701.1, read as the reverse complement.
CAGAAACTCGCGTTCGGCGGTAATCCGGTCGTCGGTGGTGTGGTCGTGGATGGCGTAGGCCACTTCTACATTCAGATCGTCGTCGGCGCGGGTTTCCAGGGCCAGTGCGCCCTGACCGGGGGCAGGAAGCATGATGTCGGCTTCCAGAAATTCATCGATGCGGTTGCGCATCTCGGTGCGGATCAGGCCCGCTGCGGCCAGAATGATGGCGTCGTAGTCGGGCGTTGCCAGCACACCAAGGCGCGTATCGATGTTGCCCCGCAAGTCGATGATCTGGAGGTCGGGGCGGTAGGCCCGCAAGAAGGCCTTGCGCCGCACGCTACTCGTACCGATGCGGGCACCTTTGGGCAGGTCGGCCAGCTTTTTCATGCCTTCCTTGCCAATCAGTACGTCGCGTGCATCGACCCGCTTGGGAATAGAAGAGACTTCCAGACCCTCGGGCTGTACGGTGGGCAAATCCTTGAGGGAATGCACCGCGATATCGATCCGTTTTTGCAACAGAGCGTCTTCGATTTCTTTGACCCAAAAGCCTTTATCGCCTTTCTGAGCCATCTCTGAAAGGCTTCCCCGGTTTTTGTCGCCGCCTGTAGAGATGGTTTGAATCCGGAAATCCGTTTCAGGCCATTCTTCTTTGAGCCGGGCGACTACCCACCGGGTTTGCGCGAGTGCAAGCGTGCTCCCACGCGTCCCTACCGTGACCGTCCGCATAACCCTCTCAGTATAGACGGCTTTTGGGTGCGGCGCTGCTTAAGAACCATCTGGGGCCAGAACGGTCAAGACTTGATCCACGTGTGTCGGTACAGACCTGACCAGCCAAAAACCACGGCAACGCCGCTGAACTCGGCGTTACAGCGGCGTGTGGATGGAAGATGTTGTGTGAAGGAGACGGGTCTTTAGAGATCGTCTTCCAGGTCGAGATCGGCGTCCAGTTCCTGATCTGCGCCGCTGTTCTGGGCTGCCGTGACCTGTGGCCGCACGAAGCGCATGTAATCCAGCCAGGGGGCCACATGCCCGAGTTGACGGATCAGCAGGGCAATCTGAGCAGTGTGGCGAACCTCATGGGTCATCACGTGCCACATCAACTGATCGAGCGTGACGGTATCGCTGGCGGGATCGTCCTGCACCAATTTGACGCTCTGATTCAGGTCTGGTTCGCTGTCGAGAAAAGTCTGCGTTTTCTGACTGACCTCGCGGCCATACTCGATGATCCAGCTCAGCTCGTACTGGGCGGCGTCAGGTTTGATCCAGTCGTGGCGGTACCTCCCAGACTGCTGCACGCCCTCTGAGCGTGCGATGGCGTGTACCCAGTGATCCTCTACGTCGGTGACGTGCAAAAGCAGGTCTTTGATGGTGTGGAAGCGGTCGCCGTTTTCGATCAGGTTGCGGTTCAGTTCCTCTGCGGGTAAAGCACGGAGGAAGTTCCACAACTGCTCGCGGGCAGCGGACAGGTAGGTATAGTACTCGCGAACATTCATGGCCGATTCACAGCATACCCTGTCACGGGGGTCTGTGGTGCTGACTCGGCAGACATGAATCCATCATCCCCTATCCGGTCAGTTATGGATGGAGTTCCCAGATAGGGCCTCAGGCAATCTTTCAACTGCTCCAGGGTCTCGATCTTGACCAGATCGCCGCGCAATTCGGGCACGTCCGGCAGATACTGCGGCAGGACTTTACGCAGCGGCAGGAGGCTCACGCGGCCCGTGCCCTGCGGCCCTGCATAGAACTGGATATGCAGCTCGGCGTGCCGGAGCGCAGTTGCGGCGCGGGCAGCCAGATCGGGGCGTGCATCGTCGCCCGTTGCCAGTGACCTGAAAATCCACGGATTCCCCACTGCGCCGCGCCCGATCATCACGGCGGAAACCCCCAACTGACGGCGTTCCCGGGCCTGGGTCACACTGCGAATATCGCCGCTGCCGATCACGGGAACGTGTACGGCCGCCGCTACTGCCGCAATCGCGTCCCAGTCGGCTTCTCCGGTGTACCGCTGGGCACTGGTGCGCCCATGCACCGTGATGATGGCCGCACCTGCCTCGGCCAACCCCTGCGCGACTTCCAGGCTACGGTTACTGTCCCAACCCAGGCGGATTTTGGCGCTCACGTCCAGTCCGGTTGCGCCGCGCATGGCCCGGATCAGATCGAAGGCCAGTTCGGGCGTCTGCAACAGGCACGCGCCGCCCTTGCCGCGCACTTTGGGCACCGGGCAGCCCATGTTCAGGTCGATGGCCGCCGGAGCAAACCAGCCCTCTGCCTTGGCAACCGCTGCGGCCAGCACGTCCGGCTCTGCGCCGAACAGTTGCACCACCCGCCCCGACTCGCCTGCATAGGGACGGCCCAAGTTCAGGCTCTCGGTATCGCTGCCCAGCGCGAGGCCCCGTGAACTGATCATCTCGCTGACCGTCCAGAGTGCGCCCTGCTCGGCGGCCAGTTGGCGCATGGGCGCGTCGCTGTAGCCTGCCATCGGGGCCAGCACTGCTCCGCCTCGCCTCGCCGCCACAGAAGCGAGCCGTGCGGCATAAAAGCCCGGCTGGGGAGAACTGGCCGGAGGCGAGGGAGACAGAGCGGGCATGTACATCATCCCGGCAGGGTAGCGCACCCACCCCCACCAGACCGTGAATACAACATCAACTCCGCCGTTTCCTGAATTCATTCCGGATCAGGCTGTGCGGGAGGTATGCTCTGGGCAGTCCGGCAACCCACAGACCTTCCTCTGGACTTCCCTTGGAATTTCATCTGTATGATGCTGCCGGATGGGAGGCTTTCCCTTGAACGCGACCCGCTTGGCGCTGCACCACGCGCCACTGCTCCATAGCCTATACACCGCCGCCCCCGGCTACTTTGCCCTGTTGGGCAGCCGTGTTCCCAGCCTCACCGAAGTCGAGCGCGACGTAGAATTTGCCCTGCTCGATCCCCGCCGACGCCTGGAACTGCTGCACGACGACGACGGCCATCTGGTGGGCAGCCTGGACTGCAAACACGATTACCCCCAGAAAGGCGACCTGACCATCAATCTGCTGCTGATCCGCGAGGACCGGCAATCACAACGGTTGGGTGAACAGGCCGTCCGGCATCTGGAGAGCCGTGTACCGAGGGGAACGACCCGCATTCTGGCGAGCGTCCTGGGCGAGAACCCACGCGGCGCACGGTTCTGGGAGCGGCTGGGATACACCTTCGCCCTGGATGCCCGCCCGGTGATGACGTGGTACGCCAAGGCGGTCGGCGTGCCTGCGGTGAGCGCAAATCTTGGGGTACAGGGCGTCAGCGCAGACTGAGGCCAATTTCTCCGCGCCCTACGTTCTGGGGTTCATAGCCAGAACCTGCGCCCGTCTGTGGCATCATCAGAGCCGTCATGATCGTCAAATACGGCGGTAACGCCATGAAAAGTCTGGAGCTTCGCCGCGCAGTGGCCGCCGAAATTGCGGCGCTGAGGGCGCAGATGCCTGTAGTGGTGGTTCACGGTGGCGGCCCGGTCATAGAGCGCGAACTGGCGGCGCGGGGCATTCCCAGCGAGTTTCTGGGCGGTCTGCGCGTGACCTCGCCGCAGGCGATGGACGTGGTGGAAATGGCGCTGTGCCAACTGAACAAGCAACTGGCACAGGACATAGGCGGCGCGGTGGGCCTGATGGGACGAGACTGCAATCTGCTAACCGCCGAAACCTTCGACCCGGCTCTGGGGCGCGTGGGCCGCGTGACCGGGGTCAATGCCGACCTGCTGCGAACCCTGCTGGGGGCCGGAATCACGCCCGTGGTGGGCTGCGTGGCGGTGGGGCCAGACGGCGACGCCCTGAACATCAATGCCGATACTGCCGCCGGAGCAGTGGCCGGGGCACTGAATGAGGGCATCGTCTTTCTGACCGATGTGGACGGCGTATACCGGAATTATCCAGATCCGGCCAGCCGCGCCAACGCCCTCAGCCGGGCCGAAGCCGAAGAAGGCATCCGCGCAGGCTGGATCGCGGGGGGCATGATTCCCAAGGTTCGCGCCGCGCTGGACGCCCTGGACCGGGGCGCACCACACGCCACGATTGCCAGCGGAATGGTGGCCGGGGTGCTGGCGGCAGCGGCGCGGGGAGAGGCCGGAACGCGGGTCACGGCGTGAGGGGAAGTGGGGAGGTCAGAAGATAGGAAGAGAGCGACTGACACGCCTTTTTCTACACCCCACAACCCACACCCCACCTCCCAGAATCCTTATCTCGTTCGGCTGAAAATTAGAGTGTCCCGTAGCTCTGCCGGGTCGCTGGCGGCCACCGCATCGTTGACCAGATGGGCGTCGAGCTGGTATCCCAGCGTGGGCGGAATACGGGCGCTGCGCCCATTGGCCGGATCGCAGCGGATCTCCAGACGGCGAAAGCCGAGGCCACCTTCTGCCGCCGGGGTCAGCGCCAGTTCGGTCAGAGCGTGCGTGACCTCGGTGGCGTAGCCCTGCCCCGCGTGCGCCGTGGCGATCCAGTACCCGATTTCGCCCTTGGGCACCTGCCAATCGAGGGCGTGATAGCCGCTGCTGCCCACCAGTTCCAGAGGCTGGCTGGGCTGTTCGGGCACGCGCCAGAGGTGATACCGCAGATTCTCGCGGGCATCGAACTTCGCGGCCACTTCCTGCAAATTCTTTCGGGTGGCCTCCACCTCGGGCAGCGTCTGTGCCCAGAACATCCACGGCTGCAACTCCGGCAGCGATGCCAGAACAGCGGCACACAGAGCCTCGGCGTCGGCAGGCTGGGGCCGCCGCAACAGCAGGCGCGGGGTACGGACTTCGTGCGGGATGGGGGGCGGAGTGGGCATAACAAAGAGTAACGGCGAGTGGGCACACAGAAAACTACACGGTGTTCCCCCCCTCCGCTATCATCCCAGATGTGAGCCGCGCCGACCTTTCCAGCCGTCCTCTGGGCATCTTCGACAGCGGCGTAGGCGGCCTCAGCGTACTGGCCGAACTTCGCCGCAGCTTGCCCTCTGAGGACATCCTGTATCTGGCCGATACCGCGCACCTGCCCTACGGCGCACGCGACGACGACGACCTGCGCGACCTGACCGCGCGGGCCGTGGCCGCCCTGCACGCACGCGGCGTCAAGGGCGTGGTGGTGGCCTGCAACACCGCCAGCGCCTTCAGCCTGACCCATCTGCGCGAGAAATACGGCCCCGAGTTTCCGGTGATCGGACTGGTTCCGGCAGTCAAACCAGCCACCCTCGCCACCCGTTCGGGCGTGGTGGGCGTGCTGGCAACCCCCGGCACGTTGCGCGGCACCCTGCTTCAGGATGCAATTCAACAATTTGCCGTGCCCGCAGGCGTGCAGGTGATCACAGCAGTCAGCGCCGCGCTGGTGCCCCTCGTCGAGGCTGGACGGGCAGACAGCCCCGAAACGCGGGCCGAACTGCGGCGCGTGCTGGAGCCGCTGCGGGGGGCCGGAGCCGATCAGTTGGTGCTGGGCTGCACGCACTATCCGTTTCTGGCCCCGGCCATCCGGGCCGAATTTGGAGACACGTTTGCCTTGGTCGACAGCGGCGCGGCGGTGGCGCGGCACACCCGCAGCACACTGGAACGCCTCGGGTTATTGCGGTCAGAAAGTGTCCCTCACACGCCCGAAATCCGCTTTTTTCTGACTGGCCCGGTGGAGGCGGCGCGGCCTGTGATCGCCACCCTGCTGGCCGGGGCCATGCACAATACAGGGCACAGTACGGGCGACAGTACGGGGCAACATCTCCCAGCCTCCCCCATTCCTTCTTCCCCCCGAGCCGAAACGCTCCGAATCGAGCCAATCCAGACATGACGACACCCAGAACAAACCACCAGACCCGCCTGCCCGTCCGTGAGGGCCGGGGCAGCCTGACTCCCCGCCCGCTGACCGTGCGCCGCAGCGTGAACCCGCACGCCCCCGGCAGCGCCCACCTGATCATGGGCCGCACCGAAATTTTGGCAACCGTGAGCATCGAAGATAAGGCCGCGCCGCATATGCGGGGGCTGAAAGAAGGCTGGCTGACCGCCGAATACGCGATGCTGCCGCGTGCCACCACAGACCGCCAGCCCCGCGAACGCAGCCTGCAAAATGGCCGACGCCACGAAATTCAGCGCCTGCTGGGGCGAGCGATGCGGGCCAGCATGGATTTGCGGCCCTTTCGGAACCAGACGCTGTACATAGACTGTGACGTACTGGTGGCCGATGGCGGTACCCGCGTCGCCAGTATTCTGGCCGCCCACGCCGCCCTGCACGACCTCTGTGACCGGATGGTGCGGGCCGGAAAACTCAGCGAGTGGCCCCTGCTGCACAACGTCGGAGCCATCAGCGTGGGGTTAGTGGGCGATGAACTGCGTGTAGACCTCGATTACGCCGAAGACAAGGTGGCCCGCGCCGATCTGAACGTGGTCGCCACCAGCACCGGCCTGCTGATAGAAACGCAGGGCGGAGCCGAGGCAGGTCCCATGACCACCGAAGAATTCACGCGCCTGATGACCACCGGGGTAGCGGCGGTGCAGGAACTGATGGTGGATCTGGGCAGGCAGTTGGCCGTGCCTCCGGGCGTCTAGCCTACAGGTGGTGCCCCTGCGGGCCAAACGTCCCGGCCTGCGCTAAACTTCCCAGCATCTCAAGGAGGCTTCAAACATGGGCGTAACAGGATTTATCGGGCGGGCACTGCTCGCAAGCATTTTTATCAAGAACGGCCTTGATCATCTGCAAAACCCTGAGCCTATCGTGCGGGCGGCCAAGGGCGCAGAAGTGCCGGAACCCGAACTGGCCGTGCGGGCCAACAGCGCCGTGATGCTGGGCGCAGGCGCGATGCTGGCCCTCGGCGTGGCTCCCCGTTTTGCCACCACCGCGCTGGCCGCCAGCCTGATTCCCACCACCGTGATCGGCCACCCCTTCTGGGACAAGAGCGGCAAGGAACGCAGCCACCAGGAAGCCCAGTTCCTGAAGAATCTGGCGCTGTTTGGGGCGCTACTGGCGGTAGGCAGCAGGAAGTAAACCGTCAGTGGTGAGCGGTCAGTAGTGAGTGGAAAAAGATAAAAGAGCGGGCATGTCAGATCAATTTGCTGACATGCCTTTTTCTTCATAAAAATGAGGAGTCCGTATGGCAAAAACGCCGGAACAGATCAAGCAGAGCTACTACACCAATATCGAGGCCAAAACGGGCGTGAGCATCCCCGATTGGCTGACCCGCATTCAGGCCAAGTTGCAGGCGAAAGAACTGGCCCGCCACAGCGAGATCGTGAACTGGCTGAAAGCTGAACACAGTTTAGGACACGGCTACGCGACTTTGCTAGCCCACGACGCGATGAAGGCGGAGCAAGGCGACTGACCGACCACCACGAACCTGCTTCCATTTCCGAACATCTGTGAGAAAAAAAGAGCGGGCCTGCCAGAAGATTCTCTGTGCAGACCCGCTCTTTTCCCACTTCCCACTCACCACTCCCGGTTTTATCAGTTCACCATTTTGGTCTTGTTCGTCACAAAATCCATCAGCACATACTGGCCGATGTTCTGCGGCGTGGTGAAGTACGCCTTGCCCCGCGTCATTTCGCTGACCCGGCGCACGAAGCCCACCAGATCGGGGTCGCGGGCCAGCATGAAGGTATTGACCTGAATTCCGCTGCGGCGGCAGTTGGCAACCTCGCGCAGGGTCGCGCCCAGCACGTAGGGATCGAGGCCGTAGGCATTCTTGTAAATCCGGCCATCGGGCAGCGTCAGGGCGCTGGGTTTGCCGTCGGTGATCATCACGATCTGCTTCATGTCCTTGTTTTCGCGCTTCAGCAGTTGCTGGGCCAATCGCAGGCCGCCCGCCGTGTTGGTGTGGTACGGCCCGATCTGCGCCTGTGCCAGCTTGCTGACCGTGACTTCCTCGGCGCTGTCGTGGAACAGCACGAATTTCACGGTATCGCCGGGGTACTGGGTGCGGATCAGGTGCGCGAGGGCCAGCGCCACCTGCTTGGCAGGCGTAAAGCGGTCCTCGCCGTAGAGGATCATGGAATGAGAGCAGTCCAGCAGCACGATGGTCGCCGCGCTGGAGTTGTACTCGGCCTGCCGGATCACCAGATCGGACTCTTCCAGATTCTCGAAACCCTTGCCCATCACGTTGCCCAGCGTGGCGGTGGTGTCCAGATTCAGCGTGTCGCCAAACTCGTAATTTTTCAGTTCGCCCGTCATTTCCACGCCGCTGGCATACTCGCGGGTATCGTGTGCGCCCGCGCTGCTGCGGCCCAGCCCGCCCATCAGGTCACGCAGGGACTTGTAGCCCAGAAAGTCGATGCTCTTGTCGGTCAGTTGGAAGGTGGATTCGCCGGGATTGCCCTGCCCGCCGCCCTCGCCGTCTTCAAATTCCTTGCGGATAAAGCCGTCTTGCTGGAGGCGGTCCATCAGGCGGCCAATCTGCTCACCCAATTTGGTTTCGCGCACGTCTTCAGACTGCATGGCTTCCATCAGCAGATCTTCGGGAATCATGTTGCGTTCGGCCAGCGCCTCTAAAATGGCGTCAAACAGGTCGTCCATGCTGGGCCGGGTATTGGGATCGGGATCGTAGGGGTCGTTCATGCCCTGCCCCAACAGCGCTTCCTGAATCATCTGCATCAGTTCCGAAGAATCGATCTGATCCAGTTCACCCTCAAACTTGCTGTACCGCGTCAGGCGTGCCATACCATAGCATGGCGCTTGTAGAGGCGGGCGTTTGTAACGGTAAAGCAGGTTGGAGGGCAGATCGTGGAGTGTAGAACGTAGGTCGTGGTCTGGCACTTCCCACGTTCCACGATTCACATTCAATCTTTTTCGCCTTTCCCACCCCCCCACTTACCATTTCTTGTACAGGGTGCAATTTTGAACTCAGGACGCGCTATCTTGCCTGTTATGGATTCGTCGTCGCTGAGGGAGCGCCAGAAGGAACGTCGCCGCGCCCGCATCTACAGCGTGGCTATTGACTTGTTTAAACGGGGCGGTTTTCAGACCACCACAGCCACCGATATTGCCAAAGCCAGCAATGTTTCTCGCGGCACCTTCTTTAATTACTATCCTTATAAAGAAGCGGTGCTGCTGGATTACGGCAGTGAAGTGATGACCCGTCTGCGCGACCACGCCGAGGCCCGCCTGAAGGATCACGCGCCGCCCCTGACCGTGCTGTACGAAGTCTGGGACTTACTGGCCGATGAAAACTCCCGCGAACGCGACCTGTTTCCGCCGCTGGCCTACGAGGTCATGAACCCCAATCCCGAACGCGCCCGCACCGCTTATCAGGCGTTGCCACTGAGCAAAGTCATCGAACTGATCTTGCGGCCACTGCATCAGGCAGGGCAGATGCGAACCGACCTGAGTTTGCAGCGCATCAGCAACCTGATTGCCGATACCTACCTGATGGTGGCCCTGCGCTGGAGCGCCTACGGCACCGAACGCACCCTGCAAGAAGAAATGCGGCTGGCGCTGACGCTGCTGCTGGAAGGTGCGCTGCGGCGTGATCCGGTGGCACGGAACTGAGAACGTGGTTCCTGGGGCTTCCCCCGACAATGCAGGTATCCCAGAAGGCCGGGGCGGGTAGACTGCTCCGGTTGGCTCTTGCCCCTCACGCCCCTTCTCCCCGAGGTGTCTGCCCTTGACCCAGCCTGAACTGACCGTCGGAACGTCTCGCCACTCCTGGCCGTTTAGCCGGGGGTTGGTGGTCGAGTCGCTGATCAATGCAGGAGCGCCCTCCGTGGTGGCGGCGGCGGTGGCGCGGCGGGTAGAGCAGCAACTGCGAGCAGCGCGGCGAATCCTGGTCAGCCCGGATGAACTTCAGGCATTGATGGTCGAGGTGGCGCGGGATGCGGCGGGGGAAACGGTCGCGGAGGCCGCCGGGCGGCAGACTCCGGCCTTCGTGGACATCATGGTGACGGCCAAAAAGGGGGAGCTGCCCTTCAGCCGGGGCGTGTTGGCCCGCACGCTGGAAGACGCGGGGCTGTCTCAGCGCGACGCCTATGCCACCGCCAGCGCCGTGGACGTGCAGATGCGTCAATCGGGCCTGCGGAAACTGAGCGCCGAGGCCATAGACGACCTGACCGAGCGCACGCTGGAAGCGCAGTACGGCGCACACATGCGGCTGACCTACCGTTTTTTGCGCCTCAACCGGGGCAAACTGGGCGTGGTCAGCGAGGACGGCAGCGCCCCCAGTCCGTTTTCCAAGGGGCTGTTGGTGCAGTCCTTGCTGGCCGCAGGCGTGGCCCCCGATGTGGCCCGCAAGGTGGCCCGCGTGACCCAGCGCGACCTGCGCGGCGCAGAAGACCGCGTGGTGCGCCGCCACGCCATCCGCGAAAAAGTGGAGGGGCTGCTGCGCGACGAGGTGGGGCCGGATGTCAGCGCCCGTTACCGCCTGCTGCGCGTGATTCGGCAACCGCCACGCCCGCTGGTGGTGCTGCTGGGCGGGGTCAGCGGCACTGGCAAAAGCTTTCTGGCCGCCGAAATCGCGTATCGGTTGGGCATCGCGCGGGTCGTCAGCACCGATTCCATCCGGCAGGTCATGCGGGCGATGGTGTCTCCGGCGCTGCTGCCTACACTGCACGCCAGCACCTTCAATGCGTGGGAAGCGTTGGTTCCCCCCGGACAGACGCCGCCCATACACCCCACCCGCGAGGCGCTGCTGGCCGGATTCCGCGAGCAGGTGCAGCAGGTCAGCGTGGGCCTGTCGGCAGTGGTGCGGCGCTCTATAGAGGAGGGCACCAGCGTGGTGCTGGAGGGCGTGCATCTGGTTCCAGGCTACCTACGGGCCGATGCTTTTGCCGGGGCCTTGGTGGTGCCCATGTTGGTCACACTGCCCAGCGAAACCGAGCACCGCCGCCACTTCGAGAGCCGGGATCAGGAAACCGCCGCGAGCCGCCCACTCCACCGCTACATGCGTTATTTTGGCGAAATCCGCACCATGCAGGACTATCTGGAGGCACTGGCCCACGATCTGGACGTGCCCCTGCTGGACGGCCTGACGCTGGACGAAAGCGCCGAACAGGCCGTAGACGTGGTGCTGAGCCGGGTGATGGTGGCCCTGACGCCGGAGGAGCGGGCGGCGCTGCTGGGGGAAGCGGGGGTGGGAGAACCGGGAGTGGGCGAAGGAGGCAAAGAACTATATCGCCTAAATGAATAACTTTAAAGTATTGCTACTTTGTTCTGATTACATTTATAATAAAAAGAATTACACCGTAATAGAAAATAATGTTTACAAGCAGATCAATAGACAGAAATCTGTCATCAACACCCATACTGCCAAGAGTAGATATGGCTGCACTGTCAATAATAAATGCTTTAGGCCAGCCCCAACCCGTGACCAAGTTGATACAAACACTGTTGATTTGAAGCGATGGGCTACATTGGTTTCCAGCAAGGGCGACGTGATTTGGAGAGGGAATCACTATTGAGGCAATTCCAAGAATAGTTGCCAGCATTAGGGGTTTAATCATGGTATGTTCTTTTCTAGATAAATCACTATATGATCAACTTATATGGTAGATTATTGTATAAATTTCGCAAATATTGCATAAGACAGGAATCCGGGTCATTAAGATAAATTAAGCTTTGAGGCCAAGCTACTGAATCTTTCCGTATCAGTTTACCCCCACTGACCTCGCAGACTTTGCGCCGCCTGCCCGCTAGACTCCGGCCATGTTGCAAGGGGTGTTGTCGCGGTTGGGAGAAATGGGAAATTTGACGCCGCGTTATACGGGGCCGCGCTGCCTGCTGGAGCGGCAGGCGGTGGGCGGCTGCGATGCGTGCCACACCACCTGCCCGCACGAGGCGATTGCGGTGGGAATGCTGGGCAACTCCATCACGGTGCTGCCCGACCTGTGTACCGGGTGCGGGCTGTGCGTGCAGGTCTGTCCGTCCGGGGCGCTGGAATATGACCTTCAGGGGCCGCTGCAAGCTGTCAGCGACCAGCGCAGCAGTGTGACGGGCAGGCCGCAGGAAGACGCCACGCTGACCTGCTCGCAAAGTGGGGCGGGCGGGCCGCAGCTTCCCTGTTTGGGCCGGGTCACGCCTGCCCTGGTGGCCGCGTCGGGGGTCTGGAACCTGCCTCTGGCCCTGATCCACGGCGACTGCGCGGCCTGCCCGGTGGGTGCGCCCGATGTACCGGAACGACTGGAGCGCGTGGTAGACGAGGCGCAGCGCCTGCGGGCCACCACGGGCCAGCCTGCCCGCGTCAGCGTGCGGCCCGCCACCCCCGAAGACAAGGGCCGCGACGTGCAGATTTCGAGGCGCGGAGCCTTTGCCAGCCTGTTCCGGGCCGGAAAACAGCAACTCGTACAGGCCATTCCAGACCAGCCTTTGCCCTTCGTAGATTGGAGTGTGCCCGCCGAGCGCACCCCCGAGGAGTGGCGCTGGCGCGGGCGCACGCTGAAACCCGCCCCACCCGAAGACGCAGGCGTGTACTGGCCTGCCCCGCTGGTCGATGACAAATGCATCAATTGCCCGGTGTGCGCCAACGTGTGCCCCACGAGCGCCATCACCCGCGAGCTTCAGCCTGAAGGCGGCGTACAGCTGCTGCTGAACCTGAATGCCTGCACCGGATGTATGGCCTGCGTGCATTCCTGCCCACCCGACGCCATGCATCCGCAAGAAGAGTGGCTGCCCGCCGCCTTCCGTGCGCCCATCTTGCTGCGCGAAAGCGAGGGCACGCTGTAGAAGTGGGGTGGAAGGCGAACCCCCCCGTTGCTGGCGCAACGCCCCCCCTTAGAGGGGAGGACAACTGCTTTTGCGTGCTTTTGCGCTCCCCTCTAAGGGGGCTGGCGGCGAACCAGACTGGGGGTTGCGCTCGGGAATCGTGCTGGCAGGCCGTTCTCTCACCGCCTCCACCGTAACCCGCGTCTCTGCGCCCTGCTGACCTCACGGCCTACACTGCACCTGTGCTGTCTGCCCGCTCCCTGCTCGATCAGCTTGGGCCTGAACCTCTTGCCACAGAATCCACACGCTACGCCCGCCTGGAGGGGTTTCTGCGCGAGATTCTGGGCGGGGGCGTGGCGCTGCTGCACGAAGACGAGGCCGTGCCTGCCAAGACCGTGAAAGCCGCCGATCTGGGCTGGACAGAGGCCGTGCGCCGGGGCTTCGGCTTTGCCGACGTGTACCGCCATCAGGCCGACACCTATAAGTTGATGCACGCGGGCCAACACGTCATCGTGACCACGCCCACCGCCAGCGGCAAAACCGGAGCATTTTTTCCGGCGGTATTCGAGCGGCTGGAAGCTGACCCACAGGCCACGGCTCTGTTTATCTATCCGTTGGTGGCGTTGGGGCAGGATCAGCGCGACAAACTGAACGCCTTCCGCGATCAGGGTGATTTTGGTTGGCAGATCGGCGCGTTTCAGGGCAATGCCCAGCCCGCCGACATCTTCAAGGACGGCGTGCGGATGGCGACGGCCACGCCCGACAAGCTGCACTGGTCGCTGACGCATCCGAGGGTGCGGGCCTTTCTGTCCAAACTCGCCTTCGTGGTGCTGGATGAGGCGCACACCTACCGGGGCGGCTTTGGTTCCGAGGTGGCCGGAATGCTGCGTCGCCTGCTGGACCTGGCGCGGGCGCTGGGGGCCAATCCGCAGGTCATTCTGAGTACCGCCACGATTGGCAACCCAGCCGAATTTGCCCGCGAACTGGTGGGAATAGACGCCGTGGAGGTCTGCGAATCAGGCGCGGCGCGGCACGGCAAACGCTACTATCTGGCCGACCACAGAGGGCAGCCCCGGCGCTTCTGGGACGCCGTGATGAATGCCAGCGCCGCGCACAACCTCAAGGTGCTGGCCTTTTTTCGGGGCCGTTCCCGCGCGGCGCGGCTCTATTCCACCTACCGCGCCCAGCCCCGCTATGCCCGCGCCGCGCACCTGTACATGGCAGGCACCAGCGACCGCGAAGGCCGCCTCAGCGAGTTCCGGCGTTCGGCCAGCGGCGTCATGTTTGCCACCAATGCCCTCGAAGCGGGCGTGGACATCGGGGACCTTGAAGTGGTGATCATCGACGGGTATCCGGGGTCGCGCATGGCTTTTCGCCAGATGGCGGGCCGGGCCGGGCGGGTGGCTCCGGGGCTGGTGCTGTACCTGCCCGCCCTCAACGATCAGGGCGTGCCGCAGCCAGTCGATGCCTTTTACAGCAACACTGGCAACTTTCACGAACTGGTCAAGGGCCAGATCGAAAAGGCGGTGGTCGAGGCCAGCAATCCCTACCTGTCTCCCCGGCACAGGGAGCGCCAGAACGAAGAATTCCGGGCGGCGGGCCTGCCTTCCGAGCCTCTGCCGCCCGTGCGTTACTGGAATCTGCGCGGAGAGGGCAGTGCCAAATTTGCCGTGATAGAAGCCACCGACTGGGCCACACGGGGAATGCGCTGCTTCGACACGCCGCTGGAATCGCCCAGCCAGCACTATGCCCTCACCGAAAAGCACGAGGGGGCGGTGTTTTCGCTGGACGGACAGGGCTACAAGGTGCTGCGCTGGGAGGAACACGCGCCCGGAACAGCCATCATCGTGGAAAAGTTCGAGGCAGCCAACCTGTTTACGCGGGGCCTGTACGCCATCGATGTGCAGCCCACCAGGATGGGCGACTGGGTGCGGCGCGGCCCGCTGGCCTACCGCCACGGAGAGGTGATCATTCGCCGCCGCTACACCGGATTCATGATGATGCGTCAGGTCTTCGAGCGCGTGTGCAGCGGCTGTGACCGCGATCCCGGCCCCAGCGAGCGCACCTGCCGCGCCTGTGGGGGCCGCATTCAGGACCGAATGCAGGATCACAAGCTCAGCGAACATCTGTACGACCAACCGCTGGAACTGCCGCCCTTCCGCACCAGTGCGCTGGAAGTGGGCCTCGATCCAGCCGCCACCGAGCGCCCCACCGCCGTGGCCCATACCCTCAAACACCTGCTGCAAAAGGTCACGCCCGAACGCGTCGCCTGCGATGAGGGCGACCTGGCCGGAGCCTTCCGCGAGGGCCGCGACACCTACTTTTTTCTGTACGACGACTGGCTGGGCGGTCTGGGCGTATCGCGCCGCGCCTTTGAAAGCATGGACGACCTGCTGGCCCGCGCCTACCAACTGACAGCCAAAACCTGTTGCACCAGCCCCAGCGGGTGCTACGAATGCATCGCGGTCAGCCGCTGTTTTGCGCCCTTCCTGCCCAGCGGAGAGCGCCGCCCCACCGACAAGGCCGCCACTCACGCCCTGCTGCGAGACCTGCTGGGCGTGGCAACCACTCCACACGTCCCAGACGCCGTTCCCCTTCCCGACACCGCGCCCGCCCTGCCCGCCGCGTGGCCCCTGCAAGCCCGCGAACTGCTGGATCTGCATGGCCTCTCGCTGCCCGAAGTCAGCGCCCGCCTCGGTATTCCCAGCCGTGAACTGCAACGGGCGGTCAGCGGCACCGATCCGCTCAGGGTCAGTCATCCCAAATTTGGCGAGGGCGTGTTTATGGGCGGCTCTCATCAGGGAGACCGGCGCGAGGTCCTGATCTATTTTCCCGGTGTGGGCCAGAAAAGGCTCCTGCTGGCCTTCGCGGGCCTGACGGTGGTGCCGGGGCGAGCGGCGCGTGCTGGACGCACCGAACAGGACTCCAGGCCCCGCTGAGCTGAGAAGATGTGCGCTTCCCTGTTGACCACTCGCACCTTTCATGCCTATACTCTGGTTCGCTGTTCGGTCAAGGCGGCGTGGTTCATGGGCTTTGAAGCAGTCAGGCCATCCAGAACAGTTTAAGGCAGTTCAGGTTTAGGGATATGGTGTAATGGCAGCACAACAGATTTTGGATCTGTTAGTTTAGGTTCGAATCCTAGTATCCCTGCCACAGACAAAAAGGGCGGTTCTCCAGGTGAGGGCCGCCTTTTTTGCGTGTCTGTTCGGAGACAGCGTCAGCTTCGTCACGTTCCTGACGGGGCCTTTACCGTTGGGTATTTTGGGCCGCAGATGAGACCGGGCAGGCCGCGCCTCATCTTCCGTCAGCCGGGATTCACGGTCAGTCAGGTGGCGGGGCCTACTGTAAAGGCACAAAGAACGCACCCGAAAAGACGCGCTGGGACAGACCTGACGCCGAAGGTGCGCCCCCAACCCCTGGAGGTTGCCTCATGTCTACCCTGAAAACCGTCTCCAAAAAACTGGCCCTGTTGACCGCCGTGAGCGCCGCCGCCCTGAGCAGCATCTCGGCTCCGGCCTTCGCAACACCCCGCCTGAGTGCCCAGAGCATCATCGTGAACCCGGTGCAGACCACCCTGACGGCCCGCGTGTGGGTAGACCGCGACACCAGCGGCACCCGCGTGCCCAATTACAGCGTCGGTGACCGTATCACGCTGTACACCACCGTCAACGAAAACGCGTATGTGTACCTGTTCAACGTGAACCCCGACGGCACCACCGACCAGATTCTGCCCAACCGCATCAGCGCCAGCAACTACGTGCGGGCCGGAACCACCCGCGCCTTCCCCGCCACGGGCGACCAGTTCACCTTCGACATCAGTGGCCCCAGTGGTCAGAACCGTGTGCTGGTCATCGCCAGCCGCCGCGCCCTGAACCTCAGCGAACTCAGCTCCTACCAGAAGGGCCAGAGCTTTGCCACCGTGAAGCCCCAGACCCCTGAACGTCTGGCACAGGCCCTGAGCATCGTGGTCAATCCGGTGGCCCAACCGGTGCCCCAGCAGGACTGGGTCAGCGACACGGCTTATTACAACGTCTACTGAGGCGCTCTGGGCCGGAGGCAGGTCGCAAGACAGAGAACCGACAAAGAGAGGGAAGGGACGCGGCTTGATTGGCGTCCCTTCCCCCTTTTGCTGTTGACCTTCCTACAGCCCACTCGCCACGTTCTACACCCTATTCCTTGCTCAGCACGTAATAAGCCCGGTGGCCCTGCCGCGCCAGATCTGTGATCGCGTAACCGCGTGCCAGATACGAACTCAGCACGTCTCTGAGGGCATGTCGCCAGAGCAGGCGTACCGATTCCGGTAGGTTTTCGGCACGGGTGGGAACTTCGGCCAGCAGGCGGTTTCCGGCCAGATACAGACGGGTTGCGCCCGGTTCCTGACTGTATTCGCGCTCTTCTAGGGCCAGTTGCCCGCGTGCCGAGGGCACGGGCCGCTCGGCGTGGGGCCGGGTCAAGTCCCATTCGGCCATCAGGCGGTCGGCAGGAAAGGCGGTGGCGCGGTTGTCCTCTAGGGCGTACCAGTCGGCGTGATAGCTGGTCACGGTGGCACCCAGTTTGCCCAGATTCAGGCGGGCGTTGCGGGCCACCAGCGGATCGAATGTCCAGGTCATGCGTGTCAGGCCCTGCCGCAGGGCGCGTTCTCGCTGCGCCAATTTGAGGGCCACCGCCATTCCCGAGCCGCGCCATTCGTGGTGCACGGCCAACAGGTGCGAGTGATGCCAGATGCGCTCGCCCGACAGTGCCGGAAAACCGAACGCGAAACCCACGGGTACGGGGTTGGCCTCATCTGCCGGATAGGCGGCCAGCACGATCCCGCCGGTCATGGCACTGATTCGGAACAGGGTTCCCGGCGTCACCTCGCGGTCGGAATAGCCCCACGCCTCCTTCTGCACGCCTTCCAGGGCACGCATGGCCCAGGGGTCGGTCACTTCGCGGATCACGTAGGGCCGGGTGGGGACGCGTGCAGGGGTGCTGGTGGGTGTGCCCGGCTGACTCAAGCGGTACGCTCCTCGTGCAGTTCCGCGATGCTGGCGATGAATTCCCGGTTCAGGCTGACGCCGATGCCGGGGCCGCTGGGCACGGGCATCAGACCGTTTTCAGCCTCCAGCGGTTCGTTGATCACGTCGGTCTCCCAGTAACGGCTGGCACTGCTGGTATCGCCGGGCAGGGCAAAGTTGGGCAGGGTCGAAAGGTGGATGTTGTGGGCGCGGCCCACGCCACTTTCCAGCATGCCGCCGCACCACACGGGCGCCCCGAACGCCTGCGAGATGTCGTGTACGCGCCTCGCCTCGGCGTGTCCCCCCACACGGGCCACCTTCACATTGATCACGCCGCCCGCCCCCAGCGCCAGAGCTTTGCGGGCATCCTGGGCGGTGGTAATGGACTCGTCGAGGCACAGCGGCGTGTTCAGGCGGGCCTGCAAGGTGGCGTGATCCACGAGGTCATCCCAGGCGAGGGGCTGCTCTATGTAGGTCAGGCCGAATTCGTCCAGCGCCCGCAGGCGGCCCGTATCGGCCAGCGTGTAGGCGCTGTTGGCATCCACCGTCAGGCGAATATCGGGGAAGGCTTCACGGGTGGCCCGCACCGGCTGAATGTCCCAACTGGGCTTGATCTTGAGCTTGATGCGGCGGTAGCCCTGCTCCACATGCCGCCGCACCACGTCCACGGTGGCGGCTTCATCGGCCTGAATACCGAGGCTGACGCCCACTTCCACTTCTGTTTTGCGGCCACCCAACAGCGTGCCCAGCGGCACTTCCAGCATCCGCGCCCACAGATCCCACGCGGCCATTTCTACCATCGCCCGCGCCATCTTGTTGCCCCGGAATCCGCCCAGCGCGGCCTCCAGATCTTCGGGATTGGCAAAGGTCTGACCCAGAATGCGCGGCAGGAACACTTCACGCAGCAGATGAAGGCCGCCTGCGAGGGTTTCTTCGCGGTACATCGGCGCAAATTCCATCGTGCCTTCCGACAGACCTTGCAGGCCCCCGCCGTGCAGCACCAGCAACGGCACCACTTTTTCGGTTTGCACCCCGAAACTCGTCTCGAAACGAAATTTCAGGGGCAATCGCACGACGATAATTTCGGCGGCCTCAATACGCAGCATAAGTGTCAGTATGCCCGCTCGGATGCGGTGAGTGCAGTGGCCCCTGAGTGGGGGCAGTCTGGAGTGGTTGCAGCCCCAGCGGCCTCAGATCTTCAGCGGCTCCAGTTCTCCTCGGTGCCCACCCGCCGCAACCATGCCGCGATGATGTCGATGCAGGCTTTCACGTCACGGGCGTCCACCATCTCACTGGGCGAGTGCATGTAGCGGTTGGGAATGCTGACCACCGCTGTGGGCACGCCCGCACGCACCAGCGTCAGCGTATCGGCGTCGGTGCCGCTGTAGCGTCCGGCAGCACTGAGGGTATAGGGAATGTGTTCTGCGCCCGCTGCCTCGATCAGGCCCCGGTTCAGGGCCGGGCTGCTCAGCGGATTCACGCTCAGGTTGGCCCCCGATCCGAACGGCACCACGCCGTATTTCTTCTCGCTCACGCCGGGTTGCTTGGTTTCGTGGGTCACGTCCACAGCGATGCCCGCCACCGGGTTCAGCAGGTAGCCGCCCACGTGCGCCCCGAACGCACCGATCTCTTCCTGACTGGTGCCCACCGCCACCACGCGGTGCTTCAGGTCATGGTCGGCCACCGCCCGCAACGCCTCCAGCACGATAAATGCACCCACACGGTTGTCCAGCGCCCGGCTGACGATCTTGTCTCCGATCATCACGGGCATCTGCTCGATAACGGCCACCGTGCCGATGGGAATGCGGGCTTTCACGACTTCTTTGTCCAGACCCACATCAATCCAGAGGTCTTCAAGTTTGCTGGCCTTGGTCCGCTCCTCGGCCTCCATGACATGAATGGCTTTTTTGCCGATCACGCCCAGCAGGTCGCCCCCCGGCGCAAGCAGACGCACCCGCTGGCCCACCAACACCTGCGGGTCCCAGCCGCCCACGCCCAGCACGCTCAGAAAGCCCTCGTCGCTCACGTGCGACACGATCAATCCGATTTCGTCGAGGTGGCCCATCAGGGCGATGGTCGGCGCACCTTCTGGCCCCACCTCGGCGTACACGTTGCCGAAATGGTCTTCGGACACGCGGGCAAAAGCAGCGGCCTCCTGCTTCCACACGTCGGCGGCGCGGCGTTCGGAACCGCTGGGAGCGGCCACAGAGAGCAGCGAGAACAGAAACTCTTGGTTAATAGAAACCGGGCTGGGTTGCGTCATGGGCCTGAGTCTAAAGGGCAGAGGCATTCTTTCGCGCCTGCACTGGCCCGGTATTCTGGCCGGATGAGCCATCCCTCTCCCCTGCCGGATCACCCAGACGTGCGCGTACGCGTGGAGGTGCAGTATCTGGCCGCCCACAGCCAGCCCGGACGGCACGCCTTTTCCTACGTCATCACCATCGAAAATCACTCGGATCAGACGTGGCAACTGCTGACGCGGCACTGGAAAATCGTGGATGCAGGCGGGCGGGAAACCCTGGTGGACGGCGACGGTGTGGTCGGCAATCAGCCCCATCTGGCCCCCGGAGCCGTGTACGTCTACGATTCCTTCGTGACCGTACAGGACACGCCCGCCGTGATGCAGGGCCATTACGGTCTGCAGGACGCCTGGGGCGCGGCGGGCAGGGCCATCATTTCGCCGTTCGTGCTGGACGTGCCGGGGCAGCGGGTACTGAATTAGGTTGTGAAGTGTGGAAAGGCGGAGAAAGACCGCTCAATCCAGATAGGGCCGCGCCCGCAGATGTGACGCCCGCAGGTTAAACCGCTCGGCGTACTTGACCCCCGCAAGTCGGCCCAGCTGGGCGCGGCCTTCCCGGAATTGGTCTGCTGTCCAGGCCCACTTGTAAAAGTCGTGATAGAAGGCCATCACTTCGGCGGCCACCTCGATGCTGTCGCTGATATCGGTCAGGACTTCGGGGTAGGGGCTGGCGGGCGCGTAGTACTGATAAAAGCGGATGGGGTCGCGCCACGCCTCCAGGCGGGCCACATCTTCGCCGCTTTCCAGTGCCTCGTCGCCGCTGAGGTCGGGGGCCGGGGGCATGGCGACTCCGCCTGCCTCATTGATGATTTTGGGAATCCGGGCCAGCGTGATGGCGTCGAAAGCGATTTTGGCGGTCATGCGGTGGTCGGGGTGGGGGTGGTCGTCGCTCCAGGTAATCACCGCGTTGGGCCGAAAACGGGCGTAGAGGCGGGCCAGTTGCAGGGCTTCGGCGCGGTTTCCGGTCATGCGGCTGTCGCCCATCTCGAAAAAGTGGTGCTGTGCCCCGATGCGCCCGGCCACCCAGGCACCGTGTTCGCGCCGTACCCGCGTGACTTCCTCGTGGGAGGCGTCGCCAAACTGCGAGGCCAGCTCGCCCAGGGTCGTCCAGACCAGCATGACCTCATCGCCCCGCGCCGCGTGCTGTGCCAAGGTGCCCATGCAACCGATCTCGTCATCGGGATGGGCGAAGACTGCCATGATTCGCATACAGCAAAGATAGGGCAGTGCGATGTGGGTTGTGGGAAAAGCTGGGCTGATCTGTTGCCAATCACCGCTTACTTCAAAAAACGGATGGTCAGCGGATATCGGTACGCCTGCCCGCCGCTGACCCGCACCACGGCCACCAGCATCAGCACCAGCGGCAACAAAAACAGCACCAACAAAATAGGCAGATAGAAGGCAAAGAAGGCCGCAAATGCTCCGAAAAAGGCGAAGGCTCCGGCATCGGGCCTGCCCACCACCGCGCCCACTGCGCCGCCCACCAAGCCGAGGCTGAACAGAGCAAAGGCCAGCACGGTAATCAGCACGCCGTACAGCCACAGGCTCAGTTGAAAATTCAGGGCTTCCTTGCCCTGACCGTCCAGGGCGCGGCTGCGGTCTCGGTACACCAGCCACGCCAGCAGCGGCCCCAGCAGATTGCCGATGCTGGGCAGCAGCAGGCCCGCCAGAGGAGACAGGTGAATCAGGATAGCGGGCGTGCGCTCCGGCTCCGGCAGCGTGGTAGGAGGGGGGAAAGACGAGGGCGGCAGGCTCATAGTTGACGTTACGCGGCGCGGCTGTCTACAGTTCCGGAGTTATGACCAGACCCGGCGGCAAAGCCCCCTTCAAGAAGTCTGCCGCAAAAAAGGCAGAAAGTGCGGCAAGAGACCGTTTGCCCATCAAGGCCGGAATTCAGCCCGCCGTACCCATAGCAGGCGAACAGATCGACCTGTTCAGCGACGGCGCGTGCGATACGCAGGCCGGACACGGCGGCTGGGCCTGCATCCTGCGCTTTGGTGAGCGCGAACTCGTGCTGAGCGGCAACGAAGAGAACACCACCAACAACCGCATGGAACTGCGCGGCCTGCTGGAAGGGCTAAAAAGCCTGAAACGTCCCTGCCAGGTGCGCGTGATCACCGACAGCCAGTATCTCCGCAAGGCCTTTACCGATGGCTGGATTCTGAACTGGCAGCGCAACGGCTGGAAAACGGCCAGCAAGGAACCGGTGAAAAATCAGGAGCTATGGGAAGAATTGGTGGAGCAGGCCAAAATCCACGCCCTGACATTTATCTGGGTCAAGGGCCACGCGGGGCACGGCGAAAATGAGCGCGTAGACGTGCTGGCCGTACAGGAGCGCAAAAAGCTGCGGGCGGGGTGAGGTTGGGCAACGCCTAGAATTCAGACGCCGCTGAGGGTGCAACGAAAACGCGGCGTACTCCATACGGAGGGCAAAGGAGCGATCTCAAACCCGCTTCGGCGGTAGAAGGCGACTGCCTGGTCGTCGGTTTCCGCACTTAAGGTTGTCAGACCAAGGTGCGCCCTGATGCCGTGCAGTAAGGCCCGCCCATATCCCTGCCCTCTGAACTGCGGCGCTGTGCCGATGTGCAGCACCTCTGCTGCGTTTCCACTGACCTGAACGCTAACTCCCGCCGCGCTGACCATTTGCCCACCTACACTCCAAGCGTAGACGAGCCGAGTTGGATCATTCGCATAGGTAGCCAAGGTCTGAGCCGTCCGTTGGGGGTCGGGGAACATTGCCAGACTCAGCAAGGTTTTTAGCTCTGGCGTAAGAGTGGTCTCTGGACGCAGCACAGCTCAGTTTAAGGGTGGCCCCTCATCCACCCACAAGCCATCCTGCCTATCCCCTCTTTGCCCCCCGCGCCGTAGCCTGAGCCTATGCCCCCCGCATCACCCGTTTTGCCCACGCCCAAAGATACGAATGGCGGCTGGCGCACCTTCCTCTGGCTGTGGAGTTCTCAGGCGCTGAGCGTGCTGGGCAGCGGTCTGAGCGGGTTTGCCTTCAATATCTACCTGACCCAGACCCGCTTTCCGCTGGAATCTCAGAAGCCGGAATTGGCGGCGGCCCTGTCTCTGACGGCGCTGGGGTGGGCGCTGGCCGCCATCGTGGGTGCGCCACTGGCTGGAGCTTTGGCCGACCGTCTGGACCGCCGCCGAATGATGCTGACCGCAGACGTGCTGAACGCCGTGCTGTCGGCGGGCGCAGTGGCGTTGGTGCTGGCAAACAACCCACCGATCTGGCTGTTCGTGCTGTTCACAGCGGCACTGGGGCTGGTGGGTACTTTTCACGGCTCAGCCTTCGATACGAGTTATTCCAGTCTGGTTCACCGCGAGCGCCTGCCACGTGCCAACGGCATGATGCAGACCCTGTGGAGCCTGTCGGGGTTGCTGAGTCCAGCGTTGGCGGCACTCCTGATCGGGCTTCCTGCGCTGGCGAGGCGGGGCGGTGGCCCTTCCTGGCTGGGCGGATTACAGGACGGCGTGCCTCTGGCCTTTGCTCTGGATGGCCTGTCTTTTGCGGTGGCGGCGTTGGTGGTGTGGCGGCTGCGCATTCCCAGCCCGGTGCGGGCCGACCTTGCCGCCGAAGCTCCCAATAAGCCCAGCCTGTGGGCCGATATGCGGGTGGGCTGGACCTTTATTCTGGCCCGTCGCCCGCTGCTGCACCTGCTGCTGACCTTCGCCTCGATCAATCTGCTGACCAGCGGCGTGGGCGTGCTGCATCCTCTGCTGGTCAAATTTACATTGGCCCCCGACCTCGCCGCACGCGGGCTGACGGTAGAAACGGGGCTGGCAACCCTCTGGACCGCCATGAGCGCGGGCGGGTTGGCAGGCGGCCTGCTGATCAGCGTGTGGGGCGGCCTCAAGCGGCAGCGGGTACTGGGTGTACTGATCCCGATGGTACTGGCAGGCATGGCACAGGCCCTCAGTGGCGTGGCCGGAACCGTGGTACTCACGGCAGCGGCCATCGCCCTGTTCGGAATCATGACGCCGATCATGAATGCCCATTCGCAGAGCATCTGGCAGGCACAGGTGCCCAGCGAATTGCAGGGCCGCGTCTTCAGCGTGCGGCGGCTGATCGCGCAATTCACGGTGCCCCTCGGAACCGCCCTCGTCGGACTGTTGGCGGCCCGTTTCGCGCCCGGCAGCGTGTTGCTGTGGGCAGGTCTGGTGATGGCGGCAGTCTCGGCGCTGCAACTGCTGAACCCAGCCATGCGCCGGATAGAAGACCTGCCCAACGCCCCGGCCCCCGCAGTCAGGGTGTGAGGACGGACTCGCCTGGTAAAGCTGCCACCAGAGCCAGTGCCGTATTCTCATAAATGAAAATGCTCTGACACGGGCTTTTCTGCGTTTTTTGAACTCCACGGCGCGGCATGAACATCTGTACACAGGGTCACAGCACCCGCACTACAGTGGCAACCACATGTCAACCCCTGTTTCTTCCGGCGTGCCTGCAAACGGCTGGCGGACATTTCTGGCGCTGTGGGCGTCGCAGTCGGTCAGCCGTTTTGGCAGCGCCCTGTCCTGGTTCGCGCTGACCATCTATATGGCCCAAACGCTCTATCCGGCCCCTGACCAGAAGGCTGAGTTTGCGCTGGCAACGGGCGCACTGGCGATTGCCGCGACCCTGTTGGCCGTGCTGGTGGCCCCCATCGCCGGAAGCGTGGCCGACCGCACCGACCGCAGACAGCTGATGGCGCTGTGCGATACGTTGGGCGGCCTGCTGACGCTGGGAATGGCCGCCCTGATGTTCTATACGACTGCGCCGTTCTGGGTGCTGCTCCTGTTTGTGATTGCCACCCAATCGCTCGACATCATGCATGAGGCGGCGATGGACGCCAGCCTCGCCATGATCGTGCCCGACGAGCATCTGACGCGGGCCAATGGGCTGCTGAACACCACGCGCCAGATCAGTGGACTGTTGGGACCAGCCGCCGCCGCGCTGCTGATCGGCGTGCCTGCCCTCCTCAGCAAGAATGGGGCGGGTGGCTGGCTGTCAGGTCTGGGGGACGGTGTGCCGTTTGCCCTGGGCGTAGACGGCCTGAGCTATCTGCTGGCCGCCCTGGTTCTGACCCGCCTTCAGATTCCCAGCCCGCCGCCCGCCGAGAGTGCCGGGGGCGCGGTGGCGACCGTGAAGGCCGATACCCGTCTGGGCTGGACGTACCTGACGCGCCGCCCGCCGCTGCTGCAACTGCTCCTGATCGGAGCCGCCGTGAATTTTGCTGCCAGTGCGATCCCCGTATACCAGACCCTGCTGACCCGCTACACGCTGGAAGACGACTGGACGGCCCGCGGCCTGGGCTTCGCGGCGGCTCTGGCAATCATCACCACCGTCACCAGTGCGGGCATGGTCCTGGGAGGCGTGGTCGTGAGCGCATGGGGCGGCCTGAAACACAACCGCGTGTTGGGCATTCTGGTTCCCAGCCTGATCATCGGCCTCGGCATCATCGGCATGGGCCTCAGCCGCAGCCTGCCCCTCACAGCGGCGCTGTTTGGCCTGACGGTCTTTTCTATGCCCTTTGCGATGGCCCACAGCGGCGGCATCTGGCAGGCCCAGGTCCCCCGCGAAATGCAGGGCCGCGTGTTCGCCGTGCGCCGGGTGGTCTCACGCTTTACGGTGCCGCTGGGGATGGCGCTGGTTTCAGCCCTCGCTACGCGTTTGCCCCCCGGCCCGGTCATCGTGGGCATGGGCCTGCTGGTGGTCGTGGTGGCCGCGCTGCAACTGCTCAACCCCAGCGTGCGCCGGGTAGACGACCGGGAATATCTGGACGGTCTGGCGGCGGCGCGGGGAGGATAGTTGGGTTGTAGGTGGTGGGCGGTAGGAAAAGCGGGAAGCCCTGAGTCTGTCTCAAGGCTTCCCGCTTAGGTTGTTGAGTTGGAAGGTAAACCCCCCCGTTGCTTTGCAACGCCCCCCCTTAAGGGGAGGACAAGGGCTGGTTGCTCTTGCTCCTCTTACCCCCGGTTGATCTGACCGAACATGGCTTCATGATTGCCCGTCGCCTCGGCCAATCGCAGCGGCTTCACGCGTTCTACCAATACTTCCCCGCCCTGCGACATCTGGCCCAGCAGCGACATGGTTTCGTCTATAAATTCTTGCAGCGGCATGGCGTGTGGGTCGCTGGCCTGTTGCGGCCCCATCAGTTCCGTCTGCACATAAGGCGGCACGAGTTCAAACACTTCTACAGCCGTGCCCCGCAGTTGGTGGCGCAGAGACTGGGTGTAGGAATGAATCGCCGCTTTGGTGGCGCTGTAGGTCGGCGTCAGCGCCATAGGCACGAACGCCAGCCCGGACGACACGGTCATGATCGCGGCGTTGGGCTGAGCCAACAGGTGCGGCAACAGGGCCGCCGTGAGCCGGATGGGGCCAAGCAGGTTGGTGGCGATGGTGGCCTCGGCATCGTCCAGCTCGGCAGCTTGCAACTGTTCGGGCCGCATGATTCCGGCGTT
Source organism: Deinococcus aquatilis DSM 23025 (assembly GCF_000378445.1). Classification (GTDB taxonomy): domain Bacteria; phylum Deinococcota; class Deinococci; order Deinococcales; family Deinococcaceae; genus Deinococcus; species Deinococcus aquatilis. Next base: position 104,526 of record NZ_KB899701.1, on the reverse strand, counting down.
GTGGATCACCACGTTCAGGGCCGGAAAATCAGCAGTCAGGCGGGCAGCAAAGCGGCGGATGTCCCCGGCGTCTGCGATGTCCAGCAGGGCTGATTGCATACCGGGATTGGCGGCCACGGTTTCGTCCAGCACTTCCTGGCGGCGGCCCGCAATGATGACCTGATTGCCTGCCCGCTGAGAAGCTTCAGCCAGAGCGCGGCCAATGCCCGACCCGCCGCCCGTGATCAAGATGGTGTTGCCTGTGTGGTTCATGGTGGTTCTCCTTGCTCCGCATCGTAAACTTATTACGCACCAACGGGAAGTAGGCACCGAAGAGCGCTATAGGTACCCAAAGGAGAGTATCGTGTCAGACAGCAAAACAGATAACCGTATTGGGCCGATGCCCTTGCAGGAACATCTGAAAGACGATCAGCAGGACGACCCGGAGTTGGACGCCCTCGTGCGCGAAATTATTGGCCGGGTGGCCGACAAATGGACGATGCTGGCCCTGGAAACCCTGACCGAACACGGCCCACTGCGCTTTACCCGGCTGGGCGAACTGATCGGCGGCGTGAGCCAGAAAATGCTGACCAAGACGCTACGGCAGATGGAAGCCGATGGGCTGGTCACGCGCACCGTGTTTCCGGTGATTCCGCCCAGAGTGGAATACCGGCTCACCGAACTGGGCCTCAGCCTCAGCGAAGCCTTCTGCGGCGTGTGGATCTGGGCCGATCAGCACCGGGAAACCATAGTGAAGGCCCGCCGAACTTTTCAGGAACGGCGGGAGGGTGCAGAGGGGTAGAGCGTTTTGAGGTCAGTGAATGAGTGGGCTACCTCTGGGGGCTGAATCTTCCCTGTCTACTGCTTTTCCAGCCACCCAGCCAGCCACGGCAATTTCTGGCCTACTTTTTCGCGCATGCCGCCCCAGTAGCGGCGCGACCAGCCTTCCATGGTGCGCTGTTTGCCGCGTGCAATCGCCAGAGCGCCCTCGGGAATATCCTCGTGGACGGCGCTTCCGGCAGCGATAAAGGCCGCGTCGCCCACCGTGCGCGGCGCGATCAGGGTGGAGTTGGAACCGATGAACACGCCCGCGCCCACCTGGGTCTGGTGTTTGTTCACGCCGTCGAAATTGGCGATGATCGTACCCGCGCCGATGTTGGTTTCTGCGCCCACCGTCACGTCTCCGAGGTAGGCGAGGTGTCCGGCCTTGACGCCTGCATCCAGACGGGCATTCTTGGTTTCCACAAAGTTGCCGATATGCACGCCCGCACCCAACACCGAGCCAGGACGCAGTCGGGCAAACGGCCCCACGTCGCTGCCCGCGCCCACCACCGCGCCTTCCAGCACGCTGTGGGGCTTGATGACCACGCCCGTTTCCAGCACGCTGTCGGTAATCACGCTGTACGCTCCCAGTATGACGCCGTCGGCCACCCGCGTTTTGCCGCGCAGGATCACGCCAGGTTCGACGATCACGTCCTGACCCAGCGTCACGGTGTCTTCGATGCTGTTGGTATCGGGGTTGATGAGCGTGACGCCTGCCCGCATGTGCGCGGTATTGATGCGCCGCCGCAAAATCGCTTCGGCTTCGGCCAACCCGGTGCGGTCGTTGGCTCCCATGACTTCGTCTATATCGGCTAGCTTGAAGGCGTGGGCGGCGGCTCCGGCGGCGTGGTACAGGGCCAGCAGATCGGTAAGGTAATACTCGCCCGTGACGCTGTTGGGCACGATCTGGCGGGCCAGTTCGGGGGCGCGGGCGTCCATCACGTACACGCCAGAGTTGAATTCACGCACCGCTTTTTCGGCGTCGGTGGCTCCCTTCTGCTCCACGATCCGGGTCACGTTGCCCGCCTCGTCGCGGATGATGCGCCCGTATCCGGTGGCGTCGGGCAGTTCTCCGGTCAGGATGGTGAAGGCGCTACCGCGAGCCTGATGGTCTTGCAGGAGTGCCCGCAGGGTGCTGGGCCGCAACAGAGGCGTATCGCCGTACAGCACCAGAATATCGGCGTCGCCCGCCTGTGCCGAGCCGGAGAGGGGCAACGCGTCGGCCCCGCTGAGGAAGGCGTCGCCCGTGCCGCGCTGCTGCTGCTGGCGTGCAAAACTCACGCCCGTACCTGCCAGCGCTGCTTCGACGGCGGCAGCCCCGTGACCCGTGACCACGACCACATTACGTGCGCCGAGTTCCTGCGCGGCCTTCACGGCCCACGTCACCATCGGGCGGCCCGCCACCGGGTGAAGCACTTTCGGCAGGGCCGACCTCATGCGGGTTCCCTGGCCCGCTGCCAATATCACTACGTCCAGTGGACGGTTACTGTTGTTCATCGCTCGGCTAGTTTACGGGGCCGGGGTGAGGTATGGCGCAGATAAATCCAGATAAGCCACCCCAAAGCGGAGCGGGCAGGGGAAACTTTCTTCCCTTGCCCGCCCGCTTCACACTGATTTTTATTCCGAACGGCTGAACTGGACTTGGCCTTACGCCGTTTTCGAGGGCGTGACGGCAGGCACCGGATCGACCCGCGTATCGGGCTGCTTGGCAATTCTGATCAACAGCCAGATGCTGACCAGAATCAGGGGAATAGAAATCAGGTGGGTTTCGGTCCACAGGCCGATGCCCGGTTTGTCGAGCCCCTGGCTCAGGTAGGCTTTGGGAATCAGGGGATTGAGGCGGAAGGTTTCTTCCAGACCCGCCCGCAGGATGGAATACCACAGCCAGAACTGCCAGAACGCCCAGCCGGGCTTGCGCGAACGCAGCCAGAAATAGGCGGCGATGCTGAGGATGATGCCGATAAACACGCCGTAGAGCTGTGTGAAGTGTACGGGCGCGGTCATGACCAGTTGCCCGCCGATCTGCTGGCAGTACTGAGACAGGTCCATGTCCGGGTTGGCGTTTTTGACGCACATGCCGTCATGGAAGGCGCGGGCCGAGTCGGGCCAGCGGTAACCGATGGGCCAGCCGGTGACGCGGCCCACCGTATCGGTGCCGTTCATGATGTTGCCGATGCGTCCGCCGATGATGCCGAAGGCCACACCGGGCACGCACAGGTCGGCGTACTGGTAAAAATTGAGCTTATATCGGCGGGTGTAGTAGATCAGGACCAGAATGCCGCCGATCAGACCGCCGTGAATAGAAATGCCGCCCTGACGCAGGTTGACGATGTCCAGCAGAATGCGGGGAAAGGGAATGTTCTCGAACTGATGCCACGAGGTTGCCACGAACACGGCCCGCGCCCCCACGAGGCCCCAGATGATCATCCACAAGATGATGTCGTTGAAAAGATCGACGTTCAGGCCACGTTGCCGGGCCATGCGTGTGCCCACCCACACGCCCGCGACGATGCCCAGCGTGATCAGCACGCCGTACCAGGCAATAGTAAAACTGCCTATCTGTAAGAAAACAGGATCCATAAGTCAGGGTCAGTGTATGCCGGATAAAGGCAGGCTGGGTATGAAATGGAGGCGAGAGCCGAAAGAACAGCAAAACGGCCCATCTTCTGAGCGGAAGACGGGCCGGAGGGACAGAAAATCAGAGTTCTAAAGCGGGCGTTTCTTCTGCGGGCGGCTGGATACGGAAGGCGCGGGAGAGCAGCACGCCGAGTTCGAACAGCAGGTACAGCGGGCCAGCAACCAGCAACATACTGCCGGGGTCGGGGGTGGGCGTGATGATGGCAGCGGCCACCATGATCGCCACAAGCGCGAAGCGCCAGCCCTTTCTCAGCATGGTGTGATTCACGATACCGATGCGGGTCAGGATCACGGCCAGAATGGGCATCTCGAAGGCCAGTCCGAACGACACCAGGAACGTGATGATCATGCCCATGTAGCTGGCGAGATTCAGCAGCGGCGTGACGGTGCCGCCCAGGAAATCCACGAAAAAGCGCACCATGGTCGGCAGCACCAACTGGAATCCGAAGGTCACACCACCTGCGAAAGCGAGGCCCGCTCCGGCGATGAAGGGCACGGCCCATTTCCGCTCGCTGGCATACAGACCCGGAGCCACGAAGGCCCAGACCTGCCACAGAATGAACGGCAGCGCAATCGCCAGCCCCGCCCACAGCGAAATATTGAAGCTCAGCAGGAACTGGTCGGTGAGCTGCGTGACGATCAGTTGCACCTTTCCGGCCTGATAGAGCTGGGAGTATTGCAGCGGCTCTTTGAGCAGCTCGATCAGGTCGATGCGGTAATTCCACGCCACGCCCATGCCCACGATCAGAAAAATGACGCTGTAGATCAGGCGCTTGCGGAGTTCATCGAGGTGGTCGAACAGCGGCGCACTTTTCAGGTCTTGCATCATGACCGCCCCTCCCCGTCCTTAACGCCGCTCGACTTCGGTGACGGTCGTTTCTACGATCCGGCCATCTGCCGTGCGTACCGGGTCAAGCGTATGAGAATGCACGTCGGTCACGACTGGGGCCACGGGGTCATGAATTTCTTTCTTGAAGCTCTTGATGCCCTGGCCGAGGCCCTTACCCAGTTCGGGCAGTTTGCGTGCGCCAAAGATCAGGGCGATAACGGCAACGATCAGAATGATTTCCAGTGGGCCTAGTGACATGTTCTGCTCCTTGATGGGTACGGGGATACGTTGCCCGAAAGTGGGCCGAGCGGCTGAAGGTAGGGTAGCGCGTGCCCCCGAAGGGCTGTGTGGGCTTGCTTTCTGTGGCCCGTCCAGATAGGCCCGGCTGAATTGGCTTGTTCTGCGCCCCTCTTACCCTGAATGTATGCGGGGCAGGCCAGATTGGATCACGGGTGGGTTAAATGGGAGTCAACATTAAATCTTGATTTAGAGGTAAGGCGCGGGCAATGGGGCAGGCCAGCAAACACCACTCCACTTCAGATACTCCAGCCGCCATCCACCAGGATTTCCTGCCCAGTGATATATCCAGCCTCGCGGGTGGCGAGGAACGCGACAGCGGCCCCCACCTCATTGGGTTCACCAAAACGGCGGGCGGGAATCTTTGCGGTCAGTCTGTCGGCGTCGGCAGGATCGGCGTGCAGGGCGCGGAGGCGGTCGGTGGCGGTGTAGCCGGGGGCCACCGTGTTGCAGGTCACGCCGTCGGCGGCCACTTCGAGGGCCAGCGTGCGGAGGTGGTTGGTCACGGCGGCCCGCATCGCGTTGCTGACGGGCAGATTCAGGGCTGGCCGCCCCACCGTCAGGCTGGTGATGGCAATGATTCGCCCCCAGCGCCGTTCCCGCATTCCAGGCAACACTGCCGCCGCCAGCCGCACCGTACTCAGGAAGGTCGTATTGATGCCCGCCTGCCACGCCTCTTCGGTCACGGTACTGGGCAGGGCTGGGGGCGGGCCGCCCGCGTTGCTGACCAGAATATCGATCTGCCCGGCGGCGGCGAGGGCGGCCTGCACGCCTTCCGGGGTGCTCACATCGGCCACCACCCAGCGTGCGCCGAGGGCGTCTGCCGCTGCCTTCAGGGCCTCTTCGCCCCGCGCGGCCAGCGTCACATGTGCGCCCAGCCGCATCAGGTCATGTGCCGCCGCGAGGCCGATGCCCCGGCTACCGCCCGTCACCAGTGCCCGTCTGCCTTCCAGTCTGAACAGAGTCATAGGGGTACGGTACACCGGGGCACAGGCCCTTTCAGCTCTGAGCCATCGCCAACGGGCTGTCACCGATGAGCTATGGATTCCAATAAACTCGAAAAAAATACTGGAAAGGGAGAGGACGGCGCGAACTCTTTCTGAGGCACACCATGTCACCCAAAAAAATCCAGAAACACAGCGAACGTGTTTCTGGAGCACAAAGATTTGAGGAGAGCGTCTAAAAAGGTTCTAGCTCAAAGCGGAAGCACTCGGCCACCACGCTTTTCCTACTGACACTGCCTACTCATCACTGACAGTCTTCACACCACGCTGAGGCGCACGTCCACGTTGCCTTGTGTGGCGGTGCTGTAGGGGCAGACGGCGTGCGCGGCGTGCATCAGGCCCTCTGCCTGCTCGGTGGTCAGGCCGGGAAAGTGGCCCACGAGTTCGATATCCAGTCCGAAGCCCAGACCCTTTTTCTCCAGGCCCACGCGGGCGGTGATGGTGCTGTCGTCGGTCAGTTCGATCTTCTGGCGACGGGCGACCACACCCAGAGCGCCCTGAAAGCAGGCCGCGTAGCCCAGCGCAAACAGTTGCTCGGGGTTGGTGCCGGGGCCGCCGTCGCCGCCGATTTCTGCGGGCACACTGAGATTCAGGGTCATGCGCCCGTCGGTGCTGGTGGTGGTTCCGCTGCGTCCGCCGGTGGCGACTGCTTCTGCCGTATAAAGGTTGCTCATAGAGGCCAGAATGCGCTCCGCAAGTGTGCAGAGGCAAGGGACATGAGGCGGGCGTTACCTGTGGAGTTCTACGGATTTCGTCCAGGTTCCGGACGCCGTTTTACCTGACCCGCACCCGCAGGTAGGCCCGGTCTGCATAGCCCTCGTGGTCGGGGCGGTGCGCCCGGATGTAGGGATGCCGCTCGATCAGCAGAGGATCGGCCCGCAGAAGTTCGGTGAGATACCGCTCGGTCACGGCCAACGTGGGGCCGGGTTGAGGGTAGCCCGCCGTGGCAAACACCGCCTCGTGCTTGCCAGGCGTCAGAGTGTGGATGTGCAGCAGATTGTCGGGCACGGGGCGACCATTGATCAGGCCGTATCCCAGAGGGCCGGAATCGTTGGCAAGGGCAGCGTGTGCAGCCAGTAACGGAGCCACGAGGGGCAGGCTGGGATCATGCGTTCTGAGGCTGTGGGCCAGTTCTCCGGTCAACAGCGTTCCAGGCGACCCTGCGCTGGGCAACACTGCGCCGGGCAAGGCTGCTCCAGCCACATTCAGTTCACCGGGCCGGAGTTCACCGTATTGGAGTCGGCGCTGACGCTCTCCGGCCAGCAGCGCGTGCAGGATCACGGCGCGGCCCGCTGCCACTGCTGCCAGCGAAGGCGGAAGCGCCGCTGCTCCGCTGGAGGCTTCCTGCAGCACACTGATCGGCCCCACACGCCACACCTCGCGCCGGGCATTACTGACGGCGGCGAAGGCAAAGCCCACATTCAGAGGCGATCTCGTCTGCCCAACGCGGGCCAGGGCTCCGGCCAGCCCCGCAGTCAGGGCATCCACCGCGCCGCGCAACGTCACCTCTTCGGGTAGCGCCCGCAGGCCCGCCGCGCCGATGGTGGCGGCGAACCGGGCAGGCGTCAGGCCGTGCGGCAGCGTCAGGCTCTGGCTGCCAGTGCTCAAATCCATGCCGCTCAGCACGGCGACGATCTGCGGAGTGACCAAAAGCACATCTGCACTGAACGCAGGATCGCCCACGCGTGAGCGCACGCTGGACTCCACCACACTCAGGCTCATGCTTGCAGTTTAGCCGTGCCTGCCCGCCTTTGCTCAGGCACCCTCCCTGGCTGACCTTTATCCGGCGGGGGCACACCGTATGACGCACCACAAAAAGCTCAGGGCATCAGCCGTTCTATGTTCCAAGCTCCCGCCTGAGGGTCAGTGGACGGCCTATAGCGGAAACGGTCATGCATCCGGTTCGGGCGGCCCTGCCAGAATTCCCACTCCTGCACCTGAACGCGGAACCCGCCCCAGAATTCAGGCCTGGGCACAGGCAGCGTTTCGGGAAAGCGGGCTTCCAGATCGGCCAGCTTCCCCTCCAGGGTGGCGCGGTTTTCGACGGGTGCACTCTGCGGATCGCTGGCATGGGCGGCCAACTGGCTTTCACGCGGGCGGGCATGAAAATAGGCGGTGCTTTCTTCCTCACCCACACGCACCACCGGGCCGTATGCCCGCACCTGCCGCTCGTGGTCGGCCCAATGAAACAGCAGTTCCGCCTGCGGATTGCCCGCCAGATCATGGCCCTTGTGGGAGTCGTAATTGGTGTAGAAGGTCAGGCCGCGTGCATCGGCTCCACGCAGCAGCACGGTTCGCACGGAGGGGCGGCCTGTGGCGCGGTCGGCGGTCGCAAGGCTCAGCGCATACGGCTCACGCAGGCCATCAGCAATCGCCTCATCCAACCAGCCCTGAAACTGGGAGAGGGGATCAGGATTCAGGTCGGCGCGGCGCAGTTCGGCGCGGGTGTAGCTGAGGCGCAGGGCGGTCAGGTCGTGTTCGGGGGGCTGGGTCATACCGCTCCCACCTGTTGACCCTGCACTGGCTGAGGCCGCACCTGCTGGCACTGGGGACAAAAATGCGTGCCGCGCTGGGCCAGCACGATTTTTTCGATCTGGGTGCCGCAGCGGTCACAGGGCTTTCCGGCCCGGTCGTACACATGGTGGCGGTGCTGGTACGCTCCGGCCTCGCCGTCGTGCTGGGCGTAAGTCCCGTCGCTGAGGGTGCTGCCGCCCGCCTCCACCGCCGCGCCCATGACCTCGCGGATGGCGTGATAAAGGCGCGTGGCTTCATCCGGGTTCAGGCGGGTCTGGGCCGGGTGAATCTGGGCTGTCCAGAGGCTCTCGTCGGCGTAGATGTTCCCCACCCCGCTGACCGGCTTCTGAGACAGCAGCCACGGTTTGACGGCCCCGCAGGTGGCGGCCCGCTCCACGAAGTCAGCGACCTGAAAATCGTCCGACAGAGGTTCCGGCCCCATTCCGGCCAGCGTGGGCATGATGGCGTACTGGCCGGGGCGCACCACCGCCATCTTGCCGAAGCGCCGCGAATCGTCGAAGTGCAGCGTGCCTTCATCGGTGGTCAGGGTCACGCGGGTGTGTTTGCCCGCCTCCAGCCGAAAGCCGCCGGTCATGCCCAGATGCACGATCAGTTCGAGGTCGTGTGGCAGATCGGGCGTGCCCTCCGCTTCGGCGGCGGCCAGTTGCAGCATCAGGTATTTGCCGCGTCTGGACAGTCCGGTGATGCGGCGGCCCACAGCCAGATGGGTGTCCCGGTATTTATGCGGCGCGTCGTGTTCTATGCGCTCGATCACGCGCCCCCGCAGCAGCGGCTCTATCTTGCGGCGCGTCGTTTCTACTTCCGGGAGTTCGGGCATGGGGCGAGCATAGGACGCGGCGGGCCTGAACTGTGTGCTCTAGGCTGCCTCGCCGCATTGCGTATCTTGCTCCCATGACTCCAGACGCCAGAACTTCCAGCGCTGGCCGCACCCTGCTCCTGACAGGTTTCGAGCCGTTCCATACCCATCCCAGTAACCCCAGTGCCGCTGCTGCGGAGGTGCTGGATGGACTGATCCTGCCCGGCGGCCTCCGCATCCATTCGGCCCTGCTGCCCGTCGAACCTCACGCCGCCCGCGCCCGGTTGCTGCCGCTGCTGAGCGAACTGCGGCCTGACGCCGTCCTGCTGACCGGACTCGCGGCGGGCAGGCCCCATGTCACGCTGGAACGCGTGGCCCTGAACGTCATGGATTTTCAGATTCCAGACAATGCTGGGCAGACCTACCGCGACCAACCTGCCGAGGTGAGCGGCCCCCCGGCCCTGCTGGGCACGTTGCCGATGCGCGGCATCGTGGAGGCGTGGCGGGCGGCGGGCATTCCGGGAGACATCAGCAACACGGCGGGCCTCTATGTCTGCAATTTTGTGATGTACCACGCGCTCTACATCCTGCAAACACAGGGCCGCGCCCACGTGCCCACCGGATTCCTGCACCTGCCTGCCAACGCCGAGGTTGCTCTGGCCGTGTCCCCAGACCGTCCCCCTCTTCCCTATCTGCCCCAGGAAGAACTGACGCGGGCGGTGTTGGTGGCGGCGGAGGCGTTGAGGTAGGGACGGGTAGAGGTGGAAGGTGAACCCCCCGTTGCAGCGGCAACGCCCCCCCTTGAGGGGAGGACACAACATCTTCTGCGCTCCCCTCAAGGGGGGCTGGCTGCACAGCAGACTGGGGGTCTGCACGCAGCTTCAACTGGGGCCAGAAGACAAACCCCATTACGGAAACGGCGCACGCCCCGGCACCCAAGCTCCCGCCTCGCCCCCGGCCCAGTACCAGCCTTCCTCTGACGGCTCGGACGGCTTGCGGGACAGGGCGATCAGCACTGCGGCCAGTGGCACGCGGCGAGCAAAACGGGTGCGGGCGTGCCACGCGGCCAGCACCGTTTCAGGATGCCTGGGGCGCAGGCCGCGCAGGGCAGCGTCGGCGCGGTTGACGGCCAGATCGAACAGGGCGGGCGGCACGGCCCCCAGCGGCGTCGTGCCGCCCGGATCGGGGTCATGCAGGAAGGGGCGCTCGGTGGGCATCAGGACAGAACGTCAGGCAGAGCGTTCGCGGCGGGCCAGAGCCGCAATCTGCCCAGCGTGCCAGGCCGCGTGACGGGCATTCAAGCGCAGCAGTTCGGACACCGTCATGAGGGTGCCGGAATGGGTGACGTTCAGCGCCAACACCGCTTCGGGCAGAGCGCGGGCAGCGGCCACTTCCCACTCCATCAGGCGGGTCAGCCCCGCGTCTTCCGGGGGGAACGGTACAGCATCTTCATTGTTGCCTTCATTCCGGGCAGCCTCAGCAATCAGCGTCCAGTACTGGCGCTTGGTGGCGCTCAGGTGCGAGGCCAGCGCCGCAATCCGGGGGTGAGGTTGTCCGTCTGCCTCCGCCAGTACCGAGCGCACGCTTTCCCAGGGATGCTGGTTGGCCTCTTCCAGCAAGGTGGCGAGGGCATCCGGCGAGAACAGCAGGGGCACGGGGAGGGTCATAGGGACCGCCGCATTCCGGGCCGGGCGTGGGCGGTCAGGCGGAACACGCCGTCGCTCTCGTTCAGCAGGCGTCCAGTCTGGACCATATGGCGGGTCACGGCCTGGGCCTGCGCGGGCGTCAGCGGGCTGCCCGCACTCAGGTCAGCCAGCGTGAAGTGTCCGCCCTTGCGGTGCGCCAGGCGGTACACCATGCGTTCCTGCACGTCCGGGCGCTCCTGCCCATCCAGCGCCCGTCCCACGCGGCGGCCAAACAGCCACCAGACCAGCACGCCCACCAGGAGGCCGATCAGCAGTTCCAGGGGCACCAGACCCACGGCCACGTCAGGCACGGCAAAACCCTGAGCCACAGCCAGAGCCTGCGCTTTGGCCGCCGCGACCTCTGCCGCGCCCGCACCGCTGGCAATGGTTTCGCGCAGGATGCGCCGCGCCTTCAGAAAGCGCATGACGCCGCCGAGGTCGCCCCGCACATAGATGACCCCAAACGCGATCAGCGCCGCCGAACAGCCTGCAATGACCGATAATCCCCACCGCGCCACGTTCACGCGCCCATGCTACGTGAAGTGGGAGGTGGGCAGGGTGTCAGAGACGCAATTCCGCCACTTCAGGGCAGCGCCACCAGCCTTAACGCAGGGTGGGGCGGCGGTTCAGTTGTGTCCAGAAGGCCATGATGGTGGTCATGGCCTCCCGAAATTGACTGAAGTCCAGCGGTTTGATGACGTAGGCACTGGCCCCATGTGCATAGGAATCGCTGATGTCGCGGGGTTCGCCGCTGGTGGTCAGCATGACGACCGGAATATCGCGGGTGCTGACGCTGGCACGAATGGCGTCCAGCACAGCAAGTCCGTCCATCTGGGGCATTTTCAGGTCCAGCAGAATCACGTCAGGGAGAGGATTGGTTGGCCCACTGGCATTCAGCATGGCAATGGCCTCTGAACCGCTGCCCGCCACACTCACATTGTGAAACACCCGTTGATCTTTGCCGCTGTCGCGCAGCACCGTCAGAGCCAACTCCACATCGTTGGGATTGTCGTCGACAAGCAGAATTCGGCGTTGTTCCACAATTTCTCCCTTCTCCATGCTTTGCAGCCCTCTCGAATGATGTCGGTGATGCCCGTGTCCTGAGAATCCAGTGTCCGTATAACTACGGCCTCCAAACTACCTCTAAACAATGAAGATTGTATCAAGATTTAATCAGATTTATGTGTAAAAAGCACAAATATCGGTTTGGTTTCTAAATTCTTCCTCGCCCTATAGAGGGTGCTTCATTAACCTGACTGGGATATGACCGGAGCGTCATCAGACTCCTGGCACTCTGGGCGTAACAGTGGGTTGAGCTGGATCTGCGCGTGGCTGCCGCCTCCTGTGACCGCAAGCGCCCTACACTGAAGAGGTGTTAACCAAGCGCATCATTCCCTGCCTCGACGTACAAAACGGGCGTGTGGTCAAGAACGTCCGGTTTTTTGAAAACCACCGGGATGCCGGAGATCCGCTGCTGTTGGCGCAGGCTTACGAGGCGCAGCAGGCCGATGAACTGGTGTTTTACGACATCACGGCCACGCATGAGGGACGCAGCCTGATGCTGGACGTGGCCGCGCAGGTGGCCGAACAGGTGATGATGCCCCTGACGGTGGGCGGCGGCGTGAATCACCTGTCGGATTTCCGGCAACTGCTGATGGCAGGCGCAGACAAGATCAGCGTGAACAGCGGGGCCGTGAAGCGCCCAGACCTGATCCGCGAGGCCAGCGACCATCACGGGGCGCAGTGCGTGATGCTGAGCATCGATGCCAAACGCCGCGCCAGCGGGGAGGGATGGACGGTGCATGTGGGCGGCGGGCGCGTGGATACCGGACTCGACCTGATCGAGTGGGCGGTGCGGGGGCAGTCGCTGGGCGCAGGCGAACTGTGTCTGAACATCATGGACGCCGACGGTACTCGCGCTGGCTTTGCGCTGGACGCCACCCGCGCCGTGGCCCGCGCCGTCGATCTGCCCGTGATCGCGTCGGGTGGGGCCGGGCAACTGACCGACTTCCGCGATGTGCTGCGCGGCGGTGACGAGGGCGGGAATGCCGACGCCGCCCTGGCCGCCAGCGTCTTTCACTTTGGAGAACTGACCGTTCCGCAGGTCAAAGCCTACCTTCAGGCCGAAGGAATAGCGGTGCGCCCCGATTGGCACGACTCGGATGTGCGAGGCTACACGGCATGAACCCTCCCGCCCCCACCGACCTGAGCACTCTGAACTTTGGCCCCGATGGACTGATTCCGGTGGTAACCCAGGATGCCCGCACAGGCGCAGTGCTGATGCAGGCCTACGCAGACCGGGCCGCCGTAGAGCGCACCCTCGCCACCCGCGAGGCCACCTATTTCAGTCGCTCGCGGGCAGAGCAGTGGATCAAGGGAGCCACCAGCGGCCACACCCAGCGAATCGTGGACGTGCGCCTGGACTGCGACGGAGACAGCGTGCTGTACCGCGTAGAACAGACCGGGGCAGCCTGCCACACCGGGGAATACAGCTGCTTTTACCGCTCCATGCTGGAGGATCAGCCTCAGGCAGCAGCCAGCGAGAATGGCCTGGACAGCACACTGGAACGCGTGTACGCCACCATCACCGAACGCCTCGCCACCCTGCCGGAAACCAGTTATGTGGCCCGACTGCACGCCGGAGGGCTTGACCGGGTGCTGAAAAAAATTAGTGAGGAGAGCGGCGAAGTGCTGCTGGCGGCCAAAAACGGTGACCGCGCCGAACTGGCCACCGAGGTTGCCGACCTGCTGTTTCATACGCTGTTTGCCATGGCTGAGGTGGGCGTCGGGCCTGCAGATGTGGCCGCCGTATTGCAGGCGCGTGAGGGCAAAACGGGGCTCAAGGGGCCGAAGGAAATCGGCTGAGCTAGAAACGTGGTTTCCGGCCTCTGGCCTCCTGACTCCGGGGATGAGAACAACCTAAAGCAGAGACCAAAACCGCCACGTGATCCAGAGTGGCGGCTTTTGCTTATAAACAGTTGAAGCCCGACCCGGAGGTTCCACCCATGAACAAAACACTGACCCGCTTTGCCCTGCTCGCCGCCGTCTCTTCTGTTGCCCTGGCCGCATGTAACTCCACGCCCGTTCCCCAGGCCCCTACCGGGCGAGTGGCTTACGGCATCGATGCCTCCGGGCAACTGGCCCAGTTCGGCCTCGACAATGCGGGCGCAAGCTACAGCACCCGCGCCTTTACGGGCCTGGGCGCGGGCGAAACGCTGGTGGATCTGGACTTCTGGAACAAGGACAGCGCCCTGTACGCTCTGTCGAGCAACGGCACGCTGTACAAGGTAGACCCGGCCACAGGCGCACTGAGCAAGGACAGCATGGGCGCACTTGCCACCCCCGCCGCCATGGACTTCAACCCTGCTGCGGGCCGCCTGCGCGTGTTCAGCACCGCCGACGACAACTTCCGGATCACCCCCGCAACGGGTCTGGTGACCCCGGACGGTAAGTTGGTGTACACGGGTACGGACGTGAAAACCGGAACCAACCCCACGCTGACCGCCGCCGCCTACACCAACTCATTTGCCGGAGTGACGCCCGCTGCAACCGAAACAGCCTTGTATTCCATCGACGCAGGCACCGATACGCTGGTGATGCATACGGTTGGCCCGGCCTTCAGCACCCTGAACACGGTCGGGAACCTGAACATCGATGCCCCCAACGGTGCAACCGGATTCGACATCGTGGGGCAGAACGAGGCCTACCTCAGCACCAGCACCGGCACCACGACGGCCCTCTACACCGTCAATCTGCTGACCGGAGCTACCACCCAGACCGCCACTTTCACGGGCAGCCTGAAGACATTTGCTGTGACCCTGCCCAGCAAGTCCACTCCTCTCTCCAAGTAAAGACCAACCAGACCAAACAGAGCAGGCCCAGCATCTATCTGGGCCTGCTCTGTTTGGCTGCAATCTCATTGCATACTCTGTCCGATGCGGCCCCTTCCGACTGCCCTCAAGAGCAACTGGCGAGCGTGGGCACGGGACATACGGGCGGGGTTGCCCGATAGATCGGAGGCCCTGACAGTTCATCTGGCGGCCCTGTTGCACGCGCAGGGGACGAGGCGGGTGCTGGCCTACCGTGCCCTGCCGGGCGAGCCGGACGTATCGGGGCTGGCGGCCCAGTTCGAGTTGCTGACCACCCGCGCCCGCTGGAAGCCGCACCCGCACCTGACCCTGCACGCCTGGGACACCGCCACCGAACTCAGCCGCTTTGGGGCGCTGGAGCCGCCCGCAGATGCGCCGCGTATCCCGCTGGAGAGCGTGGATGCTGTGCTTCTGCCCGCGCTGGCCTTCGATGAGCGGGGCGTGCGCCTCGGCTACGGCGGCGGCTTTTATGACCGCCTGTTGCCCGGATTTGCGGGCCTGACCATAGGGGTGATCTGGTCAGACCTGATCGTGCCGGAGCTACCCACCGAAGCCCATGACATCCGGGCGCAGTGGCTGGCAAGTGAAACAGGCGTGCAGGCCATTCAGTAACGGTAGAACCTCGATCATATGGAACCCAGATCAGGGCTGTTCGTCAGGAATGCGTTTCAGAAGTTGCCGCACCACCACACCGACTGCTGTTCACAGCCACCACGCTTTTCCCACTGACCACTGGCAGAAGACCGTCATCAGGGCTTCCGCTCAGTATTTTTTGGTCTGCTTGGCCTGCTCCAGAGCAATTTCGCGCAGAACCTGCGATGAATTGGCTCCCGACGCACCCTCGATGGCTTTTACCGCAAGGTCCTGAACCTGACGGCTGGCGGCTTCCAGTTGTTGGGTCAGGCTCTGAATGCGGACCTGCTGATCGGCAATATTGCTGTTCAGCGACTCTATACGCAGGTCAAAGCCCTGACGCTGGCCTTCTATATCTTTGGCCTGAATGTCGGCGCGGGTTTTGGCGGTATAGCTGGCAATGCCCCGGCCTTCATCCTTGGCTTTTTTGAGGGCTGCTTCCTTTTCCTGATCCAGCAGGGCAAATTTGCCCGCAGTCTCGGCAGCGTCGCGCTCGCGTTCGGCCAGGGCTTTTTCGGTTTCGGCAAAGGCTTTGGCGGCGCTTTCGCGGCGATCTTGCAGGGCCTGGCGCTGCTCTCGCGTCTGGTTTTCGTACTCCTCGCTGTCCAGTTGCCGGGTCAACTCCAGCGCGTACTGGTCTTCTTCCGACTTGCGCTCGAACTCCCGGTTAAAGGCTTCGGTACTGTCTCTGAGGGCCTTGCGCTGCGCCTGCTGTTCCAGTGCCCACGCTTCCTGCGCGGTGCGGCGGCTGAGCTGGAGGGCCTCACGCTCGGTCTCGGTATCGGCCAGAAACTGGCGGGCCTGCGCCTCGTGGCTCTCGATCAGTTCTCCCAGCAGGCCGTCTTTGGGTTGAAGGTCATACAGGTTTTTCAGGTCGGCCAGTTCTGCCGTCACGCGCTCCTGAATGGCGGCCAGGGCTTCGGCCTCGTGCGTCAGCCATTCGGAAAGCTGGCTGGCTGTGGCTCCCAGATTTTGCTGCACCGTTTCCAGGGCCTGCAAGGTATTGCCGTCGCGGGTGGCAGCGGCAGCAGCAACAGGACTGGACACAGGCGCAACCGCGCTGCCCGCAGGGGTGCTGTGCTGGCTGGCAGCCACCTGACGGGCCAGCTTCTGGTTTTCGGCCAACGCCGCCTTCTGGTCGGCCTGCAACTTGGTCACGGTTGCCAGCAGCTCTTCGTAGCCGCTCAGCAATTCGGTTTTGGTGTTCTTGTCGCTCAGTTTTTTCAGGGTCATGGGCACGTCCTCGGGTCAGGCAAAGAGGGGAATGGCTTTGGCTCGCTCAGACTTTCTGGCAATCAGGCCGGAAATCAGGCTTTCTGGGAATAGGAAGTCACCGCATGCAGCGCGAGATCCTGGGCCTGTTTCATCACGTCCTGCAGTTGCTCGGTCAGCGACTGAATCTGCCCCGTCTGACGGTTGAGGGTGTCGTCCAGCGCCGTGATCCGGTATTCATAGACCCTCTTCTGGCCTTCCCAATCTCTGTCCATCAGCTCGGCCTTGACCTTGGCTTCCCGGCTGACTTCCTCGATGGCCTCGGCGCGGGTTTTGGCGACCAGTTCGGCCAGTTCGGCAGGAAAGGCCGCCAGTCTGGCCTTCTGTTCTTCCAACTGCGTTTGCTGTGCCCGGAGCGCCGCTTCCCGCTCGGCCCAGTCTTTTTCGCGCAGGCGGCGGTCTTCGGCCTGATCGCGCTCAAAGTTGCGGATGTCGCGTTTCAGTTCATCCTGCTCGATCTGGCGTTCACGGGTTTGCTCGTAGCTGTAGTCGGCGCTCTCCTGAAGCTGCATGGCAGCCCGTTCCGCTTCACGCGCGGCGCTGCTCCGCAGAGAATTCTGGCGCTGTTCCTCCCACGCCTTGCCCTGCTCGGCCTGTTCACGGGCCAGGGCGTCGGCAGCCTGCTGGGCGTCGCGGGCCAGGGCCGCCATCCGTTCAAGATGTTCCACGCGCTGCATATACAGGGCGTCGGCCACCACCCGAATCTGAGACAGTTCGTTCAGATACTCGCCCTGCACCACTTTGGCGCGGCGCACATCTTCCAGCCGCTCGTATTCCTGATCCAGTTTGCCGATCAGGCCGTGCAGCGTGGCGTTAAATTCAATCTGCAAGTCGGCCAGGGTGCCCACGATTCCACTGGTCGTCAGCTCAGTGGATTTCTGCACCCGCAGCAGATCCTTCTGGCGTTCGGCCTCCTGCGTGCGGGTCAGCAGACCCGATTGGGCACGGTATTGCTCGGCAATGCGCTGGAATTCACTGGAAGAATTTTTAGTCACGACACTCCTTTTGGTGCTCAATTATGTTATATCCTAAATATAGTTTGAGATCAAGGCCACAATGTACGCGTTGTATAACATATCTGAACGGGAGAACATTTAGAAACCCGTCCGTACCACCCGGACGCTCCTGCCCCCCGTTCGCTACAGTTGACCCGTGACCCCAACCTCCGAACAGACGCTGAAGCGCACCCCGCTGCACGCCGCCCATCTGCGTGCCGGTGCCCGCATGGTGCCCTTTGGGGGCTGGGACATGCCCGTGCAGTACAGCGGCGTCAAGGCCGAGCACGACGCCATCAGAACCGGGGCTGGCGTGTTCGACGTTTCGCACATGGGCGAGTTCCGAATCACGGGGCCAGATGCCGCCCGTTTTCTGAACCGCGTGACCACCAACGACGTAGCCAAGCTGAAGCCCGGACGCGCCGCCTACAACTGGCTCCCCAACGATACGGGCGGCCTCGTGGACGATATCTACGTGTACCGCGTGGCCGAAGAGGAATTCTTTCTGGTGGTCAATGCCTCCAACATCGAAAAGGATTGGGCACACCTGCAACAGCACGCGGCGGGCTTTGACGTCACCCTGACCGACGAATCAGACCGCTGGGGCCTGCTGGCGGTGCAGGGGCCGCAGGCTGAGGCCACGCTGCAACCCCACAGCAGCGTGGACCTGAGCCTGCAAAAGAAGAATGCCTTCTTTGCCACCAAACTGTTCGGTTTCGATGTCTGGCTGGCCCGCACCGGCTACACGGGCGAGGACGGCTTCGAGGTCTTTACCGACGCTGCCGAGGCCGAAACGGTCTGGGACAAACTGCTGGCGATCGGCCTGACGCCAGCGGGCCTCGGCGCACGCGATACGCTGCGGCTGGAAGCGGGCTTTCCGCTGTACGGCCACGAGTTTGCAGACCATATCCACCCTCTGAGCAGCACCTACACCTGGGTGGTCAAAAATACGGCCCACCTCGGCGCACAGCACATTCAGACCGCGCCCAAACAGAAACTGATCGGGCTGGCGCTCGATAAGGTGCCCGTGCGCGAGGGCTACCCGGTACAGCTCGGCGGCGCGGTGGTCGGCCACGTGACCAGCGGCACGTCCAGCCCCACGTTGGGCCACCCGATAGCCATGGCACTCGTGAATGCCGAGGCCGGAGACGCCGACGCCTACGACGTGGAAGTGCGCGGCAAGCTGCACCCGGCGCGTCGCGTCGCTTTGCCGTTTTACAAGCGGGCCTGAACACCACCTGAAGATTTCTGCACATCGCCATAGCCGATCCCACACAGCCCCACCCAGAATTAGGGAGAATGAACCATGCAAACCCCCAGTGAATTGAAATACGCGCCTTCGCACGAGTGGCTGTCTGAAGACGGCACAGTAGGCATCTCCGACTTTGCACAGGATCAGTTGGGCGACGTGGTCTACGTGGAACTCCCTGAAGTGGGCCGCATCGTGACCGCAGGCGAAACCGTGGCCGTCGTGGAGAGCGTGAAGACTGCCTCTGACATCTATGCGCCCGCCACCGGAACCATCACCGCCGTGAACGACGCCCTCAGCGGCGGCCCCGAACTCGTCAACAGCAGCCCCTACGAAGACGGCTGGCTGTTCAAGATGGACGTGACCGAAGAAAGCACCGAGCTGACGAGCGCCGAAGAGTACGCCGCCGCCAACAACTGAGGAACGGTCTGAGGGTCTAGGGTCTGAGGGTCCGAGAACGGCCTGAAAGACCAGCGGGGCAGCTCGGTTGCCCTCCGTCCTGGCCTGTACCTTTCCGCCCTGCCCGTCCCGAACTTCTTTTCCCAGACCCCACAGGAGCCACCCATGCGCCCATCCCCATCCCGTCCACTCAGCGAACTCCTGCAAACCGACGATTTCACCCGCCGCCACATCGGCCCCAGCGAGGGCGAGCAGGCCACGATGCTGAACGAGCTGGGCTACGACAGCCTCGGTGCCTTTATCGGCACGGTGGTTCCCGCCGCAATTGTGCGCCCGGACGAGATGACGGTGGGCGGCCCGGTGACGGAAGCGCAGGCCATTGCCGACCTGAAGGCGGTGGCGGCCAAAAATAAGGTCTTCCGCAGCTATATCGGCATGGGCTACAGCGGCACGCATACGCCGCCCGTGGTGCTGCGCAACATTCTGGAAAACCCCGGCTGGTACACCGCCTACACGCCGTATCAGGCCGAGATTTCGCAGGGGCGGCTGGAAATGCTGCTGAATTTTCAGCAGATGGTGATGGACTTGACGGGCATGGAGGTGGCAAATGCCAGCCTGCTGGACGAGGCCACCGCCGCTGCTGAGGCCATGACCCTCGCCAAGCGCACCGCCAAAGCCAAAGGCAACGTGTTCTATGTGGCCGACGACGTACACCCGCAGACGCTGGACGTGATTCGCACGCGGGCCGAGTTCTTCGGCTATGAGGTGAAAACGGGTGCGGCAGACGCCGAACTGCCCGAAGGCACCTTTGCCGCCCTGATCCAGACCCCCGGCACCTACGGCGACCTGCACGACCTCTCCCCCATCGCAGAGCGCGTGCATGCCCAGCAGGCGGCGCTGATCGTCGCCACCGATCTGCTGGCGTGTGCATTGGTCACACCTCCGGGCGAGCAGGGCGCAGACATCGTGATCGGCAACTCGCAGCGCTTTGGCGTGCCGATGGGCTTCGGCGGCCCCCACGCGGCGTTTCTGGCCTGCCGCAGCGCGTACCAGCGCAGCATGCCGGGGCGCGTCATCGGTGTCAGCAAGGACAGCAAGGGCAAAACCGCCCTGAGAATGGCGATGCAGACCCGCGAACAGCACATCCGGCGCGAGAAGGCCACGTCCAATATCTGCACCGCACAGGCGCTGCTGGCGAATATGGCCGCCGCCTACGCCGTGTGGCACGGCCCGGAAGGCATCAAGACGATTGCCGAGCGCGTGCATCTGATGACGGGCATGCTGGCAAAGGCGCTGCAAGGCGCGGGGCTGAATCCTCAGTCCAGCTTCTTCGACACGCTGAGCTTTGACGCCAGTGAAGCCGATATCCGGGCGCGGGCCGAGGCGAAGGGCATCAACTTCCGCTTTGACGCTGGCAAGGTGGGCGTGACGCTGGATGAAACGGTGACGCTGGCCGATCTTGCCGACATCATCGAAGTCATCACCGGACAGGCGGCAGACCTGACGGCGCTGGAAGCGGGCGCGGTGGCTGGCATTCCCGCCAACCTCCAGCGCAGCACGCCTTACCTGACGCATCCGACCTTCTCGGCGCACCACTCCGAACACGGCATGTTGCGCTATCTCAAGCAGCTAGAGAACAGGGATTACAGCCTGACACACGGCATGATTCCGCTGGGAAGCTGCACCATGAAGCTGAACGCGACCACCGAAATGATCCCGGTGACGTGGCCTGAATTTGGCGGCATCCACCCGTTCGCGCCCGCCGACCAGACCGAGGGCTACGCGCACCTGCTGGCAGAGCTGGAAGCGTGGCTGGCCAACGTGACCGGGTATGACGCCGTGAGTCTGCAGCCCAACAGCGGGGCACAGGGCGAGTACGCGGGCCTGCTGACCATTCGCAAGTACCACGAGGCACGCGGCGACACCCACCGCACGGTCTGCCTGATTCCGGCCAGCGCCCACGGCACCAACCCCGCCAGCGCCGCCATGATGGGCATGAGCGTGGTGGTGGTCAAGACCGACGAGAACGGCAATATCGACTTCGACGATCTGAAAGCCAAGGCCGAGCAGCACAGCGATAACCTCGGCGCACTCATGATTACCTACCCCAGTACGCACGGCGTCTTCGAGGAAAACGTGCGTGAGGTCTGCGAACTGATCCACGCGCACGGCGGGCAGGTGTATCTGGACGGAGCCAACATGAACGCTCAGGTGGGCCTCACCAGCCCCGGTTTTATCGGCGCAGACGTGAGCCACCTGAACCTGCACAAAACCTTTGCCATTCCGCACGGCGGCGGCGGGCCGGGCATGGGGCCAATCGGCGTGAAGGCCCACCTCGCGCCGTATCTGCCCAATCACAGCGTGCGGGCCACCTCGGACAGCAAGACCGGAGCCGTGAGCGCCGCGCCGTATGGCAGCGCCAGCATCCTGCCGATTTCGTACCTGTACATTCGCCTGCTGGGGGCGGCGGGCCTGAAGCGCTCGACTGAAATTGCCATCCTGAACGCCAACTACATCGCCCACAAGCTGCGCGGCGCGTATCCGGTGCTGTATACCGGCCCCGACCACGACGGCAAGGGCGGGCGCGTGGCACACGAGTGCATTCTGGATATTCGCCCGCTGAAGCAGGAGAGCGGCGTTTCTGAGGAAGACATCGCCAAGCGCCTGATGGATTACGGCTTTCACGCGCCCACCATGAGCTTTCCCGTGCCCGGTACCCTGATGATCGAACCCACCGAAAGCGAGCCGAAAGCCGAGCTGGACCGCTTCGTGGCCGCCATGCTGGGCATTCGCCGCGAGATTCAGGAAGTGCAGGACGGCCTGATCCGGGTGGAAGACAGCCCGCTTCGGCACGCGCCGCACACGCAGGACGACCTGATTTCCGGCGACTGGAACCGCGCCTACAGCCGCGAGGTGGCGGCCTTCCCCAGCGCCGCGCAGAAGCACTGGAAATACTGGCCCGCCGTGAACCGCGTGGACAACGTGTACGGCGACCGGAATTTCGTGTGTAGCTGCCCGCCGATCAGCGAGTATGCAGAACTACAACCGAGCGAATAAGGCAAAGGTGTAAAAAAGTGGAGCCGTCCTATGATGAACGGCCCCACTTCTCACTCTGCTTAACTCTTGTTCAGCCCTTCCCTAACTCGGCAGCGGCCAAATCAAATCTGGTTCCCGGCTGCGGCTCATGTAGGGGCGGCAGCCTGAAGCATGCATCCACGTACCCTGAATACTGCCAACCGCGCCGCCAACTTTCTGGGGTATTTCAGCCTTGGGTTAGGGGCACTGGAAGCCGCCGCACCGGACGCTTTGGGACGCACCTTGGGACTGGAACGGCACACGACGTTGCTGCGGCTGTACGGAGTACGCGAGCTGACCGCAGGTGCGGCGATCCTGACGCAGACGACCACGCCGCAGTGGATGTGGGCACGGGTGGCGGGCGACGCGATGGATATTGCGACGCTGGCCCTCGCGTTGGGGCCGCAGAACACCAAGAGAGGCAACGCTGCCGCTGCCCTCGCCGCTGTTGTGGGCATTACGGCGCTGGATATCTGGACGGCGTATCAACTGACCCGGCAGGCGAACGACGCCAGGCAGCCTCTGGCTCTGCGTAGCCCAGAGAGCGCGACCTGAGTACGCCGTAGTTAACATTTCGTCTCGCCTCAGACGACTGGATCAAGCTCCATTCCCACGACGCAATCTCTTCGCTACTCGCTCCGCTCGGTTCAGCTCAAGCTGAACTGCAACCCACCTAGTCTTCTGACCGGCCCGGTTTGGCCTGCCAGGCCAGCCACACGGCCCACAGATTCACAGCGGCGGCAGCCAGATGCCACGGCACCAACTGCCCACTTGCGGCCCAAATCAACGCGGTCAGCGCACACAGCGCGTTCAGGCTCAGGCCAATCGCAAAGGTGAGGCTCTGGTGCGGGGTGGAATACATGGGTGTGCGCGGGTGCGGATCGGTCATGGCGTCGTGCGCCTCGGCGTAGCGGATCAGGCTCAGGATACCGAAGACCAGCAGCAGACCCGCCAATAACATGCCCCACAACCCCAGATAGCGGCTGACATTCCCGTAATCCAGCGCCCCCAGCGCAAAGTGCCCCAGTGAGCCCAGAATGCTGACCAGCGCGAGGCCCAGCGTACGTGGCGTGGAGTAGTTGGGGGCGTCGCCAAGGGGCATCTGGGCGCAGTCTAAGCGTCTGGGCCGGGGGTCAAAGTGTGCGAGATTCAAATCACACTGGCTTCAGGGCCGGGCTTATGAATTGGGGGTAATCACCTCTACCGCCGTCAGCGTTTCGGTAATGCGGTAGGTGTGGCTGGCCCCGCTGGGCACGCAGTAAGAATCCCCCGGCTCCAGCGCGATCGTCTGCCCATTCACGATCAGTTCGGCGCGGCCCTCGATCACGTAGCCCAGGGTTTCATAGTCGTTCACCGTTTCGGGTTTGGCGGGGTCGGGTTCCTCGCGGTGCCACAGGCGCATCTGACCGGTTTGGCCCTGAATCAGGTGGTGCTCGCCATGTTCGCCGTGCGTGGTGCTGCTGCGGCTGACCTTATAACTTGGGTTCGTCATGCCTAAGACTGCACCGCTGCGGCCCTGCCGGGGTGAGGAGAAGCTTCAGGACGGCAGAGCTTTGGGCCGCCGGGCAGAGAATGTCGATGCCAGCGCGAGCTGTCCGGCAGTCAGCAACACGCCTCCAAAAAACACCGTTCCAGACGACGTTTTTTTGAATCTGACGGGATTTGCAAGAAAGCCAACAGCGGCGTACACTGCGCTTCTAGCTCTGATGATGTTGCCTGAAGACGGCACAGGCACAGACGGAACGCCGGGGGGTGGGGCAACAACGTGGGAACCAAAGAAGACGTCCGTTCGCGGCTAAATATCGCGGAGGTCATCGGAGAATATGTGAGCCTCACGCCTGCGGGCAAAGGGCGCATGAAGGGGCTGTGTCCGTTTCACAAGGAAAAAAGCCCGTCGTTTCAGGTCGATACCGATCAGGGCTACTACTACTGCTTCGGCTGCAAGGCGGGCGGCGACATTTTCAGTTTTGTGCAGCGCACCGAGAACCTCAGCTTTGGTGATTCTCTGCGGAAACTGGCCGAAAAAGCGGGCGTGCAGGTGGAAGCCAAGTACGGTGAGAAATCCAGCCGTGACCTGTACGACGTGAATGCCTTCGCGCTGGCCTATTTTCAGGAGCATCTGCCGGGGCCTGCGCTGGACTATCTGCGGGGGCGCGGGCTGACCGACGCCAGTATTGCGGCCTTCGAGCTTGGATACGCGCCCGAGGGCTGGGACGGTCTGGTCAAGCGGGCCAAAAGCCGGGGCATCACCGACCGCCTGCTGCTGGAGGCGGGCCTGACCACTGAAAACCCGGAATCGGGCCGAATCTATGACCGCTTCCGGGGCCGGGTCATGTTTCCGATCCGCGACCATCTTGGGCGGCTGGTGGGCTTCGGCGGGCGCGTGCTGGACGACAGCAAACCCAAGTACCTGAACACGCCCGACACCGAAGCCTTCAAAAAGGGTGAGCTGCTGTACGGACTGGACAAGGCCAGAAGCCTGATTTCAAATTCGGGCACGGCGGGGGGCGGGGAACTGATCGTGGTGGAAGGGTACATGGACGTGATCACCATGCACCAGCACGGCATGACGGGCGCAGTCGCCAGCCTCGGCACGGCCCTGACCGCCGAACACGCCACCCTGCTG
Source organism: Deinococcus aquatilis DSM 23025 (assembly GCF_000378445.1). Taxonomy (GTDB): domain Bacteria; phylum Deinococcota; class Deinococci; order Deinococcales; family Deinococcaceae; genus Deinococcus; species Deinococcus aquatilis. The sequence goes on along the minus strand of NZ_KB899701.1, from coordinate 79,824 downwards.
GAACGGCTGGGCGCACAGAAGCTGACGCTGATGTTCGACCAGGATCAGGCCGGACTCAAGGCCACCCTGTCGGGGCTGGACCAGGTGTTGGGGGCCAAATTCCGGGTGCGGGCCACCAGTGTGCCCAGCGGCAAAGACCCCGCCGACGCGCTGCTGGCCGGAGACGAGGCAGGCATCCGCGAAGCGCTGCGGGGCGGGCTGGATGAGGTGCATTACCGGGTGCAGGCCGCGCTGGAAAAGTACGACGTATCCACCACCGCAGGCAAGCGCAGCATTCTGATGGAACTGCTGCCCCGCATGCAGAACCTCGATCCGCTGGACGAGGGCGCGGAACAGATGCGTACCATCGCCTGCCACACGCTGGGCATCAAGCCTGAAGCACTGCTGGAATGGATCGGTTCCAAGGCCAAGCGCCGCAGCCTGACCGATACCCACATGGCAGGTATGAGCGCCCACCGGGGCGAGGAGGACCGCGAATTGTCGCTGCTGCGGCAACTGCTGGTCGACCCCACTTTGCTGTCCAAGCTGGACGGCAGCACGCCCTGGCGCAACGAATCGGTTCGTAAGGTCATGCTGGCGGCTTTGGGGCAGGGCGTGGGCGGCGCGAATGCCGATTCCATCCTCGAAATCTTCCGGGGTCAGCCCGAAGAACAACTGCTGATTCGCCTGATGTTCGAGGGCCGCGACACCGGAGCCATTTCTCGCGATACCAACCAGATGTACGAACAGAAGGTTCACGGGTACGCCGCCGCCGCTGTGGACGACATTCAGGTCAGCATGAGCATCGACTCCATGCGGGCCGAGGTAGACCTGCTCAAGCGTCAGGTGGCCGACGCTGCCGCCGCCGAGCAGTTGGCCCTGCTGCGCCAGATCGGGGAGTTGCAGCGGGCCATAGAAGCCGAGAAGCGGGCACGGCGGGGTTCGGCCTAGAGGGAAGGGGGGCAGCGTTCTCACAGGGCGTCAGTCCAAGCCCCACATACTGAACGCCATGACCCCGTTTCGCGGCCTGATGTTGTGCGCCAGCTTTTGCCTCGCTTCAGCAGGCGGGCAAGGTTCGCCCCCTTCGTCGTCAACGCCGTTGCAGCAGTCCGTCTCCTATCAGGACGGCTCCTATCAGAACTTTGACGAGCAGAACGCAGCCATCGCCCGCCTCGCGCCCGCTTTTGGGGGCTACTACACCCAAGACAAGTTGCTCTATATCGTGACCACTCTGGACGATGAGACGGCCCGGCAGACCGCGGTAAAGACCCTGTTTGCCCAACAGGGCGAGCAGTTGCGCCGCAACGGATTCAGCCCGCAACAGGTCAGATTTGTGCGCGGGCAATTCAATGCCGCGCAGCTGTTGGAGTCCAAGGAAGTTGTTCAAGGCGTCCGGGGATGGACAGGCTTGGGAATTAACCAGAAGCTCAACCGTGTGGAGGTCCGGTTGGCGTTGCCTGTGCTGGAAGCCGGGGCGCAGGCTTTCGTCGCGCGGCGGCTTCCGGCAGGCATCGTCGTGTTTACCTCGCTGCCGCCCCAAGTATTGCCGCCCGCAGATACCTTGCCGCACCCCCACCGCGCCGTATTGAACGCCGAGTTGCGGGACAAAGCCGTCCAGATCAGTCTTGACCTCACCAATACGGGCCGCGAGCGCCTGAAATTTTTACATGGGTCTTGCGATTTCAGTTTTGAAGTGGTGCGGCTAGAGACAGGAGAAGTGGTGCGGCCCAGCCCAGCCGTTGAACTCTGCAACATGGTGGGTCACCTGATCGACCTCAAGCCCGGCGAAACCCTGGCTTTGGCGTCTGAACTATGGAATGTACGGACACCCGAAGGTGAGGCTGTTCCACAAGGCCGCTACCTCATCCGGGCAGCCTTCGAGCTGTTTCAGAGCGGCGACGGGAATGAAGCAACGACCCTTGTCGTCCGTCCGGCGGATGTGGTGCTGGAACTGCCTATCACGGTCAAGTGAGCCGCGCCGAACAGCAAAAATCCCACCCGCAAAGGTGGGACTGCTTGCTTGAACCTGTCTTGTTGGTGGGCGGTATAGGACTTGAACCTACGACCTCTCGCGTGTGAAGCGGGTCACAGCCGCAAACATACAGAGACACCCAAGAACAAGCGGAGGCGTGAGCATCGTCTCAGACAGCATATTTCTGATTGGGTTGTGACATTTGGAGACATCAGAAAACATTTGAGGGCTTCACCTATTACGCACGAATTACGCACGCCAGAGTTATCCACAGCTCTATGTCCCAATTGTGGATAACTTGTGGGCTGGCATTCCACAAAGTGCCATAGGCCAATAGAAAAAGCCCTCGCCCACGCATTAGCGCAGGTGAGGGCGTTTCGCCTGAGTTGTCCGCTATTTAGGGGAAGAGACGCTTGAAGGCCATCTCGATCAGCATGGTCGTGAAGGGGCTGTCCAGCAAGGGCATCAGCCAGGTCGCAGAAGGCGGCGCAAACTCACGGACCAGGGCCTGCACGACAGCCAGCACGAACTGGGCGCGGGCGGTTCCGGCCAGGACGGGCTTGAGTTCCTGCACGGCCTGTACTGCCGCTTCCAGGAGCGCACCGACTTCCGTCCAGGTCGCGCCGTCGCGCAGGGCCTGCGCCTTGCTGATCAGGTTGCCGAGGTGCTTATCAAGCCAGGGCTTGACCAGGTCAGGGCTGAGGGCGGCTCCGGTGCGGGTGGCGCTCCCGAGGGCAAGAAGGGTAGACAAAAGCTGAGCGTTCAACATAGGCACACTCCAAGGGCGCGGCCCCACCAAGAAGGCAGGGCCGGAAGAAGGCGAATTGTCAGCGTCAGTGAATGACGCGGCGGGCCTTAGTTCAGGGGTAACGCTGGAATAGAGATGCTGGGTACAGGCTCACGGCTGTTCACGTACACGCGCACGGTTTCCGTCCGCGCGTCTACCGTCACGCCGCTGTCGGGACGCTGTACCAGCTGCCCCGTGATCTCCAGGTCGTTGATCAGTACCCGGATGGGCGAACCCCGCACAGCCTGGAGATCTTCAATGCGCCGTTTTGCCCCGCGAGCCTTCAGCCATTCCTCGGGATGGTGGTAGTTCTCTCGAACAAATGCTTCGCAGGCTGTCCGGTTTTTGAGGTGCGTGCTGGGCCAGTAGTTGGCAGGCAGGTTCACGCCTGCCTTCTTGACGTAGAAGTGCAGGTGCGCGGCCATGTCCAGCTTCGCGCCCTTGCCGATCTGCCCGACCAGGTCACCACCCTTGACCTCTTCGCCCAACTTGACGTGAATATCGCGCAGGTGCCAGTAGCCGGAAGTGCTGCCGTCCTCGTGCCGAATTTCCACGATGCCGCCGATGTAGGAATCCCACATGACGGCCACCACGCGGCCCGAGTCAGCAGCTTCGACAGGATCGCCCAGGTCGGTGTCACTGCCAGTCACCGCGTTCAGGTCGATGGCCGGGTGAACTGCATGACGAGCAGCGTAGTAGGCGGCATCTAAAAACCCGCACCCCGGTTGCACGGTGTAGCGGGTGGTTGGGGTATCGAGCGTGGGCCAGAAAGCACTGGTATTCGTCATCTCACTCCTTCACGTTGGCCGCAGTGGCAAACCAAAACCCCGCATTCCGAACGGCTTTGACTTGCAGCACGCGGCCTCTGAGAGGCACGCGCCAGAACTCAGCGGGGCGCACCAGCTCCCCACGAATGCGGTAGACGGTTTTAAACGAGAAATAGAACTGTTCCGGCTTCACGCCCAGGCCGAACACGCGCCGGTCGACCGGGTCAGCCAGGCGGACCGTGATCGTGGTGGTGTACAGCGACGCTGGGAGATCAACCAAGGGGGCAGGCACGATCAGTCCAGCCGCCAACAGCAACAGGGCGTGCTTCACAGCGCCTCTCCTCTCGCCGCCCGCCTACGCCAGGATTCGACCCGGCGCATGACCCCGATCAGACTCAGGATCCAGAAGAACAGCGAGACGGCAAAATTGCCCCAGATCAAACGGGTGGGCGTCCCTACTCGGTCACGCTCCAGATTCCCTGCAAACAGGAAGTAGAGGAAGAAACCCAGGCACGCGATGCCCAAACCCACGCGCAGAAGGTGCCACACGCTCCGCTCCCACGCGGGCCGGTCTAAGCGGCGTTCTGGCGGGCTGAAGACTTCCCACCAGCACAGGCAGCTGTAGAGCGCCAGAATCCCGGCGCTCGCCATTCGCATGCCGAAGAGCACCTCTGGCCCTGCGACGAAGGCCGTCCACCACTCTTTAACGGTCAACAGATCCATCCTCTTCCACCTCCTTGGGTTCAGGCTTGGCGACCTGTGTTGGGGCGAGGCCATCGGTTTGCATGCCCCGGATGACGTTGAACAGTTGCGTGAGATCAGTTCCTTCGATACCGAGGCGCTTGAAGGTCAGGCGCATGATGATCAGCGGCACGATGATGGCGGGCAGCGCTCCAGAGAACGCACCAAAGACACCGGCCAGGAAGGGACTCCAGTGGGCTTGTTCTTGAAGTAGGACCGTCAGGCCGCCGCCGGTGATCGTGCTGAGGAAGAACGCGCCGAGATATTGCAGGGGGCGCATCTTCATCGCGAGGACTAGGACGACGCTGATCTGCATGACGCCCGCGAGACCCGCTGCAAGCAAGGCAGGGACCAGCGCGGGGATGATTTGTTTCTCAGGCATGGGCCTCCAATCGGCCAAGAAGAACCGCCCAGCAGCCGAGGGCGTGGGCGGGTGGAGAGGGGAAAGCCTAAGCGGTGATCGGGCCAGTGCTCATGCCTGCGCGGGCGGCTTCTTGTTGCCAGCGCCCAAGCTCCGCCCACTCTTCCTCAGGCGTGACTCCTGCACTGCTAGCCGTACTGGGACGCTGACGGGTGGCGTCCGTCCAAGACTTGGCGTTCGAGCCGCTTACCCGCAGGTCGTTGTCGGCGGCTTCCATATTCACCCAAACCACTTCCCCCATCCCGCCCCGGCACGGCTCATTGGCGGGCACCGCTTTGGAGAGACCCGTAGTGCTGAGGCTGGTCGCGCCACTGGCTGCTGCTGAGGTCAGCAAGGCCCACGCGCCATTGTTGAAATGGATCATGGCCCCGTTGGGTAGGGCACTGGGCAAAGCGGTCACGCTGATGGTGGTCGCCCCACTGGACGCTGCCGTTCCATCTTTGGCGAAATTGACAATGGCCATGTAATCCGTAAAGGCGCGGGGATTGCTGCCGTTCTCCACAGCATAATGGGTGATTTGGACACCCGCCTTGCGGTTCTGGGTCGCTGCTGCCAGCCCACTCATCATCTGCCCGCTGGAAATGATTTTGTTGGAGCGGATGGATTGGTTGCGGCCGGCCTGAAGCGAGATAATCGCAGAAACACCAATGGCAAGATTCGAGTAAATCTCAATGAAATTATTGTTCTTGAAGATGTATGTGCGGTCAAACGCGAACAGGTCAGACGGCAGAATGGCTGTGCCACTGAACCCACCAGGGCTACCCGGTCCGCCTGGTGCGTCTCCAACAATGCTGTCGTATTTGTAGGGTGCAGGCGTTGTTCCAGCAGCCCAGGCTGCGTGATGGTACATGTCCCACGGTCCGCTGGTCCACAGTCGATTGTGATGCACCAACACGGGGGAATCTTCTGTACCCACCATGTTGTCAAAGTTGATCAAGTCCTCATGCCGACTGAAGCCAGGACGGTTCACGCACTCGTTGTAGGAGACCTCCACGCCGGGAATCTCATAGGGAAGCACAAACACCGTGGGCGCGTTGGCATTGTGCAGCTTGTAGATGTAGATCATCTGCACGCTTTCCCAGCCCAAGACCGTGCCCCCCGGTGCGCCGCTGGCACTGCCCCAACTGGAACGGATGTACGAACCGTCTGCATTGACGTATCGCCCATCAATGTCCCTGAAAAGGCTTCGAGTGAGCTTGATGGCCCCTGCACCACGTCCGGTAAACCCAGCCAGATGCACGCCAGAGGTACGCTCCGCATAGCACTGGGTGATGTTTGCCAGATCGAAAGAACCTGTGCAGACGCGCCCGAAAAACTTACTGGCCGCTTTAGGGTTCAAACCATAGAAACGGGTGTTGGTCGCGGTAAACTTGACATTGGCAACCGACCCTGTGATGTGGTGGCCCCGGCTGATCGAGCGTGCGCCCACAAAGTTGATCTGATTCGTGACCTGTATGCGGAAGGTCTGCAAGCACAGGCTTTCCAGTGAGCGGTGCCAGCTGCTGACCGTCAGCGGGTTGCTGCCTGTGACGTGCTGGGTGTTGATCTGAAGTGGTTCACACCAGGTTGTACCCGGCCCCTCTGTCTTCTCATACCCGGCAATCATGGTGGCAGAGGCAATGTTTCCCGCCGCAACCCGCATTCTCTTGAAGTTCACCACGCGGGCAGTCATAGCGAGCGCCCCGTCATTCTGGGTATAGGTATTGAACCCCACACGCATACGCCGCCCACTGGTGGTAAACGTTGACGTGAACACGATGTCATCAACCCCACCCGTAAAGGTATGAACATAATCCGGGGGGCTGCCTGAGTTCTCATCATCAACCGTATGGAACGCAATGGTCTGCCCCGCAGTCCCCTGCATCCGGTAGTAATAGGTGTATGTCCTCCCTATTAAGGTGTAGCAAGGGACGTAAATGGAGAGGTGCTGACTCGCTGCCGTAAAGGTGACGGTCTGATTGCCCGCACTCCCACTTGCTGACCCCTGCCCGGCCGCACCCGCAAAAAACCACCCAAGGAATCCGCCCTGTGTTACGTCTTCAGTCCAGTGGCAGAGGTGATTCTGCGGCGCCCATTTGGCTGTCGTGACGCTGGCGACGGTAGGAGTTGACCACGACCCCAGGAAGTTCACTGCAAAGACGCGGTACTCGTAGAACTCCAACTCGCGGGCGTATTTGTCTGTGTAGGTCAGGGTGCCGATAGGTTCAGCCGTAAGGCGTTCCCAGGCCCACGGATTGTTCAGGTTCTGAGGATCGTCGCGGTCCGTGGCGCTGCGCCGAAAGACACAGTACCGGGCACCGGGTACCGAGTCCCAGTTCAGCACGTTGCCCGGTACTGTGGCCACTGCTGTCAAGTTGGCAGGCGGGCCGAAGACGGGCACGGCGAGAGGTAGCGAAACAGGTGGACGGCGAAAGATTTTTAAGGTCATGCGCCTTCCCTCCAATAATCAATTCTGACCGTTGCGTTGCTGCTGCCACTGCGGATCAATCGTAAGGCGGGCAACTGAGCACCAGATAATTGCAAGCCTTCCTTGACCGCGTATTCCGGCGCGGTGGGCGCATCTCCGAAACCCATCTGAGCCACACCAGCGGTGACAGTGACTAGGGCGCGGTTGGCATTCGCAGGAATGGTCAGGCCGACCTCGGCAGCCCCCACGCTGAGCACCTGGCGGGTCTGAACGGAAGTGGCTTCCTGGCCTGCGACGGTAATCGTCTGATTGGAGGTGATGGTAGTTGCGCCGACCAGTGTAACCGGCAGCGGGTTGCTGCTACTGACAGGCATCGCCTTGGTGGGATCGGCACTGGTGGCGGTACCGAGAATGCTGCCCCGGTACCGCCAGAAGTCCGTCAGGACTTTGGGAAGAATAGCCATGTTCACCTCACAGGAAGGGAGAAAGACGAACCCCCGCTGAACTGCGGGGGCAAGAAAAATCTTGTGTTTGCGGCCTGACAATCAGCCGACTCTGTGTGGACTCAGGCCGAACGTAACTGAATCATTCTTCGGATAACTCGGGGCATAACCACATCAGCCGTCAGGTTCTTAAAGACCCATTGACGTGCCCCCTCGCCTTCTGCGGCCAACTCTGCATCAGACTTCTGAAGCAATTCTTTGATGATGCGCTGTGCTTCTGCAGGCGTCTGGGCAAAGTACACGCCTGGGCAATCAGCGAACACCTGCGCGTGGCCTGGAAAGGCATTGGTCACATGCGGCATACCTGAGATCAGTGCAATGGGTAGGCGATCTGAGTAGTAGTAAGGCGTCTTTGGGAAGTGATTCCAGCTTACGGTGACGCGGGCTTTGCGATTTTCCCGCTCCTGTTCGGCGTAAGGCACGACACCGAACGTCTTCACGTCCTCCGGGTAGCCGCCCCCATACACCCGCATTCCTTCGCCGTACTCTTTCTGAAGCAGACGCACCAACTGCAGCCGTTGGGCCGCGCCGGGGAAAGGAATCTTCAGTCGTCTGATCTGAGAATACCGCCCGAACAGCACCACGTCACACTCTTTGGTTGTGGATGTGTCGTGCCCAAAACGAATGGTATCTGTCCAACTGGGCGTGTATTCCACACGTCGTGCTCCTAAGAACTGAAACAGTTCCCGTTGCTGCCCAAGACCCACTGTGAAGACGGCATCTACCTCACGAATCACGTCTTTGGCAGACCCTGGCAGACGTACGAGCAACAACCCGTAGGGGTCACCATCATGGTAGGCAATAAACGAGCCGGGGGCCGCCTGACGCCACGCTTTCACCATGCCTTTGACCTGGTGGGGTACGGTAAACTTAGAGATTACGATGAGGTCGGGTTGCTGTTGCTGAATTTGGGCCAGAATCTGCGCCTGTGCAGTTTCCAAGCCGAGCTGCTCAATACGGAGATTAAGTGGGTATGCCTGATAGTCGCTCAGTTCTCCTTGAGCCACCATGCGCTTGAAGACGGTATGTGGACCAAGTTGATCGCCCTCAATAGCCTCGTTGGGCACATAAAAGAGTTTCATTCCTGGCAGCATACAAGCGGATTTCTTTTTCAGTGTTGTGCTTTCCGACTCAGTACCCGTATTGAGCCTTGACGACGGCCCACATCGCGTCCACTTCAGCATCGGTGAACTCCCGCAGATAGGTACGGTGTAAGCCGATTTCGATTCCCGTCGCCGGGATGAGCTTCCGGGCATTTGGAGCCGCTGGGCCAGGCGTGATGACCGTCTGACCGCCTTTGGGGTAGATATTTTTGCCCGTCACACCGCCTCTGACCCAACACGTCACGCGGGCATTGGCTGCACTCACGCTCATCACCAGCAGCGTCCACGCGCCCTGTGGCACCACGAGACCGTGATCATAAGTGGAACTTGCGTTGGCATCGTCCTTGAGTACCATGCCGGGATTCCCGCTAGAACTAACCCGTAACAGGACTTTATTGGTGACGGTGGCGGTGTTCTCTTGATAGATGGTGCGGGTCGCCGTGCGGTCACTGATATAGACCATCGCCGCAATCGTAAATTCAGCCTGCCCTCCCAGCTGAAAGGTCAGGGGCAAGTCAACCTGCTTGGTGGCATCGGTAGCGATGATCCGCTGCGGGGCATCCCGCCACTGAAACGCGGCAGGCACCACGCCGTGCCGAAAATTACCGCTGATGTCCGTGAGTTCGGTGGCGCTGGAACCGGGCCGAAAATCATAGGCGGCGGCGGCTCCAGCAGGCATCACCAGAACGGGATTTGTACCGGGTATTACTACAGGCGGCACATAGTCGGTCACCATGACCCCGTTGCGGACACTCGTTCGTCGGTGGTCTCCGGTCAGACGGTCTCGGTAACGCCCATTTAAGACTTTTTGATAGGAACCGCTGACAAATTCTTCCATCGTTACCACTGGCACATCGTTCGTCATCAGTGCGTCGATGATGCCCTTGAAGTACGTGAAATTCACGTCTTCGACTTTTTGAGGAGTTACCCCATCAGGCAGCACGCGGTGGAAGGTAATCAGCATGACCCCCCCGTATTTGCTGACCCGCTGAATCAGGTTGAGGATGGAACTGGCAGGCGCATTGTTCAAGACGTAAGCCGAGCTGAGGCGGTGCATATCCTGACCACGGGCCGCCACCACGGAACTCCCACCCACCAGCCTCGCTGATTTGAAATGCCGTTTGACATAGTCATACGTATCAGGTGTTTCACCGCCACCGGGATAGACCCAGTGGTTTAGGCCGCTGAGTGCGATGCCCCGACGCATGAGATCCGCCCGTCCGCCGGTCATCTCATCGGCGATCAGACTCAACGGGTAGTCCTGTGTGGTCAGGGCTGATTTCAGGTTCATGTGCAGGCGGCTGTGGCAGGTCACTTCATGCCCGCGCCCCTGCACTTCCAACAGTTGATCCCAGGTCATGGTCGGCCCATTGGCTCCAATGCCAGAGTCGGTGTAGCTGCTGATAGTGGGGATGCTCAGCCGCATCCCGAACTGTTCCATATAGGGAATCATGGTGGTGTAACTGTCGTCGTTGGCGTCGTCACTGATGATCACAGCCATCGGCATTTCGGGCTGCTCATAGGCTTCGACCCAGTCAATCCAGACCGAACCGCCTGAAGGGACAGCCGCCGCTGCGTAATTCAATTCGATCTCGATGTAATCGACAGCCGCCATATTCGCGGGTGTCACGTTGGAAGCTGCACCATACGCCGCCAGAAAGGTGTAGCTTGTCCAGCGCCCTGGCAAAGGTTTAGCACCGTGTTGATGGTCAAAAATTCTCAAGCCCGCACCAATACAGCGCATGGTGATGTTGTTGAACGCAGGGGCATTGGCGTCATCTGTCCACAGGCGCAGTCTCAGCGCATGGTTGCTCCAGTCGGCTTTGGTGGGCATGCTGAAGCGCACGCGGGAGCTGCCAGTCGTGCCTACTGTGAGCTTGACGCTACGCGTGCCGTGAAAAGCCCGCGTGGTGTCGATGGTGGCTCCCGGAAAGAGGGTGATCCCAGTATCAGTCTCAAAGTCAACGACAAGGCTCACGCCGGGGTCAATATTGCCACTGCCCACGCTGTTGGTGACGGCCTGTGGCCCGATCAATCCCGGTGCCTGCTTGCGCCAGATGGTATCCACACCTTTGCGCCAGATCTCACCTGTAGAACGCACCATCGTATCTGTCAATTGAGTGATGTTCGATCCCGCCAAATCAGATTCGTTTTGCACACTGGGCATGGCGTTTTGTGCACTGGCCTCAATGATCATGTTTCGGGTCAGGGTGCTCAAGGTCGTGCTCTGCGTGATATCGGCCAGTGCTTCCGGGACAGCGGCGAGTCCTGCACTCAGATCCACCAGTCCTGCTTCTACATCCGCTCTTAACCCCAACAGGTCAGTTGTCCCTGCTTCAAGGCTGGCAATGATGTCACCCAAAGTGGTGGGGGTAATCCATCCCACTGGTGTAATTGGTTTACTGAGATTGAATACACCGTCTATTTGCACGGGCAGCACATACATGGTGTTGGTGCGGCTGCGCCCAGCATGGGTCACTGTCAACTGCACTTCGACAGGATCGGTTGGGTAAGGATTAGAAGGGCCACTGGCAGGGACATCAGGAAGGGCGTTGGTGGCCAAGTCCACATAAGTCGCTCCGCCATCAGTAGACCGGATGTGATATTCCGGCGCAGGCAATCCCTGAGCATCCAACTGCTGCAAGGGGTAGCGCAAAATGATGTCAACCACGGCGGCGGCTGGAATGCCCGTAACTGGTGCATTGATATTGGGCATGGAGCCTCCTAGATAAGTGGCACGGCCACGCCAGTGCCATCAGTGAATTCATGCTGGGCCGAGAAAAACCGAGTGGTAACCCTAAACCCGGTATCGGTAGGCGAGCGAGCCACCACCCGCGCCCGCAGCAGCGGAAAGGTCAGGTCACCGAACTCCAGGGCGCTGGCACTAACCAGATCGAGTTCGTACTCGCCCAGCATCCGGGCCGCGTGTAAACGACTCTCGCCTTCGATGTAGTGATCGATGTCCAGCGGCACTGGATTCCGGAGGCCGTCACCGAACAGTTGGGCCACATTGCTTTCCACCGCACGGCCCAGGCGCTCGGCATACTCCAGTGCCCGTTCACGGGGATAGCCGCGTTTGAGAACCTGCGGCGCACCATCTGCCAGCCGCACCACAAACGGTGTGGGTTCTTCATTCATTGCCGCACCGCCCAACGCAGGGCCCTCACCAGCTCATTGCTGCCCGTGCTGCCCAGTCTGACTTTGGTGGTTCGCACGTTGGCTGGGGTGTGCTCATACTCAAACAGGCCGGTGGGGCCGGTCACGGTACCGTCTGGACTGCCGGTGATGCTGACCGTCTCGGTGGGTGGGGCGAGGTAGTTGAGCGTGATTTCGGTGGGTGAAGCGAAGGGCGTCTGGAGGAAGCTGGCGGCCACAGTGTTGGCCCGCGCCTCATCCACAAACAGAAAGCGCACCATATAGACCCGCAACACTCCCGGTGTGCCCACACTGAACGCCGCATTAGCGCCAGCCAGCACTTTGGCCGTCCAGGTGTCTCCCGTATTTGCATCGGGCGGCAAGATGACCCGTGCTGTCCGGACATCCGAGGTGGTGGGGAGACTCGCCAGCAGTATGGCTCCCGTACCGGTTTGCACCAGCAGCCTGAAAGTGTCCGGCATGTCGGCAACTTCAGGCAAGCTGTACAGCAGCTCAACACCAACAGGACGCCCAACGGCACTGGCTACTTCGACACCAAGTTGGCTGGGGCCGAGTGTGATCTCGCTCCATGTTCCAGGATCGGTATCCATCGCGCCAGCCGGGTCAACATAATTGCCGCCCGCTGGAGTACCCAGAGCAGGCAGCTGGGCCAAGAGAAGCCCCACGCCCTCAGGTGGCTCGAAGGCTTTCTGAGCGCGGTAAAGAGAATGGTTTGCATCAGTCGCGATGGCCGTAATGGTCTTGGGCACACCCGCTGGTGAGTAGGTCACGTAGGGGTCAGAAACCCCTTCTACGGCCTGACTCGTCGCCACGCGCAGGACGGCCTGTGTGACCGTCTCCCGGCCCTGGACTTGTAGCCTGCGCCAGGGCTGCCCAGCGTAAGCCACATTCAGCGCAGCGGTCTGAGGAATGCCGAGGAACACGCGGCCCTGAGCATCCACACCCCACGTTTTCCCCGCAGATTTGGCGAGACTGACCAGCACTTCTTGCAGCGTGCTGGTGGGCGCGTAGTAGGTGCCGAGGCTGGGGCCAATGTCAGTCCCGGAACCATCGCCAATCAGCGAGGGCAGGTAGGTCAGCGAAGGTGGGCACAGGCGACTCAGAATGTCGCGGGCAATCTGATACACGCCCATATCCCGGTAGACCTTGCCGTCCATCAGCGTCAGGCGCAGCGCTTCCTCACCGCCCGCCACCTGGACCCCTTCAGCGTCTGGGCTGTCTCCACTGGGCGGATCAGGAACGATGCCGTAATAAGCAGGGTTGCCGTCTACCTCCAAGCTGATCACGGCACGGGGAGGCAGAGTCATCTGATCGTTCCGGCCTGTGAACTCCAGCTGCACCGTGTTGCCGTTGTTGGCCAGTTGCCAACGGAATCCACCCTCCAGGCCCCCCGGTGCGAGGTGGGTGAGTTGCTTGGGCGGGCCACTCTTGTTTGGAGGCCAGATGTTCAAGTTCCAGGTCAACGGCGCTCCCCCTTGGGTGGTGCGGTAAGTGAATGGCCCTGCACTGGGCAGGGCCGAACGGGTACAAGCAGTCAGGAACAACAAAAGCAACAGCAGCAGCCTCATGGGTCTCCTAAGGGGTAGAAAGGTCGAAAGCGGTTAAACCTGCACTCTGGGAGGCCGATATGGTTTCAGTGCGGACCAGCACGCCTTCAGTCACGAGGGTGTTGATGTATCCGCCGAAGCGGTCGACGTGCCCCCCGAAGACACCCACGAATTCAGGGGTGGCCATGACGGTCACCTGTGAGGTCGGGATCGTCACGCTGCTGTTGGTACTGGTGGTGGGTGTGGTGGGAGTGGTATTGGTGCGCGTAGGCGTGGTCTCTGTCAGAGGTCGTCTATCGATGTTGACGAACCCAAAGGTCACGGTCTTGACGATGCCTGCCAGCACGTCATACACGGCCACCATGATGTTCACTACGGCACTCAGGATCGGTGCGAACAGTTCGAGGATCGGAGCCAGCACGCTGCCGATCAGGGTACCGATGATCTTCAGCGGCTCCTGAATCGCCTTGATCGGTTCGGCCAGCACACTGAAGACGCCTTCCAGGATCATCCCGATGGGGTTGATCTTGTTCAAGATTTCAGCGAACAGGTTCAGTGGGTTCAGCAGCTGGCCGAAGCTGGACGCCACATTCATGACGGCATCTGAGGCTTTCTGATCGCCAGAAGCGAAGCCCGCCTGGAAAGACTTGCCAAAGCTGATCTTTCCCTCTTCTTCTTTGGCCTTGCCCACGTCGCGCAGGGCCGCTGCTAACTCGCGCAGGGCCGCTGCATTCTTTTTATCGAGTTCAGCCTGAGCTTCCAGAGCGCGGGCGCGGGCTTCATAGGCTGGGACGCTCTTGTACAGCATGCCAGTCAGATCAGCCTGACCGTCGGCCAGCAGCTTGTTACTGTCGGCATTCAGTTGGGTGGCTGCTGCGGCCCGCCGTGATTCTTCGGTCAGGACAGCGGTGTACTCAGCAACGTTTTTGGAAGCGAAGGCGGCAGATTTCGCGTTGGCCAACTGCTGATCGTCCAGTCCCTTCAGACGAACGGCAGTCTCAGTCAGGAAGGCCGAATCTTGCAGCTTCTTCCGCATATCGTCCCAGGCCTTACCAAGATCGGCTGCGATACGTGGGTCAACAGGCAGCGCCGCTTTAGCCGCGGCTGCTTGCTGCTCTGGGGTCAGTTTCGGACGCGCTCCTATCGCGTCCACTGGAGTGTCTTCGTAGACCAGAGGAGTAAAGCCCCCCGGCGTGCGGGCAGGGTTGGGTTTGATGCCTTCCAGCCCCATGTCCACTTCTTCCCGAACAAAGCCCATCAATACCAGGATGCTGTTTAGGTTGTCTTTGAAGACCTGGGCAGCCTTACCTGCTGGGCCCCCCAGGTCGATCCAGTCTTCAAGCACCTGTGTGAAGCCTGACTTGCGCGGGTCTAAGCCTTGCTCTTTCAGCTCACCCAGCATGCCCATGAAGAAGCTGGTGGGGTTGCTGGCACGCTGGGCGGCCTCCGCTTCAGAGTCGCGTTCACCTTGGGCAATCTCGGCAATGGCACGGGCACTGGCTTCACTCTGAGCAATCAGACCCAGATTCAGGCGTGCATTGCTGGCCAGTATCCGCTTCTCTATCTCTGCCAGGGTTGCAGCAATCAGATCAGTGTCTCTGGTGGCCACTGCTTGGTCATAGACCCGTAGAAGCCCCTCTTCACTGCGGGCACCCAGCGTGTCAAGCAGGAATTGCCGTGTGCTGGCATAGGTTTCTTGCTCAAATTTGGCAGTCTCTGCGGCTTCTGCCCTCTCTGCTGCCCCCACTTCCCGCCTGTGGGCCAGCTGCTCTGAGTAGACTCGCTCTATCACACCCGCAGTCTGCGGGGCCAGCCGTCTGGCTTCTGCCAGTGCCCCTTCTACGTCATACCTGATCTGCAAGATGCTGAAGCCTGTGGCTGCCCGCAAAGAGCGTAGCAGCCCTTCATCATCCTGCCCAAATATCTGACGCTGGGCAAAGTCTGCCGTGGCTTCTAAATTCTTGAATTGGGCATTGGCCGCAGCAATCTGCTGGTCATTGATGGCGCTGGCAGCCGCACCCGCAGCAATCTGGATGCCCAGCAGCTTCTGGGTGCTGTCTTCAGCATTGCGGCTGATAGTGGTGGTCAGGCTGTCATTGACCTGCTGAATTTTCTGCCCGTACTGCACCCACAGGCCTTGCCTCTCTTTCAGGGTCAGGCCATCAGCATTGACAGCTGCATTGCGTTCAATTTTCAGGCGGTTCACTTCCGCCTCTGCCGTGGTCTTGGCCAGCAGGTTGCGTGCGGCCAGCACGTCAGTGCCCAGCCTCTTCTCTACTGCCAGCTTCCCTTCTGCGCTGTCACCAGCGGCTGCAATCTCACGATCATAGGCACCAATGACCGCACTGGCCTTGTTCTGAGCCAGAGCAATCTGACCCGCAGCCAGTGCCCGATCTGCGGCAATCCGGTTGCTGGCCACCAACTTGGCCCGCGCCTCGGCCTCTTTGTCATCTTGCTCACGGGCTGCTTTCGCCTTGGCTGCCGCCTGTTCCGAGAGTGCCCCGCGGCGCTCCAGCTCAGAGGCTGCAGCATTGATTCGGGCCAGGTCGCCTTCCTGCTTGACGCCTGCCGAAATGATGGCGTCCAGGCGCGTACTGCTGGCCTTGCGAATATCGGCGGTCAGCTTGGCTTGAGCGGCCTGCTCACGTGCCACACGCTGTTCCCGTTGAAGGGTGGTTTCCTCTTCTTTCTTATTGGCCGCATCTTCCAGGGCAGCCCGGTCGGCCAGTACCTTTTTGGCAAATTCAACGGCCCCACGCTTGGCATCGTTCTCGCCTATGTAGAGGTCGATGCGTTCCTGGACTCTCTGGGCCAGCTCAGTGTTGTGGGCCTCTTCTGCCTTCTGGAGTTCGCCTGCCAGCGCCAACACGTCCTTCTGATACTTCAGGTAATCAGCCAGCTTGAAGTTGTATTCCTTCTGCTCAGCGGCAGTGGGCAGCGGCACGGTGATGTTGACCCCTGCCCCTGCACCCGCAGCCGTGCCATAGGTAGCGGTTCCCGATGGGGATGGCTGGGGAGTAGCGCCACTGCGATCAGGCAGCTTGGCCAGCAGCGCCAGGTCATTGGCCCGCAGAATGCCAGATACCTTGCCCAGCGTATCGATATCGACGTTCCCTACAGGGTTGACGCCCTTGCTGATGGGATTACCATTCCGGTCAAATTGTCCGCCGTTCTGTTCATAGGTGACGGCATTGTTTCCTCTGACCAGTCGGCCACCGATGAAGATCCCCACATGGTTTTGCCCGTTGGACGTATAAAAAACTGTGTCACCCGGTTTCAGGTCGTCTGGCCCGGTGTACTCCCGCAGCAGTCCGGCCTTCTTGACGTTGAGAGCGGCGTCACGCGCTTCGATATCGCCGTCCCCATTGGCGTCCGTCTGAAAAAGCTTGTTGATCAGGGGGGCGATGCGCTCATCTGCCTTGCCCAGCGTCAGGCGCACCCATTGGGCGCAGAAATTCACCACGTCATCAGCCGTCTTTAAGCCTGTGGCACGTAAGGCTTGCAGGGCCACGGCGCTCTGATACTCGCTACTGTTGGTGTCTGATGTAGGGCCAGCTACATCCCCTGTCTGTGGCCCTTGCACAGGCAAGCGGCGCAAGGTCACAGCAGGGGCCACATTGGCGTCGGCGGCATCCTGCGCGGCCTGTGCCAGCTTCTGAGCCAATGGCTGCAAGATCGGGGGCAAGTTATCGCCCAAGGTCGTCAATGCCTTGGCGAGCGCACTCAGGATCATGGCTTGTAGCCCGTCCAGCCCTTTCTGCATCCCAGCAATCAACTGGGTTGCCAGATCGCCGCCCAGCTTCAGAATCTTGGGCAGGAAGTCGGTCAGGTACTTCTCCACCCCGGCCAGCGCCCCCACCACAGCCCCGGCCAGAAATTCCCATGCTTTAGACCAGTCGCCGCGCAAGAGCGCAGAGACTGCATTCACGATGTTGGTGACGGTGGTGATGGTCGTTCCCACCACGCTAGCAATCCCGCCGAACACCGTGCTGACGATGGGCAGGATGGCCGTGAAGGCAGGCCGCAGCACGGTTTCCCAGAGCGTCTTAATCAGGTTGAAGGTGGTTACGAACAGGCTGCCCAGAGCCAACACTACCGGCTGGACCGCATTCAGAGCCTGATTGAACTGCGGTGCGAACTGCTCAGCGGTCTCACGGCCCTGGCGGAAGCCATCGACCAAGAAGCGCACCACGCTGGTCACGATGGGGCCAAGTCTGTTCAGGCCAGCCGAGACAGCGGGCATCACATCGTTGACCAGTTTCAGCAGTTCCTGCCCAGCCGGTTCGAGGGCCAACTGCACCTGACGCCACGCGGTCTGGAAGGTGCCTTGCAGCGTATTGGTCGCATTCTTGACCGTATCGGTTGCGCCCTTCAGGTCACTGATTTTGGTTTTCGTGATGTCGAGCTGGGTGAGGCCGGGGCCGAAATCCTCGCCTGCACCACCGAAGATGGCCGAAGCGATCCGGGTGCGGTCTGCAACTCCCTGCACCCCTTTCAATTTATCGGTGACCATCTGGAATGCCTGTGCCTGCGTGAGGCTGCCTGCATTCACC
Organism: Deinococcus aquatilis DSM 23025; assembly: GCF_000378445.1. Lineage (GTDB taxonomy): Bacteria > Deinococcota > Deinococci > Deinococcales > Deinococcaceae > Deinococcus > Deinococcus aquatilis. The sequence continues at coordinate 61,888 of NZ_KB899701.1, read as the reverse complement.
TGATCCACCAGCTTTTGCTGATTCAGGCCCAGCTCGGCATACACGCCTTTGCTGTCATCACTGACATCGATCAGGGTCAACCCGAATTCTTTGAAGGCGTCGGCAATCTTGTCAGTCCCCAGTGCGCCTTTTGCTGCACCCGTTTCCAACAGGCTGAACAGGGCATCCCCTGTAATTTTGGCCTTCTCGAATTGTGGAGAATATTCCTGGAGCGTATCGAGGAAGTCTCCACTGCTGTTGAGACCCTTCTGGAAGCCAGCCGAAATGAAATCCAGTGACTCTTGAGCGCTCTGCCCCGTCGCTTTCATCAAGGCCTGAACAGCCGCAGCAACTTTGCTCTGATCTTCCTCGAACCGTTCAGCAATCGCCAGAGACCCTTCGGTGACCGCTTGCAGGTCGGTATCTGATAGCCCCTTGATTTCCTTCCGGACGTTCGCCACAGCCTGCTGAGCTTCGGCCAGGTCGCCGCCCCAGTTGTTGCCGAAGACGCGCTTGGCAACCTCGCCCAGCCCCTTGGCTTCCTCAGCCGTCACGCCCAGACTGGCTTGCAGATCCAGGATGCCCTGATTAACCTGCTGCGCGATGCCCACGCTGGCCGCTAAGCCACTCACCAGCGCCGTTCCTATCGCCGCAGCGGCAGCCACAGCCAACCCCGGCAGCCCCGCAATTGCGCCTGACAGCGCCCCTTTCAGGCCACTGCCACCCTTCTCGCCAGCAGTGGCCCCGGCCTGTTCGACAGCCGCTTCCATCTGGCGCAGGCTCTGCTCGTCTGTCCGGGCGATGACATCTACATACGCCACATCAACCTGCCCGCCTATTCCGCCGCCGCTCGTCATTTCTCGTCACCTCCCAGTTGCTTGAATTCGTCTGCCGAGATCAGATTGAGCACCCAATTGGGCACGCGCTTTTTCTTCAGCGCCCGCTTGAAATCGCGCCTCACACCTTTGCTGACCTTGCGGGCCTTCAGCTCAGGCAGGTCATACCCGGCAAACCAGATGTTCCGCGCCCGCTCCTGATAAGGATCGGCGGGGGTGTCATCCGGTTCCACCAGAGCCTTCCAACCCGCTGCGCCCAGCTTGCCGAAGTGGTAGTTCATGGCAGGCAAGTCCCGCTGGTACCGGACAAAGCCCATCTGTGAGGTCAGCGCTTCCAACTGGGCAGGCTTCAGAAGCTCAACTTCCCACGGTCTTACGCCGTAGAGGTGGGCGAGAAGGGCAAGGGTGCGACGCTCGCTAAGGCGGTCAGCACTGGCATCGCCATCGTCATCGTCTGGTTCTTCACCACCTGTGCCAGCGCTTCCTGCGCTTTTGGGTCTTCAATGGCCTCCCCACTGATGTAGGCGTAGGTCAACTGAGCGATCTGGGTGGGATGCAGATCCCGCACAAATTCCGCCACCACCACAGGGTCAAGAGGCTCAGCGGTGCGCCGCGTGATCAGGCTGCCCAGCCACTCCATGTATTGCGTATCTGTGGTGTTCTTGGTCTGCTGCATCTGGTTGAACTTCTCACGTTCCCGGAAAGTGGCCTCGCGCAGATGCAGGACGATGAATTCAGGTGCAGCAATCCCCTGTTCAGCAAGCGCCTCGCGGGTATCGTCGGTGACCGGTAGGCGCAGCATCTTGGTCTGCGTACCCGTGATGTCAAGTGGCTTCATACAACCTCCAGGGGTTCTTTTGAAAATCGCAAGTTGCGGCTGTTGCCGACGGCAGCTTTGGGCAACTTGACGCGGTATCTCTGTTTGGTGTCCGGATCACGCAGGATCAGCGTTTTCCGGGTGTTGCCCTTCTTGACCAGCAACCAGCCACACTGCAAGAAGCGCCCCTCTTGTTTGAGGGACGCTCCATAGGCAAAGGCCACCGGCTCAGGGCGAGTCGTGGCGATCAACTCCATTTAGGCAATCGCGCCAGTGTCGAGGAAATTGGGGCCGTAACCCGTCAGGCCGATGCTGAACGTGACCACCGCATCCGCGCCGACGGGTTTACCCCGGCTGGTCACGAGGGCGCAGCCACCTTCATTGGTGGTGTCTTCGTTCATGGTCTGTTCGAGCCAGATGTATTTCCCCAGGGCTGCCCGCAACGCTTCCATGTTGGCGCGTTCGGCATCCGTAGGCTGAACGTTGCCGCTCAGGCTGGCCGTCCAGCTGGCCTGATCCGGCTTGGGCTTGGCCCACGTCACGCCGTCGCCCGCAGCGGGAGAACCATACATCTTGGAGACTGGGTCAGTTTTGGTGCTGACCGTGGCAGGCATGTCGCTGGTCGTCAGTTCAGGCAGTTCTTTGGCTGCCGTGGTGAAATCGGTGGGCCGCACCAGGGTCGGCGCAGTCAGCACCACGAATCGGAATTTGCTGGTTTCACCGGTAATGGTATCGAGGGCCATGTGATTCTCCTACGCCCGGTAGTCGCTGACCTGACCCGTAAACTCAGGATCAGGCGCGGGCCGGGATTGAATGAAGCGGAGGCCGAGAGGTCGCAGTGCAGCCGTAACCTCAGTGGTCAGAGACAGGGCACGCAGCAACGTCGGCGCGTAGCAGGTGACCTGAATCAATTTGGTGGTGGGCCTGAGACCATAAGCAGGCAGCGCAGTGTCGGAGACGGGCTGCAAGATGATTGCCTCTGCCTGCTCACCCGGCGGATCAGGATCACGCTCCAGGAAGATGGGTGGTCCCACTCCTGGAGGGAAAGCCTTCAGCAGGGCCACCCTCGCCGCGATGATGGTGCTCGCCAGATCAGCCATTTGGGAACACCTTCTCTATGGCAGGTCGCATGAACGGTTGCGCCCGCATGTAGCGGGTGCCGAATTCGACGAACGGCGCGTAGTTCACGTTGGTGCCCACGCGGTAATGCCCTTTGCCAATCTTCTGCACGTTGATGCTCTGGCGCAGGCGTCCGGTATCGACAGGAGCCAGCAGCACCATTTCGTTCCGGAGTTGCTGGGCTTTCACTGCCGCTCGCTGCTCAGCCAGTTGTATGACCGCAACCCGAATGTGCTGAGCACGGAAGGTGCCCATGCTCAGGCCTCAGGTTCAGGCTCTGCCGGGGCGTCTGACTCTTTGACAGGCGTGGCAGGCAGGTGGCCCGCCTCCTGGAGTTCCTGGGCGCGTTCGTCTGTGACCCGGATCAGATCACCCCGTTGATGGGTCTCCCCTGTATTGCGGTCTGTGAACCGCTTCTTGACTCGGTACTGTTCCACTTAAACCCCCTCACACACAGCGAGCGTGTAACTTGACCACGCTTCGACCCGGACGGCTTTCCAGTCACGGCCTCGCAGTCGCAGCCGCCCTCCCACTTGAAACAGTTGGGTGGGTGGCAGCTGCACGCGCAGACGTTCGACCCCAGCCGTCAACCCCATGCGTTCCTGCTCTTCTGCGCCCAAGGGTTGGACGCCGACGATGATTCCAGCATTGGGAATCCAGCTTTTGAGCCGCTGCCCCAGCGCGTCGGGTGTGCCGACGGCTTCAGTCAGAAGTTGTGCCACTTCTTCTGACACTGGCTTCAACTTGCCGCGTGGCACGGCCTACCAACCCAGCACGGTGATGGTGTAGTCGAAGTCGGTGGTCGTGCTGGACACGTCTGCAGCTGGCCAGCACTCGCGCAGCCGGAGACTTTCCCCTTGCAGGTAAGCGGCCACCTTCTCTGGGTCGATGTAGGTCTCACTGACTGAGCCTTCGGTGCGGGCCTTCACGGTGGCCGGGTTCATCAGATGGGCCACCGCTGCGGCATATGGATCGAGCAGCACCTGGTCTTGGCCACCGACCCGGCGCGTGACGCTCTGTTCATCCAGCAGGGCACCCCGTGCCGGTTCGCTCAGCTCAGGGGCATAGCGCTCCAGCACGCCCAAAGCAGCGGCCCGCTCCATTACTGCCCCGCAGCCCGGAGCGCGGTAATGGTGGCTTCACCGATCTGGGGAATCGCATCCAGCTCCGCGTCAGTCTTGGCCAGGGCCAATTCCAGCGTGGTCAGACCTGCGCCTTCCAGGGCAGCGCGGGCCGCAGGAGTCAACCCTTCAGGCAGAGGCCTACTGGGCGTGTCCTGGCCTGCTACAGGCTGCCCGTTGACCTCGGCCACCCCGTTGGGGCTTTGTGGATCGGTGGGCGCAGTGGGAACCCCTACCTCCTGCTTGGCCCGGTTCACGGCCTGGACAGGCTGAATGGTGGGCACACGCGGCACGTCGGTGATCATGCGGGCGCGGGCCGCTTCAGATGCCTTACTCACGATCAGGCCTCCTTAACAGTGCCGAGGGGATGCACAGGGCTGAGGGTTTTGACCTCAGCCTTGGCAATCGCAGCGTGGGTGATGTTGGCGGGCGCGGTCGGCGGCGTGTAGGCCGCCACATTGCGGTTAGCAATAGACCCAACTCGCGCCGCAACGGACGCTTTGCTGGCAGCCATTAGCCGACCTTGGCGTCGCTGAACTTCACCACGGCGCGTTCATCGACGACTGCCGCACCGGCCACGATTTCCATTTCGGCGCGGCGGACTGCACCAGCATCAGTGCGAGCGGTCGAGAAGCGCACGGGGCTGCGAGCGTCGAAGCCGTCCAGAGTCAGGCCCGTCACGCCGCCGACGCCGATGCCGACCACGTAGATGTCGGTGACCACACCGCTGGTGGTGTCGGAGGGGATGACTTCACGCTGTTCCACGGGGTACACCTGACGCCCGTTGACCGTCGTGGGCGTGCCGTAGATGTTCGCCATCCCCGAATCGATCATGGCCGCGCCCGCGATGGTCGTGACCTGCTGACGGTTGAAATAGTCGCTGATGGTGTTGGCCGCCACCAGTTCACCGGCGAGATCAATCGCGTTCTGAACATCGGTGTTGCCGATCACGACAGGCTTGAGGCCCAGCGCCACCATCTGACGAATTGCCTTGGTCAGCTTGGCGTAGTTGCGACGAAACACCAAGTTATTGCCGGTGTCGCTGATGGTCAGATCCAGCCCGGTCACGACGCTGTTGCCGCCGATGGCTTCGGCCAGCACGCTCAGGCCGTCGAATTCCAAGCCGTTGGCGGTACGGCTGCCGTTCACCAGCAGGTCGCTGTACCGGTTGCCGATGCCGGGGGCCATCGCTTCGATCTGGGCATCGATCTGGGCCGGATCGACTGCACCCAGCACCCGGTCCCACTCGTAGGCATCGCCCAGAATGGCGAGGTTGGTGGTGATCTGCGTTTCGCCGCCGGCGAACTTGGGCGCGTAATCGGTGTTCAGACCGCGCAGCTGTCCGACGCGGGCCAGTTGCTGACGCTTGTAGACCTTGGTGAGGTCACGGGTGGTGTCAAAGGTCAGCAGTTGCAGCAGGGCACTGGCCCGCAGGATGGCGGTGGCGACGTAAGTGCTGGTGTTGCTCTGCACGCGGCCTTGGATGTCGAGCAGGGCGGGGCGTCCGAAAATTTCATTACCTAGAGCCATATGAATACTCCTTAGAACTTGATGCCGTCAGCAGCCATCGCGCCAGCAAGGGTGCTGGTGTCGGGTGCATCGGTTCCCTGCACGCCACCCGCGCCGGGCGTGGTGGTACGGGCTGGGGCGAGAAACGGGAAATCTTTGAGCAGGGCCTTCACGTCAACAGCGCCGTCCTTGACGTGTTTTTCGTCATTGATCAGTTTCAGGGCGGCATTCACGTCCACCACTTCACCTTTCAGATCGGCGCGGTACCGAGCCTCGCGGGCTTCTTTGCGGGCCTCGTCGCGTTCACGTTCAGCCTCTTCCTTCTCGGCCTTGACGCGTTCTTCAGCACTGAGGGCAGCTTTCGCGGCCTCGGCTTTGGAGGCTTCCTGCTGCTGCTTCCGGTCACGGGCAAGTCGCTCGGCCACAATGCGGTCAACGTCGGCTTGGGTGAACGTGGTGCCCTGAGTTTCCGTCTGGGTGGACGTGGTGGGGGTTTCGGTCTCGGTGGTCTGAGTCTGGGTGTCGTCGTTCATGGTGGGCCTCCGCTGTTAGGGGCGCGTACCCCGGTGCCCCCACCTACAAGGCCGATGGGTGGGCCACAAAAAAGCGCCCCGGAAAGGGCGGCGAAGTTCGGCAGTCAGGTGTCGGTGAATCAGTTGAAAACGATGGCTTTGTTCGCCCACATGCTGGCCTCTTCCAGCTTGGTGTTCCAGCTTGGTGACTGCTAGGGAGCGTTCACGGCTGGGCGGCAAGGTACTGAGTACCGTGTCATGCGCTTGCTTCAGAGCTGCCCGTACAGTTTCAATTTGCTGGACCTGCTCAGGCGTAGGCGGCTGGTACTCGAAAGGATGTTTTGGACTCGTCATCTGAATTCCTCCGGAAGAACGGCCAGTGCCACACACCTGCACATGATCGGCTGGCCGGGATGCCCGTCGGCGGGCGGATCATCCCACGAGAAGGTTTTGCCATTCCTGGCGCGGTGTTCTGGACGCACCCGGTCATCTCCAGCCGTGTGCCAGATGTACTGGGTAATGCCCGCGTCCTGCTGACTCTCGCGCTGAGCGAAGGCTGAAGCGTTGCCCAGCTCATTGCGAACGATGGTGCCCGCCCGACTTCGGCTGACCTGCACCCGCTCTCTCAGCCGGGCCTGGATCTGCTGGACGCTCTGACCCCGCTCCAGGCCTTCCAGCAGGGCCGACTGCACTTCTTGCCGCAGCCGTTCCTGCTCAGTGCCCCAGTACCGCGCCAGGCGCTCCGCAGCGTGCCGCGTATAACTGATCTCAGCATCTGGGCGCACCCGGAACGCATCGATCACTGCTGGGGCCGCCCGCTGAACTGTCAGCATCTCGGCAAACGCTCCGATGCCATCCACCACAGACCCGCGCAGATGCAGCAGCAGATCATCAGGAGCCTGCTGAGTCACGGCCACCGCACGGTCAAAGGCATCCATCAGTTGATTGGCCCCAGCAATGCGGGCGATGGCTGAAGGGCGCTCACTCACTGCGCCGACCAGAGCAATCAGGTCAGCCAGCGAGAGATTGCTATAAGCAGCGGCCACCGAACGCAGTGCCCGCGCTTCCAGGCGCTTGCCCTCGCGTTCCAGACGGCGGGCAATGGCAGCAAGTTCGGGATTCATGGAGCTGGCCCCGCAAATGCCTCATCTCCGGGATAGGGCCGCTCACGCATAAACAGACGGTCCAGACGAGTCACCGCCCGTTCATTGGCGTGTGTCATGGCGCGTTCCTGGGTACCCTTCATGCCCTGCTGGATCGCGTCGTACTCCATCAGCAGCAGATGGGCAACCTCATGGCCCATGTTCCGCCACAGGTGCGCCCCATCATCGTGACGGGCAGGGTCATAGACCACCTTGGCCCGTAAGTAATCGATTCGGAACCACAGCACCGCTTCTCCAGTGCCGTCCTCACTGGGAAGCTCTTTGGCCTCTATCGGTTCCATCAACCATTCGGGCGAAGGTTGGAAAAATCCCCAAGCGCTGGCATAAGCACGCTGCGCCACACGGGCAGCAAAGTCAGGATCAATCATGCCTCGCCTCCCAGAGCACACAGCCGAACTCGCTAGGGGTCAGCATCCGGCCCCACTCGGCCTGGTCATTGCCCTCGCGCACCAGCAGCAACGTGTGGTCATCGCCGTACCCACTCTCAGTAGGACTGCCCTTGGTGAGCTGGCTGCAGAACCCTTCGTTGTACGGCGGATCTTCAGTCCAGAAGCGGCACCGCTCGCAGCGTTTACGCGGCTTGCTCATATGCCACCTCCCAGATCAGGTATCAGGTCAGCGGCTTCAGCAGCGGCAGCGGCCTGAATCATCTCGTCAGTGATCGAGTTAAATCCCGCCGTCTGAAGCTCCTGGAGCGCCACCGACTTGGGCAGCACCGCCTTGCTGAACAGGTCACCCACCTCACTGATCCGCTGAGTGTTATCCATCGCCCAGCGAGGCGTCAGGCTGGCCACCAGATCCTCAGGCACATTCGCCCCCGGCAGTCCAGAAGCCAGTTTGCAGGTGTCGGTCACTAGTCCAGCAATCGCATTGCACAGATCACGAATCAACGCCCGCGCCTTGGTCTGACGCTCTGCGAGGGCCACACCGGACAGGTTGCCGCCTGACAGGTCAGGACTCCGCAACAGATCCAGCAGCGCCTGCTTATCCGAGGTCTCGGCGGCCATGTGCGGGGCGAGGTCTACGCCATCCTGAACCTCATAAGTGTCATTGGTACCGATGATCTTCAACTGGCGCGGTCCGACTTTCTTCAAGGCGTTCAGCGCAGCGTCGGCCATCGCCTTGATCACGCCCTGCACCTTGCCCAGCAGCAGATCCCGGTACATGTCGCTCTTGACCACGCGCTCCGGCCAGCCTGCGTTCTCCTGCACCGCGTTCCGGTTCACAGCGGTTTTGGCATAGCGCCGGAAAGCAGGCAGGCATTCAGGCACCAGCCCAAACGGTTGCCGGTGGGCGTCACGCCGGATGACCAGGAAGGCCAGCGGCAGACGCCCCTGAGCATGGGCCTGGGGATAGGGTGTCGGCTCCCCAGCGGCATAGTCTTTCCAGTCCTTGACCGTTGGGAAAATCTCCAACAGGCCAGCGCTGTAGCGTCTGACCTGATATTGAGTCTCATCCCCAGCCGCCACCGGCAAGACTTGGAGCACGGCCACCACTTTCAGCGCGTTGGTCGGGCTGAAGATCGGGTACAGGTAGCCGGTCAATGCCTCGACTTCCAACTGGCCCGCTTCATTGATCCGGGGAAACAGCGCCAGTTTGGCCGTGACCAGCGCATCGACCGCCAACAGGCGCACCAATTCAGAGGTGAAGATGCTGTCTACGCCCGCATCATCAGCGCTATCGGTGGTCCAGTTGATGCTGGCCGCACTCACCGCGTCGGCAATCTCACCTGCCCCACGTCCCAACTCATTGGAGAAATGCCCATTGCTGGGCAGGAATTCAGCCGGGGCCTGAGGAAACAACAGGGTGAGCTGGGCCGCCAGGCGGTTGGAAAGAACGTCGCGGGCTTCGCTCTCCAGCAGCTGCGCCCGCGTGGCGTATTCAAGATCGCCCTTCGAGAGGGGATACGGATTAGTTGTGTCCATGTGCCCCCCTACCAGCCGTCCAGGCTGCCTGCGCCAATGCTGGCGTGCTCAGTCGAATCTGCGTACATCACGGCGTAGCGCAGCATGTCCATCCCGTCATCGCCCTTCTTGACTGGGCGCTCTTTAAGCATTTCGCCATCTTTGCCCTTCTGTTTCTCCCACACGTACTCATCGATCTCTTCCACCGTGCATGTTGGCCCTTCGGCCAGCCCGGTCTCACCGTCAATCAATGCCGGATCCTGCTCGATCAGCGCACCGCGCATCACGAACAGCCGGGGTGGGGTGCCTGGGCCTCCCAGTCGGTCTTGCACGGCCTGGATACCGCTGCTCACCCGCTTGTCGGCAGGCATGGTGGTCACACCCAGTTCCTGTTCCAGGGTGGCGCGGTCTTCAGCGTCATGATCGGTAATCAGGGCCTCATACCACTCGCCCTTGCTGTACTCGGCAATCTGGACAGCATGGTCGCGCACAGTGCGCCGGGTGCGATACAGCTCGCGATACAGGTACAGCGCCCCATCTGGGTTGATAGCCCACCAGCCACAGACAAACGGGTGAATGAACCCGAAGTCGATACTTCGGAAGCGCCGCCAGTCAGACGGAATGGGGAACGGGTCAATCACATGCACCGCTTCATCGAAGGTGTCGAAAACCAGACCCTCTGCAGCGGCCCACTTCCCGTACCTCAGACGATCCCGGCGAGGCCCGGTGAGCTTATCCAGACGGGCCATATAGGACTGACCAAACGGCGTGATCTCGCCCCGGCTGCTGAAGAGTCGGGGGTTCTCTTCATGGCGGGACAGCAGACGCGTGGTCAGGCCTGCATCCATCCGTTTCTTCAGCCAGTGCGAGGGCGGCCCAGGGTTGCAGTCTCCAAAGAGCTGCTGATACGGGATGACACCGTTGCGGAGACGGGTGCTCAGGAACTCCCAATCGTTCAGGGTGAGTTCGGTTGCTTCCTGAACATAGATCGCGTCGAACTCAGCGCTCATCAGCTTGACCGGGTTATCGATGCCAGCCACGATGATCTCCGACTTGTTCGCGTACACGTAGGACTGGCGCACGTTGCGCTGCTGGTTGCGAACGTTGCAGCGGGGCTTGACGTGCTGCTCGAAGGTTACAAGGGCTGTTTCGGTCAGGGCTGCTCGAAACTTCCGGACGATGGCGAGACGGCAGCCAGGATATTTCTCGGCCAGTGCGTTGATCTTCTCCAAGGCGACTCGGCTCTTGCCGGTTCCGGCGGGGCCGTCAATCATGAATTCATCGACCTGGCAGCGCAGCACGTCCAGTGCGGAGCCACGCGGGAAATAAACACGAGCACCTGGCAGCAACGCAGCGGTCACAAGTCATCCTCGGAGAGTCCTGCAATGTACTTAACACCCAGGTCGACCTGACCCGAATGCTCAGTGCGATCGGTGAATAGCTTGTGGTGCTTACCGATCAGTTCAAGCGCCCGCACGTTGTCCTGACGCTTAAACTTCAGACCGTGCTGGGTGTATTCCACAGACTCAATAGCGAACAGCACGCCATGATCGGCAGCAGCTTCTAGCGAGGGCACCACTCGGCGGCGCGTCTCAGTCCCCGTCTGAGTCTCATAGGTAGCGTCTGGATTCAGAGCCAGCTGCACTTCCAGATCGGCAATCTCAGCTTGCCTTCTCTGGATCTGACCCTTCAACAGTTCCGGATCAATCCTATGCATCTGAGCCACTTGGGCTTCCAGGTGATCAATCTTCAGCTGCAAGGGGCGGGCCTCGAAGACCGGCACGGTGTATTCCTCTTCTTTGAGGAACTGGTCACCACCCGTGCGGGCGAGTGCGGTCAGGCGCTGCATGACTTCATCGGCGGGCATGTACTCACTCATGCGGGCCTGCACATACGTCTGCACTTCAGGACGTTGCAGGATGCGCCAGCCTTGGCGGTGGTCTTTATAGCCAGCAGCGCGTGTGGCTGCAGCTTGGTTCAAGTTGACGGCGAAGTAGTGCTCAACAAAGAGGCGGTGCTGAGGCTTGAGGGCCGCGCCCAGCTCGTCAACAGTTTTGGATGGGGTGTCAAGTTGCTGTACCACTGCGCGGTCACCTCCAGGTGAATAAGATTGGGGAATGAGTCCTTACCAACAGATTGAACTGACCGAAGACACCACCACACTGTCTCCCTACCAAGAGAACGGGCGCAGTTATGTACGAATCACTGTGGCGAAAACTGGGGTAGGCGACGGCGCGAAACTGATGGGTGGGAAGGACAAGATGGTCAGCATCACCACGGCCACCAAGGGTGGAACACATGGATTCCTGAAGTGGGAACCCATGACCACCTTCATTGTTGAAGAAAGCGCCTGATCACCACACCCGGCTGATACCTCGGCACCTGCCCGATAAATGGCTCACGCTCCAGGCCCAGATCTGGCAGGTACCAGGGCGTGGGGTCACGTTGCTTCCATTGTTTGGGCGTGGTCTGCACTCGGCCCCGCGCCTCTTGCTGCATCAGCCAGTCACGACGGTCATCCGACTGAGACAGATGTGAGGTGATCTGGGCACGGCGAGCGGCCCGCTTCTGCGCTTTCTTCGACATCGGCAGGCCTCCCTGTAGGCAATGAAAAACCCCCACCGCTTTGGTGGGGGTCACTGCTCTGAATCTACAAATAGAGTAGGTCAATCGTTGGATTTCTGCAAGCTTAAGAGGTGAGTGGCTGCCTGAGGGTCACCTAGCAGCTGCGCTACCGTCAGCACGGCCACCGCGTAAGCCATCGCCTGCTGTCGGTGAGGACTCCACCCACCGCGCTCATCGGCCAGACTCGCCAGCCCCATGCCCCGCTGAATCGGCCCCAACATCGGGTCTTCAGCCTTCTTCATGGCCTCCTGGACAGCACGTTCAGAGAGCCAGCCTAATGGGGTTTTGATCTCGGTGTAGCGTGTCACGCCTGCTGGTGCAGCGTTCCAGTTGCCCACTACTGGGATCATCTGCCGCCCGCTCGCACGGGCTGGCCCACTACCGACCACCAGCATCCCGCCGTTCTCACGGGTGTCCTGATGCCGCAGTGCCTGATACCACGCTTCAGCATGGGCACGTGCTGACTGCATCTGCTGGCGTGCGCTGATGAATTCCCGAACTGCGGGGCCGGGACCAGCGACCCGGACAGCGCGGCTTCTCTTGGTTCCGTTCGTCAAGTGCGCCTCCACTGGGCGAGAAAGGGTAAGGGTCATGGGCGCTCCAGAGGACAGCCCTGGTGGTGGTCGAACCGCCGCCCGCACATGCGGCAATGAGAGCGGCCCTGAAGCTGGCTGTAGAACTTGGCGAAGGCCTGTATGTGTGGCTCAAGCTGCCCAACAGCCTCACCAAATGCCCTCACCGATTCAGTCATCTGAATCAGACTCTTGGCCAGCGGCGAGGGGTAGCGCTCAGCCAGCAGCCGCCTCAGCATCGGATCGCTGACCGGCTTCATCCATTCCCCCACTTGGCACGGTCAAGCTCAGTCAGGAAGTCTTCAAGGGTCTGCCAGTACGGGCTACGGTTCGGCATCAGCACGCGCACCCACCAGTTGCGGGCGAAGTTCCACCGGTGAACGACCAACGGAATCTTCTGCTGCCCAGCATCAGCCTTGGCCTGTGCGTCCCACTTGGCCAGCTGCTTAGCACTGAACATCTGGCAAGCGGCGCTCAGCTTGCATTCAATGTGGAACGCATTCAGTGAGGGGCAGGCCACGTCAGGACTGTCCTTGCCGCCCTTGTATTGCACCCCTCGGCTGGCTGGGTAACCCAGCTCTGTCAGCGCCCGCGCCAGCTCACGCTCACCCTCTTTACCCTTCCGGTTGCCGTTGACGGCTTTCTTCTTAATGCTCACGCGGCCCTCTGCTGGGCCAGGTACTCGCGCAACCTCACGCGGGCCTCTTCGTAGCGGGCGCGGGTCGCGGCACTCCAACCTGGGCGGTGCTGCCCCTCCAACCACGTCAGCACGGCAGCGGGCGAGTAGTAGTGGGCATGGAAAGCTACCCGGTCCTGCACCGAGGGCATCCCGCGTTTGCGCCAGCAGGGCAGGGTACCCAGTGGGACGCCTGTCAGGTCGGCCAGCGCGTTGCCCGTCAGGTATCCACGCGGCTTGCCCCTGGGAGCCACCGGAATGGGCAGGCGGGCCACATCCTGCGGGTGATACCGGAAAGCGCGGCCCGTCACGCCCAGCACCCGCACCCGACGCACCCCATGTGGCTCCACGCGACGCAGGAACATGACCTTCGTGATGCCCAGTAACTTGGCCGCATCCACCGCACTCAGCCAGCCGTCATGCTCGGCGTCACGGGCTTGCAGGTCGCCATCCCACAGCGCCACCACTTCTGCCGCCTGATCCATGGTCAGGGTGAAGCAGATCCCCCAGTGCCGGGGCGTAAGGCCCAGTTGCCGGGCGCGGGTGATGATGGTCGCGCCTGAGACGCCCACCTGACGGCCCACCACCGCCACAAACATCTCCCCTTCAGGCGGCAGGTTCAGGCCCAGATCCGCAGCACGGCGATTCACCGCAGCGAATGAAATACCCAGGTCATACCCGATTCGTTTGTAAGAGTGCCCCTGACGAAGACGCCACCTCAGGCTCTGGAGTTGCCGTTCATCCCAGATCACAGTGCCGCAGGGCCTGCGCCGCACCTTGCCCGCTGCTTCCGGGTTCACTGCTTCCCCCCTGCCATGATCTGCTCAGCGGTCAGGGAGGTAGCCGACTGCACATCATTGGCAATCGCGGCCAAATTGGAGGCGAGGCCCGGCAGATCCATCCAGAGGGCGTACTGGCAGGCGTCCATGAGTTCCTGCACCAAGTGCACCGCTTTGGCCTCGTGCGGCTGGTAGTTGTCGTCGAGCCGCTGGCCGTACTTGGCAACTCCCGCTGCCGTGCGTTGGCGCACGCATTCGCCCAGCACTGGATTCAGCAGGTGACGGGCCTGGTCTTCGATGGTCGGCTGAAGGATGCTCACTGGCCCTCACCTGCCTCGGCCTGAGCAGAGCGAGCGGCTTCGTAGAACGCGTTCGACACCATCACATCGTCTGGATCGCACTCCTGAGCCGCTTCACGCACCCGGCTCAAGTTCTCCTGTACCCACGCCCGCACCGCGTCCTCGTCATCTGGATGGATCTCGTCAGGCAGGTACAGGCGAATGTTGAAGATGTCCACCAGCACCACGGCGTTCCTTTCGGCTTCTTTCGGCTGATCGGCATTCATCGGCATCAGTTCCCTCCAGTCGAGTGGGCGTAGAGGTCGGTCAGGGCATAACGCAGCTGCCGGTTCAGGTACAGAACCGCCAATGTCGCCAGATGGAAGTCCGCCGTTTCCGGGAACTGGAACGCGGGCAAGAAGACGCTGGTACCCGTCACCTCATGCGTCTCGCCGTTCCACAGCCGCTCTAATCCCTCCCAGTTGAAGGGCAGAATCTCGACATTCATCATGCTCATGCCCTGCGGAATCGGCGGCACGGCCATATCCCGGTAGGCAGGCCAGGCCTTCACGCGCAGCGCCTTCAGGTTGTGCTCTCGGGCTTGCTTGACCAGGGCCGGGTCAGCATCCTTCAGGCCGATCAGGTAAGCGCACAGCTTGGCGAGGCGCTCGCCCTGATAGGCCTCAGGGAACTGGAAGGTGTAGGGATCACCTGCTACCCAATGGATGCCGAGGCGGGCCGCGCACTGGTAGTAGGCCAGCAGGCCCGATTCTTCCTCACCGTGCAGGCTGATGCTGTCTTGTTTCAGGTTGGCCCACTCGGTATCGAGTTGATCCTGGATGTCCTTGATCCGGATGCCGGGGGCTGCCGTCGTCTTCTTGGAGCTGCTGCCGATCAGTGCCATGAGTTCACCTCGGGTGACAGAGTTGAGGTATTAGGTGACAGGTTGAAAAATGAACCTGTCACCCCCTTTTTTGCCGTGCTAGCCAATGGGGAGCTGTATCGGGTGACAGATGACAGGAAAAAACCTAGAGACTTCCCTATATGGGCCTCTATGTGTGTTTTCGTCATGTGCTTATAAAAAAAGCTGTCATCTGTCACCCGTAAAGAAATACGGCGTGCTGTACAGGGTTTTACGGGTGACAGGTTGAAAGATGAACCTGTCACCACTGGGCAAAAGCTGTCACCTGTCATCAGTCATCCCACCCTGTAGGGGTAGTGCTGAGCATCAGGTTGGTAAAGAGGCGGGCAGTTTTCGTGCGCTGACGATCCACGGGCTTCCCGAAATAGCGCCCTGCAGCCATCAATTGTTTAGTAAAGCTGGGAGCGCTGAGAGGCTTGTGGCCCGTGCGTCCGCACCACTCGCGGTAAGCGGTGTACAGCTCGTTATTGGTGACGGTGGCGTCGGGAACGTAGCTGCACTCTTCGCGCAGGAACCCGATTACGCGGTTCGATTCCTCTACGATCTCGCGGGCTAGGGCCGTGCCGTCGCTGTTCGGGAATCGCATCATGTTTTCGCGCAGGATCTTCAGGCCGTCCAGCATCCAGTTCAGGACACCGGGCAGCTCGTCAGGGTGGGTGAGGCGTGCTTCCAGGGAGGGGTCGGGCTTCTCCGGCTTGACGTTGAAGGCCACCGGCAGAAAGCGGCGCATCAGAGAGGTGTTGCTGGTGTCATCGCCCAGAAACGGCATGACGTTGCTGAGGATGATCAGCTTCATGTCCAACTTGGCCGTGAATGGGGTCTTATTTTTGACATCAATGCTGATCTGATCCTCACCAGTCACGCGCTTGAAGGGCAGCCAATCCACGTTGCGCTGCAACTCGGACACCACGCACAGGCGTTTGCCGACGAGCGTGCCCACCAGAAAGGAACCGTCTTTGATGTTCTCAAGGGCACTGCTGGTGGCGAGGTTGCCGAGTACCGCCTGGAGCACGCGCACGAAGGTCGACTTCCCGGTACCGCCATCACCCACCAGCAGTAGCGCCCGCTGCGGCGAGGTGTCACCGGTCAGGCACAGGCCTGCAAATTGTTGGAGCAAGAGTCGGTCTCCAGCTTCCGGCACGGCCTGGCGCAGGAAGTCATTCCATTGGTGCGCCACGATCTCAGGTCGGTAGGCCGCAGCGCTCTGGATGATCGAGAAGTATTCGGGCGTGTGCTCGTACAGCTCGTCAGTGTCCAGATTGAGAATGCCGGTGCGGGTGTTCAGTTCCCATGCACCCTGATCGACGGTGCGGCTGCCGATGCCCACGTCACGCCCGATCTTGGTCATGATTTCGGTGACTTCGGTATTTTTGACGGTGTAGCCGAACTTCTGAAGGGTCAGGTCAACGGTCTGGGCCATGACCTCATCCGGTTCCTCGTGATACACGCCGTCCTCATAGCGCCACCAGGTGCGCCAGATCTGGTGGTAGCGGTACATCAGGCCGGACTCTGCAAAGCTGGCCAGCACAAGATCGCGGTAGTCGGCCAGCTTGGGTTTATCGGGCAGGGTGGCGGCCACCGCTGCCGACAGTTCACCCTGCCCGTCGGATTTTCCAATTGTGCCGCGTGCGCCCTCCGGAGGCGTCCAGATCCCGACTCGGCTCAGGTCACGGGGTTTGGCCTTGCCATCAGTCAGGCCGGAATGCACCGTGTCCCGAATCTCGGTTGGATCTAGGCCGATGGCTTGGGCCACTTCAGTGAGTTCCTGGACGGCCTGCACTTCATCCAGAATCCCAGCGCCGATCAGGGTGCCGAGGCTGAAAGCGCTCTTGTTCAACTGGTGGTTGCGGCCACCCTCGCCGGTTCCGCGCAGCGCGTCCAGTTCTTTCTTGAGGGCGGTCTGGGCGTAGCGCTGCTGAATGGTGTCGGTGTCAGGCCGGATCGGGGCATTCGTGACCGGCAACGGTGCGGGCGCGGGTTTGGGCTTTTCGACTTCCAGGAAGGGGGCGAGGGCGTCACGCTCAGCCCAGGCATCGGCATCTTCCCAGAGGACTTGCACCGGCAGAGGGCGCTCCGGATTCTTGAGGTTCTGAGTACCGGGCAGCCTGAGAATGCGGGCCACATCGATGCTCTTGGAATCGCCGCCGAAGGCCAGCATCAGGCCCCGGTTGTAGGCCTCGGTATCTTCTGGGGTGCTGCGGGCGCGGCGTGCCCAGTAGACCTGCAAGCCGTGCCCCGAATCGACAACTGCGCGAGGGGGAAGGTTGCGTGTCTCGCAGTCAGCCAGCACTTGCTTCAGCAGCTCTTGCTTGTAGCCTGCCAGTTCGTCAGCCGACATGTTTAGCACGTCGGTCTGACCGTCCAGCAGGGCGGGGTGGTCTTTCAGATCGATGTCTACCCAGACCAGGTGTGTGGGGTGGCAGTTGGTGGCTTTGCCGTCGGATGTGTCTTTGCGGAGACTGACACCCCAGTAGGCGTCACGGCCTTTGGGCACGTCGCTCAGGTGAAAGACATTGGGATGCTCTGGAAAACAGGGCCAGGGCATCCAGGCGCGGGTACCGCCTTTCAGGAAGCGGAATTCGACCTGTCCAGCTGGGGGGGTAGACCCCCCATACAGGAGGGCCACCCATTGAAGGGGGGTTGGTTGAGTCACTGCATTGCCTCGAACAGTCCCGGCATGAACCATTGGCCAGGAGGAACAGGAACCACTGGGACGCTCACGACAGGCAGCGGCTCAGGCTCAGGGGCGGGTTCAGGTGCCAGGGCGTAAGTGCCGGGGCGCATCAGGTGTTCACCGTGACGGCTGGCCAGCACGAATGCCCCGGTGCCCTCAAAATGAGGCAGCACGCCCTTGACGACTCCGGCCCCATGTACGGGGTGGGTGATCAGGGTGCCCACTTCAGGGAGGTCGGTGGCAACGGTTAGGGTGGCCGCTGCCTGTGCCCGCAACTGGCGGTACTCGGCCATCGTGTAGCACTTGACGGTGCAGCCCTGAGACTCCATCAGGCGCGTGAATTTCTCACCGAATCCCTCAGGTGTGTCGCACGTGCTGGCGTGCAAGAAGCCGCGTGAATTGAAGGCCTGCAAATAGTTCATAGCCAGTCCTGTGAGGTGAGGTGGCCGTACTGGGGTGGCCGCGCATCAATGGCGCTGCGGTACTGACGTTGCACCTCCGCTTCGGTCGCTTCATCCACCCACCAAAACCCCTGTGCGCCTCGGCACTGCACCGGGCGAGGTAGCGCAATGGTCTCGCTGAGCTGGATGTGCAGAGCGCCCTCGCTGGCCCACACCGAACGGCTGGCCCGCGTCACGCCCGCGATGCAGGCCACAGCCACGATGCCGGGAGTGATGAAGTGCTGGGCATGCAATTTCTCGCCGCCTGCCCGCTGCGCGAGGTTCAGGGCCGCAGCGTCAGGCAGTTCGCCGCCCAGCCGGGCGTGAATGTCGGCAATGCTGCTGGTGAGGTAGCGCCAGCCCTGATTCTTGCCCCGCACTGGAGCGGCGCCGCCGTGAATGGCGATGACCTGGCCGACCAGCTCGTGCAGGCCCATGAGTTCGGCGGTGCGCTGATCCCAGTCTCTGTTCTCGATGTCCTTGCCCGCATGAGCAATGGCCCATGCCCAAGGCTGTTTCAGGGTCAGGGCTTTCACAGTGGTCTCCAGATCCCACGCAATTCGCGCACGGTGTTGAGCAGGGGCACACCCTGGAAGTCAGGGCCGCGTGTTCTGTCAAATCCGCCCGAGGGGAAGAGTTCTTCCGGACGGATCGCGAAGAGATAGGGATTCGCGTAGCCAGCGCACTCAAAACGCAGCCACTCATCGTGCGGCTTACCCGAAGATGCTTTTTCCAGTCCAAAGCAGAACTCTGCGACGTACCAGCGCAGTTCGTAATCAGTCGCACCACGCTCGGACAGCATTGCCCACGTCACGCCGGGATGGCAGCTGGCAAGCGCCCAGTCGAGACACTTCTCAGCATAGGTGCGCGGGCTGCGAGGTTCAGGCTTGAACAGCATCACGCCACACCGTCCAGATCCATGCGCTTGAAAGCTTCTTTGATCTCGCTGAGGCGGGCCAGCGCAACAGGCGCAGGGGCTTGAGCAACAGGCTGAGGCGCTTGCGCCACGTTGTCTGCCCAGAACACCTCGCCCTCCGGAGCGTCCCAAGGGTCAGGCTGGGCAGCCGCCTGCGCCACACGCGCTGCCAGTCGTTCTATGGCCGCGTGTATTTGCAGGGGTGCAGGTCGCGCCAGCCGCAGCATCAGTGTGCTGGGTTCGTCCGGTGCATCGCTGGCTGCATTGGTCCACCACGCCACCACGCGCAGAGCAGACACGATGACTAGGTGCGCCTTGGCCCGTGTAATCGCCGTGTAATACCACTTGCGGGCCATGTCATCGCGCACCTTGGCGGGCTGCATGATCAGGACGCGGCTCCAGTCCGACCCCTGAGCTTTGTGGACGGTGATCACGTAGCCCAGCTGCACGTACTTCTCCACATCATCTTCCGGGATGTCGATTTCCCGGCCCGTGATTTCGATGGTCAGGTGCGGCACGGTCTCGCCTTCCTGGACTTCCCAGTTGCCCGCGGAGTCCCGGCGCTGTACCAGCTTGGGCTTTGAGCGCATGCCCACCACGCGCCCGGTCTGGCCGTTGAAGATGTCCAGTGTGCTGCTGTTCTTGATCACGATGATCTTGTCGCCTTCCCGGATCTCGGCCTGCACCAGCGGGCGGCGTGTGCGCGGATCGGTGCCCAGCTTCCAGCAGGCGTATTCGAACAGCGGGCGGCCATGCGGGTTGATGATGGCCTGAGCGCGGAGGTTGTACCGCTCCACGTCCTCATTGCGCCAGCTGATCGTCTGCCACGCCTCGAAGTCCTGACCACCGTGGGTGCGGATCAGTTGGTCAAACAGCGCGTCCAGATTGCCGGGATCCACGCCGAGGTGCATCTCGACGCAGCCAGCCGGTGCAGGGCGGGAACGGTTCAGCACGCCTTCAGCCATGTGCAGAATGCCCTGCTGGTCTGCCTGACGGTAATTGCGGGAGAGATGGGCGCGGGCTACCCCATATCGAATCAGGTCAACGAACGGGATGCCGTAGCCGATGGGGGGCAACTGATTGTCATCACCAACCAGCACGAGGGTGGCCCCTTGCATCAGGCGGCTCACGATGGCCCACAGCAACCAACCGGGCAGCATGGAGGATTCGTCGACGACAATCAGGTCTTCGGCCAAGAATTCGACAGTGAAGGCTTTTTTCTGGAAGCCCAGTGCCTTGTGAATCGTCGAAGCCTCCGCCTGCACGTTGTACTGGTCGAACGCCTCGCGCATCCGGTCAGCGGCTTTCCCAGCGAACGCCATGCCGCGCACACTGTGGCCCTCTGTGAGCTTGCACAGCGCCAGGGCAGCGACCACATGCGTTTTCCCGCAACCTGCACCGCCTGTCAGCAACAGCACCCGGTTGGCGAGGGCAGCCCGTACAGCGTTGGTCTGCACCTCATCCAGCCCAAGGCGTTCACAGATGGCCCGCTGTGCTGGGGTCAGTTCTGCCAGCGCCACAACCCCACCGGTGGGCAAGAGACGCATCCAGCGTTCCAACCCCTTCTCTGCCTCCAGTTCTTCCGGCAGCCAGCAGCGGCCTTCCTCCACATCGACGCTGGCGTACTGGTGGGCCGGGTCGAACAGGTTCAGCTTCACGCGCTCAGCAGCAAACAGACGTTCAGTGAGAACGCCTGTCGTTTCGAGAATGCTGCGGTTGCCCGCGTGGTGGCGGCGCACGTCGTCAGAGCTGATGGCAAAGTCGGTCAACGCGATCTTGTCGGCCTTCTTGAAGCCGATGCCGTCCACCTCGATCAGGCTGTAGGGGTTACGTTCGATGGTACCGAGGGCGATATGGGGGTCGCCTTCACCCAATTCTTCGACGATCTTTTTGCCCAGCTTGGAACCAATTCCGGACAGCTCACGTATGGCTCTCTGAGGGTCGGTGCGGTAGTAGAGCGGTGAACGGTCTAACATAGTGGAACCTCCTACGAGGGGCTAAATAGGACTCCTGCGTTTGCTTGGCGGCGGCGCAGGAGTCCTGTTGTTGGGTGAGGGAGGCGGCTTAGAAGGGCAGGTCTACGGCTTCGCTGGGGCTGACTGGGAACTCGTTACCCTTGGGAGCCGGAGCCGTGCGAGCGGGAGTGCGAGGGGCTTGCTGGGCAGGTGCGGCAGCCTGAGCCGGAGCCGGTGCAGCCTGACGGGTGGGCTTCACGGGTTTCTGGGCCGCAGCGATCTGCATGACCTTGGCGATTTCGTTGCCCTGTTTTTCGCCGTTGTCCCACACGCCCACCACGAGGCGGCGCTGGACGCCAAGCATTTCGACCTTATTGACGGTCAGGCTCTTCACTTCAATCTTCTCGGGACGGCCCTGATCGTTGACGCTGCTGATGTGTTCGACCAGTTCGGCGTAGCTCTGGATGAACTCGCCCAGATCCAGGTCCAGCAGGCCCGCGTTTTCGTTGGTGAAGGCCTGACCCGCGATTTCGCCTGCTCGCTTCCAGAAGGCGCTCTTTTCGTTCCACTTCATGTTTTTGGGGAAGCCGAGGTAATCGGTCAGCTCGAATTCGGTGCCGTCCTCATCCACCCACTTCCAGACGAACATGATCTTGGGTGCGCCTTCGGGGGCGTACTGGCTGGGCTTGCCCATCATGACGATCGCTTTGTCGAGGGTCATGTCGTAGGTGCCTTCGGGGAAGAGGGTGCGCTCGAAGGTGCTGCTTTCCTTGCTTTGGCCGGTGAGTCCCATGATTGTTCTCCTGTGGTGCCCCGGTTGAGGGTCGGTGGGGCGGGTGCTGAGAGGGTGTGCGGCGGGTCGCTGGGCTGATCGGCGTTGGATGGATGCGCCGCCCCCGAGGTGGGCTAGGGATGGACGAGCCGCAGCGTCGGGAACTCACGCCGCTCGATGGTCTGTCCGTCCTTGATCACGCGGATTTCGTTCAGGCCATGACGCCGCAGGTAGAAGGCGCGGATGCTCAGGGCGGGGCGATGGTGCAGGCTGCCGTGTGCAATGCAGGCCGCACGGGCGCGGTCATGGTTGATTCGCAGGCCACGTGATTCCGGGACAGTGGAGAGCTGTTCAGTGCCGCTCAGACGGGTGATCACGTACATCAGGTCACGTCCTTTTGGGTGTTCAAATCGCGGGCTTTGTCCACGGCGTAGGCCAGCATCAGGAAGAGCGCGGTGCAGATCAGGCCGAAGATCATGCGCGGACCTTCCGGCTCAGGCGGTTCTTGGCGGTGTCACGCAGCACCAGCAGCACAAACAGCGGGGTGAGCAGCAGGCTTTTCACCGGCGCACCTCGCAGCTTTGGCAGATCGAGGCAGCGCTGGGGTGGCCGCAGGCCTGGCAGCGCTGCAAGGTTTTGGGCAGGTAGCCCAGTTCATCGATGGCGCGGAGAAGGTTTTCGATAACGACCACGGACTGCTGCTCACGGGCCTGTGCCTGCTGATAGCCGGTGATCGTCGCGTCCAGTTGGGCCAACTCATCCAGCAGGCCAATCCGCTGCTCAGCCAGGCGATCCAGAGCGCTTTCACGCTGCTGGGGTGTCATGGGCTTGCTGCGGGCTTTTTCGGTCAGCTCAGCCAGATCCGGGGCGTAAGAGGTAGTCATGCCAGCACCAGCACGAACAGGGTGCTGCCCAGTGCGGTCAAGCCCAGAATCTTGCCCACGTGGGGCAGAGTCAGGGCCACCGTGCAGGCCATCTGGAAGAATTGGCGGTTCACGCTGCGCCGCCGTTGCTGGAGAGCATCAGCGTGCCGTCACAAGCGGAGTCGTCAGCCTGAATGCCGGGGCAACGGTCACCGCTATACAGGTAGTGGCTCAGAGGCTGCTGGTAGCCGCAGCAGACGCACACGGCGTGGGTGTAGCCCTGCTGACGAAGGGCAAACTCAGTGAGGCTCAGCGCCTTGTCACCGATGGCATTCAGGCGGGCGTCACGAGTGGGGCGGTGTGGTAGCGTGGTCATGTTCAAAACCTCCTAAAGGGGTGGCCGCGTCTGATCCACGCGGCCTGTTTTTTGCTTCAGGCCGAATTGGCCGTGAGGCTGAGGTTGGGGAGGGGCGCGGTGGCCCCCAGTTGTTCGGCTTCCCAGGCGGCAAGCGCGGCGGGTGGGATGCGGATGGTTCGGCGGGCGGGGCCGACACGCACGCAGCCGAGGCGTCCAGCCTTGATCTCGGTACGCACAGTTCTGGGATCAACGGCCCACAGCGCGGCCACTTCTTCAACGGTCAGGTAAGGATTCACGCAACACCGCCTTTAGAGTTTGTAGTCAGCAATAAATCACAGGGATCACAATTTAGAGCTTTAGCAAATTCAGCCAGCCGCTCAACGGTGACATTGCCTGCCTTACCGCTCTCTACGTCGCTGATGTAGCTTGACCGCGCCGCTTTACCAAACATCCTCTCTGCGAGTTCTCGTTGGTCCAGGCCGCACCGTTCACGTGCGGCGCGGATATTCTGGCCTACTTGGTTTCGCATGCCTTAGAGTTTATAGCAAACTATAAAGACCGTCAACCCCTTTGGAGTTTGTCGCCAACTGTCTACCGATACAGGGAACTATAAATTACAGTTAAGCGTAAAGGGGAGCATGTACACCGTTCCAGTGCTTCCCAGAGGAGCTTTTGTGCCTGACGCCCCAACTCAACCCATGACCCGCGAAGAGGCCGGGGCGTATTTCAAACAGCTGAGGCTAAGTAGGAAATTGCGCCTTCAGGACGTAATCGAGGGTACAACCATTCCGAACGTTCAGTATCTCAGCGCTCTGGAAGGCGGGCGATACAACATTTTGAACAGTGAGCATTTCCCCTCATTGGTGCAATTCTTCCGCTTACCGCGTGAGGAAATCGAGCGCATCCGTCCGGGCACCATTGTCGAGATTGTGGCTGCCCCTGAAGTTGTGATTGTAGTTGAGCCAAAGCAGCGCCGCCCCCTACCAGATGAACTTCAGCAGGCCGTTGAGATGTACAGTACCCGTTACCCGGATCTGGCAAAACCTGAATGGCAGGACTACCTGGCGAGCTTCAAAAACCGCTCTATGGAAGCTGACACCCCCGAAGACTGGTTGGATTTCTACCGAAACCTTGTGCGGTTCGGTGTGCAACCTGGACAGGAAAACTAAATGCGTGAGGCCACTGCACAATTCTTGGCCGCATCTGATCGGGAACATGCCAAATACGACTACGAGCCAGATCCTCGCAAGTTGGCCGAACTCATGGGTATTCGGGTCATTCCTGGCACGAAGAACAAAGCGAGCAAAGGCCCACCCGCGCTGATCCAGATGGCGCGGGACCTACACGTGGCCCGCTGGCGCTTCACGCTGCTGCATGAGATCAACCATGTCATTGCCCAGCGTGAGGGGCTAGAAGAGGCTATTGCTGCCGAAGTAGATGAAGAGGACGCTGAGCACCACCTAGAGGCCGTGATGAACCACGGCGCAGCGCGGATGATCATGCCTGATCCACTAGTCAACATCGTCCAGCAGATGTACGGCAATACGCCGCAAGCCATTGTGAACCTGGCGATTGCTGGGCAGGCCAGTCTGCCCGCTGCATTGCACCGTTTCATCAGCTCTGACGTGGAAGCGCAACGGGCAGCATTCATCACGAGTGGCAGCTATATCGCACATGTGGCGACGTGCAACACCCGTCTCCCCTTCTGGCGCTATGAACGGGTGCCTGAGATTGGGCTGGTGTTGCCGGAAGCCAAACTCTTTGCGGTGCCCAAGCGATTGGCGACGTGCGTGGGGCTTGTCACGTTTTGAGGAGAGATATGAAAAAGCTACTGGTCTTTTCCCTGTTGTCCTTTTTTGCCAGTACGGCACAGGCACAACGCACAATTCCTTGTAACGCGAACGCTTTGGTGACCTATGCAAGCAAAGGTGGCTTACAGAGCGGACTTGACGATGTCTTCTCTTCTTTGCTGGTGTACTACCCGGCTTCCTTCCCAAACAAGGCATCAACCAAATTTGTTAGTGGCCCTTTGACTATGAAGTGCCCTACTTACACGATTTCTTCAACGAAAAATTCTATTCGGGTAGATGGGCTAATCGACAAGACGATCAAACTTATTACTCCTCCATTTCGTGATGGAGAAGTGGACAGTGAAGTACCTAAAAGACGATTTGTACTTGCTTTTTCCAGTGATTACATTTACCCAAATATTTACCAAGATTATTTTCAACAACGCCTAAGCTTAGAAATAAACAGTGGCAAGTTAAATCTCAAATATGACGGCGAAACCTACCAAAGTCTGTTTGATGATCTAGTGCTAGGGGCAAAGGTTAATGGGGGTCCACTCCAGCCAGTGTTCTTCCAGAATAAGGTGACGCAGGTGAAGCACGACGGTAACGACAAAATTGAGTTCTTCTTAAAAGGGGAATCTGCGGCTTTCGATTACGTCTCAGTCGATCTGGGGAAAAACATTATTCAGATGAAGAACGGCGTTCCGTTCCCAAGTAAATAATATGAATAGGATTTCTCCCTTCGTTTTACTGAAACTCCAGTAATGACCAAGCCCACCCGCAAGCGCGGGAACGGAGAGGGGAGCGTTCGTAAGCTCCCCTCTGGCCGCTTCCGTTTTGAAATCATGATCGAGGGCACCCGCCACAGTGGCATGGCCGACAGCAAGACGGCGGCCCAGCAAGCCCTGTCGAAGCTGATCGCAGATGCCACACGCGGCGGCGTGGTGGATCCCAGCGCCGAAACCTTGACCGAATACCTGACGCGCTGGCTGGCCGGACGGGAGAAGGCCCGCGCCGTGCGAACCCACGAGATTCAGGCTGACTTACTCCAGCGGTTCATCACGCCCACCATCGGCAACCGGCGCTTGCAGAAGCTGGCTCCGGCTGATCTGCGCCGCCTGTTCGACCACCTGAACAAAGAAAACCTCGGCGCATCCAGCCAGCGCCAGGTGCATCAGTTACTGATCTCTGCTCTGGGCGATGCATTCCGGTTGGAACTGGTCACGCGCAACGTGGCTGAGATCGTGAAGCCCGCGCCGTTGCGAGGCAAAGAGCGCAAAGGGCTACCCGCGTACACGGCTGAGGAAGCGGCCCAGTTTCTGAAGGCCGCGAAAGAGGATTGGCGCGGCGCGTTTTTCATCTTCGCCCTGAGTACCGGCATGAGGCGCGGCGAGGTGGCAGGCCTGCGCTGGCAGGATGTGAATCTGGAGAAGGGCACGGCAGAGGTGACAGAGATTGTGGCCGCGGCGAGTAAGGGGCCGATTGTCACCACGCCCAAGACCAAGGGCAGCCGCCGCACGGTCTACCTCTCCCCCGATACGGTGACGCTGCTGCGAGAGGTCCAGGCTGATCAGGCGGTGCAGCGTGAGGCGCTGGCTGGCCCAGTCAAAGGACATTCCAAAGGGTATGAACGGAAGCGGGTGTGGGCGGAGAGCGGGCGCATCTTTACGAACAGCTATGGGGCCACCCTGGATCCGCACAACCTGAAGCGGGACATGGAGCGGATCTGTGACCAGGCCGGGGTGAGGCACTTACCGATTCACGGGCTGCGCCATACCTATGCTTCGCTGAGCCTGCGCCGGGGCGTGCCGGTGGAACTGGTGAGCAAGCAGCTGGGCCATGCGTCGGTGGCCTTTACCTTGACTCAGTACCGGACGGTTTTTCAGTCGGAGCGGGAGGGGTGGGCGCTGAATCTCAGTGATCTGTTGGAGGGGAAGAAATAGGCGGTTACGCACGGGTTACGCACGTTGCACCGTTGACCCTTTTTGTGAAATGAAAAAACCCGCGCTAGGCGGGTCGAAATTGGTGGGCGGTATAGGACTTGAACCTACGACCTCTCGCGTGTGAAGCGAATGCTCTACCACTGAGCTAACCGCCCGAAACCGTACTGCTTTACTTGCTTGCCGCCCCAGAAATCGTGGTGGGCCCTGCCGGATTTGAACCGGCAACCAATCGGTTATGAGCCGACTGCTCTGACCGTTGAGCTAAGAGCCCGGACTGCCACAGGGCTGAACGATCCATCAAAGAATCATCCCGACGAGCGAGAGGAAGTGTAGCAACGGGGGCGGGCCTTGTCAAACTGAGGGCGGCGCTCTGCGGCCTCAGGCTGCCCAGCCCAGCGGTTAATTTCACCCGCTGCCCCGCGCTTTCTGCGCTGCCCTAGTTGTACTGCGCTTACTGAGCTGTGCCCGCAATCGCCAGCGTCATGCGGTTGCCTTCGCGCACCAGCAGATAGGAAAAGACCCGCTTGGCCTTCTTGTTGACAAAATTCAGCAGTCGGGGGGCGTTGTTACCGCTGCCCAGATCCGAGGTGCTGAAATACACATAGCCCTTCTTCGCCAGCGTCGTGGTGAGGGTCTGGAGGGCGGTGCTGAAGCGTTGGTTGTCGGCGGCAGTGGTCATTGGCAGGCTGTACATCTCGGCCCAGCCGTTTTTGATCGTGCCGCCCGCCAGAAGGCTTTTGCGGAAGGCCTGATAGTTCACCCCGCACTCGGGGCGCATTCCGGCGATAGAAGGCATCAGGCCATTGCCCAGCGTGCCCGGCTTGGCGGGGCAGGCAAGGGCCACAGAGGTCAGGGTCAGGGCAGTCAGGGCCAGGAGGCGGGTGTGCATGGGTTCTCCAAAAGTTGGATAGAAAGTCGGCGTTGAGGGGAGCGGCCTGCACTCTAGCCAACCCAGCGAGGGGGTGTCTGCACCGTTTGCTTAGGTTGCGGCGGGTTCTGAAGAAGACCCGAGACCACAGACCCCCTCAGACGGACCCGCTGGGCTGGCCTGCTCAGAGCAGACTTAGGGCAGGAGGCCGGGCCGCAGGCGGGGTAGAGTGCAGCGTATGCGGGTCATGCATGTGGGGTCAGAGGTGTTTCCGTTTTCGCGTTCGGGCGGGCTGGGCGATGTGCTGGGCGCACTCCCGGCAGTACAGGCCCGGCTGCTGACTGGGCCAGAGGATCAGGTCACAGTGGTTTCTCCGTGGTATGCCAGCCTCAGCGGAACGCCGCAGGAGCTGTGGCGGGGGCGCTTGCCCGAACTCGGAGCCGATGCCGGAGACGTGACGGTTGGCGAGTTGCGTGTGGACGGCGTGCGCTACCTGTTTATCGGCCTGCGCGAGTTTCATCGTCCGGGGCTGTACCACACCGACGACGTGTGGCGTTACTCGCTGTTTGGGCGAGCCGTCTTGCCGGTGCTGCGGCTGCTGGACGCTGTGCCCGACGTGCTGCACGGCCACGACTGGCAGGCAGGTTTGGCGGTGGCACATGCCCATCTGGCCGGAATTCAGACCACGTTCAGCATTCACAATCTGGCCTATCAGGGCAAATGGAACCTCGCGGAAGCCTCGCGCTGGACGGGTCTGCCGGGGTGGGCCTTCGGGCCGGACGGACTGGAATTTCACGGCGACATCAATTTTATGAAGGCGGGACTGATCTTTGCCGATCACGTCACCACCGTCAGCCCCACCTACGCGCTGGAAATCACCACGCCGCAATACGGAGAAGGGCTGGAGGGATTGCTGATTCGCCTGAACCACGAAGGACGCCTCAGCGGAATCATCAACGGGCTGGATCAGGAGCGCTGGGACCCCCGCAACGATCCCGATGTTCCGGCCTACAGCGACCTTGAAGGCAAGGAGGCGGCGCGGGCAGTCCTGCGGGCCGAATTTGGCCTGGACGACGCCCCGATTCTGGCGACCGTGAGCCGCCTGGCCGACCAGAAAGGCATCGACCTGCTGATCGAAGCGCTGGGCGACCTCGTGCCCCACTGGAATGTGGTGGTGCTGGGCGGCGGCGACCCGCTGCTCACGGCGGCCCTGACCGGCTGGAGCCAGCATCCACGTGTGGCCTTTGCGCAGGGCCTGAATGAACCTTTGGCCCACCGCATCTATGCCGGGGCCGACGCCTTTGCCATGCCCAGCCGCTTCGAACCGTGCGGCCTGTCTCAGATGATCTCCATGCGCTACGGCACGCTGCCGGTGGTGCGCGAGACGGGCGGGCTGGTGGATACCGTGCCGCACGAGGTGGGGTTCCGGTTCCCGGGGGCCACGCCCGAAGCCCTGGCCGCCGCCTGCCTGGAAGCCCGCCAGACGTTTGACGACCACCCCGAATGGAGCAGCCGGGTAGAGCGGGCCATGTCGCTGGACTTCAGTTGGGATGGCCCCGCCGCACAGTATCTGGCGCTGTACCGCCGTCTGGGTGAGGGATAAGAGTGAGCGCAAACCCTCTGGAAGAGTTGACGGTCCTTTCTCTGTTGCCCGACGACCTTGCGCCGCTGCTGGCAGGCCTGTACGAAGCCCCCGAAGAGGCCGTGGCCTGGATGGCGGGAGCCAGCGTGGCTGCGTGGGTGGTGCTGAATCCCGCCGAAGAAGTGCTGGGGGCCGTTGGCGCACGCCCCAGCCCCAAATGGGGCGCAGAACTGGTGGGCGGCGCATTTCCGGGGCCGACCCAGCACGCGGCGGCGCTGGCCCTGGCTCAAGCAGCACAGGCCGAGCGGGGGCGCGTGTACGCCTTTGCCGAACCGCACCTGTGGCCCTACGAGGCCCTGATGTCGGCGGGCTGGCGCGAAGTGGGAGCCTACCGCCGCCTGACTGGACGCATGCCCCTGCGCCATCTGGAATTGCCGCCCGGAGCCACGCTGCACCAGCTGGCCGCCGTGCAGGACCTCGCCGTACGCATGGACGCGCTGTCTACTTTTGAAGACCGAATCGGTCATCACGCCGTGTTGCCCGAATTTGCGGTAGACGGAGCCGCTGGCTTCGATTCGCACCTGAGCTTTATCGCCCTCGATGATCAGGGCCGGGGCATCGGCCTGTGCCGCGCCAGCATCGAAGACGGGCTGGGACGCGTGGATTCGCCGGGGGTGCATCCCGATTGGCGAGGTACCACGCTGCGGGCCGCGTTGCTGGACGCCGTAAATGGGCGCTTGCGGGCCGGGGGCATCACCCAGATCAGTCTCGATTCCTGGGGAGATACCGCCGCAGAACTGGCCCACGACCTGAAACTGGGGCTGCATGTGGTGGACGAAACGCCGATCTATTCGGCTCCCTGACGCAGCTCTCTGATTGGGCCTGACTCTTGGCGGTGTCTGATCAATGGTTCGGACAGTAGTTGGTTTGGAACAACAGGCCAGAGAACAATGTTGTCTGGGACGCCCAGTCTCAACCCCCCAGTCGGCTTCGCCGCCAGCCCCCCTTAAAGGGGAGCACCCAGCCCTTGTCCTCCCCTTTAAGGGGGGGCGTTGCGTCAGCAACGGGGGGGTTGTGTCGCCCAGCCTTCAAGGAATGACCCACTAGCCAAGAATCAATCAACACTGTGTTTGTCGGCATCCCTGAAAGGCATTTGAAAACTGTCCGAATCATTGGTCTGATACGGATTCCGATGAAACACCGTGCTTTTTAGTGTTGAATACGAGCGAAACGAGTAAGAAAAGAGATGGATTCCGGGAGATCGACGGACGGGCGGTGGGTTTCTGACTGTAAGGGAATCATACGGAGTCCGTATCGGCCGTTGTTGCCCTCGTCTTGCCCCTCGCCTGCCCCAGATGCTCTAGCATTCCCGGCGTGAGCGGCGACGAAGGCAGGAACGAAGGCAACGGAAGCGGGAACAGCAGGAGCGAAGGCAGTCATCTGAATCTGGCCGTGGTGCTGGTCTCGCCCAAAACACCCGGCAACATCGGCTCGGCGGCGCGGGCCATGCTGAACATGGGGGCCAGCGACCTGCGCTTGGTGGCTCCGCGCTGCAACCATCTGGATGCTCAGGCCCTGGCAATGGCTGTGCACGCCGAGGGGCTGCTGCGCTCGGCCCGCGTGTATCCCACCCTGCGCGAAGCCCTGGCAGACCGCGATATCAGCGTGGGGACCACCGCCCGCCAGCGCGGAGATCTGCCGCCGCCGCGCCATCCGGCCCAGTTGCGGCCCCTCGTGCGTGCCGCCGCCGCTCCCGCACTGGTCTTTGGCCCCGAAGAAACGGGCCTGATCAACAGCGATCTCGAACAGTGCCAGGTGACGGTCAGGATTCCCACGGGCGACTATGCCAGCCTGAATCTGGCCCAGGCGGTGCTGCTGGTGTGCTACGAATTCCTGCAAGGGTTGGACGACGTACCCGATCTGGAACGCAAAACCGCCACCCGAGATGAGATGGAAGCCGTGTACGGCCACCTGCAAGAAACCATGCACCTGATCGGCTATACCGACGCCGTGCGTGCCCGCCATACGCTGCGGCTGTGGCGAGCCATGCTTGACCGCGCCCTGATGAGCAGCGCCGAGAGTCGGCTGTTTCGGGGGTTTTTGCGTCAGGTGCACTGGAAGGTCGGAGATGCGGCGCGGCGCGGAGCAGAGGCGTTGACCGGAGCAGCAACGACAGATGAAGAGGGCAGCGGCACCCCGGAGAGTTGACTCCACCCCCGCATCCGTTACCCTTCCCGACGCCCGCCTTGCCTATGCTGTGGGCATGACCGACGCCCGCCCTTCGCCTGTACCTGTGCCGATGCCAGCGCCCATGCCCGCCGCGCCGCCCGCTCATATACCGGGAGAGGTTCGGCTGTCTGACCGGGTGCGCCTGGTCCGCAATACGCTGCCGCCGCTGATCGTGCTGGTGGTGGTTACAGTCGAGTTGCTGATTGCCCAACTGCGAAATACCGGGGGCGAGGTGTGGGCGCACGTGCTGTTTTACGGTCTCGTGGGGCCAGCCGTGACCTATTTCAGCGTGGAATGGATTGCCGAGGGCACGCGGGCACGCGAACGGGCCGAGCGGGA
This sequence comes from Deinococcus aquatilis DSM 23025, assembly GCF_000378445.1. GTDB lineage: Bacteria > Deinococcota > Deinococci > Deinococcales > Deinococcaceae > Deinococcus > Deinococcus aquatilis. The sequence continues at coordinate 30,347 of NZ_KB899701.1, read as the reverse complement.
ACTGCGCGACCTGTACGGCCAGCTCAGTGCCTCTCACGGGCGGCTGCGGGCAGTGCAGGAACTGATGCGCGACCTGACCGATGCTCCCGACATGGGCGCGGTAGTGGAGGTGGCAGCACGCGGCGCGGTGCGGGTCACGGGGGCCACCCACGCCACCCTGACCGTTCCCGGCGGTCTCAGCGGCACGGCACGCGGCGACACCCTGCTGGCCTCGCCCAGCGCCGATCTGTACGCCCTGAAGGTCGGCATTCCGGGCGGCGGCGCGATGGCCCTGCACTTTGAAACCCCGCCCACGCCGGAAATGGAAGCTCTGGCTCAGGCGCTGGCCGCCGAGGTCGCCAACGGTGTGGAGGCCGCCCGCCAACGTACCCTCGACCTGATGACGCTGTATTCGGTGGATCAGTCGATCCGGGCCGAACGCAACATGCGCCGCCTGCTCTCGCGGGTCACACGGAATATGGCCGGACGCCTGCGGGTGGATGCGCGGGCCGCCTACCTGACCGATCAGGATGGCCTGCTGAGGCTGGAATATGCCCAGGACCGCAGCGGAGAATCGGGCGCGGGCACGCCTGCCCCGGCTTTCGCCCTGCGGGTGGCACAGGCGGGCACCCCGCTGGTCGCCACACCCGAAGAAGCCGCCGAGGTCTTTGCCGGAGCGGCCAGCGCCCTCGGATTTCCCATGCGTGACGACGAAGATCTGGTGGGCGTCCTCGTGCTGGGCGACGCCCGCGCCGACGCCTTCGACGATGCCCGCATTCCGCTGCTGGCACTGATGGCGGGGCAGGCGACCTTGGCCGTTCGCAACGCCCGTGCCTACCTGTATTCCGAAGAACTCGCCATCAGCGACGAACGCGCCCGGATTGCCCGCGAGATTCATGACGGTGTGGCGCAGTCGTTGGCCTTTGCCGCCCTGAAGCTGGATGTGGTGGCCCGCCAGATCAAAACCCAGCCCGAGCAGGCCGAAGCCGAGGTCAGGGCCGCCAGTACACTGCTGCGCGAGCAGATTCGGGAAGTTAGGCGCTCTATTTTTGCGCTGCGCCCCATTGATCTGGAGCGTTACGGACTGCTGGAAACGGTGCGGCGCTACGTGGAAGACTTCGGGCAGCAAAACCGCGTCAAGAGTGTCCTGAGCATCACCGGAGACATCACCCTCTCGCCCAGTGATGAGGCTGTCGTGTTCCGAATTTTGCAGGAGAGCCTGAACAATATCGCCAAGCACGCCCGCGCCCACGAGGTGAAGGTGAGCCTGCACGGAGCGGCCCACGTCACCCTGCGCGTGCAGGACGACGGCGCGGGCTTTGATCCAGAGCAGATCAGCGGGCGGGTCAGCAGTGCAGGCGGCCTGGGCCTGATGCAGATGCGTGAGCGGGTGGAAGCCAGAGGCGGCAGGTACCGTGTGCTGAGTGCGCCCGGACACGGCACGGTGGTGGAAGCGGAAGTGCCGCAGGCGTGAGGAACCGTGAGTGGTGAGTGGGAAAGGCTGAGGGGCCACCCGAGTCATACGGAATACGACAACCCTGCTCTCCTGGCTTCCCCGCGCTACAGTAAGGCCAGTCATGTCGGAAACCATCAGCATCAAACAAAACATCGTGGTCAGGTCGCGCCCGGACGTGCTGTACCGCCTGGCGCTGGAACCCAAGCGCCGCGTCAAATGGGATCCCAACCTTACTCAGGCGGAATATTCGCAGGCCGATGCCCGCCTGACCAACAACGTGTTGGTGCGCTTTAAATTCTCACGGCGGCTGTTGGGGCTGGGGTTTACGGCCAAATACGGCCAGTTGCAGGCCCCGCAGCGTGGCGGCTGGGAAAGTGTACGCAACGTGGGGCCGCTGGAAAAACTGACGCAGGGCTGGACCTTCAAGGCCACCCCCGGCGGCACCGAAGTCACCATGACCCTGAACGGGCGGGTGCGCTACAAGTGGATCAAGACGCCTGTGGAACGCATCCTGAACAACATGGTCGTGTCTACCCTGATGGCGCTTCAGCGCACGGTAGACGCTCAGGGCGCACAGTTGATGGAAGACGTGAGCCGCGACATGCAAAAGCGGCAGGAAGAGGAACGCAAAGCTCTGAAAGAGGCCGAGAAAGCCGCCCGCAAACGCAAAAAGTAGGAGCAGCCCCACGCCTCTGGTCGGCCTGCTTGATTAAGCGACTCTCTATAGAGAGAGGCCCGCCGTCCTGAACCCCGCGTATATTGCCTGACAGTGATGGCACGGCTGCTGGAAGCGGTTCCGTGCCGGGAGGTCGCGCATGAAAATAGGCATGATTGGTCTGGGAAAAATGGGCGGCAATATGGTGCTTCGTCTCACGCAGGGCGGCCAACACGTGGTCGGCTATGACCGCACCGAGGCGAACGTCGCCAACATCGAGGCTCAGGGCGCTCAGGGCGCACGCAGCATGGACGAATTGATCGCCGCGCTGGGCGAGCCGGGAGCGCGGGCCGTGTGGATGATGGTGCCTGCCGGACAGATCACGCAGGCCGTTATCGATGATCTGGCCAGCCGACTGGCTCCCGGCGACATCATCATCGACGGGGGCAACTCCAACTTCAAGGATTCCAAGCGTCGCGCCGAGGAACTGGCCGCGAAGGGCATCCAGTTTGTGGACGTGGGCACCTCGGGCGGAATCTGGGGCCTGAAAGAGGGCTACGCCATGATGATGGGCGGCACCGTGGAAGCCATCGAGCGCCTGCGCCCGGTGTTCGAGGTCCTCGCGCCCGCACCGGACCGGGGCTGGGGCCGCATGGGGCCTTCCGGGTCGGGGCATTACGTGAAAATGGTTCACAACGGCATCGAGTACGGCATGATGCAGGCCTACGCAGAAGGTTTCGAACTGCTGGGGGCCAAGGAAGAATTCGGGCTGGACCTGGCTCAGATTGCCGAACTGTGGCGGCATGGCAGCGTGGTCCGCAGTTGGCTGCTGGACCTGACCGCCGAAGCCCTGCAAAGCGACGCGTCCTTCCATGATCTCTCGGACTATGTGGCCGACAGTGGCGAGGGCCGCTGGACGATCATCGATTCGATTGAACTGGGGGTTCCCACACCCGTCATCACGCTCAGTACCCAGATGCGTTTCCGTAGCCAGCAGGAAGTCAGTTACGCGGGCCAGATGCTCTCGGCCATGCGCCGCGCCTTTGGTGGACACGCCGTGAAAAAGCTGGAAGTGGGCAAGCAGGAAAGCGTGGTGCCCAGCGTGAAGGCCGGGGATCATCCCAGCGTGGCCTCGCCGCAGAACATCCCCACCGCTGCTGGCCGCCCCGATACGGGCAGCGTGCGTGAGGCGCAGGAACTGGGCGAGGCAGGCCAGCAGCGCGTAAAGGGTGACGCGTGAAGGGCAAGGCCAAAGAAGCGGAGCAGCAGCCCACGCCAGCTGCCGTGAAGAAGGCCGTAACCAAGAAAAAGGCCGCCCAGACGGTGGGACTGGCTCAGGCGGCTCCAGCCGAGTCGGGGCGCAAGAAGGCCACCGCCGAGAAAAAACCCCGCAAGACCCGCGCCCGCACTCCCAGCGATGTCGGTGCAGACGGCCAGAATCCCTTCCGTGCCCTGATGCGCCGCAACCGCGCACCCGAACCCGCCACGCTGGTTATTTTTGGCGTCACAGGCGACCTTGCCAAGCGTAAGCTGCTGCCCGCCGTATTCGGCCTGTGGCAGGACGGCTTGCTGGGCAGCGCCTTCAATATCGTGGGCGTGGGCCGTCAGGACATGACCGACGAGGCGTTCAAGGATTTTGCCATCGAGGCGCTGAAAAACAGCAAGGAAACCGACGCCATTCAGCCCGGCAATCTGGAAAAGTTCCGCGACCTGCTGTACTACGAATTCGGTGATTTTTCTGCCGATGACGTGTATGACCGCGTAGGGCAGGAACTGGACCGCGCCGAGGAAGCGCACGGCGGGCGCAAAAACGCGCTGTTCTATCTGTCCACGCCGCCCAGTCTGTTCGAGCCGATCAGCAACGGTCTGGGCCGCCTCGGACTGGCCGACGAATCCGAGGGCTGGCGACGCCTGGTCATCGAAAAGCCGTTCGGACACGATCTGCACAGCGCCCGCGCCCTCAACGACGCCATTCATAAAGTCTGGGACGAGTCTCAGGTGTACCGCATCGACCACTATCTGGGCAAAGAAACAGTGCAGAACCTGATGGCGATTCGCTTCGGCAACGCGATTTTCGAGCCGATCTGGAACCGGGGCTATGTGGACCACGTGCAGATCACGGCCTCCGAAGATCTGGGACTGGAAGGCCGCGCCGGGTACTACGAGGAAGCGGGCGTGGTGCGCGACATGCTGCAAAACCACCTGATGCAGCTCTTTGCCCTGACCGCGATGGAAGCGCCCGCTGCCTTCGATGCCGACGCCATCCGCGACGAGAAGACCAAAGTGCTGCGGGCCGTGAAGCCCATTCCCAAAAGCCGCGTGAAATCGGTGGCGGTGCGCGGGCAGTACGGCTCCGGCACCATGTACGGCGAGAAAGTCACGGGCTACCGCGACGAACCCAACGTGCGCCCCGGCAGCGCCACGCCGACCTATGTGGCCGTGAAGCTGGAAGTGGACAACTGGCGCTGGCAGGGCGTGCCTTTCTTCCTGCGAACCGGCAAGCGGCTGCCCAAAAAGGTCACTGAAATTGCCGTGGTCTTCAAGCGCCCGCCGCTGGGCATCTTTCCGGGCGGCCTGGAGCGCAACGTACTGGCCTTCCGCATTCAGCCCGACGAGGGCGTGAGCCTGAAGTTTTCTTCCAAGATGCCGGGGCAGGAGATGGTGCTGCGCGAGGTGGTCATGGACTTCCGCTATGACGCCTTCGGTGCCCAACTGGAAAGCCCCTACAGCCGCCTGATTCTGGACGCGCTGCTGGGCGACGCGACCCTCTTCCCGCGTGAAGACGAAGTGGATCATGCGTGGCAGATCGTCTCAGGCATTCTGGAGATGTGGGACACGCCGCCCGGACACGCCGACCACGCCCCCGAATTCCCCAACTACACCAGCGGCACCTGGGGGCCAGACGCCGCTGACGACCTGATCGGCCCGGATCGGCGCTGGCGGCGACTGTGATGGACGCTCCGCGCCGGTTGTGGGTTGTGGATCGTGGGTTGCGGGTGGCCCACACCCTGCAACTCACAGCCCACACTCCCTCCGCAGGAGGCACGTCATGACCTATGCCACCAACCACAAACCCATCGGCCCCGCCGATACCACCGTGCGCCGCGCCCAGTTGACCCTGGATGAGCTATGGGCACAGACACAGGTGGAAACGCGGGCCTACACGGGCAATATCGTGGCCCTGACCGTCAAAAAGCATGTGGGCCGGGTCGAAGAAGCGCTGGCCGGACTAGAAGGCCGCTACGCCGGACGCCAGATTATTGGCGTGATGGACGGCACCGAGGATGTGGTGGTTCATGCCACGTTGGTGCCGCAACCGGGCGGCCTGTACGTGGAGCGCCTGATTCTGAATGCCAGTGCCGAGCAGCTTCAGGGCGCGATCCTGCCCCTGCTGCGGCCTGCCACCGTGAACCATGTCTGGTGGGGCGCGGATTCGGCCCCGACGGGCGTGCTGCTGGCCGAGCTGACCGATATCGCCGATCAGGTCATTGCCGATAGCCTGACGCTGGATATTCCGCCCGCCCGCCAGTACGCGCTGGCCGATCTGGGCTGGAGCCGCAGCGCAGGCTGGCGCGAGGCGCTGGCACAGGTCTTCGATTCCAGCGACGCGGCCCGCCAACTGCCCCGTGTAGATCACCTGACTGTGCGTTATTCGGGCAGCAAGGACCTGCCTGCCCGCCTGTTCGCCGGATTTATTGCCGATACGCTGGGCTGGAAAAGCATGAAGAATGTAGAGCTGAAACGCTCGCGCTGCCACCGGGAAAACGGCGATCTGTGCGGCGTGGAACTCAGCGGCGAGGGCGTGCGCTTTGCCCTGAATGCCGAGAGTGGCGACCTGACCCGCGTGGAATCTCACTGGGACGACATGACCCGCGTGACCGAGGTGAACGTGCCCCAGATGAGCCTTGCCGAGGGACTGGCCCGCGTGATGGCCCGCCCCGAGCGCGGCGAAAGCTTCGAGCGGGCGTGGAAACTGGCGAAGGCAACCCTGTGACCGGGCCAATGAACCTCCGCACCCTCCCCACCCCCGAACTGACGGCTGCCGCTGCCGCTGAAGCGTTCGCACAGGCGGCGCGGGCGGCGGTGCAGGAGCGGGGAGCGTTTCATGTGGCCCTGTCGGGTGGCAGCACCCCGAAACTGATGTACCGGGTCTTGCGTGACCTGCCCGAGATCCCGTGGCAGGCCGTCCACGTCTATTTCAGCGATGAACGCAGCGTGGGACCAGACAGCCCCGACAGCAATTACCGTCTGGCGCAGGATGAATTGCTGAATCAGGTGTCCGTGCCCGCCGCGCAGGTGCACCGCATGGCAGGCGAGGTGCGCCCGCTGGAGACGGCAGCCGGGGCCTACGCCGCGCTGCTGCCCGCACAGATGGACGTGGTGCTGCTGGGCATGGGCGACGACGGCCACACCGCCAGTCTGTTTCCCGGCACCGACGCACTAGGGGCGGGCGGGCGTGTGGCCGCCAACTTCGTGCCCCGGCTGGACACGGGCCGCCTGACCTTCACCTACGCCGAAATCAACGCCGCCCGCGAACGCTGGATTCTGGTCACGGGCGCGGGCAAGGCCGAAATACTGCGTCAGGTGCAGGCGGGCGAGGGCAATTACCCCATTGCAGGCGTGCAGGACGCCGTGTGGTTTGTCGATGCGGCAGCGGGCGCGGAGTTGGCAAGCCGCCCACCTTCTGCCTGAAGTCACCCGAAGACCCGAAGAACAGTTCATCCAACAGAGGCCGCTTTCCCAGCGGTCTTTGCTGTTGTTCCGAACCTAGGCAAGATTCTGTACGCTCAGTCATTTGTCACATCTACAGGCGCTAAGTTCAGAAGTGTTCGGTATGTTAAAGCGAATACCCAGTCCACATCCTCTCCCCTATTCCCCGGAGGTTTCATGCGCGTTCCCACCCTGCCCGCCACCCTGCTGTTGACCCTGGCCCTCGGCCTCGGCGCTGGATCGTCTGCTCAGACCGCTGCGCCCGCTCCCGCACCTGCTGCCGTGGCCGCCCTGCAACTTCCGGCGGGCGTCACCTTCGTCACGGAGGTGGAAGGCATCCGCGAATACCGCCTCCGCAACGGCCTGCGCGTGCTGCTGTTTCCCGACAATTCGCGGCAGACCTTTACGCTGAACGTGACCTATCAGGTGGGCAGCCGCCACGAGAGCTACGGCGAAACCGGGATGGCGCACCTGCTGGAGCACATGCTGTTCAAGGGTACGCCCACCAGCGGCAACATTCTGGAGGGGCTGGGCAAGCGCGGAGCCGACTTCAACGGCACCACCAGCGAAGACCGCACCAACTACTTTGAAACCATGACCAACACTGGAGACAATCTGGAATGGGCCATTCGGATGGAAGCCGACCGGATGGTGAATTCCAAGATTGCCGCTTCGGACCTGAAAACCGAGATGCCCGTGGTCCGCAACGAGTTCGAGTCGGGCGAAAACAGTCCCTTTGGGCTGCTGTACAAGCGGGTCCGCTCGGTGGCGTATGACTGGCACAACTACGGCAACACGGCCATTGGCAACCGCAGCGACGTAGAAAATGTGCCGATCAAGGCGCTGCAAGCCTTCTACCGCAACTATTACCAGCCCGACAACGCCGTCGTGACACTGGCAGGCAACTTTGACGCGCAGGCCACGCTGAACCTGATGGCGCAGACTTTCGGGCCGATTCGCCGCCCCTTCCGTACCCTGCCCGCCCAGTACACCGAGGAAACCCCGCAGGACGGCGAACGCAGCCTGACCGTGCGCCGCGTGGGAGACGAGCAGATTGCGCTGGCGGCCTACCACATGCCCAGCGTGCGCCATCCCGACCTGCCCGCGCTGCTGGTGCTGGATGAAATTCTGGCAAACGAACCTGCGGGGCGGCTGTATGCGGCATTGGTGCAGTCCAAGCAGGCCACGGCCATCGGCAGCCTGACCAACAGCGCCAGCGATCCGGGCCTGCTGATGTACGGCGTGGTTCTGGGCAAAGACGACGACATGGCAAAGGCTCAGGCCACGCTGCTGAGCACGCTGGAAAACGCCACCAAGACCCCCTTTACCGAAGAAGACGTGACGCGCGTGCGAACCCGCGTCGCCAACGGATTCGAGCAACTGCTGACCAAGCCCGAATCGGTGGGCGTGACCCTCAGCGAATACATTGCCGCCGGAGATTGGCGCTTGCTGTTCAAGCTGCGCGACGACCTCGGCAAGGTGACGCCCGCCGACGTGCAGCGCGTCGCCACCACCTACCTGAAGCCCACCAACCGCACCCTGGGCCTGTTCGTGCCCACGGCCACACCCGACAACGTGACCATTTCTGCCGCTCCCAGCGCCGCCGAACTGCTCAGGGGCTATCAGGGCCGCGCTGCTGTGGCCGCCGGGGAAACCATTGCGCCCGAACCCGCCGCCATCGAAGCCCGCGTGACCCGCGAGAAAATCGCGGTGGGCGCAGCGCAGGCCAACACCGTACAAGCGGAAGTGGCCCTGCTGCCCAAGAAAACACGTGGCGAACGGGTGGAGTTCGTGCTGAGCGTGGATTTCGGCAACCCCGACACCGTGAAGGCCGACCGGGGAGCCGCCGACTTTATTGCGCCGCTGCTGACTCGCGGCAGCACGGGCCTGACGCGCCAGCAACTCAGCGATCAACTGGAAGCCACCAAAACGCAACTGGACGTGAGCGGCGACGCCACCGGAGTCAGCGTGAGCGTGAGCACAGACCGGGCCAACCTGCCCGGAGCCTTGGCCCTGGTGAAAAAGGTGCTGCGCGAACCCGCCTTCCCGCAGGCCGACTTCGACGAACTGAAAAAAGGCAGCATCGACGGGCTGGAAGCAGGGCGTGGCGACCCCCAGAGCGTGGCAAGCTTGGCCCTGGCGCGGGCCTTCATGCCGGCCGGAGCCAAACCCGGCGACCTCGGCTACGCGCCCACGCTGGATGAACAACTGGCCGATCTGAAGGCCGTGACGCTGGAGCAGGTGCAGGACTACTACCGCCGCGTGTGGGGGGCCGCCCGCATTCAGGTTTCGGCAGTGGGCGACTTCGATCCGCAAACCGTACGGGCTGCCGTGCCCGACATCCTGAGCGGCTGGACCAGTGGCGTGCCGTATGCCCGCGTGATTACGCCACTGGTCACGCCCGCTGCCCAGAATCTGGTCTTGAATGTGCCCGACAAGGCCAACGCCATCTATCTGGCCCGCCTGAACTTTCCTCTGCGCGACGACCAGCCCGATTACGCGGCCCTGCTGGTCGCCATGCGCGTGTACGGCAGCGGCACCGATTCGCGCCTGTTCAACCGCCTGCGCCAGAAAGACGGCCTGAGCTACGGCGCGGGCGGCAGCACCAGCGTGTCTTCACGCGATGAAAAGGCCAGTTTTACGGCCTACGCGATCTTCAATCCGAACGTGACGGCGCAGGTAGAAACCGCCATGCGCGAGGAGCTTGACCGCGCCCGCAAGGACGGCTTTACCGCCACCGAAATCGCCACCGCCAAGACCGCGCTGCTGCAAGAAGCCCGCGTAGCCCGCAGCGCCGATGGCACACTGGCCGGAAGCCTCGCCAACCAACTGGACCTGGGCCGCACCTACGCCTTTACCGCCGATCTGGAAGCCAAAATCAGCGCCGTGACGCCCGAACAGGCCACCGCCGCACTGGTGAAATACGTGAACCCGGCCAATCTGGTGATCGTGCGGGCGGGGACGTTTAAGTAAGGGTGTGGGACGTGGGGTGTAGGGGGTAGGAAAGGCAGTTGTGGTATGGCCCTGTGTGTTTGCGGGAGCCACCACCACGAAACCGCCTGCGTCCAATTCAGGGCATCCATCCAAATAAAAGCAGGGCGGGAAGCCAGATTTGCGCTTCCCGCCCCGTCTTTTCCTACACCCCACACCCCACCCCTAGATCATGCCCCCGTGCCGATCCCGGTACATCACGTAGGCCAGCCCAAGGGTACTGAGTGTACTGACCAGGCTGCTGAGGCCGTAGCTGATCAGCGGCAGCGTGATTCCGGTCAGGGGCAGCACACTGAGGGCGGCTCCCACATTTTCTATGACCTGAAACCCGATCTGGCCCAGGATGCCCGCGAACAGAATCTGATCCTGGAGCCGGGGCGCTTCGGCGGCCATGCCTGCCAGCCCCCAGAACAACATGCCGTATAGCGCCAGTACGGCCAGTGCGCCCACCAAGCCCTGTTCTTCGGCCCAGGTGCTGAAGGCAAAATCGGTGTGGGCTTCGGGCAAAAAGCCGTTGTGAGACTGCGAGCCCTCCTTGTAGCCTTTGCCCTGCAACCCGCCTGAACCGACGGCAATGGTGCTCTGGATGACCTGATACCCGGCCCCGCGTGGGTCCTGGTAGGGGTCGAGGAAGATGGTCAGGCGCTTTTGCTGATACGGCTCCAGGTGCGGATACAGCACGGTGGGGAAAGCCACGCCCAGCGCCAGCACAGCCAGGGCAGCGTGCCACCACGGAATTCGGGCGGCCAACATGATCACGGCAAACATCACGCCCAGTACCATCGCCCCGCCGAAGTCCTGAATGACCACCAGGCCAATGGCAGGCAGAAATACCGCCAATGCCATGGCATAGGTTCTGATCCCCTGATAACCGCTGCGGAGTACCAGGGGGAGCATCAGAATCAGAGCAAATTTCAGGATTTCCAGGGGCTGGAATTGCAGCGGCCCCAATTCGATCCAGTTTTTCTGGCCGTTCACTTCCTTGCCGATCACAAAAGTGCTGGCCTGCATCAGCAGGGCGAGGCCGTACAGGTAAGGTGCGATACGGTAGATCCGGTCGCGTCCAGCCCACCACAGCAGCGCAATGGGTACGGCGGCCAGCCCCACACCGACCATCTGTTTGGTCAGCACGCCGGGAGCCACACGGGGAGCCAGCGCCGCTGTACTGACTGTCAGCAGCCCCACCGCCAGCAGCGCCAGAATGATTACCGGGAAACGGAGATCGTACTTCACGCCGAACCCCTGCCTAACAACACGTTTGCCCCACCACAGTCTTGGCCGTCACCCCTACAAGCTAGGGCAAGGCGCGTGGACTGTGTGTGAGGCTGGCTGGACGGTCTAGGAGTGGGTGTGGACCAGAAGGGTCAGCGACCCTTGTTGGACGTGTGCCCCGGCGCGTTTTCATCGATGGGAATGTTTGCCATCAAGACCACCATGTCGCCGCGCTGCTCGATCTCGATGCTGCTGCTGCCGGTGGGAAAGTAGCGCTTGACCACTTCCAGCAGGTCCTGGCGCAGGGCGTCCACCTTACCGGGCGGAATCTGGGCGCGGTCGTAGGCCAGCACGAGTTCGAGGCGGTCTTTGAGGGTCTCTTTGGTGCGGCCCCGCTTCATCCATGAAAACATCTCACGCCCCCCCGAACAGACGCCGCCACACTGACCAGAAGCCCCGGTCTTCTTCAAACTTGGGATACGGCACGTCTTCGCCCTTCATGCGGCGGGCGGTGTCCATAAAAGCCTGTCCCGCCTTGGTCTTGCCCAGCACAGCGGGTTCCCCGACGTTGGTGCTGACGATGATGCCTTCGTCTTCGGGCACGATCCCAATGGGCTTGACGCCCAGGATGTCCAGAATGTCGGCCTCGCTGAGCATGTTACCGCTGGCCACCATTTTGGGCCTCAGCCGGTTGATCAGCAGCCGGATTTCATTGACCTGTTGGGATTCCAGCAGTCCGATGATGCGGTCGGCGTCACGCACGCTGGAGACTTCGGGGTTCACGACCACCAGCGCCCCCTCGGCAGGAGCGGCAGCCGTACGGAAGCCCGATTCAATTCCGGCGGGACTGTCGATCAGCACGCGGTCGAACTTCTCTTCTTCGATCAGGCCGCGCACCACCGTCTTGAAGACTTCGGGGTCAAGGGCGTCCTTGTCGCGGGTCTGGGAGGCGGGCAGCAGGTACAGGTTCTCCACGCGCTTGTCGCGGATCAGGGCCTGACTCATGCGGCATTTGCCTTCCAGCACATCAATCAGGTCAAACACCACGCGGGATTCGAGACCCATGACCACGTCAAGGTTCCGCAAACCCACGTCCACGTCGATGACCACGACTTTTTCGCCCAGTTTGGCAAGCGCCGCGCCGATGTTGGCTGTGGTCGTGGTTTTGCCCACGCCCCCCTTACCAGACGTGACCACAATGACCTTCGCATTCATATGCGGCGCAGTCTAGCAAGTGACCCGCCCAAACGGGTAATACCCTCCCCCTACTGTATTGCCTTCCCCAAGAATTCACTAGAGAAGCTCAACTGTAGAAACCTATTGGGAGCAACCTGATCGCCACAAGAGGTCAGCGTGGGAGGAAACAGGGGCAAGGCAGGCGGCAGGAGAATGGACGCCACCTGTGACCCTGTTGATCTTGTACGGGTGATCTGTACGGGAAACACTGGCGATGTGACCTGTGTCCTTCTTGCCCAGTCGTGCGGCCTGTATAATGCCGGGTTGAAGCCTCCGCGCCCCCTTGACGGCCTCTTTTCACAAGAACCTAGGGCGTGGCGCGTGAGCGAGCAGGCATCAAGACTGAGCAAGATCAAGACCACACAGCAGGATGAGGCGGCGGGCGGCTCCGACGGGAGCCAACACACGGCGCGAGGAGAACACATGACGGCAACAACTGAGCGGCTCCCGGAAAGCATGCTGATCGCCCCCAAAAAAGTAGGATTCATCAGCCTCGGCTGCCCCAAAGCGCTGGTGGACAGCGAGCGGATTCTGACCCAACTGCGGGCTGAGGGGTACGAAGTGGCTCCAAGCTACGCCGACGCACACGCCGTCATCGTAAATACCTGCGGCTTTATCACGCCCGCCGTGGAAGAAAGTCTGAATGCCATCGGCGAGGCGCTGGACGCCACGGGCCGCGTGATCGTGACCGGATGCCTGGGCGAGCGGCCCGAAAAGATTCTGGAGCGCCATCCCAAGGTGGCGGCCATTACCGGATCGGAAGCCGTGGATGACGTGATGGAGCATGTGCGGCGGCTGTTGCCGATAGAAACCGACGCCTTTACCGGGCTGTTGCCGGTGGCCGCCCCCGGCATGCGCCCCGACGTTCAGGTGCCCACCCGAGAAGACACCCGCCACGGCGACGTTTTTGCGCCCAGCGTGCGCCTGACGCCCCGGCATTACGCCTACGTCAAGATTGCCGAGGGCTGCAACCACACCTGCTCGTTCTGCATCATTCCCAAGCTGCGCGGCCTTCAGGTCAGCCGGGATGCGGGCGCAGTGCTGTACGAAGCCTTCCGGCTGGTGGCGGGCGGTACCAAGGAACTGATGGTGATTTCGCAGGACACGAGTGCTTATGGCGTGGACGTGCGCCACCGTGAGAGCGAGTTTCAGGGCGAGCAGGTGCGTGCCCACCTGACCGATCTGGCCGTGAAACTGGGCGAGATGGGCGCGTGGGTGCGGATGCATTACGTGTACCCCTACCCGCACGTAGACCGGATCGTGGAGCTGATGGCGCAGGGCAAGATTCTGCCTTATCTGGATATTCCCTTGCAGCACGCCTCGCCTAAAATTCTGCGTTCCATGCGGCGTCCGGGGGCGGGCAAGCAGCTCGATACCATCCGGCGTTGGCGCGAGATCTGCCCGGAACTGGTCATCCGGTCTACGTTTATCGTGGGTTTTCCCGGCGAAACCGAAACCGAGTTTCAGGAACTCCTGACCTTCCTGGAAGACGCCCGCCTGGACCGCGTGGGGGCCTTCCCCTACAGCGATGTGGATGAGGCCGACGCCAACAAGCTGGAGGGTGCGGTGCCGCAGGACGTCAAGGAAGAACGGCTGGCCCGCTTTATGGAAGTGGCGCAGCGCATCAGTGCCGAAAAGCTGGCCGAGAAGGTGGGCCGCGTGATGGACGTGATCATCGACGAGTTCAACGACGATGAGGACGACGCTCCCGGCACCCGCCTGATTGGCCGCACCAAGGGCGACGCCCCCGGCATCGACGGTCAGGTGTACCTGTTTGCAGGCGAACTGGCCGGACAACTGAAAATTGGTGACATCGTGAAGGCCCGCATCGAGGACAGCGACGAATACGACCTCTACGGTGAGGTGCTGGAGCGCCCGGAATGGAAGCCCAACGTGCCGCAACTGGGGCATTTCGGGAAACACTGATACGGACTGAGGGGCTGATTCTCCTCCAACGCACGGGCGGGCGGCATGAGCTGACCCGCCTGACTTGTCTTCAGGGCATCCACACCGCAAAAAATAAGGCCATGCCTTCCCGGTCAAGTGGTTCCGTGTTCTCCGTGTTGTTGCTGCTGGTGGCCCTGGGCCTGTTGTTGCTGGCAGGTGTGCAGTCGTGGCGCTCGGTGCGGGCGGCGACCTGGCCGACGACCTCCGGCACCGTGACCCGCAGCTGGCTGGAACCCAGCGGCGGCAGTGGCGGACGCAAACGCATCTGGACGCCCCATGTGGCCTACACCTACACCGTCGGCGGCGTGCCCTACAGCGGTGAGCGCCTGACCTACGGCACGCCCGGCAACAGTGACTACGGCCAGCAACAGCGCGGGCTGAGGCGCTATCCGGTAGGCGGCGTGGTGCGCGTGCATTACGCGCCCGGCACCCCACAGGAAAGCGTGCTCGAATCCGGCCTGCGCGGTATCCCGTGGATGACCTTCGTGGTAGGTATCATCGTTTTGATGATCTCCGGCTGGGCGCATAGGAGCCGGTAAATACCCCGGCCCTGACAGACCCGTGTGACGCCCTTTCCCCTACACTCTCCGGGTGAATCTCGACCTCTTCGTGGTGGTGTGCGCTGCCGTCTTCGGCCTGCTGGTCGGCTCGTTTTCCAACGTGCTGATCTGGCGGCTCCCACGCGGCGAAAACATCGCCTTTCCGCCCAGCCACTGTCCACACTGCAACCACGCACTCAGCCCACTAGACCTCATTCCTGTCGCCTCCTGGGTCGCCCTGGGCGGCAAGTGCCGTTATTGCCGTGCCCCCATCAAGCGGCGGTATCCGGTGGTCGAACTGCTGACCGGCCTCGGCTACGGCGTCATTGCCGCGCTCTTTCCACTGGCCGTGTACGGCGTGGGCACGCTGGGGCTGATGGTGCTGTTTACGCTGCTGCTGGTCGCCAGCGCCATTGATCTGGACACCTACACCATTCCCGATGAACTGACGCTGCCGGGAGTGGGACTGGGCCTGATCTTTGCCTTTTTTGGGGCGCGGGCAGCGGGGGCCGAGTACGACCTGCCCAACCTGCCGGAAGCAGTGAACGGAGCGCTGTTGGGCGCGGGCTTACTGGTCACCATCGACGTGCTGGCTTCGTGGGTGCTGCGGCGCTTTAGGGAACGGCAATACCCGGACTTTCCCATCGGCTACCAGCAGATCAGCCTGGCGTTGCTGGCGGGAGCATGGTTGGGGCCGTGGTGGGGCGCGGGCGTGGGCCTTCTATCGGTGGGCGTGAATCTGGCGGCGCGGCGCGTGGTGCGGGTGCCCGAACTGCTGACCGTCGGCGGCTTTCTGGTCAGCGTGATGTTGGGCAGCGCGGGCTACGGCATGGGCCTGATCCTGATGGTTCAGGGCGCACTGGCCGCAGCGGGCGCGGTGTCCCTGGTGGCAGGGCTGTACTGGTGGTGGCAATACCGGGGCTCGGCCAAAGCGGAAGCCGACGCCCCCACCGAAAACGACACCCCCTACGACCCCAGCGCGATGGGCTTTGGTGATGTCAAACTGGCCGCCGTCATCGGCGCATTCCTGGGCTGGGAACGGCTCCTGGTGGCCGTGGTGGTGGCCGTGGTCGCCGGGGCCTTGTTCGGCATCGTGCAACTGGCCCTCAAGAGCGAAAACCGCGTCAAGTTCGGGCCATATCTGGCGCTGGGCGCAGTGGTGGCCCTGATCTGGGGGGCGGCGATTGTGGAAGCGTACCGGGGAATGCTGGGCCTATAGGCATCATCACTCAAGGCAACAGGCCCCGTGTCAGCGCGACATCCGGGGCCTGAGTTTTTTTGAGCGCTTCGGCTTACGCTTCCGGCTGGGCAACCACCGTGATTCGCTGGCCCTGCCGCACACGGTTCAGGCGCACGTCGGCCAACACGGTCACTTGTACCCGCGCTGCGTTGGCCGCGTCCTGGGCCACCGTCTGCACGAACAGTTCCATATCGCGCACCACGGGATGGGCAAAAAAAGCGTCGATGTAGGTATCCAGACTGAACAGTTCCAGCAGCCATTCCCCCGCCTGATAACTGACGGTCAGGGTGCTGCCGGGGGCCGGATTCTGGGTGGCTGGGCACAGTTCGGGCAGATGCAGGATGTGTTCCACGAGGGTGGGCAACTGGGGGCGGGCGTTGGCGATGGTCTTCAGCAGTTCGGCAGGTACGCTGATGGTTTCAGGAGCACTTTGCGGCTCGGGCTGGCCTGCCTGCGTGACGGGGCACTTATTCACGACGTGGCGGTACGCTGGGCGACGCGCACCCGGAAAGCGAACAACGCGGCGATCAGGTACTTGGCGAGAATGTCGGCAAAGATGATCTGGGCGATGTCGCGGGAACTCATATCGCCGTAGAAGGCCAGCAGCGTAAAAAGGATGGAATCCAGCGGCACACTGACGGCGTTGCTGGCGAGCACCCGCGTCCACCAGTTGCGGTGAATCAGGCTCTGATAGACGCCCGTATCGGCCAGTTCGCCCACCAGAAGTGCCAGAAACGAAGCGCCGATAAAGCGCCAGGGCGTCCCCGTGAACAGGGCAAATAAGGTATTGACCAACAACGCCAGCGCAATGGCGATATACACGGCCCGCAGCCCGCCCGCCCGGTGAATCCGGTCACGAAGCGTGAATACGGCAGCAAAAAAGATGGTGCCCACGCTCAACAGGCCGAAGAGCGGCAGGGGAATAAAAGTATTGAGTGTCACATTGGCGAGCAAAATGCTCAGCGCGTACAGGGCAATCAGCAGCAGCGGAAGCGCCGCCACCCGCCCAGTCAGATTCCCCTGCGGCAGGTCCCGCTCTGATCCATCACGATTGTTTCTCATACAGCCTCCAGCCGCAGCGACAACACAGGTCACGGGCAAGCAGAAAGCGTAGCAGGAATAGGGTGGCAGGAAGGAGCAAGAGGCACGGATACCCCCGTTGCTGCCCAGCGTTTCCTTGGGCAGAGGAGTGTCCTGCCGCTGGCCCTGCTCACAAACGCTGTGCAGTCAGTGCTATGCCCTCAGCGTTTGCGGCCAAACACCGATGGAGACGGCGTGGGGGCAGCGCTTGTCTGGTACTCGCGCACAGCGGCATGCAGCCACTCGGGCGTGCGGTTGTCGAAGCTGGAAGCGGGCATCCATTCGGCGCTGTACAGTTCGGCGGGTTGCGGATTCAGGATGCCGGAGCAGTATTCGGTGCCAAAAATCAGGTACAGGCGGCTGCCCTCCTGCCCCGATTCGGTGCCGCGTGCGGCGTGGCTGCCCACCAGGCGCAGGTCGGACACCGAGATTCCAACCTGGGCCAGCAGAGCGCGGCGCAGACTCAGTTCAGCCACCCCGCTGCCCGCCTCTGCACTGAGCAACAGCCCCGGCAGACCGTAATTGCCACCCGGCAAGAGGGGACGGCGCGGGCGCACCAGCAGATACTGGTTGCGCTGCTGCACGAGGGCGAACACACCCACCTGATAGGTGACGGGCACAGTGCGTTCTGGTGGGGGCGTGGTCACAGCTTCTCCTGAGATGAGGACGGTCAGACGGCTTGTGTCCGCCAGGCGAACGGCCCCTGGTCTGGTGGCCTGAATTCAGCGGCCCGAATGCGGCGGCCTCAGTCTAACGGTTCAGCTTGGGCACACGCCACACCCGCCGCCCATCCGCGCCGCAGCGGAGAAACCAGTTCCTGCGCCTCCAGGCAACCGGCCAGTTGCCAGAAGGCCGCGTCGTGCGCTGGGTTCGTCCAGGCAGGAGACTGCACGAGCAGCACGCCGCTGACCTCCGCCGGATCGGGCAGACCGTCGGTGGGATGGGCCATCCGGCGCAGGGTGAGGCGGGAGAGCGGATCGGGGGGCAGAACAGCAGAGATTTCGCTGTGGGTGCGCTCCAGATCAAAGCCCTCGGCCACGGCCAACCCCGCATGCCAGGCCGGATACAGACAGCCGTAGCGCCCGATCAGGCCCGCGCCGAGGCCGAGGCCTGCCCAGTTGCCGGGCCGCACCCGCGTTCCGTCTCCACTGCGACTGGCAAGGTCGTGGTGGGAATCGATGTTCAGCACGTCGTTGGGAACTCCGCTGTGCCGGGCCTGCTCTTCCAGCCAGCCCCAGGCATCAGCGTGAGACAGCGTGACCCATGCCGGACACCCCGCGTAGCGCTCCAGTGCCTCCCAGCCGGGATACAGCGGATAATCGGCATCCAGCGGCGTCCAGCCTCGGGCCTGCGGATCGCGCCTCAGGGTGCGGGCCTGCCACGCTTCCTGACGGTCTGCGGGCAGGTCGCGGGTGCCCCAGATCGGCGCGTCGAACACGAGGTCGGCGCACCCGCTGTAGGCGTCCCAGTCGATGCTCAGCAGCATGGGTATGGGTGGTGGAGTGTCAGGCGGTGAAGGGGCATGGCGGCCCCATTATCCGCGCCGGGGTGGGGCCAGCGACAACTCTGCCCGGCCCTCATGCTCCGGGATCAAATTCCAGCACCCAACTGACACTGGCTGGGTCGCGCACGAAGCCGAAGCGGTCGTTGATAGCCAGCATGGGCGCGTTGTCGCTGGCGTTATCGGTTCGCAGGAACACCGGACCGCCCGCCTCTGCCGCCAATGCACGGGCCACCCGCAGAACGTGCAATTTCAGCAGCGTGGCGACGCCCTGCCCGCGCCAGTCCCGCGTGACCCCGGTCAATCCGGTCAGCAGGTCGGCACTGGCTTCAGACCGGAAGAGGGTGGATTGGCCGATCCATTGGCCGCCGGGAGCCTGTGCGATCAGGTAGGCTTCCGGCAACAGGCCTGGGTCGTTCAGCACGCCCTCCAGAAACACTTCAAAGGTCAGTGGGGTGGCAGGCTCGGAGCGCGGCACATCCTGACGCACATCGCACATCAGGGCGTGCAGGCGCTCGGGCAGGTCGGGTGTCTGGGCCGCACGCAACTCCGCGAGGCTGCGAACGCGCACGCCCAGAGCCGTCAGACGCGCTTCGGTAGGCAAAAACAGCGTTTCGTCGAAGGGATGCTGGTTCAGGTGGCCTTCACTCAGGTTCAGGGCGCTGGTGAAATACCGCTTGCCGGGAGTAAAGCCGCGCCGGGTCAGGAAGAAGGAGGCCACCGGATGATCCTCGCGAGCCAGCGTGCGTACCGACAGGGCCTGCCAGCCGCGCAGTTGACCCAGCAGCGGCTCCCAGAGCGCCGCGCCTGCGCCCTGCCCCTGACGGTCGGGACGCACCGCCAATTCCAGCATGAAGCGTTGCGGGTGGTACATGCCCGGATTTTGAGACAGCAGGCCCAGCCCCACCACCTCGCCGTTTTCGGCCTGAGCCAGCAGCGCCGTATGACGGTAGCCCCAGGCGGTCTGCTGCGCCGTCTGGTGTTGCAACTCGGGGCCACTGAAGGGGTCGTGCGGGTGGGCCGCAGTCCACACCTCGGCAGCGGCGTTCCAGTCACCGTCTTCGACAGGACGCACCGACCAGGCGCTCATTGTTGGTCGGCGGCCTCCAAAAACCGCTGCATCTCTATCCAGGCGGGTTCCTTCACGAATCCCAGCCGCTCGTTGATCTTCAGCATGGGGAGGTTAGAGCTGGCGTTGCCCGTCCAGATTGTCCTCGCCCCCCGCACACGGGCCTGCTCGATGGATTTCAGCTTCAGCGCCAGCGCCAGCCCCAATCGGCGGTGGGCACGAACCGCCCCGGTCAGGCCCGTGTTCAGGCGGCCCTCGTCGGCAGGGTCAAGCCACTGTTCGGTGAGGGCCGCCACCTCACCGCTGGCCTCATGCACCGCCATCAGCACCGCTTCCGGCCAGAACTGCGGGTGCGTTTCGCGTTTGCGGAACTCGGTTTCTATGATGGGCGTGGCTTCCGAGGTACGCGGCACATCGGCGCGGGCCTGCGCGAATCCGGCAAAGTAGGCGGCCCACGCCGCGTCCACGCCACGTTCGGCCATCAGATCGGTCAGAGAGACGGCGCGGTAGCCGGGGGGCAGTTGGGCAGCGGCGGCAAACGGCGTGGGATCGAACTGCTGAACGTCCAGCACATTGTCGAAAAAGCGCATGGCCTCGGCAAAACCCCAGTGCGCCAGAAATGCGAGGCCACGGGGCCGGTCTTCCTGGGTGCCGGCCATCAACTCGCGTGCGCCGCGCTTCCGCAGGTGTGCCCACAGCGCTTCAGCCAGGGCACGCCCCACGCCCCGGCCCTCGGCTTGCGGCAACACCATCAGTTCAAGGTGGTAGCGGTCAGGATCGAACATACTCGGCCACTGCGCCGCCGACGCCGCCCCGACCATCCCTCCGGCCTGATCCTCGGCCACCAGCCGGTACAGATGAGGCCGAAGGGGATGTTGCCGCAACTGATCGTCGCCGTGCCGCAGATACTCGGCAGTGACGGTCTGGTGCGGCCACACCTGCTGTTGCAGCGCCGCCAGAGCCGAATAATCGGCGTCGGTGGCGGGGCGAATCTGAAGGGTGAGGGGAAGCGTGGCGGTCATTTCGTTTCTCCGGTGGATTCTTCTGCCCCCGCCAGTTGCAGTTCGTAGCGCAGATGAGTCGGCCCCCGCACAAAGCCCAGCGCCTGATTCATGCCCAGCATGGCTACGTTCGGCGCGTCGTTGAAGGTGCGGATTTCGCCGCCGCCGTGGGCATTCAGCGCCTGCATCGCCGCCACTTTCAGGGCCTTGGCGACCCCCTTGCCCCGGTCTTCGCGTCGCACGCCCGTCATGCCGATCACGTAAAACCCCGAAGGATTTTGCATCAGCGTGGAATAGCCCACGTAATCTCCGGTGAGGGGGTCGTTCAGGCCGGGGCGCACCGCCACAAAAGAGAAGTCGGCGCTGAAAGTGGGGTCTTCCAGTTCCTGCTTTTCCCACGCCTCGAAGGGCCGTTTGGTCAGGGCCGTGCCCATCGGGACATCCTGAAACAGCAGCCAGTCCAGCTCCCAGAGTTGGCGGTTGCGCTTGGGGTCGGCAGCCAGAGACGCCACCGAATGCAGCTCTATGCCGTGCGCGGCCACCGACTGCATCAACGGGCCGAAGCGCGACAGATCCGTCTCGGAGGTCTGAATCCGGCTCTCGAACCGCTCCCAGACCACCTTCCAACCACGTGCGGCAAGGAAGGCGCGGCCCGCCTCGTGGTGCGCCCCATCCGACAGCATGGTGCGAACTTCCCGCGCTCCACGCGCCTGCACCCGCGCCAGCAACTCCCGGTACATCGCCCCGCCCACGCCCTGCTCGCGGGCCTCCGGGTGAACGCTGAAATTGCCCCAATAGCGCCATTCCTCGAAGGCAAAATCATCGTGCCCAACGCGGCCCACACCCACCACGCGCCCACCCTGCTCGGCCACCAGATCGGTGCGGAACAGGTTGGGGTCTTCGGCCTCATCCCACGTCTGGAGCAGTTCGGGCGTCACGGGCCACTCTGGGTTGGCGGCGCTCAGCACCCACGCGGCGTCCACGTAATCGCCGGGAATGCGGAACTCGCGCAGATGAAAGGTGGGCGGGCTGGCCGGGGTGGAAACATCTGTAGGAGAAACGGTGGAATCGGTCATGCCTCTATGCTGAAGGATGGACGGTGGGAAGCGCATCGGCCAAGAAACGTAGCGGGGCAGGAAGTGGGTTGTAGGGAGTAGGAAAAGAGAACCACCCCAGTTTCAGCCCAGTTTTTCTTTTGCCTTTCCTATTGCCCACTCACCACTGACCACTGACGGGTTTTCCCCCTATCCTGACCCCCATGACTCATACTCCTGCTTCACAGCCCGTCCGCCTCAAGCTCCTGCTGATCCTGCCGCACCCCGACGACGAGGTGTACGGCGCGTCCGGCACGCTGATGACCCTGCTGTCCGAGGGCCACAGCTGCGGCCTCGTGACCCTCACGCACGGCGAGGCGGGGCGCACGCTGGGCCTGTGCGAGACGCCGCAGGAACTGGCGCGGATGCGGGACGTGGAACTGCGGGCCTGCCTGGAAGTGATCGGGCTGACCACCACCCCCGGCAGCAGCTTCGAGCAGCACGATTTTCCCGACAAGTACCTGAAAGATCAGCCCCTGGAACCTCTGATCGAAACGGCCCGCGAGGCCATGACGCGCCACCGCCCCGAAATCGTGCTGACCTTTCCGCCCAACGGCAGCAACGGCCACCCTGACCACATCACTACCCACCGCGCCGTAAAAGCCGCCTGGGACGCCCTGCCCGAAGAAGACCGCCCGCGCCTGTGGTACTACGCCAGCAATACCGCCCCCGAAAATGAGGCGCTGCTGGCCGAATGGCTGCCCGCCAACCTGAGCCGCGACGTGACGCCCTTCGTGACGCGCAAGCTGCAAGCCATCGCCTGCCACCGCACGCAGGCCCTCAGCACGGTGGACTTTATCCGCAAGTTTCCAGAACGGATTATGGAAGAAACGTTTTACGAACTAGGGATGTAAAAAGGGCAGGGGTGTAAAAAGAAAGATCGTGGAT
Source organism: Deinococcus aquatilis DSM 23025 (assembly GCF_000378445.1). Classification (GTDB taxonomy): domain Bacteria; phylum Deinococcota; class Deinococci; order Deinococcales; family Deinococcaceae; genus Deinococcus; species Deinococcus aquatilis. The sequence goes on along the minus strand of NZ_KB899701.1, from coordinate 7,749 downwards.
CGTGGGAAAGACCAAACCACGATCCACGTTCTACGGTCCGTCCTCAGTCTTCCCACTCCGCTACCGGCACGAAATCTACTCCCTCTCCCGTCGTGCCCGTCACGTTGTACCGTTTGTCGAACGTGACCAGCAGTTCGCCTCTGTCGAAATGCTGGGGCGAAACGACGGCCTTGCGGAACAAATAGTTGCCGTCATCGTCAAGGCCGATGTGGGCACTTTTGGTAAACCGGAATTCCACGATTTCGCCGTGCCGTTTGGTGCGGACCCGTACGCGGTAGGTATGGGCGTCATCTTGCTTGACGTTGGGATTCTTGCCGCCTGATTTTTTGCCGAACAGTCCGAACATGGTGATTCTCCTGAGAAAGGGGGAAGGGGGTGGGAACGCTGTTTTTCTGCTGTTTTTCTTAGACTTCCCGCAGCAACTCTGTCAGCAAAGCGACGTGTTGGGGCCAGCGGTCCAGACGGACATGTTCGTGGGTGGCATGTGCGCCGTCGCCGGGTGCGCCCAGACCGTCAAGGGTCGGAGACAGCGGGGCGGTGAAATTGCCGTCGCTGCCGCCACCGACCACCGCTTCACTGAGCTGGAAGCCGAGGCTGCCTGCCAAAGCCTGCGCCCGTGCATACAGCGCCAGCGTCTGCGGGCCGCGCTCGAAGGGAGGACGGTTCAGGCCGCCGCCGAGTTCCAGCCGAACACGGGGATCGCTGGAAGTCAGGGCCTGCATACTGGCGGTTACGCGCTCGCCCTCGGCCAGGGTGCTGACCCGCACATCCACTTCCAGGGTGCAGCGGGCCGGAATGACGTTCACAGCGCTGCCACCCCGGATCAGGCCCACGCTGACCGTGGTTCCCGCTTCCGGCTGGGCCAGCGCATGAATGGCCGGAATCAGGCGGGCGGCCTCGGCAATGGCGCTGGCTCCTTCCTCCGGCTTGTTTCCGGCATGACTGGCAACCCCGTGCAGGGTCAGCACAAAAGAGCCGACGCCCTTGCGGCCCGTTTTGAGGGCGTGGGTATCGGCCACAGGCGGCTCTACCACCAACACGGCGCGGGCTTGGCGGGCGGCAGCCTCGATGTGGGCGCGGCTGCTATGAGAACCGATTTCCTCGTCAGGGGTGATCAGCAGGCGAATACCGCCCAGAGGCCAACCCCCAGACGCGTGTAAGGCACGCAGGGCATGAATGGCCGACACGATTCCGGCTTTCATGTCGTAGGTTCCGGGGCCGTACACACGGTCGCCCTCGACCCGGAACGGCATGCCCTCCAGCGTGCCTTGCGGCCAGACGGTATCGGCATGGGTCAGGATCAGGGCAGGGCGCTGCTGCTCTCCGAACTGAAAAGAGCGCGTGCCGCCCGCCAGATTCTCCACCTCGGCTCCGAGGGCACGCGCCCAGCCTTCCACCACGTCCATCACGCGGCTGATGGCCTGTGCGTCACCGGACGGAGATTCTATTTCGACCAGTTGGTGGAGATCGGGCAGCAGTTGGGCCACGTCGGGGAGGGAGGCGGGAGAGGTCATGCGGTCATGCTAGCGCCACCAGACAAAAAACACGCCGCCCACTGCAACAGACAGGTGGACGGCGGAAAAGTGCGGTTTCAGGACGGCAAACTTCAGGTCAGCAGCAGCACTTGCTGGGGGTCGGCCCGCACGACGGCGCGGCCCCGCATATACAGGTCGTTGAGTGCCTGAGAGCCGAAAATGCGGGCCAGACGCGTGCTGGTCAGTTCGATGGTGCGGCCGCCGATCTTCAGGCGAACGATGTCGATGGTTCCGGGAACCCATGTACAGGAAAGTTCTTGCATGGTCAACCTCCAAGGTGGCGTTACTCCGCCAAGAAGCGAGACGGTGGGGGTTGGGGCGAGGTCAGAAAATGGAAGCAGACAGAAGGGCACGCCGTACGAAAACAGTGCGTACCTGGGGGCAATGGCCTTGCCGGGCCTGCGTGCCCAGAGGGCAATACAGGCGGTGAAAACCGGTAAGACAAGCATAAGATTTCCAATTGCGAGAAAGGAAAGAACAAATAGGATTCGTCTTGAGAGAGCGATCATAAATCTCTGGCCCGCTCTCCCGAGCCTGCATTTGTGCACGTTGTGGACGAATACAAACCTGAGCCGAAGCTGACGAAAGATGTGAAAGCTTCACAGAACACCCAAGTGTTCTAGGCAAATTGGGGCAAATGTTGCAAAGCTCAGTCAGGAGCTTCGGCCCCAAATCACATTCCATCTCTCCGCTTTTCTGCCTCGCCGGAATGTGCTTGACTGCGGAGGTGATTCCCACCAATTCAGGAGCCGCTTCATCGGTTCAGGCCGGAGCCGCGCAGCCAGATTCTCTGCTGGGCCTGCACTTCCCCTCTGATCCGCAACTCTCGCCAGATGGACGGCAGGTGGCCTTCGTGCTGACCCGTAGCGAGGAAGAAGATCCGCGCAAACCTGATCCGGCCTATGCCAGACCGCGTCTGCGTTCGCAGATCTGGCACTCGGACGGCGGGCAGGCCGTACTGCTGACACGTGGAGAAGGCAGCGACGCCTCGCCCCGCTGGTCGCCGGATGGAGCAACCCTGGCCTTTACGCGGGCCGCTGCTGGAGCGAAGCCGCAGTTGTACCTGCTGCCCCTGTCGGGTGGGGAGGCCCAGCGGATCACGGACTTCGAGCATGGTGTGCAGGACGTGCAGTGGAGTCCCGACGGCCAATCATTGACCTTCCTGAGTCTGGGCAACGACGAGGACAGGCGCGACGAACGCGGCGAGGCGCGGGTGATTACGCGCCCCCGCTACCGCTTCAATGGCCGCGACTGGCTCCCCGAGACGCCTGCCCGGTTGTGGCGTTACGACCTGACCGCAGAAGAATTGACCGAGTGGCACGCGCCCGCTGTAGAAATCAGTGGCTATGCATGGTGGCCCGATTCGCACGGCGTGGTGTTCGCCTCCAGTACCGATGAACTGGCGGCCAGCCAGTGGCGGCAGGAACTCTTTACCCTGACCCTGGCAGGCGAGGTCAGCCAATTTGGACGCTGGAATTCCTCTCTTTCGGCGCTGGCCCCGCACAAGGGTGGGCAGCGTGTGGCCGTGGTGGGCCGACCTGAAGGTAAAGGCAGCCCCGAAGACGACCATCTGTTCGTGCTACATGAGGACGGCACTTCGACTCGGGCGGATACAGGCTGGGATTTTCCGGTGGGCCAACTGGTGGGCGGAGACTGCCACGTGGGGTCCTTTCCTGTCCGCCCCGTGTGGCAGGGCGAAGAACTGTTGGTTCTCAGTACGGTGGGCGGCAGTTGCGGCCTGTTCCGGGTGGGGCCGGACGGGACGGTCACAGCGCACGACCACCGACCGGAAGGTGTTGTTTCGGCCTTTACCAGCGTGGGCAACGGCCTCGCGCTGATCCGCGAGAGTGCCACGCAGTTTCCTGAGGTGGAACTGAACGGCGTTGCTGTGACCGACCTGCACGCCCGTCTGCCCTTCGCCGCCCGCACGCCCGAACGGGTTCCTTTTTCCACTGACGCCGGAGAGGGAGAAGGCTGGGTGCTGCTGCCGGAGGGTGAGGCCCGCGTGCCCGCCCTGCTCAGCATTCACGGCGGGCCGCATACCGCCTACGGTCACGCCTTCATCCACGAATTTCAACTCCTGGCCGCACGTGGCTACGGCGTTACCTACAGCAACCCTCGCGGGAGCGTGGGCTACGGGCAGGCATGGTCGAGCGGCAACTACGGGCGCTGGGGCAGCGTGGACTACGATGACCTGATGGGCTTTTTCGAGACGGCGCTGGCCGCCTTTCCCCGGCTGGACGGCCAGAATGCAGCCGTGATGGGCGGCAGCTACGGCGGCTATATGACCAACTGGATCACGGGCCACACCGACCGCTTCCGGGCCGCCATCACTGACCGGAGTATCTGCAATCTGGTGTCCTTCAGCGGCACTTCCGACATCGGCCTGCGCTTCTGGCACGATGAACTGGGCCTGAACGCCCACCGCAGCGCCGACGCCGAGCGGCTGTGGGCCATGAGTCCACTGAAATTTGCCGAGCATGTGCAGACGCCTACCCTGATCGTGCATAGCGTGCTGGATCACCGCTGCCCCGTAGAACAGGCCGAGCAGTGGTACGCCGCCCTGACCCAGATAGGCGTGCCCGTGCGGATGGTGCGCTTTCCCGGCGAAAATCACGAACTCAGCCGCTCTGGTCGCCCTGACCGCCGGATTCAGCGTCTGGAAGAGTACCTGGGGTGGCTGGACCGGTATCTGGGAGCGGATCAGCCCGAATAGAGCGTTTTGTCGGGAGTCGGTTGCGGAAAGCGGCAAGGGATTGACGGTCTGGGGGCTAAGGCAAGATGAGGGCGCTTGCTTATGGCCCTTTCGCCCGCTGCCCAGTGGACCGGAAAAGCTGTAAATCGGCGGGCCTGTTGGCTTTAGACCTTCCTCAGACCCTTTGACGTTTCCAAGTCCAATCAATAGCAAAGAGGGCCGGAAATCAATCCCGGCCCTCTTACTGATTCAGGTCCTACTCAAAAGATTTAGTCTTCGTCGCGGCGCTTGTTGTTGTCCCAGCCCCGGTCGGGGCGAGCGCGGGGACGATCCGTGCTGGCGTCAGCACCCTCGCGGGGGCGGAATTCGCTCGGCGCGGAAGGAGCGCGGTCTTCACGGGGGCGGAAGTTGCTGCCTTGGTAGCCGCCGCTGCCCTGTCCACCACGGTCTTCGCGGGGACGGAAGCCGCCGCCCTGACCGCCACGGTCGCCGCCGCCCTGATAGCCGCCCTGGCCACCACGGTCTTCACGGGGACGGAAGCCGCCACCCTGACCGCCACGGTCGCCGCCACCCTGGTAGCCGCCCTGGCCGCCGGGTCGGAAGCCACCACGGTCGCCGCCACCCTGATAGCCGCCCTGGCCGCCACGGTCTTCACGGGGACGGAAGCCGCCGCCCTGACCACCACGGTCGCCACCACCCTGATAGCCGCCACGGTCTTCGCGGGGACGGAAGCCGCCACTCTGACCGCCACGGTCGCCGCCGCCCTGATAGCCGCCACGGTCTTCACGGGGACGGAAGCCGCCACCCTGACCACCACGGTCGCCGCCGCCCTGATAGCCGCCACGGTCTTCGCGGGGACGCTCCTCACGGGGCTTGTCCTCACGGGGCTTGAATCCGGTGGTCTGGGCACCCTGCGCCTCGCGCATTTCGCGCACTTCACGGCGCAGGCCACGCAGTTCCTTGCCCTGCGCTTCCATCAATTCCTTCAACTCGCCCAGCAGGGCCAGCAGGTCATCGGCGTCGATGTACTCGTCTTCGCCTTCCTCGTCCTCTTCGCCTTCACCCTCGGCGCTCAGGCCGCGCTCGGCTTCTTCTTCCTGTGCATCCAGCACGGGGTCTTCGTCGGGTTCGCCTTCCAGCTGGGGCAGGATGTCGCGCAGTTCGGCGGGGGTTTCCTGCACGGGGGATTGCGCGGCTACGGCCTGCGCGTCAGTGTCGTGCTGTGCCGGATTCTGCCCGTCGGTGGGGGCGTCCATGCGCTGTTCATTGTTGTCGGTCATGCGAATACTCCTTTTTCCTGCGCTCTTCGCTGCGCTGTTCGTGCGCAAAAAAGCGTGGATCGTACCCCGCAGTCTAACACCACTGGAGGCCTCTTCTGTTGTTTCATATTAGAGAGGGTTCAAAACTCGGCCAGTTCGGTACTCAGCGGCGGAACAGACTCCGCAGCACAGGCCGCAGCACCACGAACAGCAGGAAGCCGGTCCCGACGCCGCACAGCAGGGCCAGAAACGGATTCAGGTTCAGGCCCATCCACAGCGCCACAAACGTGAAGACCCCACCAAATGAGCCGATCAGGGTCGCCAGTCGCCGAGCATTGTCGTCAGGTTTCCAAGACTCTAGATCCATGACACTACCCTGTCATATTTGATACAGATGAATGCCCCAATTTGATTTGAGACCGGTAGATGCTCTGTTAACGGCATAGCTTATACAGACTGGCGTGACTTCCACACTTCCGAAAAAGCGTTATGGGAACGTAGGTTCTCGGTAATCCTCACCATATGGGACTTCCGTCAGGGTTAAGTTACCCAGCCGTCTTATACTGAGCTTCATGAAACGTGCCGTGCTGACCACTCTCGCCCTGCTTGCCGCTGCGACGGCGTCGGCCCAGACTGCGCCCCGCACAGTCAATATCGGCCTCGGCTACATTCCCAACGTGCAGTTCACGCCGTTTTATGTGGCCGATACGCTGGGCTATTTCAAGGCAGAAGGCCTGAACGTCAAGTATCAGCACGGCTTCGTTTCTGAATTGATGCCGCTGCTGCTGCAGGGCAAACTGGACTTTATCGTGGGCGATCCCGAAGACGCCGTGTTCGCCCGCAATCAGGGTGCCCCGGTGAAGTACATCATGGCGATGTACCAGAAGATTCCAGTGACGGTCTTCAGCACCAAGCCGCTGAACAATGTGGCCGACCTGAAAGGCAAGACGCTGGGCATTCCCGGACCTTTCGGAAGCACCTATAACGCGGTGCAGGCTCTGCTGGACAGTGCAGGTCTGAAAGAAGGCAGCGACGTGAAATTGGCCAGCATCGGCTTTACGCAGCTCGACGCGGTGCGGGCCGGGCGCGTGGACGCCGCCGCCGGGTACGTCAACAACGAGGTGGTGCAGTTGCGGGCCGCTGGAACCCGCGTGTACACGCTGGACGTGACTGCGGCCTACCCGATGGTGGGCGCGGGCCTGATCACGCTCGACAAGAACCTGAAAACCGACCTCGCCCGCAAGGTGGTTCGGGCCAGCCAACGCGCCCTGAAATTCACAGTCACCGACCCCGCCCGCGCCTTCAAATTGGCGCAGCCCACCTTCGGCGCAGGGGGCGGCACGCTGGACATCCTGAAAGCCAGCACGCCCCTGATGACGGGCGCGTACACCCGCGTCAACGGCATCGGGGCCAGCGATCCGGGCGCATGGAACAAGGCCGTGGCCGCGCTGATCAAGCAGGGCAACCTGAGTGCCGGAGCCAAAGCCACCGACTTTTACACCAATACGCTGGTCAGCAAAACCATTCGCTGAGACAGATTCTGATTGAATCCATGAATCAACTCCTGCTCGCCCATTCAGGAGGGCATAGCAACCCTCCAACTGTCGCAAAAGCATGAGGACAGGGCCAGAATTCAGGTTGAGGCACAAGCCATCTCCGGCCTTCCAAGCACTGGTCTGAACAGTTTTGGGATTTTTCGGTGCTGGCGATGAGGGCAGTTGTCAAAAATATTGTTTGTTTTTGACCTAACAGAGGAACTGAACTAGGAAAAGCACTTGGGAGCATGGAAGCGTCAGCGAGAAAGACTGCTGACGCTTCCATTTGAACCAATGCTCTGAACACAGTGTTTTAGCTCCCCTCTCTTTGTGGGAGACTCGCAGGGCTACGAAGCAGAGGCTGGGAATGCCTCCAAGACGACCTATTCTCTATGCCCTATTTTTTCAAACCAATAACTGTACGAATCATTAGACCTCTTGCGAAAGTCATGACGGGCAGGCTCGGGTCAGGTTGCAGAGCGCGGCAATGAGTTGAACCCGGAGGGCGAAGCGACGCCGCCGATGTCGGTAGACGCCCTTCAACACGCGAAAGATCTTCATCCGCCGAATGACATGCAGGGTGTCCTGCCGGGTATGCGCCAGCACACGGTTTTCTTGGCGTTGGTCGGCGGAGAGGGGCGACGCTCGCGTCGCCTTATGGGTGGTGATGGCGTGCCCGTGGGTTCTCCAGAGGCCCTGATACCCGGCGTCCCCGATCAGGGCCG
>NZ_KB899700.1:127781-140202 GCF_000378445.1 Deinococcus aquatilis DSM 23025 | reverse complement strand
TTATCTTTCCGGGGTCTGCGGTTCAAGACGGCCTGGAGGCCGTCCTGTGCGTAGCGTTTGCGATTCTCCTGGACGGTTTTGACACTGATAGAGAGGGTTCGGGCGATCTCGACGTCATTCTGCGCGGCACCCTGTTCGTTCGCCATCAACAAGAGACGGGCACGCACCACCGCCTGAACACTGCGGATGCCGGTGTGGACGAAGCGGTCGAGCTCAGCGTGCTCTTCGGGCGTCAACCGCACAGGAAAACGTTTCATGCCTCATGTTATCGGTGGATACTCACCCTAATCGGTTGACGCTGTACTAGGGGAAGAGCCGAATCAGATCAGCAGAACGGCCTCCCTCTCCTCCTCCCAGAACAATCCGGCCATCGGTTTGAACTGTCACGTCATCTAGCGACAAACCCTGCAGATTGAACCGAACCCGTCCTGCCGAACCAAAGCTGGTATCGGGGCGCCCATCGGCCTGCAACCGCACCACATCCCTCGACACAGGTGTGCCGTCATCAGGGAAGATCAGGAGGACGCGGCCATCCGTCTGCACCGCCGCCGCTTTCACTGTAAAGAGTCCATCAAAGTTAACGCTTCCAGAGGTGCCAAAGGTTTGATCCAGGTTTCCGCTACTGCTGTAGCGCGTCATCGTACCCCGGATGTACGGGGAGACCACGACCCCCCCAGTCACGATCAGATGTCCAGTCGGGCTCAACCCTACATCGGTCATTTCGACAGGTAGACCCTGAGGACGAGAAGTCAACCAACCGTCTCTCCCGAAGCTGGAATCCAGTTGACCACCGGGTAAGAAACGGGTGAGGTGAAACGAGGTGTCAGGGAAGCTTGGCCCCGCAGTAGCACCAACGATGAGCTTGCCGTCGGGCTGAATCAATGTCTTTTCAATGCGGTAGCCTTCTCCGGGGTTCAGGCCCACATCGGCCACCACTCTGCCGGAACTACCGTATGTCAGATCTGGTAGGCCACTGGCCTGAAAGCGCCGCACCACCAATCGGAGAGCGCCGCCTGTGATTTCAGAAATACCGGCAGTGAGAAACCGTCCATCTGATTGCACAGCGAGGTGATACTCACTTGCGGAGAGCGTCAGGGTGCCGTTCCCCTGTCCTCCAAAGCTCAGGTCAGGCAGGCCACTGGGCAAAAGCCGCTCCACGAACCCTTGGTTGAGGCCTCGCCGGATGCCAGAAAAGAGCACGTGCCCGGTGGGTTGAGTCTCTAGATCAAAGATCTGAGAGGGCGGCCCGATGGGGCGGGCAAATCCCCCCTGCCCAAAGGTCAGATCCAGCGCTCCAGTGGCGTTGTAACGGTACACACTGAAGCCAGTTTGAGTGATGAGTTGGCCGCTGGGCAGGGAAATCAGTCCTGAAAAGCTTCGGTCGGCGTCAGCTGCCGGAGACACAACGGGTTGTTGTACGAAGCCGTCAGTATCAAAGCTGAGATCCAGGCTGCCTGGTGCGCCAGTTGGCGGCGTGGGGGGCAAGGTCACACATACCAGTTTGGGGTCGGCCCAGTCGGCATGGTCAAAACTGATGCCATTGCCTCCATCCGTGACCACCAAGCGGAGTTCTTTTCGACCGGCCACGCTGACACTGATGTGTTCCGTGGGACTGGTCGCCACCATCTGACTGCTCTGATATAGCTGGACACCATCCGCAAAAACTTGAAATTGGACACTGCCCCGGCTGCTGACTTCATCATCAATGCCAATATCGGCCGTGAAAGTCTGACATTGAGCGCCGTCTATTCCTTGAAGACTGAAGCGCATCTCGCTGCCCGCATGGACGCCGAATCCTTGGGCATACACCTTGCCGTTCAACGTCAACGGCTTCCCGTCGCCGGCCTGTTGTTCACCGTTGCTGCGGTTGCGCTCTACTGGACCCCAGCTGTTGCGAGCATAGGTCATGGTCTCGTACTGCAGGGTGTTGACGCCGGGCGTTAAGGACTGAGAGGTCAATCGCTGCATGCTCCAGGGATAGGTTTGCCCATTGGCGTAGGGGTCGGCGGCAACAGCGTGGTCAGGTTGAGCACAGCTGAACAAGACTAGGGGCAGCGTGAAGCCAGCGAGCACACGGGGCAAGCGGTTAGACATAACACTCCAGGCAAGCAGACAGAGGAAAAGGCCGGGGGGTAGATCGACCTGAGTGTGTCCTGAGTGATACCCCTGAAACATCTGGGAGGCATGAAGGCCGGCCTATAAACTTTTGGGGGGCCTTCTACAAGGCGTTGGCCCTGGCCGTGAACTTTCTCTATGACATTGCCCTCATCGCCGTCTCAGCTTCAGCTACCAAGCAGGAGCTTTTACGGTGACAGGCAGGTGAATCCTGTCTCATCAACCGGTGGAAGAGGGTAGTGACTCTACTGTCTGACGACCTTGCAGCACGCCAGGACCGCATCAGCCTCACCCGGGAACCATGTTCCAGCCTCCCACATCTCCGGTGTGGGAGCAGTTTCTGCTGATAGGGGGCCGCCGTCTGACGATCTTGAAGCCTAGACTTGAACTTCTTTGGAATGGCCCTGTTGAGGGCTGTGGCGACGGTCCCAGGGGTTGCAGTTGAGGCGTTCTCAGATCGCTGTAACAGGATCACGGCAAATATCACCCAAACCCATGACTTGGTCGGTGGGTCAGGCGCTGCTCCTCGTTCACCTCTTTGGTATGAGCGCGGGCGCGGGCAGCGTCATCCAGTGGCCTGGTTATGTCGTCTCACGTGACAGGAGCGAAGATTTCGGGCTTCATGGCCGTTGAAAAAATTGAAACAGGGTCTTCAAAGCCACAACAGCGGGTTGACCTGCACCATCAGCTTGTGCGGATTCACAGTGATGACAGGGTCTGTTTCTGGATCAATCCAACCCTTATTTATGAATGCGCTCTAAAAAATCCAAGGTGTAAGACCTCGGTGACGTGCTGGGGCCAGAATTATGGACAGACCTTTCTCTGATTCTGAACCGTCTTTCTTATGGCTGCCCCCCCCTCTGCCTCTCCGGATCCGGTTCTCCTTACGGTTAAAGGTGCTGGCGGCATTGGCGCTGGCGGGAATGGGGTTAATGTTGGTGGTGGCGGCGTTGTTGCCACGGCTGGTGCTGGCCCGTTTTGACCAGCAGGAAACGGCGCGTATGCGGCAGGACACTGAACGCGCCGCACAGGCGCTGGACAGCGAGCAAGAGAACCTGAGCACCTTTGTCCTCAACTGGTCCGTCTGGGACGACACCTACCGCTACGTTCAGCGTCCCACACATGAATATGAGCAGAACAATCTGACAGCTTCGTCTTTTGAGGCGGCAGCCGTCAATCTCTTCGTCTACTTCACGCCGCAGGGCCAGTTGGTCAGCGCCTGGTTCTATGATCTGAGCCGCCGACGGTTCGAACCCAGCGCGGCCCTTGGTGCTGAGATCGCACGTTCTTTTCCCTCTCTCCTGAGGTTCCGCACGCTGGAAGACGTGCAAAAGGGTCTGGTCACCCTTTCAGGAAATGCCTGGCTGCTCGCCGCACGCCCGATTGTCACCAGCGCGGGGGCTGGCCCGGCGGCAGGCACCATCGTCATGGGCAAACAGTTGACGCCGCTGCTGTTGGACACCCTCAAACGGGATTCCCGACTGACGCTTCAGGTGCAACCGGCCAGTGCAGATGCAAGGGCGGTGCCGCCCGGTTCAGGAGGGATCCTCGTCCAGCAGATCAACGAGCAGCGAATTGAAGGCCACCTGAACTTGCTGGATTTTCAGCAGCGCCCCAGTCTCACGTTGAAGGTCGGTTCAGACCGGGTGGACCATGCCAATGGACTGATCACCGCGCGGGTCATCCTCTGGACCGTGTTGGGAATGGTGCTGCTCTTTACTGCCTTGATCATGGCATTGGTCGAGGCCCTGATCCTGCGCCGCCTGACCCTCTACCGGCAGAGCGTACAGGTCTTGCAGGCCAGCGAGGACAAGGCCGCCCGGCTCCCGGTGTCAGGTCAGGATGAGCTGAGCGCCCTGGGAGACGCCCTCAACAGTTTGCTTGACCGTACAGATGAGCACCAGCAGCAACTGTTCCATCAAGCCTCGAGAGACGAGTTGACCGGCCTGCCCAATCGGCGGCGGTTTCGTGATCAGCTTTCGGGGATGTTGGAAGGCACGGCGGCGGTGGCGGTGGCCCTGATTGATCTCAATGGATTCAAGTCCATCAACGATACGCTTGGGCACGAGGTCGGAGACGAAATTCTGCGTGGTGTCGCTGACCGCTTTGCGGCTGGACTGGACAGGTCTGCAGAGGGAATGGTGGCCCGGCTGGGCGGGGACGAATTCGTGTTGCTGCTGGAAGTCCAGACCATGGAGGCGGCCCTGGAAAGTACGCAGGGGATACTCAACACGCTGGACTGTCCACTGCCTACCAGTGCAGGAGATCTGTTCGTCAGTGCCAGTGCTGGGGTCAGCCACTCGCCCCTGGGGGGAACTGCAAACGATGTCTCGGTCCTGCTCCGGCACGCAGACCTGGCCATGTACCACGCCAAAATTACAGGCCAGGCGGTCGAGCCCTACACCCCCCGTCTGTCTGACGAGGCCCAGCGGCGGGCCGCCATCGAACGGGATCTGCGAGGTGCTCTGGACCGGGGAGAGTTTTCTCTGGTCTATCAGCCGCTGGTCAATCTTCACTCTGGAGCAATGGTGGGCTGCGAGGCGCTGCTCCGGTGGCAGCGTCCTGGTCATGGCCCGGTTTCACCCGCACACTTTATTCCTGTGACCGAGGAAACGGGGTTGATCACAGAAATTGGGCGCTGGGTTCTGAACACGGCCTGTACGCAGGCTGCGCACTGGCACGCAGCGGGCCGGTCTCTGCGCGTCGCTGTGAACATCAGCGCCGTGCAGTTGCGGGACGGCACCCTGGTGGCTCAACTGGCCGACGGCCTGCGCGGCAGCGGCTTACCCTCCAGCCTTCTGGAAATAGAGGTGACGGAGACGGCCGTGATCGCCGACCTTGCTGCCGCGACCCGGCAACTGGCACAGGTGAGGGCGCTGGGCGTGACGGTGTCGCTGGACGACTTCGGCACAGGCTACGCCAGTCTGGAATTGGTCCGGAACTGCCGCTGGACAAATTAAAGCTTGACCGCTCATTCCTGAGGGGCGCAGACACCGATCCGCGCCGGCAGGTCATTTTGGCCTCGGTCATCCGTATGGCAGGCGAACTGGGGTTGCAGGTGGTGGCTGAGGGGGTCGAGACTCCCGAGCAGGCGGCGCTGCTGCGGGCATGGCAGTGCCATCTGGCTCAGGGCTTCCTCTATGCCAGACCGCTGACTTCCACTGCACTGTGGGACTTTGTCTATTCCTCTGTGCCGCAACCGCAACCAGAACGGTCGGCAGGGTAAACCTCTCCTCAGCTGCATCGTGGAATACGGCAGTTCAGAGGGGAGAGCGCCGGCACTTGCGCCGCGCAAGCTCCCCTGTGACTGGACCCATTTCATTGAAACGCAGCGGTGAAAACAACCATAGAATTTGGGCCTTCATTTATTGCTCCCTGATTGGTGGAATAAGCACAGGCATCATTTCTCGTCCTCTTTGAAAACGGGTGGGGTTCTGCCTGAGTAAGTTGTGGTCAATTGGACTGTGCTCTCGATTCTTGCCAGTAAACTACGGCTCTCTTGTCCTGCTGCCCTGACTTTTTCAATCCCTCCCTCAGCTCTGAAGATGTTCAAGGCTTTTCTGTTCATCCGGTCACTGTTCATTGCGAGCGTCACTCCCAAACCCTTTACTTCGTATTGCGGTTCCTTCCATCTGAGGTTTATTTGATGTGTGCGGGGCACGCCTTAGAGATCAACCCTCCTATAGTGAGCCGGTGACCTCTCTCGCCCCAGTTGTCACCCTGAAGGTCCTGGGTGCGCCTTCTCTCGCGGTGGCAGACCGGGTTCGGCTTCTGGAACGCAAGGCGGCGGGGGTGCTTGTGTACGTGTGCCTGGAGGGTCAGGTCACGCGGGAACGGTTGGCGGGCCTGCTGTGGCCCAATGTCCCGGACCGGTCCGCACGAACCAATCTGCGTCAGGTCCTCTGGCGGCTGCGTTCCTACGGGACAGAGCCGGTGGTGGGTGAGCGCCTGCTGACGCTGGCCGAGGACGTTCATTCGGACGCCCTGGAGTTCAGGCTGGCGGCGTTCGAGGGGCGCGATCTGGAACAACCGGCCTGGGAGGGCGAACTGCTGGCCGGGCAGGATTTCAGTGACTGCCCGGCATTCGAGGAGTGGTTGCTGGCCGAGCGCGAACGGCACCGCACGCTGCGCCGCGACGCTTTGTGGCAACGGTGCCGCGCGGATCAGGAGGCCGGAGACCTGGGCAGCGCCATGCAGCGTGCCGTGCGGCTGCTGAACATCGACCCCCTGTCTGAACCCGCGTACCGGTTGATCATGACCCTCCATGCGGGCAGGGGAGACCAGGCGGCGGCGCTGACGGCCTTCCGCACCTGCCGCGACACCCTGAAGCGGGAACTGGGGGTATCTCCGATGCCGGAAACGCTGGCGCTGGCTGACCGGATCGGGCGGGCCGGGCCGGGCGTCGCGGCGCAGGGTTCGCCCAGTGGGCCGGTGGCCTGGCGGCCTCCTCTGGCGGGCCGCGAAACGGAATGGGCACGGCTGAACGCGGCGCTGAACGCAGGGCAGGTGGTGATGGTGAGCGGTCCGCCGGGCATGGGCAAGACGCGGCTGCTGCAAGACGTGTTGCGTGCGCGGGGCGCGGTGCTGTGCCTGGAGTCGCGTCCGAACGATGAAGCGGTGCCCTATCTGGCGCTGGGACGGCTGGTGCGTCGGCTGCTTCAGGTGCACCATGACGCTGCCTTGTCAGGTCCAGTGGCTGTGCCTGAGCCTCTGGAAGACTGGGTCCGGGTGGAGGCCGCCCACCTGCTACCAGACCTGTGGCCCGGAGGCCCGAGGCCGGGACTGCTGGACTCGGCGGCAGCTCTGCGCCGCTTTCTGGAAGCGATGACCCGCCTGATCACCTCCCTGCTGCCGTTGGCGCTGGCGTTGCAGCCGGGCGGCGCGGGCGCGGCAGGCAGCCTGATGTTCGACGACGATCAGTGGACAGATGAGCGCAGCTGGGAAGCGTGGATGTTCATCTTTTCGCAGCCCGAGTGGCGGAGGCTGGGCGTGCAGGTGGGCATCACCTTCCGGCAGGGTGAACTCTCGTTCGCGCGTCTGGAAACCATCGAGCGGCTGGTGGAGGGAGCCGCTGCCCTGACCATCGATCTCCAGCCCCTCCCCGAAGCTGGAGTGCAGGCGCTGACCGCCGCGTTCCTGGCACACCGGGCCACGGAGGCCGACTCGGTGGGATCAGCCGCCAGACCAGCAGAAGCATCAGTGGTCAGCGCCCTGTGGCGGCACACCGGAGGGAACCCGCTGTTCGTGCTGGAAACCCTGCGCAGCCTGATGGACGCTGGAGGACTTGAGACGCCCACAGACGCGTTGCCGATCCCGCCGCAACTCGAACCCCTGTTGCGCCGCCGCCTGGAGCGCGTTTCGGATTCGGCGCTCCGGCTGGCCCGTGTGGCCGCTGTGGCCGGTTCGGAGTTCGACGCGGAACTGGCGGCGCACGTGATGAACCTTCACCCCCTCGATCTGGTGCAGCCCTGGGCCGAACTGGAGGCGGCCCAGATCATGAGCGGCCCGAGTTTCGCGCATGACCTGATCGCGCAGGCGGCCCGCCGGAGTGTGCCCCTGCCGGTGCGGGCGCTGCTGCACGCCAGCGTCGCGGCACATCTTCAGGGCCGGGCCGAATCTCACCCCAGGGCCGCCGTGCCCGAGCACCTGGCGCTCCACTGGGAGGCCGCCGGGCAGCCGTTCAACGCCTCGCCGCACTGGGTCAGGGCCGGTTGGATGGCGCTGGGCCGGGGGGCCTGGCTGGACGCTGCCGGGGATTTCCGGCGGGCCATGATGACCGGGAATCCAGCGCACAGCAGCGTCCTGGACGCGCAGTACGGCCTGGGAATGGCCCTGCGCGGCTCTGACCCCGCTGGATCGGAACAGGCGCTGCTGGCGACGCTGCTGCGTACTCCGGGTCTCCACCGGGAAATCGAGATCCACGCCGCTCTGGCCGAACTGTACCGGCTATGTGGACGGCTGGAAGAGGCCCGGACCCGGATCGTGCGGGCCACCGAACTGGCGCGTGACCGCCTCCCGGAGCTGGAGCAGGCGGAGCTGTGGCGCATCCGCTTCGCAGTTCATCTGCGGGCGGGCCAGTACGCAGAAGCCGAAGAGGCGATTCTGAGGGCGCAGGCGCTGGCACCGGGGCGCACCGAGATCGTGAACGAGCACGCGCTGCTGCTCTGGGTGGGTGGCCGCTTGGTAGAGGCGGCCCAGTTGTACGAGGCGTTCCAGCCCACCGCCACCCCCGGCAGTCCTCCCTCCGACCCTGTCTGGTACGCTGGAAATCTGGGCTGGACCTACTGGGCGCTGGGGCGGCTCGCGCAGGCCGAGGCGATTCTGGCCCCCCCGCTGAGTCCCTCAAGCTCTCCGTTTGATGTGGGGGTGCGGCGGGTTCATCAGGCCACCGTGTCAATCAGTCAGGGCCGCTACCGCAAGGCGCTGCTCGAACTGGAAGCAGCGGAGCCAGCGTTGGGCGCGTACCCGCCGCATCTGGTGGACCTGTGGCACCGGCGCGGCCTGCTGACCCTGTATGCCGGACGCTACGAGGAGGCCTCGGGACTGCTGCTGCGGGCCGTCAATGCTGCCCAGAACATCAACGATCCCGTGCGGCTCTCACTGGCCCTCAGTGGCCTCGTATCGGCACAGGCGCTCTCGGGTCAGCGGGCCGAGGCGGAGCGGTGGGGCCAGCGCGTTCAGGAACTGTCGGTTCATGTTCAGGTGCCCCTGACGCAGGTGGTTGCGTACCAGGCGCTGGTGCTGGTCGCCACTCTGGGCGGCAGGCATACGGAGGCGACAGCTCTGGCAGACGAGGCGGTGCGGCAGGCCCGTGCGTGCCAGATGAGTGAACTGCTGGCGCGGAGCCTGCTCCTGCGGGCCACGCGGCGCGGGGCGGCACACGCCGAGGCTGACCTGCTGGAAGCCGCGCACCTGGCCCAGAGCGGCGGCATGCTGGACGTGCACTACCAGGTGGCGCGTGCCCTGTCGGTCATGGACGCGGCATGGGGCCAACAGGCAACTGACCTGTACGGGCAACTGCTGTCCCAGGCACCTTCAGGATTTCTGAAGGCGATTACTGCCCCCCCTGACGGCATAACGCTTCAATAACGCGGGAGGCTCTAGCGTGCTTACGTGAGATTCCCATGTCTTTCTTGAAGACCTCTTTAGGTCTGTTCTTCGGCCCGGCCGGAGAGCGGCAATGACACTGGCTGGCCGCCCTCTCGCTGCCGCACTTTTACAGAGCCCGCTATCCGCACCGCGTTTTTCCGGTTCGCCAATAGTCAGAACTGCGTTTTGTGCTGTGTCAGACGCACTCTGCCCGAATCCCACTGTCCTGAGATTCGACCGGAATACGTCTGTAAAGCGGCGTGGTCTGTGAGGGGCACTTCAGGTAGAGCCTTGCCCACCCTCTGCGCAACATGTGCAGGCTCTGGAGTGGGGGCCGGGCATGACAGAGTCCGGTGGGGAATCATTCCGCTGGCTCTGGCCATGGGCCTGGGCAGCTCAGCCCACGCAGAGGGAAACATTCAGGTGCGCTTTTACAGCGCCCCGCCGCCTCTGGGGTGGCTGGACGGCGTGAGCGTTTCGGGCCATTACCAGACCCCGCAGGGCGCTGGCCCCAACGCGACTCTGGACCTGAGTGCCGAACGCAACCTCGTCACTTTCGGCGTGCGCTACAGCCGTCCGCGCCATATTTTTCAGGCCACGGGCCGCCGCAGCGCCGACCTCCCTGCCGGGCGCACGGACACCAGCGCCACCCTGGTCTACACCTACGTGCCGCCGGCTCCAGCCGAGGGCGTCGCCCTGACCTCGACCACCGTTTTATACGCGCTGTCGGCCAGTGAATCTCCCAGTTTCGGATACCGCAGCCACACGGTCAGTCTGGGAAGTGGGCTGCGGCTCAGCCGGGAGCTGAACGCCAGCGCTACAGCCACGGCCACCGCTGTTCAACTGCCTGTGCAGGATGTGGTGCTGTGGAGCGGCAGCCTGGGCGGGTCGCTGGCGTATGCCAAGGGGGGCACCACCGCTTACCTTGCCCCCGGTCTCAGCCTGCAAAACGGGGAAGCCCGCTGGAATGTGAGCGGCGGCGCCACGGCGAGGCTCAGACCTGACCTGACGACCACCGCCACCGCTTCCTGGGCGGCTGGGAGCCTACCCAGCGCCAGTGCCGCACTGACCTACGCGACCGGGCCCTGGCAACTGCGAACCAATGCGGCCACCAGCGGTACCCAACTTGCTGTGGGGGTCGGCGCACGCCTGGCGATTTCTGAACGCCTGAACGTCGGTGCGGGCGTCTCGCTGATTCCGGCCACGCGAACACCGGTCTACAGCGCCGACCTCAGCACCCAGGCTGGCGGCCTGCGCTTTGGAGTCAGCGCCAGCCTGACCGCTCCCCCCGATACCTCGCCCACCGTCAGCGCCCAGGCATCCCTCAACGGGCAGCAGCGTCCCTGGCAGGGAGGGCTGAACCTCTCCTATACCCGCGCTCCCAACAGCACTTCCGGCTCGGCCACCGGCACCCTGAATTACGCCGCCGGAGCCTTTGGCGCGGAGTTGGGGCTGGGTCTGAATCTACAAAGTGCGCTTGGCGCCCCCACCAACCTCACTGGCCGGGCAGACCTGACCCTGAACTACGCCGTCGCTCCGCGTCTGGACGTCAGTACCAGTGCCCGTTACGAACGGTCGGTGGCCGCCACTGCTCCCGCCAGCTACCGCTACGGCGTGGGCCTGCGCTACCGCTTTCCCGACAAGGAGTCCCGATGACCTTCACCCATTCTGCGCCTCTCCCGTTTCTGCGGCGAGCGGCGTTTTCCGGTCAGTGGTGGCTTGCGCTGCTGCTGTTCGTGCTGCCCGGTCTGGCCTCGGCGCAGGCATATACCCCACCCGGTACCGTCTCCTACGTGCCCACCGTTCAGGCTGGAACGCCCTTCACCATCAGCTTTAACGGCATTCCCGCAGACGCCCAGTACACCCTGTGCTGGGAAGGCGAAAACCTCAGCGGTCCCTGCGACACTTTCGGCAACCCCGGCGGACAGACCCCGGTTGTCGTTCTGACGCACGTCTACCTGGTGCCCGGTCGCCCCTTTCCGATCATCAGCGAGGTGCAGCCCAATGCCAACCGGAATGCCCAGATTCTGGCGGAAGTGACGGTCACTTCACCCCCACCTGTGCTGACGCTCACGCCTGCCAACGCTTCTCTGCAGCAGCCGGTGGTGGCCGACGCCAGACCCCTCGACCCCAACCTGACCTACACCCTGGATTGGGGCGACGGCCTGACCGACACCATCACCGGTGTGACAGAAGTACGCAACGAGCATTTCTACAGTCGGGCGGACACGTACGTCGTCACGCTCTCGGCCACTGAAATTACCCCGGTCATTGCGACGGTCAGGGTTGCGGCCCCTGTTCCCACCCTCAGCGCAACCGCCAACGGCCTGAGCGCCACCCTGAACCTGGGCAACCTTGTCGGTGACTATCAGTACAGCATCGACTGGGGAGACGGCAGTACCGAAACCCTGACTGCCCAGGGCGATCCCAACGTGCAACTCGTTCACCCTTACCTCCAGCCGGGAACCTACACCATTCAGGTCACCCCGAGGAACAGCCCACCTGCGACGACCACCGTCACCGTCGCGCTTCCTCCTCCGATTGTCACGGCCACGGCGAACGTCCTGACCGCCACCCTGAACCTCGGAAACCTTGTCCAGAACTCGACCTACAGCGTCAACTGGGGCGACAGCGCCACAGAGCCTCTAACGGCCAGCGATGTCACGGCACAGCTGACGCACACCTACAGCCAACCCGGTACGTTCACCATTCAGGTGATTCCACAGGGCGGCATTCCAGTGACCACCACCGTGACCCTGACCGTGCCGGGCGCTCTGCTGTCCGTGCTGCCCGCCAGTGCCCCGATTCGTCAGACCGTGACGGCCAACCTGTCCGAACTCAGCTCCACTCTGATCTACACGCTGGATTGGGGCGATAACACCACCGATACCATCACAGGCACAGCGACCAGCCAGAAGACGCATGTGTACGCTCAGCCCGGCACCTACACCGTCACATTGACTTCCTCTGCGACCACTCCAGCTACAGCCACCGTAACGACGACCGTGCCCGCTCCAACCGCCACGGCCACTTCCAATGTCCTGACGGCCACGCTGAATTTGAGCAACCTGCTGACTGGCTATGCCTACAGCGTCGCTTGGGGCGATGGAACGACGGAAGCCCTGACGCCAACGGCAGTGACCGCGCAACTGACCCACACCTACACCCAGCCGGGAAGCTTCACGGTTCAGGTCACGCCACAGGGCAGCACTCCGGT
>NZ_KB899700.1:0-127231 GCF_000378445.1 Deinococcus aquatilis DSM 23025 | reverse complement strand
CAACTGACCCACACCTACACCCAGCCGGGAAGCTTCACGGTTCAGGTCACGCCACAGGGCAGCACTCCGGTGACGACTCCCATCACCCTGACAGCCCCCAACTCAGTCCTAACGGTGACGCCTAGCAGTGCGGCGATTCGGCAGACAGTCACGGCCAATCTGACCAGCCTTGTCCCCGCGTTGACCTACACGTTGGATTGGGGCGACAACACCACCGATTCGATAACAGGCACAACGACCACGCAGAAGACCCATGTGTACCCTCAACCCGGTACGTACACGGTGACGCTGACCTCATCTGCGACCACTCCGGCTACAGCCACCGTGACGACCACCGTGCCTGCCCCGACCGCCACGGCGACTCCCACCGTCCTGAGCGCCACGCTGAATCTGAGCAACCTGCTGACGGGCTACGCCTACAGCGTCGCTTGGGGCGATGGGACAACCGAAGCCCTGACGCCAACCGCAGTTACAGCGCAACTCACCCACACCTACAGCCAACCGGGAAGCTTCACGATTCAGGTCACGCCACAGGGCGGCACTCCGGTCACCACCACTGCGACGCTGACAGCTCCGAACTCCGTCTTGACGGTGACGCCCAGCAGTGCGGCGATCCGGCAGACAGTCACGGCCAATCTGACCAGCCTTGTCCCGGCTCTGACCTACACGTTGGATTGGGGAGACAACACCACCGACACCATCACAGGCACGGCAACCAGCCAGAAGACGCATACCTACAGCGCTCCCGGTACGTACACCGTTACTCTGACTTCTTCCGCGACCACTCCGGTCACGGCCACTGTAACGACGACCGTGCCCACTCCGACCGTGACGGCGACTTCCACCGTGCTGACCGCCACGCTGAATCTGAGCAACCTGCTGACTGGCTATGCCTACACCGTGGTTTGGGGCGATGGAACGACCGAAGCCCTGACGCCAACGGCAGTGACAGCGCAACTGACCCACACCTACACCCAGCCGGGGACGGTCACGATTCAGCTCACGCCACAGGGCAGCACTCCAGTCACCACCACCGTGACGCTGAGCCTTCCTGCGGCGACTCTGGCCGTCACTGCCCAGCGGCTGGAGGCTGTGGCCGATCTCGCGCAACTCGTTTCCGGTCAGCCGTATGTCCTGAAGTGGGGCGACGGAGCGACTGAAAACTTCACGGCCACGGGCACCACGGCCCGCCTGACGCATCAGTACGCGCAGCCCGGCGCAGTGACCTTGACCCTCACGGCCCCGAGCATGACCCCGGCCACCGCTGCCCTGCGGCTGAGTGCGCCGCCAGCGCTGGAAGTGGCAGGCACCGATCTGACCGTGAACGCCTCGGTTTCGCAGTTGGTCGTGGGCCTGACCTACACGCTGAGCTGGGGAGACGGGCGCACAGAACAGCTGATTGCCGCCGCTGCCCAGGTAAGCCGCACCTACAGTTATGCCCGGCCCGGCACCTACACCGTGCGGGTGTCGCTGGCTGGTGGAGAAAGTGCAAGCGCGGCTGTGACGGCCGTGGCTCCGGTGGCAGCGCTGAGCATCACGCCCAGCACTGCTGCTCTGGGGCAGCCGGTGACGGCTTTCCTGTCCGGCCTCGCGCCTTCTCTGACCTACAGCCTGGACTGGGGGGACGGAAATCCTTCCGAGACTGTGACCGGCGTGACCACTGCTGGCTTGACCCACGTCTTTGTCAGGTTCGGAACCTACCTGACCGGCACATTCACGGTGACGCTGAAAGCTCCGGGTGTCACCCCCGTTTCGGGAACGGTGACCATCGGTGTGCCTGTTCCAACGCTCAGTACCACACAGGACGTACTGAAAGTTACCCTGTCTGTGGGCAATCTGGTTCTCATTCCTTCCCCCATGTACGCCTATTCGGTTGATTGGGGAGATGGAAGCTCTGAGTCGTTCGTGAGCTCTGGCAACGAACTGCCTGTCCGGCTGATTCACAGCTATCCCCGCCCCGGTACTTTCCGGGTGCAAGTGACTCCTCCCGGTGGCCTGACGCCAGTCAGCACCTCGGTGACGCTGACCGTGCCGGACGCCGCCCTGTCTGTGACGCCTCCAAGTGCGCCTGTGGGGCAGCCCATGACAGCCCGTATCACCGGGATGGTTCCGGCCCTGACCTACACCCTCAACTGGGGCGACGGCACCACCGAGAGACTGACCGGAAGCGTGACCGCCGAGCGAACCCACGCCTACTCGGAGGCAGGCACCCGCGCCGTGTATCTGGAAGCGCCCGGCATCCCGACTGTCTCCGCGAACGCCACGACCACCGTT
The DNA here is from genome assembly GCF_000378445.1 of Deinococcus aquatilis DSM 23025. GTDB lineage: Bacteria > Deinococcota > Deinococci > Deinococcales > Deinococcaceae > Deinococcus > Deinococcus aquatilis. Next base: position 124,957 of record NZ_KB899700.1, on the reverse strand, counting down.
CCCACCCCGACCGCCACCGCGACGGCAAATCTCCTGACCGCGACCCTCAGTCTGGGCAACCTCTTGCCGGGATATGAGTACCTCATCGATTGGGGCGACGGCGTAAAGGAGAACCTGACCGCCGCCGCCGAAACTTCCCAGCGGACGCACACCTACGCGCAGGCGATCACGGTGTCCATCACGGTCGCGCCCGTGTCGGCCACCCCGGTTTCAGTCACAGTGACCCTGTCTGCCCCGGTGCCAGTGCTGAAGGTGACTCCGGCTGCTGTGCTGCTGGGCGAGACCGTCACCGCTGATCTGTCCAACCTGCGGCCCGGTCTGTCCACGCTGGAGTGGGGAGACGGACAGACCGAGGTTCTGGAACGTACAGACGCCGCGCAACGCACCCACACCTACAACACGTTGGGCGTGTTCACCGTCACCCTGACCTCCACCGCGCAGGAGAGGGTGACCGTGAAGGCCACCGTGACAGTCACGGCCCCTGCCCCGCTGCTGGCCGTGACCCCCACCACCTTGCTTGTTCGCGGGGAAGTCACGGCCCGCCTGTCCACGCTGGTTCCGGCGCTGACTTACACCCTGAACTGGGGCGACGGCACCACCGATTCCGTCACCGGAACTGCCAGTGCCCAGAAGACGCACGTCTACAGCGCTCCCGGCACGTACACCATCACGCTGGCCGCACCGCAGACCGAAGCTGTTTCGGCCACGGTGACGGCCACCATACCCACCCCGACCGCCGCGGTTACCGACGGGCCGCTGACGGCCACCCTGACGCTGGGCAGGCTGTTGAGCGGTGATCTCTACACGATTACCTGGGGCGACGGCACCACCGAAACCCTGACGGCCACCAGCGACGCCGCGCAGTTGACCCATACCTACACCCAGCCCGGTACCTTCACGGTCCAGGTGGCCCGCAGCGGGGTTGCTCCCGTCACGGTGACGGCCACGGTCGGGGCACCCTTCCCCGCATTGGTGGTCACGCCGGAAGCCGCCCAGGTAGGCCAGACGGTCACCGCCGACCTGACGAATCTGGTGCCTGCCCTGTCCTACACGCTGCACTGGGCTGACGGCACCACCGAATCCATCACGGGTGTGACGACGGCTCGCCTGACCCACGTCTACCTGCGAACTGGAATCTTCAGCATCCGCACCGAGCAGGCCCAGGGCTATACCTCGCGTGGGTATCTGGTCACCGTGACCATGCCAACTGCGGCCCTGACGGTCAGCGCTGACCGACTGAACGCGGCGGCCTCCCTGACGAAACTTATCCCGGTGGTGACCTATACCCTGGACTGGGGCGACGGTACCCCGGCGGCCACCGTCACCGGCGTGACCGAAACGGCCTTGACCCACCGGTATGCGGCAGTCGGCGATTACAACGTGCTGCTCAGCGCCGACGATATGCGCGGCGTCCGGGAAACCGTATCTGTCCAGGTGCCCGCCGGAACCTTGACCCTGAGCGCACAGGGCCTGGAGGCCGCCGCCCGGTTCTCCGGCCTGGAAGCCACTCTCAGCTACACCCTTGACTGGGGCGACGGTACCATCACGCCGATCACGCTTCAGGAACCAACCACTGGCACAGGTCAACTGACCCACACCTACGCCCTGCCCGGTACCTACACTGTCTCGCTGACCTCGCCGCGGGTCGGCACGGCGAGCGCCCCCGTTACCCTGGTTGCGCAGGCCCCGGTTCTGGAAGTGACTGCGCCGACCCTGACAGCCACCGCCCGCCTGAGTGGTCTGTTGCCTGCTGCCACCTACACCCTGGACTGGGGGGACGGCGCGGCGCAGCAGATCACCGGCCAGAGTGCCGCGACCCTGACGCACGAGTACCCAGGCCCCGGTGTCCGGACTGTGCGCGTGACTGCTCGGGGCATCCCGGAAGCCACCAGCGAAGTTCGGGTGGGTGTGCCGCCCACCGAAGCCGTCCGGGTCCTGAACGTAGATGATCTGGGAGCCGGGTATCACTTTCAGGCCAGCGGTCTCCTGCCCGAGGGGGTCTATTTCATCGATTACGGCGACGGCCAGAGCGAACGTCTGACCGGCAGTAAAGACGTGCAACTGGATCACACCTACGCGCGTTCCGGGTCATATGTGGTCACCCTGCGGTTGTTGGGCCGGGGCGAGCCGGACACCGTGCGGGCCACCACGCCCGTGCAGGTGCAGATCGAACTGAGCTTTGGCGGCGGCCTGCTGATCTTTACTCAGCCCGACAGAACCAGGGACCTGCTGCTCAATACCCTCGAGCCCTTCAGTGCTGCCGTCACCATCAACTACCGGGGCAGCGGGCGTCTGTCGGGTCGCTGGCTGATCGACGGTCAACCCTACAAGAGCGTGGACGAGGTGCTGCCTGAAGGTGGCGGCACCCTGACCCTCTCACTGTCGCTGACCGAGCGGCGGGTCGGGGCTCACACCCTGGGTTTTGAGTTCAGCGATCCCGCCCGCACAGCCGCGTCACCGACCAGCCTTTCCCCGCTCCGGTACGCCCTCAACGTGCCGCAGACCGTATCATTCGGCGCCTTTGACCTGAAACTCGTGACCGTTGAGGACCTGGGCGCGTACTTCCAGCCGGGCAGCGGCACCATAACGCTGTCGGGCAGCGGCACACTGGCGCTGGTCGTGGGCGGTACCCCTGTGGGCGACGTCACCGTGAGCTTCAAAAATCAGACCATGCAGCTCTCGGACGGCAACCGCCGGGGCCTGGTGTATCAGGGCGATCCAGTCACCGTGGCCCTGAACGACCAACCAGTTCGCAACGCCCGTCTGGGAGACGCGGCCCTGCGCCTCGGTCAGCTCAAGCTGGACAGGAACGGAGCCACCCTCAGGGGCACGGTCACTCTGCCTGCTGTGTCTGGCGGCAGTCCCCTGACCCTGAACCTCACCGACGCTCCTCTGGCCGCCACGTCCGGCGATCTGCTGGGTACCCTGCGTCCAACCGCCGCCATTCAGAACGTGGCCCTGCCCGAAGCGGGCCTGACTCTGGCCGCCGATGAGGTGACGCTCGATCTCTCGGCAGCGCAGAATTCCAGTGCACTGGCCGAGGCTTACCAGGATCAGGCCGCTCCAGCCAATGACTGGATGGGTCTGGTGTTCCCTGCGGCCCGCCTGACGGTCGGCACTCCAATCCTGCGTCAGGCGGTCACCCTGACCAAAGCCGTGGCCTACAACCTCTCCGGGTACGTCACCACCATCGATCTGGCGGCAGGCAGTACCGGCATGCTGGGCTGGACGGTCGACCTGACTTCCCTGCACTCCAGTGTGCTGGCGGGCCGCATCTCGACCACCAAGGGCGTCGGCACGGTCCTGCTGCCGCTGGTCAACGAGCGGATGAACGTCACGCTGGGCTGGAATACCAACGCCCAGCCCGGCGCACGGTTTACCCTCAGCGGCAACGGAACCGTGAAGGAACATTCCTTCGGCAAGACCAGCCTCAACCTGGGCCAGGGTGCCTGGACGGTCAGTTCTGAGGGAGCCGCCAGCGTGGTCTTCAGCAACGCCCTCTGGAAGCTGAACGACGTGAGCCGCGACGCCGCGCTGGGCACCACCGACCTGAGCCTGCCCAACCTGACCATGACCGGCAGCGGTGACGTGAGTCTCGACGGTCGCCCCTGGAGCAGCGTGACGGGCAAGACCAACCTGACCGTCTTCGGCTATCCCTTCGCAGCGGCTGAAGTGGGCGTGCAGCGTCAGGGCAGCGGCTACACCCTGGGCCTCAACGGGCGCCTGCAGGTCAACGAGAAGCTCCCCGTGAACAACACCAACTCACCGCTCCTCTTCTGGGTGGAGGGTGGCCGGGACGTCAAGGTCACGACCGAGCGCATCCGCCTGACTGGAGAAGTCGTCAAGGTTCCCTTCGACATCACGCTGGACGGGGCGTTTACCACGGACGGCAGGCTGGAATTCAGCGGTGACGGCAAAATGAACATGGCTGGCCTGCTGGACGTGAATGCCAAGGCCCTCTTTGGCCGGTTCAGCGGTACCAACTTCAACTATTTCAGCTCGGGTAGCGCAGGTTCGGTCGGATACGGTTCGGTCCTGGCGTCGATCGGTACAGGTGCGCAGATCGGCAAACCGCTCGTCACGGTCAAGCGGGTCGAACTCTATGAACTTCAGGGTGGACTCCTGGTGAACATGGACTGGCCCGGCGGACTGGATCAGCCTCCGCGTTTCCGCGAGGGCGGGCCGAACATGGTCTTCCAGGCCGGAGCGCTCCTGAGCGTGAAGCAGGACAAGAATCCGCCGATCAAACCGTTCATGAAGGGCGTTCTGAACGTGGACACTACGGGCGGGTTCGATATGAAGGCTGACCTCTGGCTGCTCAAACCCGGTCAGACGCTGGTGCAGACGGCCCCGAATGGCCGCGCCCTGGTCAGTGTCTCCGGGTTGGTCAGCCTGCCCTCCTCCAGTCGCCTGCTCGTTCAGGCCTGCGTCGGCCCCAACGGCATTTCCAGTGTGGGCGGCCTGAACTGTGCGGGCGCCGCCGAACTCAACCTCTACGACCTGATGAAACTGCGCGGGTCGCTGGAACTGTACGCGCCGTTCTCGGGCGATGATCAGCACCTGTACGTGGGCACCAAGGAATCGCCCATCGTCGTCAATCTTCCACGAGTCCCTGAGGCCCGGGGCTACCTGATGATCGACCGCGACAGCGTGAAAGTCGGTGCGGGCGTGACGTGGGGCTTCGAGAAGGGCGACAGCGGCAGCCTGCTGGTGTGCAGCTGGCACTGGAACATCAAGGCCAGTGCCAGCCTGGACGCAGAATTCGGCATCACCTACGTGCCCGTGGCCCTGGACGGCAGCGTGAAATTTGGAGCCAGCGCCAGTGCCAGCGCCGGAGGCTGCGGCCTGAACGTGAACGTGGGTGCCACCATGACCTTCGACGGCAAACTGCACCTCGCCAGCGACGCCCGGTATTTCGACGGCAAGGTGGCGGCTTCCGTCAGCCTGCCCGTCATTCCCGACATTAACTTCAGTGTGAACACCAAAGTGAATTTCTGACGGCCCCGCGCGGGTCTGGCCTCCGGGTCTGCCCGCCTGCCGTTCCTGAGGAGCCTATGCGTACCCTTCCCACCCTGATTCTCCTGACCAGCCTCAGCCTGACCCCGCTCGGCCTGGCCGCTGCCCAGATCAATCCGCAGAGCAGCCCGCAACCAGTCAAGGCTGGCGTCGCGGCGCTGCCCACCCCAGACGGAGCGCTGCTGCGCTGGTTCCTGCCCGGTGACGTGATTCCCAGCGGCGGCTTTCTGCTTCAGGTGACCGGCGCGGCTGGAGCGCGCTCTGTTGCGGTCGCCTCACCGCAGCCCTTCACAGCGGCCCTGGGCCTCACGCAGGACGAATACAACGCCGTGACCGCCATCTATGCCCCGCCGATCACCGACGAGAGCAACCGGGTTCAGCGGGCCATCTTCAGCCTCAACGTGGTGGCCCGGCCTGCCTACGCCCGTGCGCTGGGCATTCTGACGACCCTGACTGGCCTGCCCCCCGGCCCGCACACCGTCACCGTGTACGCCGTGAACGGGAAGAGCCAGACCCGCGTGGGCAGCGCGACCTTCCGCACCGGCTCCACGTCGCCTGTCCCTGCCCCCTCTGCCCTGAAGGTCGGTGCGGTCCCGGCGGCGGCACGCCTGACCTGGGCCGCTCCAGCAGGCGCAGAAAGCAGTCTGGTCGTGGCCTACAACGTGTACCGTGCCTCAGCCACCGGCCCTTTTGCGCGGCTGGAGCCTGCTCCGTTTTTCCGCACGCAGGGGGCCGGAGGAGACGTGTTCACCGACGCGGCCATCCAGCCCGGTGTGCCGTACCGCTATCAGGTGACCAGTGTCGATCTGTTCGGCCGGGAGTCGCTGCCCACGGCCCCGGTGACTTTGCCCGTTCGCGCCGCCCTTCCTCTGATCAGCCCGGAGCTGACCCGCGCCACCCCTGGCAACCGCGCCGTCACGCTGGAATGGACGCCCAATCCTGATCCGCGCATCCGCACGCTGCTGGTCTTGCGGGGCATCACGCCGGAAAGCCTGACCGTGATCGCCCGGCTCGGCCCCACGGCCAGTACCTACGTGGATAAGGACGTGCAGGGGGGCGTGCCTTACCTGTACGCCCTGGCTGCCGCTGACGAAACCGGACGGGTCGGTGGGCGAGGCACCCTGACGGGCGCGACCGGCCAGAATCTCACGCCGCCCGCCGCCCCCAGCGGCCTGACCGTCACGCCCGGTGAGCGTGCCCTGACCCTCACCTGGGCCGCCAATTCGGAAACAGACCTGCGCGGTTACCGGGTCTACCGCTCCGAGGGCGAACAGTCCACTGCCCAGGAAATTTTGCTCACCGGGCTGCCCATCACCGCCACGACCTACCTGGACGCCATCCCGCAGGGGGTGCAGGCCCGCTACCATTACCGCGTGGTGGCCGTGAATACCACCCAGATCGAATCCGCGCCCTCCGTGACCGTGACCGCCGCCCTGCTGGACACCACCCCGCCGCCTCCGCCGGTGCTGGCCGCGGTCATCGCTGGCCCCACCAGCCTGACCCTGAACTGGATTCAGGCTGAGGTGCCGGACTTGACTGGCTTCGAGGTCATCCGCACCACGGATAAGGCCCCAGAGACGGTCCTGACCACCCTCAGCGCCGCCATCCGCACCTATGAGGACACCACCGCCGTACCGGGCGTCCCCTACAGCTATTCCCTGCGGAGCCTCGACCGTGCGGGCAACCGTTCCCAGCCTGCCGTACCCATCCGGGCCGCCCTTCCGGCACCCGCGGGCAGCACCCTGCCCACCGATCTGCGGGCCACGCTCCTCCCGGAGAAGGCGGGCGTGCAGTTGCGCTGGACGACTGGCCCCAGCCCCGCCCGCTACGTGGTGTACCGTCTGTCGGGCACGCTGCCCCTGCAGGTGTCTGACCTGTTGTCCGGGCAGAGCTTCACCGATCCGCAGGGTCAGGCCGACTCGCAGTACGTGATCCGTGCCGTCAGCAGCAGCGGGGAGCTGAGCGAACCCACCCCCACGTTGCACGTCAATCCCTGATCCGCGGCCCTGAAGAAACTGCACAGAGGCACTTCACATTCCCTCTCTCCGTCCACCCTGTGTCCGGTCGCCAACTCCCTTCACACCTGCTTAACGAAGCGGAGAGGTGGTTGTTTGCGCCCCGCGGCCAGGGTTATTTTTACGAGCCGTTAACGCCTGAAAGGTCAATCTGATTTCAGATTTCAGTTGACACGGACTGACCCCCCCCACCTCCGGTGGACTGGGGCCGGCATCAGGAGACTCGATGAGAGTAGTGGAAGTACAGACCCCACAATTCTGCATTGCCCAACTGGATTTTGCTCAGTGGGACATAGACCGCGCCAGTTCGGCGTCTGCCGTTCTGCGGACGAGAGACATCGTTCTGAACCTTCAGCCGCCGCCGGGTGACAGCGTGGGCATGGCGGTCTACCAGGGTGCCCTGTACATCTACCGCCTTCCGAATGCGGTGGGGCCGACGGCTGGAGATCAGGACCGCTGTATTGCCCTGACGGGTGAATCCCTCTGCCTGTTGCCGCAGGGCTATACCGAACCGCTCTCTTACGGAGAGGGAGCCGCCGCCCGGTTCCTTGGCCTGGGGTAAGACAGATTCCGGCTCAAGGTCCAGCTCAAGGGTTTTGAATCCGGTTTGCCAAGATCTGCGGGCCAGCCCACACCTCCGGCGAGGTGAAGATTGAGGCGTTAATGCAGGGGACTGGCACGATAGAGAGCAATCTGGAGAACTCCCTGGCCTTCCGGTTCAGGGAGTTTTCTGAATGGGCGGATCAGCGCACCAGGACGTAAGGGTCCTGCGAAAATTCCAGCAGGGTCAGGATGCGGCGCAGCACCTGTTCGCGCTCGGCGTCCGGCAGAGGTGCGCCCCCACCTTCCCGCGTCAGGGTGCTGACATAGATCGGTTTGGCGTCCAGTGAAGGTTCGGTTTCCACGGTGTAGAGCTGGTCGCCGTCCTGATATTCCATCCGGAACCGGTCCGTGACCTGAACCCGTTCGCCTGCCGACGATTCGACCCACAGAAAGCCTTTTCTGGTCAGTTCATTCATGTCTGTACCGCCTTCCAGTTCTGTTGCCCCGCTCTGTTGCTGCGCCATATCACTCGACCAGGCTTTGCAGATAGGCACTGATGACCCGTTCCGAATTTCCCAGTTCCAGGGAAACTGCTTCAAAGAGATCGAAGTCCTCGGTGGAGATCAGCACATCGTCCTCGACGACAGCCTCGGCCAGCATTTCGAGGGCCACACCCGGTTCACCGTTGTCCAGCCAGTCGTCCACCAGTTCGCGGGCGGAACCGCTGCCCAGCGTCTGCCCACGTCCGTCGATAGAATCGGCCAGTTCTCTGATCTGTTCGGTTGGATTCATGATGGGCCGTCCTGGTGTGTCTGAGAGTGGGGCTGCTTGCCGCGCTGCCCTTGCAGTTTATCCGCCAGAAAGTCGCTGACCGGGGCCGGAATGTCAATGACCTGCGAAGCAGCCAAAATGTCTCCTACATTCTGAGAAGAAAGGTAGCCGATACACCCCTGGGTTCGGACGCCGTAGTGATTGACATGTTCATCAATCGGCAGGGCCACGTCGGGAAAGAGCGTGATGCGGTAGCCCTCGAAATACGGATCGTGCCAGCCGTATTTATCGTCGGTGTCATCTTCCCAGGCTTCCATGCTGACAGAAGAATCGTACTGCACGCCGCCCCTGGCCAGCTTGTGGATAAAGTTTCCCCCGGACAGTCTGGACAGCAGGTCCAGCCCGCTCAGGCACACGGCGACGTCGTGCTCGATGCCCTGGGCGATCAGGTCGCTGGGTTGAACGCACAGGGCGACTCTGGCTGCAAATTGGGCCTGAAGAAACTGAAGTTGAGCTTGGGTCATGGTGATGTGCCTCGGCTATCTAGTGGGATGGGAATTGGTCACGGTGGCCGTGCCCTGGATGTCTCTGAGGTAGAACTGGAAATTGATTCCGGCATAGGCCGTGCTGTAGCCCTGGCTCCTGCCTGCGGTGTAATTGGGGTTGGTCACAAAATTGTTCATGAAGTCGTTCTCGGCTGCGGGATAGGCCCCGGCAGCGGCCCGCTCGGCGAGAATGGTCATCTGGGCGTCGGTGTACACGGCTGGATCGTAGACCGTCTTGATCAGCGTTTTGGTCTTGTACTGAATCTGTCCGCCGACCCGGACCGGTTGATCGGCGTCCTTGCCGCTGCCCTGAATCTTGGGTACCTGGTACTCGATCTCAAACAGTCCCGGCACCACGTCACCGTTGATATCCACGATGGGCGTCTTGGTCAGCACCTGCCCGTCTCCCTGCTCGATGGCGGCGTAAAAGGCTTCCATGTTGTGCGCCCCCGAAACGCCGCCCGACAGATTCAGTTTGCCTGTTTTGAGCAGTAGATTCTCTGCCCTGGACAGGTGATCGGTCAGGCTGCCGCCGCTCTGGGTTTCAAAGGGGGTGTTCTGAACCAGCGCGTCGGCGTCTGGATCGTGGGGCACCGGACTGTCGGGCACAGAGGAGGGCGGCAGCGCGGCGGGATCGGTTGTGTTCGTGGGAGTCGCCGTGCTCGGAGGAGTTGCTGTACTGCCCAGTGCTGCCGGGTCTGTGGTCGGAGCGACTGGGGTCACATCCGGCCCGCCTGCATTCTGAGTGGTGGCGCTACGCCGATTCGGATTCTGATAGTGGTTCCAGCGGTCGATCTGCGGATTGCTTTCCAGCAGGGGCCGCTCGATGGTGGCAAAGACGCGGGTGGGGAGCGCCCCGTCCACGAACAGGTGAATATTGCCGCTCGCGCCCGTGGCGTACTTCATCGACGCTTTCATCCAGACCAGATCGGCCAACCGGACATCGGTTTCAAATTCCTTGTAAAGCGCCAGGGCTTCCAGCGCCTTCCCGCCTGGGGTGCCGTCGATGGCGTCGCCGCCGCGCTGGAGGTGATCCAGGGCCATGTCGCGGTTGCCGGGGCCGGAATAGAAGCTGGACTGATCGCCCCGCGTGGAGAAGTCCAGATCATCGACCTGCCGCAGGTATTCCAGCATTTTCTGCTTGGCCGGGCTGTCGGGAATCTCGCTGATGCGCGTCTGCAACTTCTGGTCGAATTCCTGCAAGGCCTTCTGCTGCCGCGCCTGAATGCGCTGCTGATGCTGCTGGGCCTTCCACTGCTCGCGGGTGGTGCTGCGGTCAGGGCCAGCCGGGGCATTGGCCTCCGCCGGGACCGTTTCGGGCTGGGTCCCCCCCCGCCCAGTCTGCTGCGGCGCGTCTGCGGTGGGCGGCGTGTTGGTGGGGGTGGATTCGCCGCCGTTATTGGCTCTGGCGTTCTGTTCCGTTGCCGTTGTCGTCCCGGTCTCTCTGACGGGCAGAGGCTCGGTGGTGGCCGCGTTTCGGGGGGTTCCCGCCGTCTGGTCGCCCAGCAGGTGCGGCGGGGTTTCTCCCGGTGTGGTGGGCGTGTTCTGGTGGCCTGCGCTCCCGGCGGGCGGGGCCGGAACATGCGGCGCGGGCATCCCCTTGCCGCCGATGCTGCCCAGTTTGGTGCCGAAGTTGGTCAGCGTTTCGCCTGCGGCCACCACTGCGCGGTTGTTCAGGACCACGTCGTCCAGCCTTGCGTTGAAGCGGCTGAGCGTGCGGCCCGTATTGGGAAACTCGGTCTGGAAGCGGGTGGTCAGGCCGCCCACCTTGTCGTTGAGGAAGGTCTGGATGCGTGGGCTTTGCCCCAGCCGAGCAAGGCCGCTGCCGCCCACGTTCATGGCGAGGTTCTTGGCGATATTGCCCGCGCTGAAGGTGGCCCCGAGGTCGTATTTGATGCCGAACACGCCCTGATTGGCGTACCCGCTGGCGACCTCGCCCGCCAGCCCGACGCCGGTATTGATGGTGCCTTCCAGCCCGAGTGTGATGCCGGTCTGGGCCAGTTTGCCCATGCCACGCGCCACCAACGCGGTGGTGACGCCCTTGGTGAGTGCTGTGGCTGCCGCGCCGCCGACGCCCCCGAACGCGCCTCCGATGGCCCCGCCGAGCGCCGCCGCGCCGTAGGCTTTCCAGCCGCTGAATTTGCCGTCCACCAGATCTTTGAGGCCCTGACTGGCCACTGCGCTGGCCGCTCCGATCAGGATGCCGAGGCCGATCAGGGCCACCACGCCGATGCCGGTGGCAGCCAGGGCCACCATCGCCGCCGTGACCACCACCGCCACCACGACGTCGATCAGGATCCCCACCGCTGCTTTCCAGCGCGGCTTCACGGCGTCGGCAGCAGCTTCGGCTTTCTCGGTGATGGTCGGGTCTTCGGCCTTGTTGCCCCCGCTGCCCTGATCTTTGGCCGCCACCAGCGCGGTCTGAAAGTCCTTGATGGCCTGTCCCAACTTGCCTTTCAGGGAGTCTCCGACCTTCTTGGTGTCGGTCTTGAAACGCTCGCCGGTGGTCTTGAAACTGGCCCGAATGCCCGTGAGCATGGCCGTACTCTGCTGTTTGTACGCCTTGCCCTGCGTTCCGAACGCTGTCCGGGCCTGGGCCGCCAGTTGTGTCAGGCCCGTGCTGGCGCTGGTGGCCGCCGCCGTACAGGCCGTGCGGGCCTGCGTGCCCAGCGCCGTCAGACCGCTGGCGGCCTGCGTGCCCGTGCGGGTCAGACTGCCCGCGCTGCCCGCCGCACTGGTCGTCATTCCCCGGCTGGCTCCCTGCGCGGCCTGCCGCATGTGCGCCAGAAATCCGGCCATCCCCTTGGCAAAAGTGGCCGAGTCCTGATCCAGATGACGGGCACTGGTTGTGCGGGCCGCTCCGATCTGACGGGTCAGCCCTGCTTTGGCCTGCGCCGCCTGCGTGCTCAGGGCCGAAACGCTGCGGCTGGCCTGCTGTTTCACCGCGCCCTGCTGCTGGCGTGCGGTCTGACGTGCCCCGGTCTGAAGGCTGCTGCGGGTCTGGGCGATGCCGGCCACCGCCGCCTGCTTCTGCGCGGCAATGGCGGCCAGTTGCGCCGCTTTCAGGGCGTCGGCCTGCCGGATTGCCGCCTGCTGGGCCGCATTCATCTGGGCAAACAGGGCCGCCTGACTCTGGGCCAGAGAAGCGAGGTACTGCGCCAACAGTTGCCCGTTGCCTTGCAGCACGGCTCCCTTGGACTCCGGCAGTTTGGCGGCCTGTTCGTTGGCCGCCTCCCTGAAGCTCTCGGCAAAGCTCTTGCCCACCTCGCGGGCGGCGTCTACTTTGGCCTGCCGCTTGTTCTTGGGATAGTCCTCCCCGTTTTTGAAGTCTTCCCAGCCGCTCTGTTTGGGCAGAGCCTCAGCGGCGTACTGGCTGGCACGGCTGTTGCCCAGTGCCGTCGCCTGCCCCGCCACCGTGCTGCCCGCCGCCTTCATCCCCGAAACTGCCGCGCTGAATTCCGCGTTGGTGCGGGTATCGAGGGCCGTCTTGGCGCTGGTGAGTTGGGTTTTCAGGGCGGTGAGGGCCTGCTGCGCCGCCTGTTTCTGCCGCGCCCCCTCCTGCCGGATACCCTGCACCGTGCTCCGGTGCGCCGCATTGACCTGCGCCGTGCTGCGGGTCGCGGCCGCCTGTACCCGCGCTGTGGCCGCGCTCGCCGCCGCCGCGATCTGGCTCTCTGCCGTCTTCAGCGCCGCCGCGATGCGGGCTTCTGCGGCCCGCGCCGCACCCTGCACCTTGGCCGCGCCGCTGCTCCGCGCCGCATCAATCTGCGCGGTCTGCTTGCCCGCCGCGTCCAGGGCCGCAGTCAGCGCTTTCTGGTTGGCCTTGCGGTCCTTGTCGGCCTCTTTTTTCAGGGCGGCGGCCTTCACCGTCACGCTGGGCACGGGGCTGGCTCCGCGTTTCTTGCCGGACGCTCTGCTGGGTTGTTTTTCAGACTGGGTTGCGGCCTGCTCCGGCTGGCGCTTCTGTTGCTGCCGCGCCTGCTTCAATTTGCCCCATTCACGAGGCTCAAACACGGCGGCCTTGCCCAGCGTGGCGGTGGGCCGGACATTCAGACCGCTGGCGCTCAGAGCGTCCAGACGGACCAGTTTCAGGTCTTTGGGAGCAGCTTTATTGGCCGGAGCTTTGGCCGGTGCCGCCGCCTGTTTGCTCTGGGGCGTCTTGGCCCGTGGCGCTGCGGTGACTGGTTTCCTGGTCGGTGCAGGGGTGGTTTTGGCCGGAGTGGGGCGGCCCTGAGGCGTGGTGGACGGACGTTTGGTCGGCGGTGTACCTGATCGCGTCGTCGAAACGGCCGTGACGACCGGGCTTCCGGACGCTGCTGGGGCGGCTACGCCTCCTGTTTCGCTCCCGCCTGCGGGCCGCAGCACGCCGCTTGGTGCCGCTTTGGCGCTCACCTGCACCGGGGGAGTGGGTTGTGGGTTGGCGTGTTCGGCCAGCAGCGCTGCGGGGTCGTTCACGGCCCGTTCCAGCGCGGCCCGTTCTCCGGGGCGCATGGCCGAGATCAGTCCGACGACGGCGCGGCCCAGCAACTGACGGTCGCTGGCATCCGGCAGGGCATTCAGCGCGGCGGCGAGGTCGGTGGGGGTGGCCTGCGTGCCCAGTTTGCGGTACTGCTGGGCGAGTTGCAGCGCCAGTTGTTTCATGGTGCCCAGTTCCGCGCCCTGATCCAGTGCCCCCGACGCTGCCCGCGCCTGCCGCTGGCCCTGTAACTGCCCGGCCAGACGCCCCACCAGGGCGGCCAGCGGCCCAGAGGTAGGCACTGTCCCGACGCCAGCAGGCAGGCTCGGCGTCTCGCCCATGTTGCCGAAACTGGGCAGACCAGGTAGGGGCGGGACCTCCGGGCCGTTTTTAAGGAAGGTTGTTGCTGTCCCCGTTCTCAGTGGAGCCGCACTGTCTGCTGTGCCCGTCAGTCCGTCCGGGGCGGGTTCTTCCCATTGCGGCAGACCTGTCCCAGACGGACGGGAGTTCAGGTCGGAGGCGTTGCCCGGCGTGCCTTCCCCCTGCAACCGGCGTTTTCTCAGTTCCTCCTGCCGCTTCTCTTCTTGCCAACCCGTCATTGCCTCACCTCACTGCTGTATTGCCCTGCGTTCCGGCGTCCTGTACGGCGGCCAGAAGCCCACACCTGCCACGCCGCCCAACCCGCGAAGAGGTCCAGCCCCAGGAGTAAGGCCCCCAACGTCAGCGGTAATCCGGTGCCGTCCAAGGCCTGCACGTTGGACTGGTCGGGCAGATAACGCACGGCCACGCGGCCTGTTCGCTGGGCCTGCTGGGCGGCTTCTGCGCCAATCGGCAATGTGCCCACCAACGCCAATGGAGCGGGCAACTGGTAGCGCACGCTGCTCTGCGGCATCAGGCTGCGTGGGCCGGGAGCCGATAAAAATTCGAGTACCCGCGCCTGGACCACCACACCGCGCCCGGCCAATGCCTGTTGCCGCCGCCAGTCCTGCACGAGCGAAAGATGCATCCAGACGAGGGCCAGCAGCAAGACCAGCAGACAGGCTCCGCCGAGCCAGAGCGCCAGATTAGCCTTCATGCTCTGGCTCCAGTGCTATCTCCAGTGGGCGGCCCAGCAGCTCCGCGTAATCGAAACTGGGCAGGGCAGGCAGCGGCACAGCCAGCGGCGCGACTGGAGCCGGGATCTGGCCTGCCAGCGTGCCCTGAATCCACTGCGGCGAGACCCGGCTCAGGAGGCTGAGAAGTGCCAGCATGGCCGGATGCTGTTTCGGGTCGGTGGGCGAGGAGGGGAGACCGGTCTGAACCGGGGCTGGTGCTGCCGCCAGAGCGTCCTGAGCCTGTGCCAGGCGGACTTCCAGCGCACTCAGGCGGGCCTCTGCCGCCGCCAGATTCTCCTGATCTGCTCCCAATGCCGCCGCAAATGTTTCAGGCGTGCGGGCACTGAGCAGATCGCCCAGATCGTCCACGTTCAGTTCCCGTACCAGATGGGCCAGATAATCCGGGTCGCCCAGCAGTTGGGCGGCGGCGGCTTCGGCCTCGGCAGTGCTCAGGCGGTAGGGGGCCAGCGCCGAGGCGGGCAGGCGGTACACCTGACCCCAGAGGTCCAGAACTTCTTGCAGGTCTGCCGCGCCGCTGGGAGGCACTTCACTGGGGCGGGTGGGCCACTGGAACACCGCGCCGCTGAGGGGGTCGGTCAGCAGGACAGGAGCAGTGAGACTGGCTGGATTGCTCATGGGATCATCTCCTTGCGCCGCACGGGTGACAGCGTGTCTATCGCTCGATTTAAACCTGGATTCATCCGTCACCACGCCTTTTGCCTTGCCCACACACCACTGACCACGCTCCTCTCTAAGTACGTCGTCGCTAACATTCCGCTTGATCCCAAAGGGCGGGATAAAGCTCCATTCCCACGACGACATACTTTCTTCGGTACTCGCTCTGCTCGGTTCATCTAAAGATGAACGGCGACCTACTCAGTTCAGGTTGATCAGTGTGCCCTTCACGTCCACGTTGCCGCCGCCGCCATCGATCAGCACGCCACTCTGGGCGCGAATTTCGACCCGGCCTTTGCTGCTCACCTTGATGAGGTTGGCCTTGGAATCCAGCAAGACCTCATTGCCACTCTTGTCTTTGATCAGAATGCTGGGGCTGCTGTCGCTGTCGTCCAGAATGATTTCGTGGCCCAGCCGGGAACGGATGATGCGTTTGGTCACGCGCCCGCTCTTCACGACCTCCGCCTTGGCTTTGGGCGGGGCGTCGCTGCCGTTCCAGAGGCCGCCCAGCACGTAGGGAAAGTGGATGTCGCCCTGCTCGAAGCCCACCAGCACCTCGTCGTTCACCTCGGGCGTGAACATCACCCCCCGCGTGGGGCCGCCGCCCACACTGACCACCCGCGCCCAGTCGCTCTCATCCTTCTCGGTCAGGGCCGGGAATTTGACCTTCACGCGGCCCTGTCCCTGCGGGTCGTCGTTGTTGGTCACGATGCCGATCATGAATCCGGTCTGGCCGCTGCCCGCACTGCCGCCGCCCGCTGCCCCGGACGCCGCCGCCGGGCCGCCCAGCATTGCCGCCACGCCCTCTTCCCGCCCGCCAGAAATGCTGAATTCGGTCACGTAGCCCTGCTGGGTGCGGTAGCGGTGGCGCACGCTGGAGGTCACGTATTCGCCCTCAAAGCGCGTGCCCACGCCCGTGATCTTGATGGTGGTTCCGGCCGTCAGACGCGGCGTGCCTCCGCAGGTTCCGGTGGCCTCCACCAGTCCCTCGGCGCGGCGGTTGCGGCTGGCCTGTGCCAGAGCGTCGGCGTAGCCTTGCTGGCGCACCACCGTCCCGCTCTGGGTTTCGGGGGCGGGCAGATTGAAGGCATTCTGGCTGACCTGCTCGCTGCGGGTCGGGTCCTGCACCTGCGCTTTCCCCTGCCCGCGCTCGGCCTGCGCCACCACCGCCTGCTTTTTCTGCGGATCCCAGCCGCGCACGGTGGTCCGGCTGGTCTGGTCAAGGCTGCTCAGGCGCGGCAAAAAAGCACTCAGGTTCTCGCGCCAGCGCAGTTCCAGGGTGCCCTCACCTTTGGGAGCGTGGCAGTGCAGGGTGTCGCCTTCCACATACAGCACGAACCCCAGCCGCGCCGCCCGCTGCCGCAGGAAGGCCAGATTGGACTGGTTGTGTTGCAGCACGTAGTCGTGCACCGCCCGCGCCTCGCCCACCTCGGCCTTGAGGCCCAGTTCGGAGGCGATTTTGCGGACCAGGTCCATATCGGTCACATTCTGAAAGGAGCGGGTCTGGTTGCCGCGTGCCAGTCGGTGCAGGCGGTCGAAGGCCCGCACGGTCAGGGTCTGGGTGTGGCCCTCAAATTGCGGCTCCACCTCCACGATTTCGCCCCGGAAAATGGCTTCCTGCTCGCCGCCGCGCTGCACCGCCGCCGTCACCTCCAGCCTGGCTCCCAGTTTCAGGCGGTCACTGTCGATCAGGTCGATGCTGGCGTCCCGAAAGGTCACGGTGGCGCTGTCGGGCAGGGTCAGGCTGCTGTCCACCACCACTTCCTGAAGGGCCTGCATCAGTTCGGGCGGCGGGGTCTGACCGTCCAGCGTCAGGTACAGCTGCGCCACCGCGCCGCGCACGCTGCTGGGCACCTGAGCGCCGGAGGAGGGCGAGCTGGCGGTCATGTGTCGTTCCTGTTCTTGCGGAGGTCCAGCCCTCCCCGGCTGGCCCGCGCCGCGCTGCGGTACTGTTCGCTGATCTGATAGGTATCGGCGCTCCCGCCGGGCTTGAGTTTGCCGTTATCGGCCTGCTTGAGCTGCAACTTCACCACGGCCCGCACGGGCATGCCGTTGGGCATGAACAGCGTAAATTGCTGCTCCATACTCTCGATCACGGCCTCGAACAGCCACGTTTTGCCCCAGACGAACAGCACGGTGGGCGGACGGCCTTTTTTGGTCTTGGGGTCGCGCAGCCGGTCGTCGATATAGGTCAGGTTCCAGATTTTGTCGGTGTACTTGCGGACATCCTCCACCACCGTTTCCGAGGGGCGGTCGTAGTAGGTGTCGAAAAACAGTTCCAGCGCCATGTTGCTGGTGTTGCCGCCGCCGAAGGTGAGGTCGGAGGCGTCCTTGGTGCTGTTGTCGGCCTGGCCCCAGTTCACGTTCTTGGTGATGGTGTATTCCTTGGGATTGAACATGCAGGGAATCACTTCACGGGTGGGTTCGAGGCGGATGATCTGGGCTTTGGCGAGCTGTCCGTCGGACATGGGGAAACCTCCTGCGGCCTACGAAGTTCGGAAAGTGGAAGGTGGGCGTGGTCAGTCATGAACCGGAGAAAAATCGTGCTGGCCGAAGAATTGACCTCTGAATCCGTGTCTTCCCACAGCCCACCCGTGTCGCCCCGGTTTACCGGCAATCCTGCGGTTTGGGCGTGTTGGGACGCCAGCCACACCAACGCTCGCTCTGCTGACGCTCACTGTAAGGGCCTGCAAACGACTTGGAATCGGAACTGAAACGAACCACAAAGGAAATATTGTTGGCTTCCCCGTCAGGCACGGTCACGCGGGCATTGACGGTATAGCTGCCGGGGCTGCCGAACACCGATCCGGTGATGGTGCCGCGCACGCCGTCGCGCCGCTCGCCAAAATTGAAGGTTCCGGTGACGCGGGTGCGGTTGACCTTCAGAACCATGCTGCCGAAGCTGTGTTGCCACTGCCCGTCGAGTTCGTGTGGGGCGGTGGGAGCAGGGGTGGCCGCCGGACGCGTCGCAGGCGTGGGACGCGGCGCCACGGTGGGCCGGGATGGGACGGCGGTGGTGGGGGCCGGAGTCGGGGTGGCCGTTGTGGGTGGCGGTGTCGTCGGCCGGGGCGGGGGAGCCGCAGCCACCACACGCGGGGCCGTGAAATTCACCTTGGCGGTGGCTTTCAGCGGGCGCTCGCCTTCGCCCACCACCAGCGTATAGGCGGTATCGGCAGCCACTTGCAGCACCACGCGGCCCGTGGCCGGAAAGCGTCGGCCCGCCAGTGGCCCGATCAGGGGCTGAATCCGCACCGTGTTCACGCCCTGTACCTGCCAGCTCAGCGTGACCGGCTGCGCTCCGGTGATCTGCGGCTTGTCTACCCGGAAGGCCAGAATTTTGGCAGGCGCGGGAAAGGTGAT
This sequence comes from Deinococcus aquatilis DSM 23025, assembly GCF_000378445.1. GTDB lineage: Bacteria > Deinococcota > Deinococci > Deinococcales > Deinococcaceae > Deinococcus > Deinococcus aquatilis. The sequence continues at coordinate 106,482 of NZ_KB899700.1, read as the reverse complement.
GGTGGGGCGCGGCACAGGCGGCGCGGCACGGGCAGTCACAGAAGGACGGGCTGCCGGGGTCGGCGCCGGTGTTGAGGGGGGAGTGGGCGTCGGGGTCGGCGTCGCCACGACAGCAGGCGTCGGGTCCTGGGTCTGTTCTGGTACAGGATCAGGCACCACTACAGGATCAGGCGTGGGCGGCGGCGTGATCACGATCGGGGTTGGTTCCAGCACGTTCACGCCCGCCGATACGGTGTCCTGCTGACCCGAAGAGTTGGTGGCGATCAGCGTAAACACGCCCGATTGCCCCGGCGCAGACACGGGCAGGCTGCCGTTGGTCGGCAGAGACTGGGTGCCCGAGGCGGTGGTCAGCTGCACCGTCTGGGCGTCGCTGGTACTCCAGGTCACGGTCACGTTGCCGCCCACACTGACCGTATCGGGCGACACCGAAAAGCCTGTGATCTTGGGCGGGCGGGCGCTGATGGTGAGGGCAGCGGTGGCCTGCACGTCTTCCAGACCGTTGCTGGCCCGCAGCACGTAGCTGGTGTTCTGGGTGGGCGACACGGGCACGCTGCCCTGCGGCGGAACGGGGCCGATGGGGTCGATGGTCACGTTGGTGGCGTTCAGTACGTTCCAGCGCAGGGTGGCGGTCTGCCCGGCGGTCAGGGTCTGGGCCGAGAGATCGAACTGGGCCACGCTGGGCGGCAACACGGTCACGTCGGTGCTGCGCGACACCGGGCCGCCGCCCGAATCGGCCTGCAGGCGCACCGTCACGTCTTTGGTGAGGGTAAAACTCTGCTTGCCTTTGGCCGCCACCGTGCCGAACGGCTCGAGCTGCACGCGGTCCACGTTGGTCACTTCCCAGGCCACCGTGATGGGTTTGCCGATCTTGCCGCTGGCCGGACTGACGGTAAAGACCTTGATTTCGGCGGCCCGCAGCTTGGGCGTCACGGTCAGTTCGCGCCTGGATTCGCGCAGCCAGCCGCGGGCCACCAGCGTATAGGTGCTCGCCTGCGTGATTCCGGGCAGGCCGAGCTGACCCGTACCCTTCAGCGCCGCGTTCTTGCCCGCGTCGGAAGGCAGCAGCCGGACGCTGCGTGCCCCGCTGGTGTCCCAGTTCAGCACGAAGGCCTGCCCGGTCAGGGGCGCGTTGCCCTTCAGCGCGAAGGCCGTGATTTCGGGCGGGCGCGTGACCCACCAGCCCAGCAGCCCGAGCAGGACCAGCAGCACTGGCAGCAGCCACAGCGGAATCAATGGATTGTGTTGTAGCCGGGCCAGCACCGGCACGGGGTCGTGGCGGTCGGCGTTGATCAGCACTTTCAGGTTGCGGTGCGTGGTCGTCCCGATCCAGCGAATGGGCACGCGCACCTTCATGGGCTGGCCCATGCCCTGACCGGGATCGGTGTGGACATTCGCCACAAAATTATCGACCCGGATTTTGCCGATGCCCTCGCGCAGCCGCATCCAGATGCCCGACAGCACCGCCCGCAGGTTCACGATGTTGCTGAGGTTGCCGCTGGTGGGCATGGCAAACACTTCCTGCCAGCGCGGTAGCAGGCGGACGGCGTCCTCGTCGTCGGCAATGGTGGGCGAGTACACCAGGGGCGTGTTGCCGCCGTTGGTTACGCTCAGGTCGTAGCGGGTGCGGAACCAGACCCGCCGCAGCCCCGGCGTCAGGGTGGCCTGCGTCTCGAAATACGGCAGCACCGTCCAGCGCATCTCGGCGCGGCCCATCTCCTGCGGATTCTCGCGGGAGCGGGCCACCACCGTCGCCGTGTACTCTCCGGCCAGAGCGTCCGGGGTTCGGGGCACCAGAATGTGCAGTGTGGCTGGTCCCTGCGTGCCGGGATTCAGCTGCACCTCGAAATGGGCGTTCTGAATCCAGTGCTCGGGCACGCCCTCCACGCTGAGGCGGAAGTGATCCACGGTGCGCCCGGTATTCGCCAGCACCAGCGGCAGGGCGCTGGGCACGCCGGGGGTCAGGGTCAGTTCCAGCACCGACGGATTGACCACGATGCGCGGCTGGGCGGCCACCGTGTACGGCGCGTGCAGGTACAGCCAGTACGGGCGCACGTACAGCAGTTCTCCGTAGGGCCAGGTCGCCGGGGTCATCGCCGGAAGCGGCACGGTGTCCATCACGCTGGGGTTGGTGGCGTTCAGGTCGGTGGCGAGCACCTGTCCGGGCCGGAATTCCAGGCTCAGGTGGTGGCGCGAAATTCCGGCATGATCCAGCACCACGTCGTTGCCGGGGCCGCGCCCGATGGTGGCGGTGGGGTTGGGCAGGACCTCGTGGCGCAGCAGTTGGCGGTCTTCGCCGTAGATCAGCAGCCGGGGATGTGGGGAGCGGTCGGTGGGCGGGACCACCTGCGGCTTCTGGGGCATCTGCGCCAGCGGCGGCAATACCACCGTCGGTTCTGGGCCGCTGGGCAGCATCCGGTTGATGATGGCCTGCAAGGACTGTTCCAGCGCCGCTGCCGATGCTGGCCGGTCTTCGGGCCGCTTGGCGAGGCAGGTCAGGATCAGCTCTTCCACGTCTTCGGGCAGGCCGGGGCGCAGGCGGCTGGGCTGCACGGCGGCGCTGTACTGGTGGCGCTCGAAGGCTTCGGCGGCGGTGCGGGTCTCGAAGGGCACGAGTCCCGTCACCAGTTCGTACAGGATCACGCCCAGCGCGTACAGGTCGCTGCGGGGGTCGCCCTGTACGCCCCGGCACTGCTCGGGACTGAGGTAGGTCAGGCTGCTGCCCAGCTGTTCATGGGTGCCGTAGCTGGCCGAGCGCAGATCCGCCAGTCCGAAATCGCTGAGTTGCAGGGTGTAGCCGCCGCGTCCCAGCAGGGCCTTTCCCGGTTGCAGCAGTAGGTTTTCGGGCTTGAGATTGCCGTGCATCAGCCCCATCTGGTGGGCGTAGGCCAGCCCGCTGGCCGCCTGACGCAGCAGGTCCAGCGCCACCAGCAGGTCGGCGGGTTCCTGGGCGCGGCTCTGGAATTGCAGCAGTTGCCGCAGGGAGCCGCGTTCGGCCAGCACCATCCGGTAAAACACCCGGTTGTCCCGCTCGCTGGGCGGCTCGGCGGGCAAGATATGGGCATGGCTCAGCGACATGACCTTGCTCAGCAGCCCCTCGAGCTGGATCAGCAGGTGCGCCTGAGCTTTGTTCGTGTCGGCCAGCACGCGCACGGCGTAGGTTTTGCCGTCGTCCAGATCGGTGGCGGCGTAGACCTCACCGAGCCAGCCCGTGCCCAGCGAGCGCAGCAGTTGATACTGCGCCATGATGCGCGAGGTGGTCATGGGTGGCCTCCCGGTGCGGGCGTCTGCGTGGTCAGGGTCACGAATTCCAGTTCGTAGTGCACATGCGCGGGCGTGTGCTGGCTCACGATGTCGGCCACCAGTTCGCGCCGCTGGGCCTGATCGGTGGGCGGTTCCTGTGCGTCTTCCGGCACCACGATTTTGAGGTGATGGGGCCGGGACGCGTCCTCTTCCAGCGCCGCCGTGACGCCGCAGGCGATTTCCAGCGCCCGCGTGAGGCCGTAACGGGTGCCCCGCCAGCGGTAGAGCGTCATGGATTCGCGCACCCACTCGCGCCGCCGCTGTTCGGGCCAGCGTTCATCCAGGCTCAGGCCCAGCCAGCCGCTCAGCCAGTTCAGAAATTCGGGCGGGCTGGTGCGCGGATCGAAATACATCGCCAGATGATCCTGGCGGTGTTGCAGCGGCTCCCACAGATTCTCGAAGATGCGCAGGTAGCGCCCCGCAAAATCCGATTCCTCGAACAGGGCCGGAAGGTAAGCGAGGTAGCTGCTGGCCCCACCCGACAGCAGTTGTGGGCGCTGGGGCACCCGCGCAGGCCGCAGCGGATGCAGGCGTAGCCCATCGCGCACCCGGGTTGCTCTGTCGGTGGCGGCGGGCAGGGGCACGGGCGCGGCGTCGGCGCTGTAGGTCAGCGAAAAGGGGCCGATCTGGATTTCGTCTCCGGCGCCGATCAGGGTGGGCGAGTGGGCCTGAAGGCGGCGTCCGTTCAGGAAGGTGGAATTGTTGCCCAGATCGGTCAGCAGCAGTTGGCCGCTGTCGTCGCGGGCCAGTTCCGCGTGCCGGATGGCCACCCCCGCGTCGGGCAGGGGCAGGCCGTTGTCTGGGGTGCGTCCCACCGACAGCAGCCGCATCTCCAGCGCCACCGCCCGAAGGGTCTCGCCGCCGCGCCGCACGCTGAGCTGACCGCCGCTGCTGGGTGTGGAGGGGGTCAGCTCCGGTCCGTTCGTTGCGTCTCCCGGTCCGGTCATCCTTCCACCTCCACCCGGTGAATATCGGACACGATCACGGCCTGTGGAGGCAGGTTCAGGCTGCCCGACACGGCTTCATGCTGCTGGGGTTGGCCGGGTTCGGTCAGCACCACCTGAATGTCCTCGACCACTTCCACGCCGCGCAGGCCGCGCAACAGGCCGTACAGTTCGGGCATGCCCAGCGTGCGGCCAAAGGGCCAGCCTGTGCCCTCCGGTCCGCCCGTGTAGGGGTTCAGGTAGGCGTACAGCGCGTTCTGTGCCGCGCGGCGCAGCAGGTCGCGTTCGCTGCGGCTGGCGCCGCTGTGGGCACGCAGCGTGGCGGTCACGCTCAGCCACACGTACTGCGGCTGCCTGAGTTCCAGAATCGTTCCGATGGGGCGGCGTTCATCCAGAAAAGCCTGCGCCTGCGCCCGCAATTCTGCCGAGAGGGTCAGCGATTCGGGCGCGATGCGGCCCGCCGGGTCGGAGGCAGGCGGCAGGGCAGGCAGCACCACCAGCGTGACCCGTCCGGCAGGCACCTGCACGGCCCGCAGATTGCCCGGATAGTTGGCCGCGCTCGCCACCGTGTTGGCGGTCAGGCAGTGGGCGCGGGCCACGCCGTCCAGTTGCTCGGCCAGAAACTCGTAATCGTCGCGGGTCACGGCGCGGGTGCGGGTTCGCAGGATGCGCGGGACCCGCTGAATGGCGTCTTCAAGGGACTGCGCGTTGCGCCCCCCGGTGGCGGGCTTGTGGTTTACCACCCGCGCCACATACGGAATGCTGGACTTCAGCACGCTGAGGGTGCGTTCGGGCACGTTGCCCAGCACGCCGCCGCTGTAGCTGTAACGCCGCATCCGCAGGGTGCTTCCGGCGGGCGGCACGGCCCCGAAGCGGTACACGCTGCCGTCGGGTTGCAGCAGGGTGGGGCCGAAGGTCACGGTGCCGTCTTGCAGGTCCAGCCGGAAATGGCGGTCGTCGGCAGAGGAATCGCTGAAATCGGTCACCGGCGTCCAGATGGTCGTTTCGCTCTGCCGGTCGGAGCCGGGCCGGTCCGAACTGGCCCGCTGGGACACCTCCAGCACATCCTGATCGGGTTCGGGCGACAGGACCGGGCCGTACATCAGTTGAAAGGTCTGTCCCGCGTTGCCGTCGCTTTCGCCCAGCAGCTCCCCGTACACCACCGTGGCGTGGCGGGCAGCCACCGTCGCGCCCCTCGATTCGGCCTGGATCGCTTCCACGTCGGGGCTGACCTTGTAGCCCGCGTAATTCTGCTCGCTGGTCAGGCGGCAGCGCAGCCAGAAGCCCACCTGCCCAAAAAATTCGCCTTCCTGCAAGCTGGGGAGGCGCAAAATCAGTTCGCCGGGCACGTTGAAGGCCGCCGTGCCGTCGTATTCCACCTCACAGGGCACCCAACGCTGCGCCCCGCCCTGCCACGCCTCCCAGACAAAGGGCGGTTCCTGCGGATTGACCCCGGCCCCACCGGCCACCTCGACTGTCAGCACCAGCGCCAGCACATGGTGACTCAGGTCTGCGCCGAAGGCCAGCAGGAAGGCGTCGCCGGGCACCGGCTGGTGGCTGAACACCGGAAATTTCTGTCCTGGCAGGCTCAGGCGGCCCAGATCGTGCTGCACGAACTGGTTGTCTGCCGAGACGGTGTTGGCGCTGTACACGTTCAGCAGTTCGGGCGGGCGCACGGTCAGCGGCTGCTCGGTGCTGAACACGGTGGCCTCCGAGACCTCGGTGCGGATGGTCGCCACCTCGGTGCCCGCCGCGATGCTCAGGGGCGTGTCCTGCGGGGCACTCAGGTAAAAGGTCACGGGCGCGGTGGCGGCGCGGGGTGGATCAAGTTGCAGGCCGATCATCTCAAGGAACGTGATGAACATTTTCTGCGGCACCTGATTCACGCGGGCCAGCATCAGGTCGGTCATCCACGCGAAGACTTCCAGCAGAGCGATGCCGGGGTCGGAGGCGTTGTGATCGGTCCATTCGGGGCAATACACCGGAATCAGGCGCTTGGCCTCGTCCAGCAGGTCATCAAAGCGGCGGTCATCCAGATTCACGGTGGGCAGGGGCACTTACGAACCTCCGCGTCCGGTGGGCACCAGACGGCGAGAACAGAACAGGTGAAAGGAGTGGAAAGGGGGGGGTGGGAGAGGCGTGCCGACAGAAGCTCGGATTTCAGCAGGCGCAGAGAGGAGGAAGGCAGAGGGTAAGAATACAGAGCGGCTGGCTCTGGCATGGGCAAACAGAGTGGGGGAGAAGGGCATCATTCTAGCTCTCTTCGCCTTCCGGCAGGCGGTAGTAGGGGAACACCAGCGAGGCAGGCTGATGCTGCCCGCGCAGGCGATATTCGATGTGAACCAGGATGCGTGAGGCGTCGGCGGGATCGGTGGTGGCGTCTACATGCACCAGTTCTATGCGCGGTTCCCAGACCCTCAGCGCCTCGTCTACGTAATAGGCCGCCAGGCCCAGCGTGGTCGCGTCGTTGGGCGCAAAAATCAGTTCGTGAATGCGGCAGCCGTATTCGGGGCGCATCACGCGCTGGCCTTTGGGGGTCATCAGCAACATCAGAATGCTCTGGGTCACGGCCTGCTCGCCGCGCACCATCGCCACCCGCCCACGCGGATTGACAGCCACCGGAAAGGCCCAGCCTGCACCCAGCACGTCGGTATCTGGGGTCATGCCTGCCCCCGGACGCCGAGTTCAGACGCGCCGCTCTGCGTGCCGGAGCTGCTTCCACTCCCCAGATTCAGGCGGCCTGTCTTGCGGAATTCCAGTTGCAGGGCCTCGCGCATCAGGTTCATGCCCAGCGCCTCGCCCCGCGATACCGCCAGATACAGGGCGTTGACGGCCACGTTGCGGATGCTGCCCCCGGCCAGCGTGACCTGCGCCAATTCACCAAAGTCCAGTCCCTCCACATCCACCCCCGCCGGAAACACCTGCCGCCACAGCCGCTCGCGCTCGCGGGCCTGCGGAGCGCGGAAGGGCAACACGAATTGCAGCCGCCGCATAAAGGCGATGTCCATGCTGCTTTCCAGGTTGGTGGTCAGGATCGCCACGCCGCTGAAGGCCTCCAGCCGCTGAAGCAGGTAATTGACCTGAATATTGGCGTAGCGGTCATGCGCGTCCTTGACCTCGCTGCGCTTACCGAACAGGGCGTCGGCCTCATCGAACAGCAGCACCGCGCCGCCGTCGTCTGCGGCATCGAACACCAGTTTCAGATTCTTCTCGGTTTCCCCGATGTACTTGCTGACCATGCCTGACAGGTCGATGCGGTACAGGTCCAGATTCAGGGCGTTGGCGACCACCTCGGCAGAAAGGGTTTTGCCTGTCCCGCTGGGGCCACTGAACAGCGCGGCCACCGCCCGCCCCCGCCCGCCCGTGGGAGCGCCCAGCAGGTCGTTCACGGCGGCGCGGTGTTGCACGTGCGCCACGATCTGCCGCAGCACGCTCAGATCGGAGTCGGCCAGAATCACGTCGTCCCAGGTGGCTCCAGTTGAGACCCGCTGCGCCAGCCCGCCGATGCGCCGCCGACCCGCCACCCGGCAGGCCGTCCATGCCCGGTCCAGCCGCGCTGCATACCCGGCATTTCCCGGCAGGTCAGCCCGCACCTCCCGCGCCAGCGATCCGATCCGGGCGGCGTCCAGATGGAACTGGTCGGTGAGGCGCTGAAGGGCGGCCAACTGGGGATCAGGCAGGCCCAGAGCGGCGGCCCACAGCGCCCGCTGTTCCTGCACGCTGGGCTTGTGTACCTCCAGCGGCAGCACGGCGCGGGCCACCTGAAGGGGCAGGGCGTCCTCGCAGACCACCACCACCGGGCCAGCGGCGGCGTCCATCGCAGCGGCCACGAGGTTGCCCATCGCGCCTTCCTCGGTGTCTCCGGTGGCGTCCAGCAGCACGGCCATGCCCTTCAGACGCGAATCGCGGGCCAGCGCCCGTAGCCGGGCGGCGCGTTCGTCAGGCTGACCCTCTTTCGCGGGTTGTGCCAAACCTGATGAACCTGGCCCCGATGAGTTCAGTCCCGCCAGATTCACCACCAGCACGCCCGCTTTCAGGCCGCCCAATGCGCGGCGGGCCACCTCCTGCCGGGCGCTGGCATCCGCGCCGTACAGCAGGCCCGCCCGCCCTGCCGGGTCGCCGTCCAGAAAGCCCTGCAACTGGCCCACCAGTCCTTCCTGACTGTCGCTGAGGGCCACCTGTCCCACCAGCGACGCCGGAATAAGCTGGGCCACACCGTCCAGCGCCGGGTCAGGCGCGTCGTGGCCCTGCAAAAAGGCCAGCACACCTGCCGGAATGCTCAGCCCGCGCAGGCTCTGGTCGAAGGTCAGGCCCGCCCGCGTGTCCAGCAGCCCCCAGCGCAGCAGCGGCCCTCCCGGCAAAAAGGCCTGCGGCGACGCTCCTTCCAGTCCACCCAGCCACAACAGGGCCAGATGCGGGGTCAGCGTGCCCATGCTCAGCTCGTCTCCGAATCCCAGTGCCGCCGCCGCCACCCGCCGAAACCGCAGCGGAAACAGTTCGCAGGCCACGCACAGGCCCACCACCGCGCCCTCAAATTCGCTCAGATCAAAGGCGCGGGACAGGCGGTGCAGCCGGTTCTCCCCGCCGCCGTGGACTTGCAGCAGGGCGCTGGCGTCTCCGCTGTCGTCGCCCTCGAAAATCCGCAGAAACAGGTCCACCTCGGCGGCCAGCAGTTGATGCGGCGGCACAAGCTGAGAGAGCGGAGCAGAGGAAGGGGCAGGCGGGGCGCTGGCCTCCGGGTCGGTACGTGATTTGGGGGTTCGGGAGGGCATGGGGAGTCTCGACTTTGAGGAGAAGGGGGCTTGGATGGATAGGGGCGGAGTTACGGGGAAGGGTCGGTGTGCTGGTCGGCCCGGCGCTCTGCGGGCGGGAGGTCGTCGGTCTCCTGTTCCCAGTCGGCAAACAGGCGGATGGTGGCGGCCCTCACCACTTCCAGACGGGCTTTTGCCAGGGCCTCTTCCACCTCCGGGCGGCGGGTCTGGGCCTCCAGCGCCTCCCGTCCAGATTTTCCTCCACCCTGCGATACCCGGACAAACGAGCCGAAGCGGGCGCGGCCTCTGGGGGCCATCATCAACGTGGCTGGCTCAGGGCTGGACTGACCAGATGTGGACTGATCTGAATGGGGAGGGGCAGCCTGCTGCACACTCCACGGGGCCAGCAGGTGACGCTCCAGCCACGCGCTGCGGCCAAACCAGCCGCTCTCGACCAGAAAGTTCTGTTGGAAATCTTGTAGAGAGACGGTCTGCCCGGCAGCGCCCCTTCTGGCCCGGAAATAGGCCCGCAGCAACTCGGTACGCTCGGCCCGGACTTCCTGAAGATCCTCGGGGCGCAGCTCGGATTCCTGCCGGAAATCATCCTCCTGAATCTGCCCGCCGGAGCGCGTCTCCCGGATCAGGGCGCGGGCGCGGTCTCCCTCGATCAGCGGCGCGTCCGCCTCCCCGTGCAGCCGCAGATCAAGGGGGGCGGTTTTCAGAATCGCCCGCAAGGTGTCTTCCGGGGGAAGGGTCTGCTCTGCGCGTTCCTGCGCCGTTCCACTGGGCGCGGCGTGCCGCCCTCGCTGAAGCCTCGCCAGCAGGGAAGCGGACGTTTCTGTCCCGTTATCGTCCTGGGTCTGGTCGGTCTGCCTGGAGGCTGACTCAGCTCCTGTCTTACCTGCATTCGGATCAGCGTCTGGGTCGGCCCAGGTCACGCCCGCCTCGCCTGCCTTCGATGTGGGCAACACCCTGGGCAGCGCGTCCCGCACCTCGCTTGCGTCCTGTCCGTGCGTTTCGTGCTCCGGCAACTGGGTCATGTCCGCCTCCTCATTTCAGTTTCCAGGCGGCGCCTGAGAACGCCGTAGACCTGCTGTGCCAACAGATCCAGATCGGTCTGCTGCGCCTTTGATGGCTGGCGCGAGGTGGCGGCGACTGGGGAAGAAGACGGCGACGAGGTGGGTGCGGCGCTGGGCGATGGGCTGGGCAGGGCCGGAGGAGGGGGCGCGGGTTCTGTCACCTGGCGGTCTGTGGACGCGGCGTAGATCGGGGCCGGGCCACTGGAAGGACTGGCAGCCGGAGGGGGGGCCGCTGGAAGGGCATTCGGCTGGAAGGTTGGAGCCGCTGCCGGAGCCTGGCTGCTGCTGTCTTCCCAGAACGGCATCGGCTCCCAGGGGGCGGGCAGGCGGGCAGGAGCAGCAGTGTTCGGTGCGGCAGCTGGTGTGAAGCCCGTTGAGGCCGGACGGGGCGGCGCGGCGCTCACCGGACGGGGGCGCGTGGCCTGTACAGCGGGGCTAGATGATGGACTGACCCCCAATGAATGGACCGGAGTCTCTGAGCGATTCTGCAGGCTGGGCTGCCCCTGCGCCCTGGCCGATGCCCGCACCGCGCCCTCGACGTGGAGGGCCAGGGCTTCTTCGCCCAGGGAGCTGGCCCTTGCATTGCGGTTGGGTGTTGCCTGCACCAGTTGGGGCACAAAATCGGGCCTGCGGGCGCGGAGGGCGTGCGTCAGTTCGTGGGCCAGCACTCCCAGGCCAGAGGGCGACCTCAGGTCCACATTCGGCCCCAGGATCACGATGTCTCCGATGGTCAGGGCCTCGGCGCGGTGCTGGTTCAGGATCGGCTGTGTGCCCGCGTGCTGCACGACAGGAATATCGTTGACCCGCACGCCCAGAGCATTCGCCATCTGCCGCGACACGGAGGGAGCCAGGACAGAGACTGCCGCCGCAGGCCTTGCCAGAGGCGCAGTGAGCGCAGACAGAGGCAGGCGGGCAGGAGGGAAGGTGGGGGAGAGTGCCGCAGCGGGAAGGGACGTTGCTGGGAGAGCGGCAGGCAACAGTGATGAGGTTGCCTCTGGCTGAACAGAGGGAGCCAGGACAGAGACTGCCGCCGCAGGCGTTACCAGAAGCGCAGTGGGCGCAGACAGAGGCAAGCGGGCAGGAGGGAAGGTAGGGGAGAATGCCGCAGTGGGAAGAGACGTTGCTGGGAGAGCAGCAGGCAACAGTGATGAGGTTGCCTCTGGCTGAACGGAGGGAGCCAGGATAGAGACTGCCGCCGCAGGCGTTGCCAGAGGCGCAGTGGGCGCAGACAGAGGCAAGCGGGCAGGAGGGAAGGTAGGGGAGAATGCCGCAGTGGGAAGAGACGTTGCCGGGAGAGCAGCAGGCAACAGTGATGAGGTTGCCTCTGGCTGAACGGAGGGAGCCAGGACAGAGACTGCAGCCGCAGGCGTTGTCAGAGGCACAGTGGGCGCAGACAGAGGCAGGATGCCAGAAGGAAGGGTAAGGGAGAATGCCGCAGCAGAAAGGGACGTTGCCGGGAGAGCAGCCACCAACAGTGATGAGGTCACCCCTGTTTGAGCCAGCCGCATACCTTCCACATTGACCGACGGAAGCGGCGGCAGAATCAGATTCCCGGCGCTCGGATTGCCACTGTTCAGATTCGTGATCGCCACCTGCTGAAGCGTCTGCGACGGCAGCACTCGGCTCGGCTGAACTTGTCCCAGCTGCGGCGGGATTGGGCCAACAGACAGTGGGCCTGAAAGGTGAGGCATCGGGGCAATACCGGGGAAAGCGAACAGAGAAGGCAGCGACGCGGGCATCGGTTGCAGGGCCAGCGGGCCGGAGCTATACGGCGTGGGCAGAGCAGGTGGCGCGTCAGCAGGAGGCACCATCACCTGACCGAAAGGGTCGGGAAAAACGGGTGCCCAGGGCGCTTCCTGGCCTGTTGGCTCCTGATTTACAATGGCTGACTGCATCGCTTCTGGCAGCAGTTCTGAGGTCTGTCCCTCGGTGGGCTGCACCCTGACTTGCCTTGCCTCCACTGCCTGACGCTGTATGGCGGGTATGGTCTGCACCACGACTGCAAGATTGGAGTGCCCCACAGGAGTTGCAGTGGCTAAACCCAGTGCAGATGGCTGGGTCACTGGGACCATCCCAACGTCCCGAGCTTCCGGGAATCTGGCTGCCGCAGAACTGCTGGAGCCAGGGATCAATCTTGCGGCAATATTTGCCTGTGGTACAGAAACCGCCTGTGGAACCGGAGCGGGAAACGTCGGCGTGGGCAGACTCGGTTCCAGCATCGGTGCGGGCAACGGCATCAGGCTGGGCGTATGAACGCTGGGCAGATCAGATGGTGTGTTGGAAGTGCGCGCGATTGGAAGGGTAGGCGGGGCCTGCAAAGCAGAAGATGCCGCCGGGATGATGGAAACCCCCCGTACCGCCTGGGTTAGTTCGTGTGCAGCGTCGTTTTGGGAGAGGTCGGGTAGGCTGCCCTGAACAAACGGGAGTGGGAGGGAAGCCAACTCTGGTTCTACCCCGGCTGAGGCGTTGGTCGCGGTGGGCTGTGTCTGCTCGTCTGCCAGTGTGCGGCTTTCTGTCGGCACAGGTCTGGGCACAAGGGAGACCGACAGCGGAAGCGCACCGCTGGATTGCACGTCGGGCAACAGGGCCACAGGCAACGTTTCAGCGGATTCGCCTCTCTCCTGTACCAGTCCCAGTGAAGTGGCCCCCGCAGGAGCGGCCACCGTGGGCAGGGTGGGGGCCGCAACGCTCAAAGTCTCTCCGTCTGTGATCTGGGCAGCGGGCAGAGGCCGGGTCGCCGCTGCCAGTAGCTCGGTGCTGGAGAGATTGACACTGGAGAGGGTGTCGCTTGCGGCGTCAATTGTGAGGGAAGCAGGAGCCTGCGTCAGAGGTTCTGGTGCCGCTTCCTGCTCAGCCGTTTTGGCAGCGGCACGCGCCTGGGCGGTGGGCAGGGCACCTTCTGGCACCGGCTGAGGTCCAGGCTGAGGCTCCTGCTCGGTCACCTGTACGGCCGAAGAAGCGTCGTTCACTGGGTCACTGAGCTGTGTAGGGGTGGCCCCGGATCTGGTCTGGTCCACATCTGGTCGATCCATATTCGGCACTGGTGCTTCAGGCTGACCCTGACCCGGATTCATGGCCTCTGCCATGCCGACGTTTCTTGGAGCCAGCGGCAGTCCGGCCAGTTCGACGGGCGGCGCTGAACTATGTCCCTCTTCGTCGCTTTGATCTGCGGTTTGAGACCGGGCCTGCGGCTCACGCGCCGTCTGACCGGGTGAAGCGGGAATTGGGCCAGAGCCAGCGGGCGGCGTACTGGTGGCCTGTCCATCGGCACGGGGCCGGGCAGTGGCGCGAAAACGGGAAGCGGCAGCCGGAGCCGCAGAGGGCACCGTTGCAGGAAGCGGCGGCGTGGGAGTTGACGCTCCGGAGGGACCGGTTGCTTTCTGCACCGGACTGGGCGGATTCGGCGCTGCTGGGGCGCGGCGCAGTTGCCCAGTGGTCAATTCCTCGAAGCTCAGCATCCGCGTTTCGGTGGTGCCCTCCTCTTCGGCGTCGGCCATCCGGTTCAGGCGGTCAAACACCGACATGACCTCGGCGTGCGGCAACTCCTCGAACGCGGGCGCAGTGGGGGCGCGGGGAGAGGGACTGGCCGGGCTGCCTGCGTCGGCCTCTGCGGCAGGACGCCGGGTGGGGCGCGGTCTGCGCGGCAGGATGACTCCGATATCCAGGTCGCCGCCGCGCATGATGGCCTCAATGGCCTTCAACTCGTCGGCCTTGAGTCTCTGCTCTGTGGGCGTGGCAGGCTGGGCCCCGACGGCTTCTGCCGAGATTGGGGGTTCTTCTGGGGCTACCTCAACAGTCTGGGCGGCCTCCACCTGTGGTTCACTGGTCTCCGGCTGTTCTGCCTGGGCGGGCGCAGCAGATGCAGAAGAATCGGTATCTGTCGTGATGGCTGGTGTCCGGGAACCAGCTCCTTGAGTCAGAGCGTCTGGGGCCACAACGGACGGCGGGGACGCAGGCGCGGGAGAGGCGGCCGCAGGGCTGGGATCAACGTTTACCTGTGGCGTGCTGACTTCCCGTAACTCGGCCTGATCTGAAGGCGCTTCAGGCTGTCCCTCTGGGGCCTGAGCCGGAGTCGGAGGGGCCATGTCTGCGGAAGTCGCGAACGGCTGAACAGCGGCAGCAGTCTGAGGTTCGGTTACCTCTGTGGCGTCAGGAGCCAGTGACGCTGCTGGGGCAGCCAGAGCCGCAGCCAGGAGCGGCGCAGCTTCCTGAGGTGGAACAGGCTGGACGGGTGCGATCTCAATAGGCGCGGCCTGAACGGGTACAGACGCAGGGGCCGAGTCGGAATCGGAATTGGCCGAGCCTGCCTGAGACGTCTCCTGAGGCACGGGCGCAATGGGGGCGGCTTCCGGTTCAGGTTGTGCCAGATCATTGAGGGCCATCACTTCCCGGAAGGTGGCGCGGCGCGGTGTGGAGCGGGTGGGCACGTCGGCTGCGGCGGGGGAGTCCTGAGGATCAGTCGGCAGCGTGGAAGCTGACGCCGGATTCACAGCCTCAGCGCGGGTCAGCAACTCCTGAGGACTGGGGAAAGCCGCGTCGGTCAGGGCCTGGAACTGGGCTGTGTCAGCGGTCTGGGTCGGTGGTTCATCCGGTCTGGGCGCGACAGGAGATGCGCCTGATAAAGCAGTCTCTTGTTGGATGTGATCTGAAAAGGGCACTTCTGGAGTTGGTGGGGTCGAAAAAGGCGCAACTGGAAGGGGTGAAATTGGAATGGCAGCAGGGGCCATCTGGGACGCTGCCACCGCTTGCAGCGAGACTGCCTCGGGTTCGGGAGACCGGTTCGCCTGCGGGGGGGCAGAAAGTGGGCGGTTCCATTCCGGCTCGTTGGGGAAGAGAGGAGCAGAGGCTTCCGGCATAGGCACGGCTGAGGGCGGCACAGACACCAACCGGGCAGGGACGCGCCAGACGGTCGGCGCAGCAGCCGGGGCCGCTGGCGCAGAGGAAAACGGTGCAGAGGAGAAGGAGGTCGCTGAAGGCTGTCCCGCCAGGTTGCTGCCCACCAGAGGCGCGGGGCCGACTCCAAACTCTTGCTGCGTCACGGCCAAAAATTCTGGATGGCGCAGGCTGTCCAGACGGGTTTTGAAGGTTGACATGGCCCCTCCTTTCTGGGTGACGTCGTTTGAAGTGGGCTGGGGGGCAGGGGGAGTCTGGATCAGGTATTCAGCAGCAGGACGCCCTGATAGGTCAGTTCCAGTGTTTCTATGGCGGCGGCGTCACCGGTGGCAGCCAGGGCTGGGCCGCTCCATTTGACCGGGTAGGCGTTCAGCAGTTCGTAGCGGGCCAGCAATTCGCCGTTGGTGCGGAAGGTGCGGACCGTGATGGTGCGGCGGTCCATCACGCCCTGCATGATCCTCAGGTACCAGTGCAGCAGTTCGTTGCCCACTGTGACGCCGCGTTTGAGGGTCACGTTGCCTGCCCGCGAGCGCACCGGAATTTTCAGCACACTGTCGTTCACGCCGCCCTCGATCACGTCCATCGTTTCCGTTTCCAGTTGCAGGCCCGAAATTTCAGAAAATACGGCCCGCTCCAGCTGGTCTACCGAGATGTGATACCGCTGACTGGCATGGGCCTGAAAGCGGTCGATCTGGTCTGTGGTGAGCTTGCCCGTCATGCTGTGTCCCCTTCTTTGGGTGTTGGCGTTCCTGGAGATTCAGCGTTCGCCGTCCCGCCGCAGCCGTCCCAGACGCAGGTCTTCTTGCAGCAGGCGGTAGACCCGTTCGGCCAGGTCATCCAGGTCGGTGCCCGCCGGAACCGATGCAGGCCGGGCGGCAGTGGCCTGACTGGGCACCTGATCCCCGTCCTGCCCGCCCCCTGTTGGCCCCGAAGCAACCGGACCGCTCACTGCATCTCTCCCGCAGCCGCCTCGATCCCCTGAGACAGATCAAGTTCAAGAATGGCCTGACAGTGTGGGCACTGCGTTTCGATGAGCCTGGTTTCCATGAACTGGGATTCGGCTCGGCGCGGTTCCTGCATGGCGGCTGAGGCTGGTGCGGGCGCACCGAAAGAAGGCTGGGGCATCCGCGCCCCCGCCGAATTCAGGTTGCTGTACACCTGCTGCAAATAGGAAAAATCCAGTGCTGCCAGCGAGGAGACGAGTTCCGGCGTGATGGTGCGGTACGGCCCCAGCCAGGTAATGACCCGCGCCAGTACCAGGAGGCCGTAGTAGGCCTCGTTGGCACGCACGCGCGGGTCGCCCATCGGCTCGATTTCGTCCAGCGCCGTTGCCAGCCGCATTCCGCCCTGTTGAAAGGCCCGTCCGTCCGGGCTGACCAGTCCCACAGGGAGCGTAAAAGTGTACTCGGCGGCAATCATCCCCTACTCACTGCACGCGCTTGTAGCCTTCGTGCGTGATGGTCAGTTCTTCCACAGCCACCTCGTTGCTCTTGGCGTCGTAGGTGGGGCCGTTGAGCTTGCTGGGCCACGCCCGGTCAAAGGTCCAGCGGGCCACGGCTTCGCCCTTCTGGTTGTACAGCGTGATCGTTCCGCTGCGGCGGGCGGCGTCGATATCGCCTTCCTCGACCTGCCTGCGCCACTGCCACATATCCATGGTGTCGGTGATCCCGCGCTTGAGCACGATGTCGGTGTAGGCCATCGTCCCGGGTTCGCGGATCAGCACGGGGCGTCCGCGCTCGTCGGTGGCCTTGTACTCCACGATCTTGCTTTCGCTGCCCAGGCCGGTGCATTCACGGAAGGCACCCTTCACGCCGTTCTGGAAATCCACGGCGAAATAGGCGGCCACCAACGGGTCTTTATGTGATGCAGTCATGTGTCATCCTCCTCAGAGAAACTAGGGGCCGGTAGAGGCGGCCAGAATAGGGGCGAACGAGGAAATGGTGAGGGGAGGCGGGCAGAGAGAACCTGCTGAACACCGCCCCCAGTGAATTACTGACCGCCGCCGGCGTACTGGCTGAAGCGGAAGCGGATAAATTCGGCGGGCTTGACGGGCGCGATGCCGATTTCGATCTGCAGGATGCCCCGGTCACGCAGTTCGGGTGGATTCAGTTCCTCGTCGCACTTCACGTAGAAGGCCTCGCGTGGGTTCTGCCCGAACAGGGCACCTTCGCGCCACACCGTCATCAGGAAGGCCGTGATGTCGCGGCGAATCTTGGCCCAGAGCGTGTCGTCGTTGGGCTCGAAAACGGCCCATTGCGTACCCTGCTCCACACTCTTCTCGATGTAATTGAACAGGCGGCGCACCGGCACGTAGCGCCAGCGGGCGTCGCTGGAGAGGGTTCGTGCGCCCCACACCCGCACGCCCATGCCGCTGAAGCTGCGGATGCAGTTCACGCCGATGGGGTTCAGGATGTCCTGCTCGCTGCGGGTGATCTGAATGCTCGGACTCAGCACGCCGCGCACGATTTCGTTGGCAGGCGCTTTGTGTACGCCGCGCTCCACATCGCTGCGGGCATAGATTCCGGCCACGAATCCGCTGGGCGGCACCATCATCGGCTGACCGTCGGGGCCGTTGATTTTCATCCACGGGTAGTACATGGCTGCATAGGAGGAATCGAAGTTGGTGGTCTTCTCGCGCCACTCCTTGACCTGTTGGGGCGTCAGGTCGGGCGGCGTGTCCAGAATTGCCATGCGGTTTTGTGCCCGCTCACAGTGGTCGATCAGGGCACGCTGCACTGCGTGGACACCGTTCAGATCGATCAGGCCCTGTTGAAAGGCGCTCATCAGGTCGGGCACGCAGATCATGCTCACGTCTTCGGCCACTTCCAGCCCTTCGATCCCGGTGCGGCCTTCCAGCGACCCCACGAAGGTATTGCTGGGCATGCTCAGGCTGCCTGCATTCAGCGGATTGACCTGATTTTTGAGCAGATATGAGCCGTGTTCCGGCGCACGTTCGGCCAGTGCTCCGATGATGCTGGCCTCGGTCACCTCAATCAGGAGACTTTCGCGGTTCACCACTTCCGTGACGTGGCGCGGGTGCTTTTTGCCAATGCTCAGGTTGGGAAACGTTTCGGTCACGTCGTCGCGGGTCACGCGCAGGGTAAACAGTCCGGCGTCCTCATCGGGGGCTTTGGGGTCTTTGGGTGCCCCGTCTTTTGCAAGCGGGTCTTTGGGCGCGTCTTTTTCGGGCGTGGGCGGCAGCACTTCCAGCTGAATGTCGCTGGTCTGTTCGCCGCGCGCCGCGATGCTCAGAGAGGGCACGGCGCGGCTGGCCCGGCTGGGCAGTTGCAGTGGGCGTACGTCGTCGATGGTTTTGCCCTTGCTGCCTGCTGGGGCCGCCGCCGGAGCGAGGCGCACCACGTAGCAGCGCGTACCGCCGTTGTTGAAGTAGGCGTAGACCGCGTGGGCCAGGTACGCTTTGTCCATATAAGGGTTGCGCGCACCTGTGGCTTCTCCGCTGCCGAAGATTTCAGTGAACTGCTGCCAGTTCGCCACGAAAATAGGCGTATTGGTCGGACCGCTCGGTGCAAATCCGACAAAAGCCGCCGTCGTGGTACTGATGCCCTCGATAGGACGTGGGCCAGCACTCGACTCTTCAATGTAAATGCCCGGGGAAAGAAACTCTGCCATTCTCACCTCTAAGGACCGGGGCATAGATCAACCCATCGGCGCCAAACTATGAAAAACCATGAGTGAATGATGAAGTCGAGGATGGATCCTGCACGCTGAACGGAGCATAGGTAGATTGGCAGCTCAAGATGAGCAAAAGATTATAAATTTTTGTGCTCTGTCTTTATCTCACTCATAATTTATTATTATGTCAATTGATTTGATATAGAGGAAATTAAAATACTGAACTGCTTTCAACCTGCGCTGACCGTGAATTGCGTCGGGGTGAGTAGGGCCGAGCAACCCAGAGTGTCGCCCTGCCGGGCCACGGGTTTTCCTTCAGCACGCACGGTCGGAGATCCACTGACCAACATTTGTGGACCATGAAGCGGTTCTGGGCAAGCGTCGCCCAAACGGGCTATGGGTACGCCCCCCACTAAAACCGTTGCGGCTCCGGTGGTCACGGCTCCCCCATGAACGCTGGGATCCGCTAGTCGGTGAACACTTGGCATCGGCAACCTCCTGTAAGACAAAACTTTGGACTGGGTGGGACGCAGTCAAGTATGCAGCACGCGGGCAGTTTGGGTGCCGTAAGTCCAGCAGGGCAGACTTTAAGGTGTTCTTGAACGATGGGTTCGGCTGCTCCCCGCTCTGTCGACTGCAGTTTTGCGCATTGGCCTCAGCCCGCCGTTGTCTAGAATGCCGCATGCTCAGCCAGATTCACGATGCGTTGCGGACGCTGCTATTTGAAGAAGCACGCCTGCCCGAAGATCAACTTGATATCCGCTTTGGCACGCCAACGGGTGACTGGGTGTCGTCATTGACCCGGCCTACTGTCAACTTCTTTATGCACGACATCACCGAAAATGTGGAGCTGCGCCGGATGGATCAGATGACGGTGCAGGACCGGGGGCGCGTCGTGCAGCATCTCGCGCCGCGCCGCATCAACCTGCGCTACCTGATTACGGTGTTCTTCAAGGCCCAGACCGACGATTCGGGCCGTGATGAATGGGAGGTGCTGTGGCGGGTCCTGGCGGCCCTGATGCGCCATCCCGATTGGCCCGAGGAGGCGCTGCCTCAGGCTGTGCGGCGACTGGGCCTGAGTGTGCATGGACGCGTGGCCCAGCCGGATGGCCCCCGCACCGGGGAACTGTTCAGCGGCCTGGGCCTCAGCCTGCGCCCACACCTGACCTATACCCTCACCGTGCCGCTCGACCTCGATTTGCAGCAGGTGAGCCGCCTGGTGCTGGAGCGCGATACGTCGCTGAATCTGGTGGGCGACCCAGAACCGGCACTTCAGAGCGCCCGCAGTTCGTGGCGGGTGCTGGGCGCGGCGGGCCAACCCCTGGAAGGCGTGTTGGTTACCGCCAGTACGGGCGTTCAGGGCTTCACCGACGAACTCGGGATGGTCACGCTCGATCTACCGCTCAGCGAGGCCCACGCGTTTACGCTGCAAACCCCGGTGGGTGAGGTACAACAGGTGGAGCCTGATGCAGAGACCAACGTGCTGATGTTCGCCTAACGTCAACCGCGTTTCCAGTCCTGTTCAGCGCAACTCGCATTTGTACAGGTAGACCCGGCTGACTTTCAAAAACATCATCAGGAACTCTGTTTTTCCGGCCTGCTTGACGGTGACCCGGTATAGGTCTTTGTCGTTGAAATCGGATCTGTACTGAAAAGAACGGTCCTTGGTCGCCTGTTCCTTGAAGGCCTCATCCATCACGAGCGCCACGATTTTGAACTGTGAGGCGGTGATGGCTTTGGTGGTCGGAGCAGGCTGGGCCTCGATGCTGCCCGCACAGTGGCGGCCCGAATAGGCCAGGGCGTGGGCGTCAATGCCTGCGCGGGTGTTCTGATCCACCGTCTGGGCCTGAGCCAGCGTGCCCTGACCCACCCAACAGAGGGCCAGGCAGATGCCGAGGGCAGTCTTCCTCCCCCTGTTGGCCGGGCCAGTGGCGGGCGCTGAACGCCGCTCCGGCGCTCTTCTGAGGAGGGGGAACCTGAATGCAGTCCGTATCATTCGGGCACTATAAAGACCGTGTGGGCGGCTTCAGGCTGCAAACCCAGCAGGGAGAACCTCAGTCCACCGGACCGGGCGTGAGCACTGGGGCCAACTGCGGGAACGTTTTCATGAGTGCGTCTGCTTCCTGCGGCGGCCCCAGCAGGTAGCCCTGCACGTAGTCACAGTTGTGACGGCGCAAAAAATCCAGTTGTTCAGGGCGCTCGACGCCCTCGACCGTGACGGCCAGATCCAGCGCATGGGCCAGATTCATCACGGCCTTGACCAGCACCTCGTCGCGTATGGAGGCGGCAACGTCTCCGCCGACCTTGTCTGTAAACGTGGCGTCGATTTTCAGGGCGTCCACGGGGTACTGCTTGAGGTAGGCGAGGTTGGAATACCCGGTGCCGAAGTCGTCCACCACCACGCGTACCCCCAACGCCTTGAGACGTTCCAGGGTCAGTTCCGCATCCTGCGCCTGGACCAGCATGCTTTCGGTCAACTCCAGTTCGAGGTGATGCGCGTCCAGTCCTGCCGCGGTCAGTGCCCGGGTCACGGTGTCGATCAGGTCGGGCCGCTGAAACTGCCGGGCGGACAGGTTCACGGCCACCCTGAGGTGAGGCACCTGTGCCACCCACGCCGCCGCCTGAAAACAGGCCTGACGCAGCACCCACGCGCCGATGGGCACGATCAGGCCCGTGACCTCGGCCAGCGGAATGAACTCGCCGGGCAGGATCAGGCCCAACTCGGGATGCTGCCAGCGCAGGAGGGCCTCGGCTCCCACCAATTCTCCGGTGCGGGTATCAAATTGCGGCTGATAGGCCACTCTGAATTCCTGGCGTTCCAGGGCGCGGTGCAGCCCACTTTCCAGCGTCATGGCCGTGAGCGGCTCACCTGTGCCCGTACGGTACAGCGCGTACCCACCTCCCCGCCGCTTGGCCTGATACATGGCGGTGTCGGCCTGCTGAATCAGAAGTTCGGTGCGGGCGCTGCGGCGCGGCAATACGCTGAGGCCCAGGCTGAGTTGCATAAAAATCTCGCGCCCAGCCAGCATGAACGGCTGACTGAAGGTATGGAGGAGGCGTCCAGCCGTCTGCTGCACCTGCTGAGGGGTGGCCGGACTGCCCAGCAGCAGCAAAAACTCGTCGCCGCCCATGCGGGCGAGCAGGTCGCCGGGTTCCAGCGCCCCCCGCAGCCGCACGGCCACCTGCTGCAAGAGGGCGTCCCCGACACTGTGCCCGAGGGTATCGTTGATCAGTTTGAAGCGGTCAAGATCCATCAGACCCACCCCGATCAGCGACTGGCCCGCCTGAGCCTCATCCTTCCCGTCTGCCAGCGCCCGCTCCAGCTCGCGCTCAAAGAGCACCCGGTTGGGGAGGCCCGTCAGGGCGTCATGCAGGGCCAGCCGCTCCAGTACGGCTTGAGAGGCCGAGCGTTCCATGACCAGGGCGGCCAGGCCTGCCGCCGCCTCCAACTTGGCGCGGGCGTCTACATCCGGCCCTGCCGCAGACCGGCTCTCTAACTGCAGGGTGCCCAGCAATTGCCCCCCGCTGCCGGTGATGGCCTGAGTCCAGATCAGGGCGGAGGCAGCCATTCCGGGTACATCCCCATCAGTGGCCTCCGCTTCTCCCTGAGCCGTCAGAACAGTGGGCGGCTCTTCGGGCAGCACGATCACTGCCCGCTGCCCTGCGAACTGCCGCTCCACGCTGTCGACCAGACGGGCCAGCACCTGTGCCAGGGGTGCATTTTTGGCAGCCAGTTCCCACACCTGCGCCCGCTCGGTATCGCCCGCATCGGCCACGGGGGAGTGACTGCGGTGGGCCGCGCTCCAGTGGGCCAGCCAATGGGTCAGGTCACCGTATTCATCTGAAACTGGAGTCAATGACAGTTCGGCCCAGACCACGGGTTCGCCCTCATGCTCCTGGGGGACTTCGACCTGCACGCTGCGGCCAAGTCGCAGGCTTTCACGCAGTTTTCTGATGGTCTGCGCCGAGGTCTGCGGCCCCAACACTTCCTCCAGTGGTCGGCCCAGCAATTCCGCCTCGCTGCGGCCTGTCTCGTGCAGCAATGCTGGATTGACATACAGGATAGACGGCTCATGTTCTTCGCCCTCTGATGCTGCCAGGATCGCCACCCATTCCCGGAACTGGTCGAACGCTGCAATCAGAGAGGGGAGCAGGTGTGTGATGCGCGGCTGGGTCGCCTGAACATTCATCAGATGACGCAGCAGACGGGAAAGCGCGGCCAGGGCTTCCACGTGAAGTTCCCTTTTCGGCTCCCACAGATCGCCTGCACCCCACAGGGTCAGCCTGCCCTGAAGCTCGCCCAGGGCAAAGGTGTACTGCCGTTGCGGCGCAGTGCCCAGGTCATCCGGCACGGGAGATTCCCAGATCAATCCGTCCATCCTGAGATGGAGTTGTGCTGCCTGTGCCTGCCCCAACCTGGCATACAGGGACAGGTAGAGCACCACTGCAGCCTGAAGCTGTGCAGTTTGAGCTGGAGTAGACAACAATGAAACCCAATCGGATGGAGAAACGACTGCAGACAAAACAACCTCAATCCCGAAGATAAGGCTTTTTCTCCCTAGCGTATAGCTGATTCATCACTTGGTGAAGGAATCCCGTCCGATCTTACAACTGACCGAATAAATCTATACAGACTGGGGGTACAAGTATTAAATCTATTCAGGCCAATATGCTTCTTGCCTAGACTAAAGCGACTGATCCTTTAGCTGACCCCTGGGTTATTCTATCTATTGAACAGACCTTCAGTAGCCGACAACTTAGGTTTTACGGTGTCCCAGTCAACGATTTTCGCGAAATTGAGGTTTTGACTGCGATGGAGACGTGAACAGGCGGGAGATTGAGAGGTGTGCAGACCTCATCTCCCGCCTCTCCCCACAGTACCGAACTGGCTGCCGATTTCAAACGCACGGTGCCTTTCCTCCGGATTGACACCCTCCAGCGCCTGATTGACATCGTCCTAGCGATGATCACGGCCCAGAACGTCAACCACCTCAAACTCTCGCCCCACATGCCAGGACACAGCAGTGTGGAAGCGAAAAAACGCCGCGTGGAACGCGGCGTCGGGGATGAGCAGCTCACGATGCGGGTTTTTCTGGCCCTCATTCTGACCCGTATTCCTCCAGGAAAATGGCTGCTGAGTCTTGACCGCACCAACTGGGAGTACGGCGAGTCTCCAATGAATCTGCTGGTCTTGGGCGTCGTGATGGAGGGCTACACCATCCCTTTGGTCTGGGATGCCCTGGAGCACACGGGCAACAGCGATACCAAAACCCGCATGTGGCTGGTCAGCCAACTGCTCCGGGTCTTTCCCGCCTCCCGCTGGCGTGGCCTGGTGGCCGACCGGGAATTTATCGGTGAGGAGTGGTTCCGCTTTCTGCGGAACCACCGCATCAAGCGGGCGGTGCGCGTGAAGAAAAATACCCGGCTGGACGGTCTGCGAGCGTCCGAATGGTTCGACGATATCGCGCCGGGACAGTATCGTTGCCTGGCGGAGAAAGCCTGTGTTTTTGGTGAAGTCATGCAGGTGGTCGCCACAAGGTCACCCGCGGGTGACCTTATCCTCATTGCGACCGATTTCAACGTCTGGGACACGATTTCCCTGTACCGAATGCGCTGGTCGGTGGAATCCACTTTTAGCAGTCTGAAATCCAGAGGCTTTGACCTTGAACGCACTGGGATGGCTGATCCACAAGCACTGGAGCGGCTCTTCGGCTTTGTCGTTTTGGCTTGGCTGAGCTGCTTGCAGGTCGGGGTCTGGAGGTCACAGCACAAGCCCATTAAGACGCTGAAACATGGCCGGAAGGCCATCAGCCTCCCGGCCTACGGAGCGCAATACTTCATTAATGCCCTTCGTTGGGGTCACAAGACGCTCCCCGCACTTCTTATCCTGCTGACCCAGCCTTTATCGCCTCTGGAACAGAAAAAAAGTGGAGTTGTCGGCTACTGAAGAACAGACCTTTGAACAGCCAAAAGGATGGTCCACGGCCCGCAGAGAGAGCTGTTGTCGGTCAGATCAGTCTTGCCTGCCTGGATTATTTGCTGGCTGGGTTCTGAGCCATTCTGGGGGTGAATGTTCCAGTTGAAATTACGCTGCCCAGCGCCGCAACTGCCGCAGCATCAGCAGGCCAGCAGTGATCAGCAAGCCTGCCCGCAACACCTGGCCGCGTGGACTGAGGGGCGGCAGATGAACCACGCCGCTCGTGTCCGTAAGGGCAGGGTGCACCACGTACCGTCCCTGTACTGGACGGGCCACCTCATCAAAGTTCCTGGCCAGACGGCGCAGTTCGTCCCGCAAATGTTGACCTCCCTGAGGGTCGCCGTGTCCAGTTGCGGCCAGAGCAGGTTCCAGTGCCGCCAGCCGCTGCACCGAGGCGCGGGCTTGGTCCCAGTCAGGCGTGTAGTAGGCAGGCGGGCGGTGAATCAACTGGGGCCGCAATGTCAGGGCACCGGTGACCCGCTCCTGTACGGTGGTCACGAAGGCGTCGCCGGCAATCAGCAAGCGGTCTGTCTCTCGCCACAGTGAGACATGGCCCGGCGCGTGCCCCGGTGTGTCCAGGAAAGTCCAGCCTTTCAGCGCTGCCAGTTCCGGGAGCTCGCTCAGCGGGCGAATCTGCGGGCGGAAATTAAAGGGGCCGGGCACGAACAGCGGCGAGAGGGCGCTCATGCTGCCGCCCACGGTCGGGTCGGGCGGTGGGTAGGCCGACTGCCCGGTGAGATACGGCAGTTCCAGGGAGTGGGCATAGATGGGCGTGCCGGGCCACTGCTTCAGCAGTCCCCACAGGCCGCCGATATGATCCAGGTGGCCGTGCGTGAGCACAATGGCTTCTGGGCGTGCGCCTACGCCGTAGCGGGCCTGCGCCGCCCGCCCGATCAGGGGAGCGCTGCCGGGTGCGCCCGCATCCACCAGGATCCAGGCGTGTCCCGGCTCGCCCAGAAAAAAGGCATTCGCCAGGGGGAGCCTCAACCGTTCGACATCGGGTGCGAGCATGTGCCGTCCACCGAAGGCTGAGACGCGGTGGGGAAGGCCGGTACTAAACTGTGCAAGTGCCATGATCCACTGTGCCTATAGAGGCAGGGGTGTGGATGATAAGGTGCCCAGTGGACTCTTCAGAATTCACGTGGACCACAACTGGCCGAGGTTGACAACCTCTGGAGCAGTGGCCAGGAAACAGGTGCGCGCTGCCACCAGCATCCAAGACCTTCAAAGAAACGGTGTTCAGAACGGGTAAAGCCATGGCTCAGGGCCTGAAACGTTCGCTAGAGTGTGTGCGTACGGCGGCTTTAAGGTCGGAGAACACCGGCCTAGGGTTTAAACAGCGTTATGATGGGGCAAGTGGAGCAGTCGGTGGGTTGTTAAAAAGAGAGCTGTCCAGGGCTGCCGCACCATCAGGCAGCCCTAGGGCTGCCTCTGGTATTTGAAAGAGGTATGTATGAATGAAACCCAATTTCGAGAGGTTGACCTTAGTTTTCTGTGGCGCGCGGTAAAGCGGTATTTACCGTTGGTGATCGCACTTCCTTTGTTGCTGGGTCTGTTGACGTTTGCGCTTACACGTCAGCAACCCCCAGTCTATGAGGCGACCGCAACGCTACTCGCCACGAACTCTCAGGGTGCACAGGACGGGTTGACCAGCCAGGCCTTGGTCAGCGCGCCACCTCTGCCGGAAGGGGTGTTGCCGCAGGCACTGCAGAGCGATCAGATTCTTGGCCCGGTTATTGAGGCACTGGGCAAAGAGAGCACAGTCTCCCAGACTGAACGAGACCGACTGACGCAGCAGCTCACAAGAGAGTTGCGTGATCAGAAACTGGAGATATTGACACTGGCCTCGCGTCTAGATTTCAATGGGAACGGCACCTATACGCTGCGTGCTAGGGCGCGGGATTCGCGGGCTGCTCAACTCCTCGCGAACCTGACGAGCCGTGCTCTGGTGGATTGGGACCGCGGGCGCGGCTTGGAAACCATTCGCCGCGGCCTGCAGGGTTTTGACGCTCAGCTCACCGAATTGGATGACCAGCTCGCCGGGGCGGGTTCCACGCCAGCGGAGCGGCAGTCTCTTCAAAGTCGGCGCGCCCGCATTCAGGACAGCCGCACCCAGCTCGCCATCTTGGAAAACTCTGCTGTGAGCGTGCTCGCGCCCTTGGTGGCTGCCCAGGCTCCGCGCCTACCGGTCGCTCCCAAACCGCTCCGGAATGGAGTGCTGGCTGGCCTCGTGGGCTTGTTGCTGGCGGTGGCCGTCGCAGCGCTCTCCAGCGTGTCTGACCGCACCATTCGTCATGAGGATGATCTTCTGTTCTTGAACCTGCCGACCCTCGCTACCCTCCCCCGGGTGCGTCGGCGTGACGTGGTGCTCCGCGGCATTGTGCACGCGACGCGGCAGGCGGGTTCATATGAGGCCATCGGCTTTTTGCGGATCAACCTGTTGTCCGCCCTCAAGGATCAGCCACATCCGGTCGTCATGATCACCAGTACCTTTCCGGGTGAGGGAAAAAGCAGCGTGACTGCCACTCTCGCAGACGGCCTTGCCTCCAGCGGTCAGCGGGTCCTGATTATCGACGCAGATCTGCGCCGCGGCACGCAGGCAGAAGTGTGGCGTAAATACGCTGCTGCCACGACTTGGAGGCCGCTGAGCGGTAGCGGGGGAGCACGAACGACCCAACAAGCCCTGCTGCGGCCCGGAGATGCAGAAGTGTTGCGGGTAGAGGACAACGTCGACATGCTGCCGGCTGGTCCAGGCCTGACCAACAGCCTAAGCGTCTTCAGTCAGGCTGACCTGACTGCTGCCCTAGCCATGTGGCGTCAGCACTATGATGTGGTTCTGGTCGATACAGCTCCTCTCCTCGCCCTTGCTGATGGCCTGGTAGTTGGCCGATATGTGGATGGCGTCCTCATGGTAGTTGAATACGGTAAAACGAATGTCAAGGCGACAGCCGCCGCCTTGCGCCGCGCCCAGGGCAGCGGCCTCAGGGTGCTGGGCTTCGTTCTCAACAAGGCCGATGTGGCGGATGAAGGGGCCTATGGCTACTCTTCCAACTACTCTGCGATCTCTGAGGGAGTCAGAGCGTGAACAAAGCGGTTTTCTGGTCTGATGAGTACACCGATGACCATCTCTGACCAACAGCTGCGCCGCGCTTCCCAGATTACCTTCATCAGCACCCTGATGAACTTTGCGGTCCTCACCCTACAGTTGCTCGTCATCACGCCGCAGTTGATCCGGACAGTCGGCACAGAGATCAATGGTGCGTGGGTAGGTTCAGGTGACCTGCTCCTCTGGCTCCAAGCGTTTGATTTTGGCCTGACGAATTATGCGATCCAGAGAATGAGCGCTGCGCAGGCCCGTGAAGACCTCTCGGAGGTCAGTGGATGGTTCTCGGCCACGCTTGCCATGCTGACGGTACTCGCCCTCTTGATTGTTCTCTTGGGTCCCTTGGCTGCCAATGTTGTGTACCGTCCTTTTGACCTAGCGCCCGGCGCCGAAGCCGAACTCCGGTCAGCGTTTGTCTGGGGCCTAGGAGCTGTAGCGCTTACGATTGTCAGTTACGCCTTTACAGGTTTGGCCCGTGCCCTACAGGCACCGACCATGACGATGGCCTCTGTCATTCTTGGTAGCGTCTTGGGGCTGGCCGTGAGTTGGTGGGCCCTGACACACGGCGCCGGCGTTAAAGCTGTGGCGTACGGCATGGTTGTCCGTGCCGCCGTCAACTTGGCCGGTGGCCTCCTGGCCTTTTCTCTGTTTCACAGGCAGAACTTGGTTCAGCTGCGCATGCCCGGGCGCGTTCATTTACGGGAGGGTTTGGCAGTGATGCCGTACAGTGGATTCGGCGCCCTGGGTTACGCTGTCAGCAACCAGAGTGACAACTTTCTGGTGGGTTCTCTGTTCGGCGCGAATGCTGCGACGCAGTTCAATACCATGCGCCGCGCGGCGGATGTGGCCCGCAGCATCATTGAAACGCTCGGGTACGCCAACTTTGCGGCGTTCAGTCATGTCTTTGCCCGAGATGGTGCCGCCGGCAGCGTCCTCATGTACCGGCGGCTGCTGAACCTCCACAGTCTGTTGTCGCTGGCGCTCTGCGGCGGCTTCATCGTTCTCAATGAATGGTTCATGGGCTGGTGGGTTGGCCCGCGGTTCTACTTGGGCGGTGCTGTGAACGTGCTGATGGCCTTGCAGATTTTCTTTACGACCCGCTCCTACCTGCACAACACTCTCAACCGTGGCATGGACACTCCCCAGTTCGCCTTCGTGATGCTGGTGGTGGAAGCTATCACAAAAGTGTTGTTGGTGCTCCTGATTGCGCGTGCCTTTGGTATCCCGGCACTCCTTCTGGTGGCCCTAGGCGTCGCAGCTCTCAGTATGATGATCATGGCGCGGCGCAACGCAGCCCGCCTTGGCAAGCTCGACTGGCAGTGGGTGGCAGTCACTGCTGCCATCGGTCTGATCGGTTTTGCCCAAACCATTCACCTCTTTGTGGGATTGACCGTCCTTATTGTTCTGACCGGCGGCTTGTTCCTGATGCAGCGCCGTGAGGTAACCGCATGACCGCCCTAAAACGTATCCCTCTGGCGGCGACTCAGCCGGTCACCCTCACACGTCAAACGTCCCTAGCTGTATTGATAGGTCCCCTCATCTTTTTCGAGCTGTATCTCTTAATGACGATTCTGCTCTTCCGGTATGGGCCGTGGCAGTACTTCAACAAGAGTAGCAACGAGATTCTTTTCTTCGCGCTGCTCTACCAGTTGGCCTTGGCTGCCGGATACTTCGTAGCACACGGAATCTACCGCAGACCTCCATTACAGAAGGTCAACATCAATCAGCTCATCACGGTATCGATCGTGGCCAACCTGCTGATCTTTCCTCTGACGTCCTTGGGACGTACAGGAGAATTGTTCCCCAACGTTCTCGCTGGACTAGGTGATCCTGGGAACGCCTACACGCAATCGCTCATTTACCGTGAAACTGGCGTCGGTGCAGTCTTTGAGTATTTGCGGATTATCTTAGGGCCTTTACTGTATTTATATTTTCCGTTGGCTGTGTTCTATTGGGGTCGCCTGAGCAAAAAAATACGATTCTGGACAGTGATGCTCGTTCTTCTTAATATCGCGCTCTTCATTGCTATGGGAACCAACAAAGCTATTGGTGATTATGCAGTGACAGTGCCTCTGCTGATGCTGACAGCGATAGCGGCAGGCAATCTCAGGTTGACCTTAAAGCGGTTGTTGCTGGGATTTGTTCTCGTGGTGGGACTCGTGGGCATGTTTGGCAGCTTCTTTTCGGCCACCATGACGTCCCGTGCAGGGTCCTCTATCGCGTCTGGATATTTTCCGGCCGGCAATACCCGGGTCGATCGGCAGCATCCGTTGCTGCAGGGCCTGCCAGAAGCAGGACGGCCCCTCGTCGTGGGCCTGTCAAATTACATCACGCAGGGGTATTTCGCCATGGGCTTGGCACTGCGTGAACCGTTTGTTCCGATGTATGGCTTGGGCACCTCTCCGTTCGTTCTGCGCCAGTATGAAGCCTTGACCGGGACGACAGGTCTTGAAGAACAAACCTACCCCACCCGCATCACGAAGTACGGTTGGCTTAAAGATCAGTACTGGTCGTCTATGTATCTGTGGTTGGCGTCCGATCTGAGCTTCTGGGGAATTCCTTTTTTCTGCTTCTTTCTGGGTATGGTTCTGTATACGTCTTGGCGGGACACCATTGAGACGCACAACCTTTGGGCGTTGAATCTGGTCGCGCTCAACATCATCGTGCTCTTTTATTTCTCCTCCAATAACCAGATAGGTCAAGCGGGCGAGCCGCTGTGGACCTATATCGTGGTGTTTTTCTTGTGGCTGAGCTCTCGGCGCGGTATACGGTTTACTCTGGCAAGTCGGGGGTCAAGTTGACGGAGCGAGAGTTAAAAATTCTTTTTATTGGGAGCGTGGTTCCAGATACCGCCGAGTTCCGGACACCGGCCTTTTCACGGGCAGGCAATCTGGCGCAGCAGGGCCTCCTTGACGGCATGGCAGACGCCGGTGCCCAACTGAAGCTTCTCAGCTTCCAACCTGTTCCAGCGTTTCCGCGTAGCCGGCAACTGACGGTGCTAGGGCGGTGGCTCGGCGGCCGGCATCAGCAGCGGACTCTGCCTTTTTTGAATCTGCCCTACCTCAAACAGATTTCTCTGGCGGGTGGCATTCTGTTTGCCGGGATGGCCGCAATCCGGCAGCAGCGCCCAGACTACTTGATGAGCTATAACGTCAACAGCTTCGTCTCTGGTCCTCTGGGCGTTCTCTCAAAGGCCTTCCATATTCCCTACATTCCTGTTGTCTATGATGTCGATGTCCCAGGATCGACCGTCCCTGACAGGTTGTACCAGCGTTGGGAGTATGCCTGGGCACGGCGCGTGCTTCCAAGATTGCGGGGGGCAGTCGTCGGTACAGCGCTGATTGGTCACAATCTGATGCCGGGCCGTCCTAGGGTGATTGTTGAGGGCGGTCTCAACTGGAGCCAGCAACAATATGCTCCCGGTACTCCCACGCAAGACCCTACCTTTGACATCGTCTTTGCCGGTGCCCTAGAACGGTACAACGGAATAGACGTCATGCTGGAAGCGCTGCAACACTTGCCCAGCGACGTGCGGCTGCATATTGCCGGGCAAGGCGCACTGAAGAGCGCAGTGGAAGCCGCCGCTGTAAATGACCCGAGGGTTATCTATCATGGACTTCTGGATATGGCTGGCTTGCGTACGCTGTACGCTCAAGGCGACCTGTTGATCAACCACCGCAGTGATCTGCGCCTTGATAGCCGTTATGTGTTTCCATCCAAATTGATCGAATACCTTGCCAGCGGTCTCCCGGTACTTTCTACCCGCTTCCGCAGCCTTCCAGATGACTATCTGCCTTTCATGGGCGTTATTGCCGACGAATCTTCTCAGGCCCTCGCTCAAGCTGTCAGGGACGTCATGGCTGAGCCACACACCGCTTGGAACCGTGCTGCCAGAGGGCGCGAGTTTGTCATAGCGCATAAGGCCTGGGCAATACAGGGAAGGCGTATTCTCGACTTTCTGGAGATGGTATGAGCGGCAACCTAAATTACGATGTTTTGATCGTATTGGATTACTATCTTCCGGGCCGGAAGGCCGGCGGTCCGGTGACGACTGTCGCCAATATGATGGAAGCCTTAGGCGATGACCTTAAGTTTTTAATTGTGACGCGCCGGCATGACATAGACGGTACCGTCTATAGCGATCTGGAACCAGGTCGCATTGCCCGGATGGGGAAAGCTGATGTCCTTTACCTTGACGGCACTCAGCAGAGCAATCTGGATCTGCTGCAGTATGCACGTCTTTCGGGAGCACGCACCCTCTACCTGAATTCCTTTTTCTCCCCACTGTCTCTGCGGTTCTTGCTCATGAAACGACTCGGCTTGTTGAAAATGAACGTGGTCCTTGCGCCGCGCGGAGAATTTTCAGCAGCTGCTTACGCTCTTAAGGGGCCTAAGAAACGTATTTACCGCTATCTCGTCGACCGGCTCGGCCTGCTTAATGGCATCCGTTGGCAAGTGTCTAGTGAGCATGAGGAAGCAGAGCTGCGCCGCGTCCTGGGCCTGCGCGAAGACGTAATGATTGCTCCCGATCTCTTCGCGGCGCAGGACGTTCCTACTGGAACCCATGAGGGCGGCCTGGTGTTCATTTCGCGGATTTCGCCCAAGAAAAACCTGCATTACGCATTGGATTGTCTGCAACATGTTGAGCTGCCGGTCTCCTTGGACATCTATGGTCCCTTAGAAGATTCTGTATATTGGGCGGCCTGCCAAGCGCAGATTCGCAGGCTGCCTTCTCATATCACTGTTCGCTACTGCGGGACTCTTGAATATGATCAGGTGCAGGCAACCTTCAGTCGTTACGCAGCGTTCTTGTTTCCAACCTTGGGGGAAAATTACGGTCACGTGATTCCTGAAGCCCTTTCCGCTGGCACGCCTGTCATTCTGAGTGACCGAACCCCTTGGCAGGATCTGGAAGAGGCTGGGGTAGGCTGGGTGCGGTCCCTGGATCAACCTCATACCTACGTTGAGGCGATTCAAGACGCTGTTCTCGGGACGCCTGAGCAACGACAGGAACGCGCAGTGCGCTGCGCTGCTTATGCGCGGGCCGTTCGGACTGACCCAGAAATTCACCCGAAAAATCTTAAGCTATTCACTCAACCTTTCAGAAGAGGTATGCCATGAATGTAAACGACTTTGCAGGAAAGACCGTCATGATTACCGGAGGCACAGGCTCCTTCGGCCACGAACTTCTTGACCTTATCCGGGAAACCGAAGTCAAGGAAATCCGTATTTTTAGCCGTGATGAGCTGAAGCAAGAACTTATGCGCATCAAACTCAAGGACAAGCGCGTGAGGTTCCATATCGGCGATGTTCGTGACCGTGACAGTGTCGATCAGGCGATGCGCGGAGTCGACCTGGCTTTCCATGCCGCAGCCCTCAAGCAGGTGCCGTCTTGTGAGTTCTTCCCTATGCAGGCCTTGATGACGAATGTGGTCGGTTCCCACAATGTGGTCGAGTCGGCCATCAATCACCAAATCGAATCCTTGGTTTGCCTGAGTACGGATAAAGCCGTGTTGCCTGTTAACGCCATGGGAATGACGAAAGGCTTGATGGAAAAAGTCGCCCAAGCGGCCGCCCGTGGCCTCGGGGAAGGTGATACCAAAGTTAGCTCTGTGCGTTACGGCAATGTGATGTACTCACGCGGCTCAGTGATCCCGCTCTTTATCAGTCAGATGAAGCAGGGCCTCCCGTTAACGGTCACGGATCCGGAAATGACGCGGTTCCTGCTGTCTCTGCGCAGCGCCATCGACCTCGTATTGTTCGCTTTTCAGCACGCCAGTCAGGGTGACGTTTTTGTTCGGAAAGCTCCTGCCAGTACAGTGAAGGACCTCGCACAGGCGCTCAAGAACCTCTTCCGTTCCGATGTGCCGATTGAGGTGATCGGTACCCGTCACGCTGAGAAACTCTTCGAGACCCTTGCCACTGCGGGGGAGATCGCCCGCGCCGAAGACATGGGCGCCTACCTGCGGGTCTTTATGGATGACCGCGATCTCAACTACGCGAAGTACTTTACAGAAGGTCGTCCAGACGAGCTCGTCCTGGACGATTACACATCGCACAACACAGAGCGTCTCACTGTGCCCCAGATCGAGGAACTGCTTCTTTCCCTTCCTGATGTGCAGCGTGAGCTGCAGCTCGCAGGTCTGCGTTGAAACGTTTAAAAGTGATGACCGTTGTCGGTACCCGGCCAGAGATCATCCGGCTCTCCCGGGTCATCGCCAAGCTGGATGAGCATACCGATCATGTGCTCATCCATACGGGTCAGAATTTTGACTATGAACTGAACGAGATCTTTTTTCAGGAATTAGGGGTACGCCGCCCTGACGCGTTTTTGAACGCTGCGGGTGCAAATGCTGCCGAAACGATCGGGCAGATTATGATCAAGATCAACCCGCTGCTGGAAGAGCACCAGCCTGAAGCCTTGTTGCTGCTGGGTGATACCAACAGCTGCCTCACAGCGATCCCTGCCAAGCGCCTCAAAATCCCCATCTTCCACATGGAAGCTGGCAACCGCTGCTATGACCAGCGCGTACCTGAGGAAACCAATCGCAAGATTGTCGACCATACAAGTGACATCAACCTGCCTTACAGTGATATCGCGCGGGAGAATCTTCTGCGGGAGAACTTCGATCCGGCCCGGGTCATTAAGACGGGTAGCCCTATGTTTGAAGTGCTTGAAGCCTACCGTGATCAGATTGCCGCTTCACCAGTTCTGGGTGAGCTTGGTTTGGAACGCGGCCAGTACTTCGTTGTGAGTGCCCACCGGGAGGAGAACGTTGATGCCCCTGAGCAGCTCGCGCGGCTGGCAACCACCCTGGATGCCCTTGCTGAGAAGTACGGTCAGCGCATCATCTTTTCCACCCATCCCCGCACCCAAAAACGCATCTCCGCTGCTGGCCTGAAATTTCATCCGCTGGTCGAGTTGATGAAACCCTTGGGCTTTTTCAGCTACGTGCACCTTCAAATGCACGCCCGCGCTGTCCTCTCGGACAGTGGCACCATCAGTGAAGAAGCGTCCATTCTGAATTTTCCTGCTCTAACGCTGCGCGAAACGCACGAGCGCCCAGAAGGGATGGAAGAGACGGCCGTGATCATGACAGGACTCAATCCTGACCGTGTACTGCAGGCCGTCGAGGTTCTCGATACCCAGGCACGCGGTGACATTCGCCAGCTGCGTCTGCCGGCCGATTACAGCATGCCGAACGTCTCTGATAAGGTGTTGCGGATTATTTTGAGCTACACGGATTACGTCAACCATTACGTATGGCACCGCGGATAAGCCCGTGAGCAGCGCCACTGCACTGATCGTGGGGGCCAGCGGCTTTGTCGGCAAGGCGCTGTGCCGCGACCTCTTGGCCCGTGGTTATAGAGTCATCGCTGCCGCTCGGTCTCCGCAGAGTCTGCCTCCGGGGGTTGTCCACCAGCCTCTGGGTGACCTGAGCAGTGACCTGGATTGGGCGGGGATGCTCAGCGGTGTTGACTACGTTATCTATCTTGCGGCGCGGGTGCACGTCATGAATGACACCCACCCTCGTCCCCTTGAGGCCTACCGGGCACTCAACACTGCTGCGCCACTTGCCCTTGCACAAGCCGCTGCAGCCGCTGGGGTGCGACACTTCGTGTACCTGAGCTCTGTGAAGGTGAACGGCGAATTGAGCGACCGACCTCTGACAGAAGTCGATCCACCTGCACCCACAGATCCTTACGGCATCTCTAAGTGGGAGGCTGAACAAGCTCTCCTGAACCTTGGGGCACGTCAGGGCTTGCCCCTCAGTATTCTGCGTCCTCCCCTGGTCTATGGCCCTGGGGTCAAAGCCAATTTCTTGCAATTGATTGGCGCTGTAAAGCGCGGGGTTCCTCTCCCGCTTGCCTCTGTCGGTAACCGCCGGAGCATGGTTTACATAGGTAACCTCACGGACGCCATTGCTTTCGTCATGGGGACTCCCGCAACTGCTGGCCATACCTTTTTTGTCGACGACGGACCGGGCCTCTCCACAGCCCAACTCGTGCGCCACATAGCAGCAGGCCTCGGACAATCCGCGCGTTTGTTGGCGTTTCCCCCGGTCTTGCTCGAACAGGGAGGAGCGTTGATCGGCCGCTCGGACATGGTCCGCCGGTTGACACGTTCCTTAGAGGTAGATTCCGGCCTGCTGCGTACTTTCGGTTGGATTCCCCCCTACTCCTCTGAGGTGGGGCTACGCGAAACCGTAGCTGACTTTGTGCTGAAGGAAGCGGCGGCTTCATCTGGAGGTCCTTACCGTCTTACTGTGCGTCAACGCCTTTACCTCAGGGCCCGGCGCCTTGTTGAGCCGTTGCTTGCTGGCGGCGCGCTACTCGTCTTGGCACCGCTGCTGCTCTTGCTCGCCCTGATGATCCGTGTGACCAGTCCTGGACCAGCGCTATTTGTGCAGACGCGTGCTGGGCGCGGCCATCGTCCGTTCCAGATCTACAAATTCCGGACGATGCGCAGTGACGCTCCGCAGCTCTCCACTGAAGAGATGCGCCGTCAAGGCCTCAGCCCCATCACGGCGCTGGGGGTTGTGCTTCGGCGTACCAGCCTTGACGAATTGCCGCAGTTGCTCAATGTCTTGAAGGGCGAGATGAGCTTCGTTGGCCCTCGCCCCGCCCTCATGAGTCAGGCTCCTGTCTTACAAGGCCGTGAGGGATGCGGGGTTGATCAGTTGCCTCCTGGCATTACTGGCCTCGCTCAGGTCAGGGGAAGAGACGACCTTAGTGACCAGGAAAAGGTTCGGTATGACGCCACCTATCTGCGTCACCTTGACCTGACAGCTGACCTGCTGATACTCCGTGAGACCCTCCGGAGCGTCTTGCGGGCCAAAGGCACCTATTGAGTGAGAGGGGTGAAGTCAACACGGTCAATAAAAAGATTGCGGTACTTCACCTGTCGCCCGGCAAAGTTTGTAACGCTCAGCTGAACAGCTGAAGCAGTCCTTAACGGAAGGCGGAATGATGCCCGGCCCTTGATTTCTTGATTTAGCAGAATGGCTCCTTCCTGCTGAACCAGAAGTTGAGGGCCGGTACCATTGACAGCCGGTCCACTGACAGTCAAATACAGGTCTCCTGCTTCACAGGGCTCAAGACGTTGCCCCTTGAGATCGTACACAGCTCCTGTCGTGGCTCCCTGGAATGTGATGCGTTGCTGGTCACGGACAAGGGCGGACGTGCAGCGTGTCCGGCCCACAACTGCCAAGCGCTCGAGCGTCACTATTCGGTACAGGGCGTCAGTCTCGTCGTTCGGGAACGCCAGAATCACCCGCCCAGACAGGCCAACATCCAGCTCGAAGGTCTGGGGTTTATCAACGAGCTCTTCACGCTGCCCGGCATCCGTTCGCAGCACGAGGAGAGGCGCGCCGCCATTGGTTGCCAGGTCTCCGCGGGCTTCAATGATCAAGCGTCCGGGTTGGCAGTAGTTGAGCTCCACACTTCCAGGAATAACAAAATATCCTTTGCTGCCTTGCCACTCTCCCGGCAGTGCTGGCGGTTGTGAACTGACGAAATTTGATGCCCCTGGCGTACACGTGCCTTGCCGGAAGGGCGTGAACTCTGGTGAGGTGGGAAGAAGACGAATTGCCACTCCCAGCATCACAAGCACACCGATTGGCAACAGTAACTTAAGCAGCATGACGCTGAACCGAGTCTCCCCTGTGGGTGTCATGGCTGTCCCTCACTGACCCGAACCTCAGTTGTCCAAGTTCGGCTGGCCAGAGAACGAGTGTGCCATGGACTACTTGTCCCCGGCCAGAGTCGCAACTCAAGGCGGTACAGGCCTTTTGGCTCCGTGGCCGCTTTCACTTCACCCCTGCCGACCTGAGAAGGACTGGGTAAGGGCCCGATCAACCACTGCCAGGCCGATGGTTGACCTGCAACGACGGTGAAGGGCTTACTGGTCACCGTAACGCAGCTTATGCGGCAAGCCCGGAGATGTGCACGGTACTGGCCTGGAGGCGCGCGAAACTGCGCAGCGGCAGCGTACGGTTCGTCACTGCGCCACTGTGTTGGAGCGATCAGTCCCACGATGTGCAGCGCGCCTGGTGGCGCGCCTGACGGCACGAAACTGGTCCAGAGAGGAAACGCAGTAATCAGGAGTATGGCTGCGCCCCAGCCTGCCGCAGCAGGAAAACCAACTCGCCAGGACAGTTTCCAATTACTCAAAGCCCATCCCGCTGTAAGCCAGAATATTTCTGAGAAAAATGGCCCAGGAACTGGCGTGACATTGTCCGTCAAATCTGCAAATAGGAGTCCCACAAGCAGAGTTACGGTCAAAGGGCGTGCAGTTGTCACGGCGCCCACCACTGCGCCACCTAGGAGCAGGAAGAGTCCGGCTGTCCCAATGAGCCCCGTTTCTCCTAAAGCTTGCAGCGCTCCGTTATGGGCGATGACCCAAGTATTGTTGACCTGCTGCAGGAGAGCGGGACATCCAATGCCCCGCACCTCTAGCGCTTCAAACCATGTGCAGCTCCCCCCGGGTGGGGCAAGGCGAGGTCCAAGAAGTAATGAACCCGTTCCACTCCAGGGGAATGCCTGAATCACACTGAAAGCGTCATTCCAGACGAGGTCACGTCCAGTCAGATCTAGTGTGCCAAGCCGCTGTAGAGCAGTGCCCTGCAGGCGTTGCGGCAGCGCTCCGAAGAACACCAATAGCGCTGCTGGTAAAAAGATCAGAGCTGCAAGCTTCAGAGGCCTATGGCTGCGCTGTTGCTGGTAGGCAACGAGGACCAGTATGCCGAGCAACGCCGTGATCAATGGTCCACGGCTCCCGCTTAGTAGAGCTGTAATGAGCGCCAGCATGCCCAAAGGAAGCCGCCAAGCTAAACCCAGTCGCCAGCTCTCTCCTTTTTCTCGTGCCAGTGCCAGCCATAGGCCCACCGCGCCTGCCAAGCCCAGAGCCACCGGTGTGTAATACGGATGACTCAGTCTCAATTGCGTCAGGTCCCAACCCTGCAGTGCCAAACCATTTAAAAGTGCTGTGAGATAGACAACAGTGAGCCCCCAGCGCAGTGCATGGAGGTGCACTGGATGGCCAAGGGAAGCGCCCAAGGCCAACAATCCCACCACCATGGAACTGCGCAGTAAGGCTGTGCCTATTGCCAGCAGAGGCTCCGGGCTCAGAAGGGCGGCGAGCACCTGCGCTGAGAGATAAAAGCCGATTAAAGCCAGAGCCAAGCGTGACAGGTTATGCCATTGGCGAAGACCGAAGACGCTCAAGATAGCCAGAGGGGGCACAATAGGTAGCAGGGTCAACCAAGCGAGCCAGGTCCAGCTTGCTCTGGTGGTAGGCGGGTGATGAAGGGGCGTAGTCATGCCGACTCATGGTACGTGAGACTTCTCCATAAAAGCGTTCGTCAGCTTGACCAGCTGTTGGAGTGACCCCCTCGGACAGAACCACAGGCCAAGACACTTCGCCCCTGTCAGCGGATACGCTGATTGCATCGCGAAGGAGATCAGATGCCAGGACGAAATCACAGCCGCGAATTCAAACTTGAGGTGGTCAGCCAGATCAACACCGGCCAACACACCACCGCCCATCTCAGCCAGACTCACTCCCTAGCTCCGAGCTTGATTCATCGGTGGCGCAAAGAGGTGTAGGCGCGTGGGGAAGCCGCTTTTACCGATGGTGCCACGACGGATCGCAGCGACGAACTCCGGATTGCCGAGCTGGAACGGTACTGCGGTCAGTTGGCTCTGGAGAACACGATCTTAGATAGAGTTATATTGAGCTGATATTCCTGCACTAATCTATGTCCTCCGCACCTCGCTAGGAGTGCACAGCATAGGTGGGCTGCGGTGTGAGCCGCTTAATCTCAGTTCTTTAGGAGTTTGTACCATGAAGGCGAATCCGTCACTACTAATAAAATTACTTTTTGACTTGGGATTGTGGACGGTGGCGGCTGTATTGGCTTATGCCTTTCGTAAGCCATCCATGTTGTCTTCCGGAATTCCAAGCAATGTATGGGGATATGTGCTTATTAGCATGGTGGTCATGAGCTTGATCGCTTGGTATTACCATTTGCCTCGGCAGGTTTGGCAACGTGTGGGTACCTTGGATCTGCTTGTGCTGGCACGTGTGGTTGTGATTACTACTTTGATCATGTTTGCAACAGGGTTTTTTCTACAAGAATGGTTGCAACTTCCACGGAGCGTACCCTTACTGGCTGGAGTATTAGGTTTTCTGATGATGGGTGGAATACGCCTTGCTACCCGTTTGATGAACGAACAGGTGCGGCGGCAGGTGGCTGGTCCTCAACAACGAGTTTTAATAG
This sequence comes from Deinococcus aquatilis DSM 23025, assembly GCF_000378445.1. Classification (GTDB taxonomy): domain Bacteria; phylum Deinococcota; class Deinococci; order Deinococcales; family Deinococcaceae; genus Deinococcus; species Deinococcus aquatilis. Next base: position 66,521 of record NZ_KB899700.1, on the reverse strand, counting down.
TTGGTGCAGGCGATGCAGGTAGTCTGATTGCCCGTGAAATGCAACGTCATCCAGAAGCAGGACTTTTACCTATAGGGTTCTTGGATGATGAACCGAGTAAGCAGCGTCAGCGGGTGGTGGGCCTCACAGTCTTTGGTCAAGTTGAGGATTTGGTCGCTATTGCGCAACGTGAAGGCGCACAGGAAGTATTGATTGCAGTGCCGTCAGCCACAGGTGACTTTGTACGGCGTGTCGTAGATCTGGCGCATCAAGCGCATATAAGACATCGAATTATTCCTGGCATGTTTGAAATTTTGAATGGTACCGTCAGCATCAATCAGATCAGGGACGTCAATCTGGAAGATTTGTTACGCCGTCCTGCCGTTAGACTGAATACGGATGAGATTGCAGGTTATCTTCGGGGCAGAGTCATCTTGGTGACAGGTGCAGGTGGCAGTATTGGGTCTGAAATCGTGCGGCAAATCGCAGCGTTCACCCCGTCAACTATTTTGCTCTTTGGGCGAGGAGAAAATAGTATTTTTAGTATTCAACAAGAACTCTCCCGTACTTGGCCAGAGATTAAACAAATCGGGTTGATTGGAGATGTGCGCGATGAAACCCGCTTGAGCGCAGTCTTCAGGGAATATCGTCCAGAAGTCGTATTTCATGCAGCGGCCCACAAACACGTGCCGTTGATGGAACAGAGTCCTTCAGAAGCCATACTGAATAACGTTATCGGTACACGCAACGTGGTAGATCTGTGTTTAGAGTATGGTGTTACGCGTCTAGTCAATATCTCGACTGATAAAGCTGTGAATCCCACGAGTGTTATGGGTGCTTCCAAGCGTGTGGCAGAAATGGTCGTATCAGCAGGAGCGGCACGTACCCGTGAAACCCAGAGTTTCGTGTCTGTACGTTTTGGGAATGTGTTGGGCAGCCGCGGAAGTGTTGTTCCTACCTTTATGGCACAAATTAGAGCAGGTGGCCCCATTACTGTGACGCATCCAGAAATGGTTCGCTACTTCATGACTATTCCGGAGGCGGCACGCTTGGTACTGCAAGCGGGTGGTTTAGCTGAAAATGGCAAAGTATATGTACTTAATATGGGTGCGCCTGTTAAAATCTCTGACCTAGCACATGATGTTATTCGTCTCAGTGGTGCTCAGAATGTCGACGTAGTGTATAGTGGTATCCGACCTGGTGAAAAGCTTTACGAAGAGCTGCTTACCAATGGAGAGGGAACGGCCACGACCACCCACAGTGAAATTTTTAGTGCCAAATTGGGCAAGGTTGACCCTGGCACTATTTTGGAACAATTGCGGTTGCTCTACACGCATGCCCAAGAAAATGATGCGGTCGCTATTCGCAGTGATCTGGCTCAGATGATCCCAGAAAACAAGTTCGGGAGTATTCGGTAACGTTGAGCTTTAAAGCGGCAGTCGACTGAGAGCGGGACATTGTTGCTGAACTCTTCTTGCACTCAACCCGTTTTGAGGGCAGTGAACGAAGGGTTCAGCTCTCTTATGGTGATCTGCCGGCAGATCAGAGTCGACGTCCCCACAATCGCCCACAGGCCGCCGTGCGGTCTGCTTTGTTGTGCATTTTTTGAAGACGGCTGTTCTCTACACTCTGCAGCAGCGAACAGAGAGTAGTTTAGATGTATGAAGAGCAATTTGTTCAGAGCATCGCTCCTCGGTTTCTCACTTATAGCCTGCAGCGCTCCGCCTGCTGTAGAACCCACGCCCCAACCGCCACTCTCTCCTGAACCCATCCCGCCGGCACCCTCAGTGCTGACCCTGAACCGGGTTCTCGGGGCGGTGCCAAAGGACGTGTATTACTCCAACGAAATTACCGTCGATTGGATCACCCAACCGACAAGCATCACTTTTAGCGGCGGTATGCTGATTATTAATGGTCTACCCGTGTATGCGTCGGACGCCTTCGTCTTTCCAGGTGACCGGGTGAGCGTCGCTTTAGAAGCACCCGGAATCTGGGACAGCACTGTGCAGAGCACTCTGACCGTGGGTGACCGGCAGGGCGTTTTTGCCGTCACGACAGCCACAAGCGAGAACACACTCCCACCTCTTCCAAAGGAGAAGCAACTTCGCTCGTTTTTGCCAGTGCCAATTGGCGGCCGCGTCACCAGCGAGGCGGTCGCGCACCCTCCTTACCGTCAGCCAATGACAGTAACTGTCAGAGGCGGGGAACTTTTCGTCGACGGCAGGCAGGTTGTTTCCAACACTGCAGTGATTGATTACGGACAGAGTTTCCGCATTCGCCTAACGACTCCTCCAGAGGGCGACGCGACGGTCTCTGCGACTGCTGAGTTTAATGGTGTGACCTACACCTTTTCCGCCACAACACCTCGGTCACACTTCAAACTGCCGGCTCCCACCACGGCTGTAGTCTCTCAGGAAGCGAGTTTTGTCGACGCTCGGGTCACAGACATGAACGGCGACCGTATAGATGACCTCGTTATTCTCAAAACTGTGCCGGACTCCAGCCGCGTAGGCGCTCCTGTACAATTGATTGCCAGCACGTACTTGAGCGACGGCAATGGGCACTTCACCACGGGCGGCTCCTGTCAGGACAGCTTGGCTTTAGGCTCTCAAGGGCAGGTCGTCGCTAAAGACCTAAACGGCGATGCGAACGTAGACCTCCTCATCACGAGTCGACCTGACGACTTCCGAAATTTACAGAGCCGTCTGAGTGTCTGTTTCGGTGATGGAACAAGGATTGCCAGACCCAGCCGGGAATTACTGCAGGTGAACTTCCGCATCGCTAAAATCGAAGCGGGAGACATTGATGGTGACGGTCAGCAGGATCTGGTCGCCATTGATGCAGACCGCCGCCTTATCTGGATGAGGAACAGCAACGGCATGTTCCCCACCGTGCAGGATATCGCCTATGGGATTGGTGGGACTCCTACTGAGAGCCTGACTGTTAGACCCGTGACCTACAATGAACAGGCGGATATTGTGGTGAATAAACCTGGTTGCCACGTATTCTCAGCAGCCAACGGTACCCCCGCTTCCTTAACCCAAGGAGACGTTCTTGGAACTCAGGTCGTAGATATGGACGGCGACAGTGTATTCGACTTGATTGGCATAGGGGCTGGCGCCGACAGGAGCGTGACGATCTGCTACCGCCAGGCAACCGGCGGCGTCTCCCGCACGCATACCAGCCAAGCACTTGTGTCTGGCATGTACCGCGGTGGACAGGCCCTCCGTGCCAACGAGGACAACTTTTCAGATGTCGTTACTGAAATTGGTGAGAAGACTTCGATTGCAGACACAGCTGGGATCAGCGTTTTCCCAAACAATGGAAAGGGAGAGTTTGGCTGGCTCGTTCCTTCTTTCCAGGGCCGATACGGCATTGAGTACGGTTTTCCGGATTTAAAACACAATAGCCGGGTAATCAGCATACTGAAAGGACAATTCAATACTGACCGGAAAGAGGATTTGATCATTCTCGTGCGAAGTGAAACTCACCCTATGGTGAACGACCTTTACGCTGTCTCTTTCTTAAAAAGGTAGCTTCAGCCATACGATCCAATACAGGGTGAGGCGATTTCGTACACATGGAGTTAAGCCTAATCTCAATAGACTCAGTACCCGACACTTTCTGAATTGAGCGTCTGGCTGGATTTCAGAAGCCCAATGAGTTGAAGTGCTTCCGCCTCCCCACGCTCGTGGATGCGGGCGAATGTCCGCACGAGGGTTCGGAGGCCCAGCGTCACCACACTCCAGGCTCGCCGACCATGTACTTTCACGGTGCACGTTTGGAGAAGACCCACCAGCACGCACCAGACGTACGCCAGGGTCAGCAGGCAGAGCAGGCGCTCCACGATCACGTGGAGCGTCATGTGGGTACTTTCCAGCTTGAATCCCTTGCTTTTCAAAGCCCGGAACAGACACTCAATGCGGAACCTCTTGCGATACCCGGACAGGATGCGGCTGGCAGAACCGGAGGTGCTGGCAATGACCAGCGCCTCTCCATCCTGGGTGTACGTCAGGACGACATTCATCGGTTGACCGTAAACCTCAGCCTGATCCACGAGGATACCTTTCATCCCTGGCTGCAGTCCCTGCAGCCAGTCTCGTGGAGGAGAGCCGTCAATGAACGTGTCTTGTCGGAGGCGGACACAGAGGGGAATCCCCGCACGAGACAGCTCAGTGATCCAGTCTTCAGGGTGAATTCACGATCGGCATAGAGCATGGCGATCTCCCGACAGGACAGGAGGCACAACACATCACTTATCAGGGTCAGCCGGATCTCGGTGCGGCTGCTGCCCCCATGGGGCAGCAGCTCGAAGAGCAGTGGAATGGCGACACCACGCCACAAGACGGCCAGTACCAACGCGTTCACATCTAACTGTCCCAGCTTCCAGTGGGTATGGTCAAGGATAAATTCCCGCTTCCGGGCCTCCAGAAGCAGCTTCAGCACAACCACTGCGACATCAGCCGGGCACAGGGGATGATGGTTGAAGAACCGCTCCATTCGGCGAATAACCGAAGGGCTGAGCGCTTCCCGGGAAGCGCTCAGCCCGCTCCGCATGCCGGACGTCCTTGGTTTGGAGGAGTGCCAAGACGACGAGAGAAAGGAGCTCCACTTAGTTTTTGCGGTCTTCCGGGAAATGAGCAAGAAAGCAGCGCGTCAGATGGGTTAGCGTGGCAGGAGACGCGCTCTGTTCTGACGGATCAGACGAGAGATTTCAACCCGTCAAAAAGTGTCGGGTACTGAGCGGCAAATCATATACAGCATTGAACAAACTTGGTCCGTTCATGACGCCGTCAGTTGTGCATGGCCGCATTACAAGTGCGGTGACTCATCCAGGATGGTGTCATGAACATCAGGTCGACGTGAGCGTGCGCGTGGTGGCGGGAGGTTGGGCAGCCATCTCCTGAACCATTTCGGACCAGCTGGGCGGCTTATACCCGAAGTCATCACGAAAGCGGCGTGAATCAAGACTTCGGTCAATGACAAACTGATCGTCTGGGACTACCTCCAGATCCAATTTATACGCATCGCATATCAAATTTAACAGGTCATATTTATTGATAGGTTCACTGGAGACTTGATAAAGACCAGAGGCTTGAGGATGCTGGGTCAAAAGTTGTTCAATCACTCTGGAGAGCTCCAGTGTGGTCAGGCCACTAAAAATTGCTTGCCGGAAGCCCTTGGTTTGCCCCTTTTGCGCCAGGACCCACTCGAGTAAGCTGGTCTTACGCGACAACTCCGGTCCGATTATCGATGTGCGGAGCGTTAGCGTATGTGGATCCGTCACTTCACCCAGCAGTTTGCTGCGACCGTAGAGATCATCTGCATCTGGAAAATCCGTTTCCTGATACATGCCTTGGCGGCCAGAGAAGACGCAATCTGTGCTCAGGTGCACGAGACGCGCGCCGCCCAAGCGGGTGAGCTCTGACAGTCGATGAGGAAGAAGAGAATTGATTTCCAGACTGGGGATACTCTCTTTAGCAGAGTGGCGTTGCTTGACAATCCCGACTGCGTTTACCACTGCGTCTGGTCTGAAGTCTGCCATAACTTCTGCCAAGCGGTCACTTGAACGTACATCAATGCCTGTGTACATATTGTCACGGTTGAATAAACCGTAATTTGCGTAAGAGCTGAAATCCTGACGAACTGTAATGCGTACATCGTGTCGCTCACGTACAAGTTGATAGAACTGATGACCGAACATTCCGTCGCCGCCGAGAATTAGGATTTTCATTGTTTGTTCTCCTCGTGATGTATGACAAGTTCTTCGAGTGTTTCTTCCAGCTGCGTCAGAAGGTGGTTACGCTCGAAATGCATAAGAAAGTATGCTCGGCCGCGTGTTCCCATTGCCGCGCGTTCGGTGGCACTGCAGGCAGCAAGTTCCCGTACCGCATCTGCCAGAGCCTGAGGCCGCTCTGCTGGTACGGCTACACCTGCACCGGCATCTAGAGTCACGCGGGCCCCTTCTCCATTCAAGGAGGCGATAATGGGTCTACCACACGCCAAATAAGACTGTAGCTTTGAAGGTATAGTTGCTTCAAATGCTGGGTCATCTTTGAGGCTGACTAGGAGGGCGTCTGCTAAGGCGAAGAAACGTGGCATGCTTTGCGCTGGATAGCTGCCGAGCAGTCGGAACTGCGTGCCCAAGTTGCGGTGGCGGATCTGGTCTTCAAGCCATCCGCGTTGTCGCCCATCACCGAGAATAATCCAACGCACTGGGGCGTCACGGAGTAGATCAGCCGCTGCCACAAGGGTTTCTAGGTCTTGGCTGACACCCAAGTTTCCCGCAAACATAACATTCATGATCCCGTCATCCGGCACCAGATGACGCTCTGGTGCGTCGGCTGGTACTTCAACAGGTTGGTAAAAGGACTCCGCACTGTTGGGTAGGTACCGGATACGTGAGAGCGGCGTGCCATGTTCAACTAAAGACCGGGTGAATGCTCGTGACTGCACCAACAGGAGGTCACAATGGGCGTAGATCCAGCGCACCAGTTGGCTGACGAGGTGCAGGGCCCGTGGATAACTCAGTGTGCCCGTCGCAACGAGACTTTCCGGCCACAAATCCTGCACCCAGAACGCCACTGGAGCACGAAAATATCGTCGCAAGATCGCTGCGGGGACCCCGATAGTAATGGGCGAAGGCTCAAAGACCAGGATGACATCCGGCCTTTGGACCATGCGGGGGCCGAACAGGGATGCACTTAGCGCAAAAGACAGATAGTTCAGAATCAGGCGCATCCCTCGGCCATCACCTCGGGGAGCTAATGGAACACGCTGAATCTGTACGTGCCCGAACTGTTGACTCTGAGGCCGAGGTGACCTATATCCCTCAAAAAAGCGGCCTGACGGATAGTTAGGAAAACCTGTCAACACCTCTACCTGGTGCCCACGTTCCTGCAATCCCTGAGCAACATCATTGATGCGAAATGTTTCCGGCCAGAAGTACTGCGTCAAAATCAGAATATTCAAATGCTGTTCCGTAGTTTGAAGCTCAAGAATGGATCCATCATGCTCCTAATCTCCCCTCCGCTTCTCGGCACACCTCTTTAAGTTTAGCTCAAGGTCCCAGTTGAGTTTGTCTGGGAATCGCGCACTTCCAGTTACGCGGGTTTCCGCCAGCCTGAATTCTACTGGGCTCTTGTGCTGAGGAGTCGAATGTCGTTGGAGGTTGGCCGGATCAGATTGACCCCGTTGCGAACATGCTAACAGGGTCTTCAGAAGGATAAGTTGGTGCTCCAAGAAATTCTTCAAGCAGCATTGCGAGTCTTCGCCAGTGAGGTAAGTGCAGACCAAGGCGTGACATAGCCATTCGAACCTCGGCCATGGGCCGCCAGTCATGACGGAACACGAATTGATAGCTGGCGGTCCCGCAGAGTCTTTCCAGAGTTCCCACCTGGCCGGGACACCTTGGAGTGAACCGAGCACGGTCCTATGGGAAGACCTCGCGGTTGAAGTGCGGTCGCTGCTTTCGTCACTGTTCACCAGGATCGGTGTAGGGCGGCCCTCGGCCTACAAGACGGTGACGGCTTCGTTAAGCGTGAACCTGGCGAGGTGCATCGACAAGCTACACACCACCCGGCTGCCTCAGACCACGCGCGAAAGAACGTTCAGCTCAGAGTCAATCAATAGATGCCCTCTGGGAGGGAAAAGCGCGTGGCATTGATCTGCGCCCGGCGTCCTGCAGTCTTAGGAGTAAGCACCCATCTTTGAAGGTTTCTCGTTTTCCGAGACTGCAGGGGACAGCAGTGCAGTTCACGCAGCGCCGTGTGGATGCTCTGCAGGCCAACCTTTTCGCTTGGCCAGCACCTTTGCCCCGAAGCCGGGTACAGTAACGCGGTTTGGCGGACCTGTTCGTCAGGTGATCCCGGTGCTACCGCGCAGCGCAACTGCGCACTGGTCTCATGGTCTTGGCGTCGCCATTATAGAAAATCTGTTTATTGGGCGAAACGCCGTGAGCTGGGTCTGCTGCAGAATCATCAGTTCTGTCACTGTCCGAGCCACCGCACTTTTGGCGCGGTAGCCAATTCCAGTTTCTCCTCTGCCATGTGCTTGAGCCGGTCGTTCTCCAACAGACTGACCCCTACCCCCTGATCCGGACGGTCTCCGGTGAGGCGGGCACGGCCCGCCTCCAAGAACTGAGCTGGGGATCAGGAGGTCATCGACAGTGTGCTGCCGGGCCGCTTTTGCCACGTCCAGTTCGCTGTTTAAGACGCCTCCGGACAATCGTTTCCCTGGCGTCGGCCATCTTGATTTTTCGCTTTGCTCGTCCCTGGCTTCAGAAGAGCCAGCTTCTGAAAGTCATTCTTTGAGGCATTACGCCGGCAGAGGACACTCTCATGCTTGTGTGTTTTTCGACACTTATGGCAGTTAAGATGGGCAAATATGAGAAAGAGGGGAATATTTATATGAGAGACACATTTAGATTGCGTGATATATGATCCATTTTTAAATATTTTCGACTCATATGTGAATAAAACCTCTTCAACGCCCACAAATTATGAAGGCCGAGATAAGTGTAGATGAGGAGATGAACTATAGCTGAGTATCTAATGGCCAGCCTTTGTGTCTAGACTAGTCGAGCTCCAATTAAGTGCGGCCGCAGAGCTACTGAATCCCAGTAGTTCATGTGTGGACGCTGAAATGCTGTTCGCGTTCTTTGTATCTAAGTAGTGTTCAAGGAGAAAGTATGAATCATAAGTTAGGCTTGCTTGGCATTACCGGTCTTCTCCTTCTCGCATCCTGTGGCACTACCCCGACCACGGGAGTAGCCCCAACTCCCGCACCTATTGCCACTACTCCTTCAAATCCCACTACACCAGGACTGAAGCCCAGTGTTGTTCAAGGCGCCTACTACCTGACTCCTGACGGAGTGCGGGTTACCATCACACCAGACATGCTGCAGAATGCCGGCACCCGCTTTGTCTTCTACGCATGGCTGGAAGATGAGCAGGGTGGCATCAATACCGCTAATGTCGGTGGTACCAGCTTCGCTGATCCTGGCCTTCCCACAGCGAGTGAGCGTACCGAAGTGGCACCTATCCAGAACCAAAATCTCTTGGCTGGATACGTCGGCTATAAGGCTGACAACGGACAAGTCTATCCTGTCATCGGTGCAGGCGTGCGTTGGGATATTCAAGACCGTGGACCTACGACCATCCAGTTTTCGGCGGCCGATGATGGTGGCGGTCCCGGTGGTGATGGACTTGGGCCGCAATACATCAACGACCGTGCCAAGAGCGCATGGACCTATACGAACAGCTCAACCGGCAGCAATGCTCGTTTTCCAAGCCAGCCCACCAAGCCGTTCTACAACCTGACAGGCATCGGAACTCCCGATACCAACGGCTTTACGTGGTCTGCCTTGTGGAGTCCTGACGAAGTTTCGACCAATGCGCAAGTTGTGGCAATTGCATACATCAACGGCACAGAAGTCGACAAGTTTGTGCTCAACAAGACCTTTGCTCCCAGTGCTGCGCTCAACATCACGAAAACGATTGACAATGCCAATGCAGGTCTCAATGAATCGCGCAACTTTACGATCACTGTCACCAACACTGGCTTGGCCGCTGCGACCAACATTCAGCTCAATGATGTGCTCCGTTCTGGCAATGCAGATACGTACTCGTCGACTGCTCCTGCAGGCACCACCGCCAACGCGACGGATGGCTTTACGGCTGCATTTGACCTGCAACCGGGCGAGAGCCGCAGCTTTGTCTTGCCTGCCCAGGCCAGTGCTACCGGCGTCTACTGCGACGTCGCAAGCATCACGAACTTCGTCAACGGCGACTTCGGTCTCGTGAACCCTACGGCTGGTAGCCTCCAAGCGGAAGCTTGCTTGACGGTAACTGCTCCTCAGTTGAACATCATCAAAACCTTGGTGGACGCCGCTGGCAACCCCATCGCCAACAACCAAACGGTTGGAGCAAATACTCCTGTGTTTGCCCGCATCACAGTGACCAACGGCGGAAACGCTGTAGCCAACAATGTGGTGTTGCGCGACGCCTTGAACACGCCGAACGGCAGCACGTATAGCATTGTCAGTGCACCTGTGGCTTCACCTGCTGGAGTGGCCATCACTCAAGATGCACCGACACGCGGCTTTAGCAGCGCTCCATTTACGCTGGCTCCTGGAGCTGCACAGAGCTTCACTTTCTCGGCAGCGGGCAGTGCCCCGGGCACCTACTGTGACATTGCTGATTTCACGAGCAGCAACGGTAACCCCAACACCAATGTCTCTGAAAACGTCTGCTTTACCGTGGTAACACCACAGCTGACGATTGACAAGTTCAACACTCCTGTCGCAGGTGGGCGTGCCACCAACACGCTGTTGCCTGGGGACAGCTTTAACAGCACCATCACGATTGCGAACAGCGGAACCGGTCCAGCCACCCAAGTGGTTGCCCGTGACTTGCTCTCCCGGATGGCTGGCGGTACTACATCTGGTGTGAACTTTGGTAGTGGCACTTACACTCTTCGGACCGGTGGGGTCGTCAACCAGACCGGAATGTTGACCAGTGATGGAAACTTTGCAACTGCGCCGAGCCTCACGATTGCTTCTGGCCAAACCCTCACTCTGAACTTGGTGAGCAGCGTACCTGCTGGCGCGCGTGCCGGCGAGTACTGCGACACCGGTAGTTTCACCAGCAGCAACGCTGGCACGGGTCAGGACATCGACTGCGTCAATGTGGTTAACTTCGTTTCCGAGCAAACTCAACTTACCGATCAGATTGATCCCATCCGTCAGGGTGACACTACCGGCACCGTACTCTCCAGCGCCCTGATTGTAGAGCTGTCTTCCAATGAGGGAGCGCGCAACAACGCAATTACGTACAATTTCGGTACCACTGACCCCTTCAATCAGGTCACGCCTGGTGTCTTTGGCTTTGACAGCACTGCTCTCTACTACGATCCGACCCCGACTCGTGATCCCCAAACCGGTGCAGTCACAAGCGATTTCCAGAGCCCGACCGCCAGTCTGCTTGTTAATGGAACGGACTTCACGTTGAGTGCCGCCGCTGGCGTCGGCCGTCAATCGGTTGACTTTAGGGATGATTTCGTCATCCAGCCTGGTGGAGTTGTCTACGTGAGGACCCACGTATTTGCACCCGCAGGAACGGTAGCGCGTCAATATCAGCAGACGCTGTACTGGACCAACAACGCTCAGTTCACGGGTGTGGCTCTGCAAAACTTCAAAGCTGAATCTACGACTGTTATTCCTTAAACCTTTTCAACCTGTATCACATCTATAGAGGAGCTCCCGATCAGGGGAGCTCCTCTTTATGGTGTATGGCGACACATCAGCTGTGGGGTAGCTCACTTCTTTGACGATATGAGTCTGCTCAGTCTCAGCCGTGAGCACAGTGTCACGGCGTTCGCGCGTCCTGGTGGACCTTTCTTACCAGGGGAAGTTTTCACGCGTTGTGACATTCAACACGCGGCACCAAGGCGTCCATTTGGAACTCCTCTGGGGGCACTTGGATGAAACGGAAGCGCATCAACTTTCCTTCGCAAAAAAGGCCCCAGCTCTCCTCAGGACATACCGTTCCTGACGGGCAATATCTAATGTGCGTTGGAGCTGTTTAATCTCCACTTGCTCTGGGGTTTGCCCCGCTTTCCCATGACCAGGAAAGACTACTGCCATCTGGCTTGCGAGCGCAATGACGCCTCAGTACCCGACACTTTCTGAATTGAGCGTCTGGCTGGATTTCAGAAGCCCAATGAGTTGAAGTGCTTCCGCCTCCCCACGCTCGTGGATGCGGGCGAATGTCCGCACGAGGGTTCGGAGGCCCAGCGTCACCACGCTCCAGGCTCGCCGACCATGTACTTTCACGGTGCACGTTTGGAGAAGACCCACCAGCACGCACCAGACGTACGCCAGGGTCAGCAGACAGAGCAGGCGCTCCACGATCACGTGGAGCGTCATGTGGGTGCTTTCCAGCTTGAATCCCTTGCTTTTCAAAGCCCGAAACAGACACTCAATGCGGAACCTCTGGCGATACCCGGACAGGATGCGGCTGGCAGAACCGGAGGTGCTGGCAATGACCAGCACCTCCCCATCTCGGGTGTAGGTGAGGACGACATTCATCGGTTGACCGTAAACCTCAGCCTGATCCACGAGGATACCTTTCATCCCTGGCTGCAGAGACTGCAGCCAGTCTCGTGCAGGAGAGCCGTCAATGAACGTGTCTTGTCGGAGGCGGACATAGAGGGGAATCCCCGTACGAGACAGCTCACTGATCCAGTCTTGGCCAATGAATTCCCGGTCGGCATAGAGCACCGCAATCTCTTGGCAGGACAGGAGGCAAAGCACGTCGTTCATCAGGGTCAGCCGGATTTCGGTGCTGCTGCTGCCCCCGTGAGGCAGCAGCTCGAAGAGCAGTGGAATGGCGACACCACGCCACAAGACGGCCAGCATCAGCGCGTTCACGTCTGACTGTCCCAGCTTCCAGTGGGTACGGTCAAGGATGAATTCTCGCTTCCAGGCCTCCGGAAGCAGCTTCAGCACAACCACTGCGACATCAGCCGGGCACAGGGGATGATGGTTGAAGAACCGCTCAGCCAGCTCCGCATGCCGGACGTCCTTGGCCTGAAGCAGCGCCAAGACAACGAGAGAAAGCAGTTCCTCTTGGTTCTTGCGGTACTCCGGAAAGTGGGCACAAAAGCAGTGAGACAGTTGGGTCAGCGTGGCAGGAGACGCGCTTTGTTCTGACGGATCAGACGAGAGATTTCAACCCCTCAGAAAATGTCTGTATGTCAACAATAAGGTGAGGAGAGAGCGTCGCCCTCAAAATGTCTGCGCTTGTCGCCTGTACCCGAATTGCGCGTTCTCTGTCTCAACGGCACCACACCGCTGCTCTTCGCTTGAGACCAGGCTGCCTCCGGGCCCGATCCAGAACAGACCTGCGCGGGTGGGGGTGAAACGCCGAACATCTTCTGGAGGACGCCATGATCATTCTTGGACTTGATCCCCACCCCACGACCCATACCGCCGTTGCTCTCGATTCGCGTGGAGTGGTACTGGACAGCCTCAGCGTCAAGAACGACGCCGACGGCCTGAATCAGTTGTGGGCTTGGTCTGCTCGTTTTGAAGAGCACTGCTGGGCCATTGAAGGTGCAGGCAACCGGTATGTGGCTCTCCTGCTGGCCCTGCTCTTTGCCAATGATCAGTCGGTGTATCACATCCACCCCAGCCTGACCAGTCAGTACCGTGCACGGCGGGGCAAGAAAAAGAACGACCTGGTCGATGCCGAGAACGTCGCCCGGGTGCTGTGCTGGCCAACCCGCAACTCCCGCCCGACCAGCTCAGCGAGCAGCGTACCCGTTTGCAGGAATTGTCCCGCACGCGGGACAAGCTGGCTCAGCAGCGCAAAGCGAACCAGATGATGCTCGAAGTACTTCCAGAGACCACGGCTGTCTCGCTGAGCACCGTCCTGCAGGCGGTGTTGACTTCTCTCGAAGCAGCATTGAAAGAGCTGGAACACGCCATGGCGACCCTGGTCGCTCAGGTGGCTCCCACCCTGTTGACGTTGCAGGGGATTGGCGTCCTGCTGGCCGGCACGGTGCTCGCCGAAGTCGGTGACATCAAGCGGTTTGAGACTGTCAATCATTTCGCCAGTGATTGCGGCGCTGCCCCAGTTGAACGGGGGAGTGGGAAGAACACGCGTTGGTGCGTGAGTGTCGGTGGCCACCGACAGCTCAATCGGGTGCTCCATCTGATGGCCTTGACGCGCCTGCGCTGTGATGAACGTGAACGCACCAAAACATTCGTGACCAAGAAAGAACAGGAGGGAAAAACGAAACGAGCGGCACTTCGAGCACTCAAGACCTACCTGGCCCGCGAGCTGTACCGAACCTCGCAGGCCCGTCACCTGGGCGGCCCCATCCCCGCCCCTTCATAGGATCTTTTTGGGTCTTTTCTCTGCCGACTTGACATACCAGGTTCGGGTACTGAGCAATGACGCAGTGCTGAGGTCCTGCCCCTCAAGTTCTTGGTCACCTACACACAGGTCAGATCAGGCTCATTCACGAGCCGGACGGCTTCAAATTCTTCGGTGTACTGCTTGCGTTCGAACATGCCTCACCTTGGGTCAATTCTCAAGGCGTTTCTTTAGGTCCGCCAAAGCCAGGTATCCTCACTCTGACCAATCTTTCTAGAAAAATTACAGGCCTCGATTTTGAAGGAAGAAAAGCAGAAGGGGTAGTCGAAGGTTTCATAGAAGAAATGTCCTGAAATGCAGGCAGGGCAGAGGGTGAACTGTCGTTTATCTACACAATGGGCAGCGGGCAAACTCAGTAGGTGACAACTTCACTTCCAGCAGCTTCCTAGGGTGGTTGTCAGCGCCTGACTTGGCTGGCACACAAGATATCTGGTAGCGAAACACGACAGTCAGGACGACGAAGTTCAAATAACATTGGATGCTTCAAAACTCACGCCATTGAAGCTCAGCTCCAGTAGAGGAACAGAAAGTTCTTCCGCAAGACTGATTCGCCCGGTATCTGCCTCAATAATGATTTGCACCTGTGAGAGGCCTTCAACGGTGCGCGCTTGGACAGTGAATGTGTCGGTTACGGACGGCCTGAATCCCACGGGGAGGACACCTAAGGTTGCGTCCTTTTGGGTAGTACCGCCATTGAGACTGCCACTGAGGGTCACTGTACCGTGCAGACCGTTCGGTTTTTTTATAAAACGAACGGGGGGTCTCCCAGCCGTAACTTGTCTTGAGGGCTCCAAGTATAGGGTCTTGTATATCCCCATGGTTCCCATGCCTTGGTCATCTACTTCAAACCCTGGCGTAGTTTCCCAGATATTGGGTCCTATTATAGTATTTTTGGCATTTCCATCGATACGAAGCCCTGGGGTTTTGTATGGAGCGCTGATTGTATTGTTATATATTTGTGTACCATTAGTAGCTCCGAGCCGGAGAGCACTTATGCTCGGAGTTATGGGTGCTAAGTAGTTTCCAGCAACGGTGGCTCCCTCTATTTCCTCGCCAGTTTCTCCTCCTTGCAAGTAAACAAGAGCATTCCCGACTCCCTGTCCTTTAGACCCAAGTTCCATGTTGTTGTTGACAATTCGAACCCGTGTGCCAGTCATGATGTAGAGGCCACCTGCATTAGTAAAGTTGCAACCAGAGATTAGCAACTGACTGGCATCAGCTCCGCTCCTTTCTATTGTGTTCAGTTGAAAGACAATTCTCCCCTTTCCAGTAAAAGTAATGTCTTCAAATGTTATGGAATCTCCACCGCCAAACACCTCGACTCCACCGTCTATGGTGCTATTTGTAAATACACTTGTGAAAAATGCATCTCGCTCATCTAACTCATTAGTTATTTTTAAAGCCGCCGCAGATGAACTGCGTAAGAGTACTCTGGTCATCTCAAAGCGGCTCATGCGCCGCCCCTCACCAGTGAGGTTTAAATGCAGCGCATGTCGTCCACCATTTGCAACGAGCACTAGATTAGAAACTTGAGTCATTTCTCTTACATTTCCATCGTCTGGAGGAGAAATGGTCAATAAATCTGTGCTCGGTAGAACATCAGGCAGAAAAGTCACTGGAGCATAAATTCCTCGACCAATTAAATTTGCTTGTCCATCAGTGGTGAGCCCGGGAGTCATGCCGCCAAGAGCTAGATTGGCCTGGGTGCCGTCAAGTGTGCTCTCAAGTGCGGACTCCATTGATGCCGGTGATGACTGAACATTCCGAAAATTGGATGACTTTGACTCATCTGCAGCATGTTCTGTCTCTCGAGGCATAGAGCGGGGAAAAACAATAATTAAAGCAATGGAGAGTGGTAAAATCATCCATTTTGCTTGGGTCGACTTCCGAAAAGCCATAGTCTCACCTTACGGGCACTACATGAGCAACCACTCCACTCAGGTTTGGAAAATAGATGTTCCACAGCCGGGGAGCTTCCTGACTTCTCTTGAAACTGTTGGGAGCCGGGCAGAATACCTAGATTGAGAAGAATGGACATCGTATTCCGGCAGGATCGCTTCGACGAAGCGTGAAGTCAGACCACACCAAACTCGACTTCCTCCAACATGTATCCCCACGTGCTGACGTCCTCCTCTAGGTTGACGTGCCAAGGGCCAACGGATCAATCGTGTTTAGACGTGCCCGCAATCGGTTGGCGTGCCCGGCAGGTCGTCATCATCCGTCTTCAGCACTCAGCGGAAACGGCACGAATCTCCTGTGGTACATCACCATGCACCACAACAATGCCTCAAGAGAGGTGATCACGATGATGATGCCTGTGGCGTCCCCCGCCAGGGCATGACAGGTGCGCGAATCAATTCACACAGTCGCACCAACATCAGTTTTGCCGACGCATAGCCCTCGGATGTCTCCGACCTGTATGAATCGGAACTCCTTGGCCATATAGAAACGGAGGACGAGGTTGTTACCATCGGTAGCGTGATTGGGTAGCCCCACCTGCGTCAGAAAGACCGTGGTCCTTCGTGAGTGGCCATGTAGTCAGGGCAGCGGGTGAAGGGTTCCGCATCGCTGCACCCAGTATTGGTTCATGCGCCAGCAAGTTCAAATCATCGGGAACTTTGCCTCTCAGGCTACCACTGTACATATCCACCTCAAAGAGGTATAATTCTCAAAGAGTTTTCCTCAGTACGCAGTGAACAAGGGGCGCTCCAGGTAATCTACCTGACGCCTTTTCGTATTTTGGGATTCGAGGAGTAGAACATGGCCGTAGGTAAAGTGAAATGGTTTAACGCAGAGAAAGGCTTTGGCTTCATCGAAACACCCGGCAGCCCCGACGTGTTCGCGCACTTCAGCGCCATCCAGAGCAGCGGCTTCAAGAAGCTGAACGAAGGCGATGAAGTGGAATTTGAAGTGGAAGAAGGCCAGCGCGGCAAAGGCCCCCAGGCCAAGAACATCGTTGTCACGAAGGCTGCTCCTGCACCTGCGTTCAGCGACCGCCCTCGCCGCGACGACCGCTGGTAATCCAACCCAATCTTCAATCTAGAGAAGGGAGCCTTTGCGGGTTCCCTTCTTTTTGGTCTGCTTCCCGACTCTGCTCCTATCGCAGCAGCTTGAGCAGGGCTCCATAGAGAGCGAAGAACTGCCCCTCATTCAGGGCGCGGACATCGTTCCAGGTGGCGCTAATACACAGAACACGGCCCATTTTGGTCGTCACCTGTGTGGTCAGATTCAGCACGCCAACTTCGCTGCCGCCCTTGTAGCTCACGCGTTCAAAGTCGCTGGGTGCGGCCAGACCTAGATTCAGTTGTGTCTCGGGCAAGGGGGCAACGTCAGCCATCAAGTCACACAGGCGCTCGGTGCTGGCGAACCATTCCACATCCTGTGCCACTGGGCCGCCTGCGAACACGCTGACACTCGGAAGCGGCGCGGTGGCGGCCTGGGCCAAGACGGAGCGCCGCTCTGCCCGGTTCAGGCCCGCTGAGCGGTAAGCCCGTAGCAACTCCAGATTGGCTGGATTTTTCAGGGCGAACAGTTCGCGGGTGTTGGGGATGGCAGTCTGCCCCAGCCGCGCCTCGACTCCTGCGCGGCCCACCGTCCGCAACAGCAGGTCGGTCGCGGTGTTGTCGCTCACGCTGATCATGCGGGCGGCCAGATCGCGCAGGGTATAGCGGTTGCCTGCTGGCTCATTCTGAAGTGTGCCGCTGGGCAGGCTTTTGTCGGTTTCCTCCAGCGTCACCTCGTCTGTCCAGGCCCGCTGTCCTGCATTGATCTGGGCCTGCAACTCGCCTAGAATCGCCAGCTTGAAGGTGGAACCCACCGCCAGCAGACGGCCTGGATTCAGGGCGGCGAGCGGCTGACTGCTACCCACCTCCCGCACCAGCAGGTTGACCCGGCCCGGCAACCCGGCAAAGGCCGCCTGAGCCTCGGTCAACGATCCGAACGAGACTTCGGGCGTGACTGGGGCGATGACCAGGCCTGAAATCTTTCCCTGATTGTTGAGCGTAAAGGTCGTGACATTGATTGCGCCGCGTTCAAAAATGACCTGTGGGACAGGCTTGGAGACATCCACCCGGACGTAGGCTCCCAGCTGGGCACGCACACTGTCCACTGTTTCTTGCAAGGTCGCGGCAGGCACCGCAGCCAGAAAGTCTGGAGCGAACAGGGCGGCATCTACCTGATCCGGTTTAAAGATATGGGTGAGGAGGGAACTGGCCTGAGAGGGGGCAGTTGGCTGGGCGGCGGCTGAAGCTGGGCCGGGCACCGCGCCGAAACTGGTCAGGCGGCCCTGCGCATCTACAGGCGCGGTGGTAACCAGGAGTGTGCCCCGCTCGAACACGGTCAACGGTTGCCCCTGAGTGGTGTCCAGCCGTACAAACGCGCCGTACGCCTTCCGAATCCCGGCCAGTTGTGCGGCAATGGTTTCAAAAGGCACCTGCGCCAGAAATTCGGGGGCGAACCAGTCGGCCTGTGGCTGCTCGGCCTGCAGTAGACGGGTCAGCGCCTGATCTGAGGGACTCAGGGGACTCTCCTGGGCGGCGGCAAAGGTGGCAGCAGTCAGAGCAATCAGCAGAGAAGGGCGCATGTCTGACCGTACCAGAAGAGAAAAGTTTTGTGCTGAACTCTGCCCAGAAGTCGGCAGTGCCGCATGCTACTGGCAGCTTTTGTGCTGCGCTACAGCCACCGCATCGTGAACGCTTTTGCCAGAAGGGGTTGTGCGCCTGACCTCAGCAGTGTGCCCACCAGTCGCTCCCGGCGCTGCTGCGCGGCTCCCCGTGCAGGGCGTCCGAAAAACATATTGGCCTCAGCCTGCCGGGTGGCAATCAGGGCCGACCGCCGCCGCCTGCGTCCGAAGTCAGCCAGCGCCGATTGCCCCGCTCCACCACCCAACAGGTCTGCCAGTGCCGCTGCGTCCAGCCAGCCCAGATTCATGCCCTGCCCCCCAATCGGGCTGACCTCGTGGGCCGCGTCTCCGATCAGGATCAGGCGGCCCCTCACCATCTGGGCGGTGAGGTGGTGGCGCACCTCGAAGGCGCTGAGCATCGAGCATTCGCGGTGGGGAAGGTAGTACCCCCCGCGGCTGTGCACGAGGGCGGTCAGGTCGGCGGCCACTGCATCGGTCAGGAGCGAGTCTGTGCGGGCCACCCAGCGCCGAAGGCCCCCCGGCAACGGAAAGGATTCCAGCACCCCGCCTGCGTGCAGTCCGATGACTGCCGCCTGCCCGAACACGGTGGTATCGGGGAAATCGCCCATCAGGTACTTGTCGGCGTAGGTGGCCCCCGGATAGGGAATCCCGGCCAACTGACGCGTGAGGCTGCGGCACCCGTCAGCGCCCACGACGTAGCGGGCCTGTGCTGTATGCGGCTGCCCGTGCTGCTCATACCTGACCGTGACGTGTGAACCCTCCTCCTGCACGGTCTTCACCTCTGCCTGTCGCCGCAGGGTGCCGGGGGCCAACCGCTCCAGCTCTGCTTCCAGAATCTGTTCGGTGCGCTGCTGGGGAAGCGACAGGATAAACGGAAAGCGGGCCGATACTGAGCTGAAATCCAGTTCGCCCAGCACGGCTCCGCGCTCGCCACGCACGAGGCCGGAGGTGATCGGCACGCCCGCCGCCAGCAGGGGAGAGGCGATGCCCAGCACCTCAAACGCCTCCAGCGCGGGGGGGTGGATGCCGATGGCCCGCGAGTGTGCCCCGGCCTCGGCGCGGCGTTCCAGAATCTGGACACTCAGGCCACGCGCAGACAGCAGGCAGCCCAGAAACAATCCGACCGGGCCGCCGCCCACGATCAGCACGTCAAGCATGGTCGGCCCGGTAGGTCAGCAGCGTGCGGTAGGGCCACTGCCGCTGCACCTGCCACCCTCGCGGCGCGGTCCTCGCCAGTTCCGGGGCAGTAAAGCTGCGGCGAATAGACAGCAGTCCGTCTTCGCGGATAAACGACCCCCGGAACCAGGGCCCGATGCCCACAGCAAAAGCGGCGTAGGCAAGGGCGCTGCGCTCCAGATCGCTGTGAATCACGGCCACGCGGCACAGTTTCTGGCTGTCGTCCAGCAGGGCCGCCAGTTCGGGGGCCGTCAGGTGATGCAGCAAGTGGTTGGAGGTAATGAAGTCGAAGCTCTGGCCTTCCTGCACGAGGTCGCCGCTGAACGCCTGCCGGAACCTCAGGCCCTGCTGAGGCGGCAGGCTGGAGGCATAGGCCACTGCCCGGGCATCGGCATCTATGGCCGTGATCTGCAACCGGAAACCGTCGCGGGCGGCCCAGTGCGCCAGTTTGCGCGGCACGTCGCCGCCGCCCGACCCAATATCCAGCAGAGAGGCGGGCTGCACCGAGGTGGCCTGCTGCCGCGCCAGATGGGGCCGCAGGTGCCGCAGATACACCTGCCGCCAGCCCGACACCAGTGCATTCACGGTGGAAAATTGGGCATAGGTGCGGTGCAGCGTAGCGAGGTCGCAGTCCGGCTCATCCATTCGTTCCCGCAGTTCAGTGGCGCGGCGGCCAAAATTCAGAGGAGTCAGCGCCAGCGTCATTCAGTCCAGCCCCGAGAGTTTGGTGAGCAGGCCCGATTCGACGGTCAGGCCCGGCCCAAAGGCCATCGCGCACACCCGCTCCTCGTCGTGGGCGCTATGCAGCAGGCTCCGCAGAATGAACAGCACAGTGGCGCTGCTCATGTTGCCGTATTCCCGCAACACTTCCCGCGAGGGCTGCAGTTGCTCGGCACTGAGGTTCAGGGCGCCCTGCACCTTGTCCAGAATGCTGCGTCCCCCAGGATGAATGGCCCAGTGTTCGATCTGGCTGTGAACGGCCTCAGCCAGCGCAGGATCACGCGCCAGCAGCGGCACCAGGGCACCCGAAATATGCGTCTCAATGATGGACGGCACGTAGGTACTCAGCACCATGTCGTAACCCTGATCCCCGATCGTCCACGCCATATCCGCCTCACCCACGCCCGCCGGTGTGAGGGTAGTTTCAAAGTGATCCATCCTGAGCACGGGCGTGCCGGGACTGGGCCGCCGGGCACTGACCAGCGCGGCGGCGGCGCCATCGGCAAACACGGAACTGGCGATCAGGGTATCGGGGTCGTTGGAGGCGTGCATGTGTAGGGTACACAGTTCGGCGCTGACCACCAGCACCACCGCCGTAGGGTCAGCCTCGCAAAACGCCTTGGCCATCTTGAGGGCCGGAAACGCCGCGTAGCAGCCCATGAAGCCCACATGAAAGCGCTGCACGTCGGGCCGCAGACCGAGTGCCCGCACCACGGCATAATCGGGACCGGGGGCAAAAAAGCCGGTGCAGGACACCGTGACCACATGCGTGATGTCACCCGGCTGAAGGCTGGGGCTGGCGGCCATGACCTGCCGGGCGGCCTGCACGAACAGTCGGCTGGCTTCGACGATATAGAACTCGTTGCGTGCGCCGGTGGTGGGCTTGAGCATCTGGCGCGTGGCGGGGTCGTAGAAGAGGCCCGCCGCTTCGTCGGGGCCGCGTTTGAACTCTCCGATGGCGCTGTGGCGCTGATCGATGCCCGAGGCATTGAAAATGGTGCCGACAATGCGCTGCCCGAGGCGGTCAAGTTCCGGCTGGGCTTTCATCACCTCCCGGATCACCGACTGCGGGTAGACATGCGGCGGCACCGCAGTTTCGATGGCATGCAGAAAGACAGACATGGTGCAGGCTAGAGTGGCAAGCTGACTGGCTCTGTCTTCTTTCTTGAGGTTGTATTGGTATTTACGGCAAAAATCATCAGAAAGCTGAACCGTTAAGTTTCAATCAAGGAAGGGATGAATCCCGATCTGTCGGTTCAGTAAGCAATTACGCCGATACTTCCGGCCTGTCCGACCTCTCTTAACCTCTTTCGCTGCATTCCTGCGCGGGTGTAAAGGAACGGATCTCGTATTCCAGGTGAACAGGTAGCTCAGGCTCGGCCTGTCGGCGGCGAAGGTGCTCGGCCTGCGCCAACACGTGCACGGCCTGGGTCACCTTGCCGATCCACAGTGGGCCTTCATAGACCACGGTCGACCGCTCGCCATCTGCCCAGCGCAGCGCGACCAGCCATTTTTTGGCCTGTAGGACGGACACCCGTCATGATGGCCTGAGTTCTCCGATGACTTTGTTACGTGTGACACAGTATTCAGCCATTCGTGCTGTCAGTTGAGATGAACGGGGCTTTCACGCCTCCTCTTCTTCCAATGATCTAAGCTGGTCCTGAATGCACCGCCTTCTTCGCTCTGCAAGTCGCCGCCTCTGTTGCCTGACGGTGGCCACCATGCTGGGCAGTGCGGGCGCACACGGCGAGGCCGATTCCGACCTGCGCGGCGTGACGCTGTGCCTAGACCCAGCGGCGGTACAGGTGACCTTTGAGGCCGTGCCGCCTGAGCGTGTGGCACAGGCCCGGCCCCAACTGGAAGCGGCCCTGACCCAACGCCTGACCACTGCCCTCGAACAGGACGGGGTGCGCTCCGAGCGGCGGCCCTCCTGTACCGGGCAGGTCGGCCAGACGAGGATGCAGATCAGCGTGCGTTACCTTGATCCGCGCAGTTATATCGGCTACGGCCAGAACACCTACAGCTACACGGTGTCGCTGAAGGTCAACGGGGCAGGGGCGGCAGCCACCCGTCAGAAGCGCGGTTTCAGCGCCGGATGGTCCGAACTGTACTCGGAGACAGGCACGCGGCGACCCTTTGAGGCCATCATCACCGAATGGGGCGAGGAACTGGCCCGCGACCTGACCGCTGTGTGGCGGCGCGACAATCCCAGCCTTCCCGAGCGCCTGATCCGGCCAGGGCCGCTGCGGTCCACGCTTCTGGCGGCAATGGTTGTCATCATGCTGATTTCATCAGTTGTGCTGGTCCGTTTGTTGAGAAGGGGTCAATCCCGTTCGACAGGATAGGAGACCATTATTTCTTGCAGCACAGTCATTAAAACTGGTCTGCCAACGTTAAGAAAACCTGTGAAGTGTAGTCAGCGCGGCGTCATGCTGAGGCGGTAGACCGGGGAGAACCTTCCGGTAGGAGGGAGTCTCTCACCGTGTGGAAGTCCCGGAAGTCCGGCTTTCCGCGTCCCGCCTCACAAGGAGTGCTATGTCTAACGCTTTTTCTGCCCGCCGTACCCACCTGATCCGTCCAGCATTGGCCCTTCTGACCCTGGGCAGCCTCGCGCCTCTGGCCGCCGCCCAGAACCGGGTCCAGGCCCAGTCCATCGTCGTCAATCCGACCGTCGTGAGCCTCACGCTGATCAATGCCGACACCGAACGCCCTGTGCCCGGCTACGATCCGATCGCGCCGAATGCCACGCTCGACCTGTCCAAGTTGCCGCCGCGCCTGAATGTGCGGGCCAACACTGCGGGCAAGGTGGGCAGCGTGCGTTTCGGGCTGGACAATCAGGGCAATTTCCGCACCGAGAGCAGCGGTCCTTACGCCCTGTGCAGTGACAGCGGCGGCAATTATGCGGCCTGTGCCCCCAACGTGTTTGCACCCGGCAATCACCAGATCAGCGCCACCAGTTACGCGTCCGGCAACGGCAGCGGCGCGGCTGGCCCCTCGGTGCGCGTGAACCTGACCATCGTCAGGAGCGCGGCTCCGGCGCTGGCCGTGACCAGCCTGACCCTCATCAACGCCGATACCGACCGCCCGGTGCCGGGGTATGACCCCATTCCTGCTGGAGCGCGGCTGAAGCTCTCCGCCCTGCCCCGCCACCTGAACGTGCGGGCCAACGTATCGGCGGGCGTGGGCAGCGTTCGCTTTACGGGCACCGGCAAGACCGTGCTGGAAAACGAGGCGCCTTTCGCCCTGTGCGTCGATGGCCGCGACAACTCCGGCAAGAAGGGCAACTACTACGCCTGTGACGCCAGCGTGTTTTCGCCCGGCGACCACCGGATCGTGGCGACTCCATTTTCCAAGATGTTTGCGGGCGGCACGGCTGGCGCGGCTGTGACCTGGAGCTTTACAGTCGATAGGTAAGCGCGGCAGGCTTGCCTTGGAGGCGTCAGGGTGGGGCAGATGGGGAAAACCTGTCTGCCCCACCCACTGCGTTATGAGGCAGGCCAGCAAAATGGCTGGGCCGTGTTACAACAGGGCCGTGTTACCACCTGAATTCGCGGCACAGCCAGCACAGGGAGGCGTCTGCTGAAGATTTTGATTGCTTCACAACCTATTGCGGGCCACCTTCAACCTCTTCTGCCTATCGCGCAGGAACTGGTGCGGCGGGGTCACGAGCTGCGCTGGTACACGGGCCGCAAGTATGCGGCGGCGGTGGAGCGCACCGGGGCCGTATGGGAGCCGTTCATTCATGCCCGCGACTTTGACGATGCTCACTTTGAGACGGCGTTTCCGGGCCGGGACGCCCTGACGGGGTTACGTCAGATCAAGTTCGATATTCAGCACGTTTTCGTGGGGCAGATTGAGGCGCAGTTCCGGGACATCCAGATTCTTCAGCGCTTCTGGCGGCCCGACGCGGTGCTGGCCGAACAGACCCTGATCGCGCCGCTGCTGCTGGCCGAAGTGGGTGGCCCACCCTGCGCTCTGCTGGGCGTGTTGCCGCTGGGCATCGTCAGCACCGACACTGCGCCATTTGGACTGGGCGTGCTGCCGAACGCCTCGGGCTGGGGCCGCCTGAGGAACCGGGCGCTGCACTGGGCGGCACCACACCTGATTTTCGGGGCCGCCTCGCGCCAGTTGGCAGGCCAGTGCAGGCGGATGGGGGTCCGGCCCCGCCCATTTGTGCCGCCCACCGCCCCGCACCTGATGTTGCAGGCCAGCGTGCCGTCCTTCGAGTACCCAGCCCACGATCAGCCGCCGCAACTGCATTTCATCGGCCCGATGACCCCCCCCTTGCCTGCCCGGTGGAGCCTGCCGGAGTGGTGGCCAGAGCTGACCGAGCACCCCAAAACCCGCCCGGTGGTACTGGTGACGCAGGGCACGCTGGCCACCGATCCCCGCGCCCTGATCTGGCCGACCTTACAGGCGCTGGGCACCGAAGACATGCTGGTGATCGCCGCGGGCGTGCAGGACACGGCGCTTCCCGGCCCACTGCCTGCCAATGCCCGCACGACGGCTTTTGTTCCATTTTCTCTGCTTCTGCCCTATGTGGATGTGTATGTCACCAATGGCGGCTACGGCGGCGTTCAGCAGGCACTGGCACACGGCATTCCCATTGTGGCGGCAGGCACCAGCGAGGACAAGGCGGAAGTTGCCAACCGGGTGCAGGTGGCGGGCGTGGGCCTGAATCTCCGAACCCACGCGCCCACGTCCGCCAGGTTGCTTGAAGCGGTGCGAACCCTGCTGCCCGTGCAAAATCCAATGCGTGCCCGTGCCCGCGCCCTGGCTGCCGAGATGGGCCGCCACGACGCCCCCAACGAGGCTGCGAGTCTGGTCGAGCAGTTGGCGAGAACGGGCCAGCCGGTGTATGCGGGAGGGACGCAATGAGTGGGACGTTGCCCCAAAATCTTCTTGTCACGGGCGGATGTGGTTTTATCGGCAGCAACTTTGTGCGTTTCTGGCTCTCGCGCCATCCACAGTGCCGGATCGTGGTCTATGACCTGCTCACCTATGCGGGCCGCCAGGAAAATTTGGCCGACTGCTGGGCGCACCCGAATCTACAGCTGGTGATAGGCGATATTTCCAACCAGGAGCAGGTTCTTCAGGTCTGTCAGGATCACGCCATTGATCTGATCATCAATTTTGCGGCTGAAACGCACGTCGATCAGTCGATTGTGCGTCCCCTCGTTTTTACCGAAACCAATGTGCGCGGTACTCACGTCCTGCTGGAAGTTGCCCGTGAACTTGAAATCCGGTTTCATCAGGTGTCTACCGATGAGGTGTACGGACATGTGCCCGAGCCGCAGCAGCGTCTAGAGCAAGACGCTCTGTCGCCCCGAAGTCCTTACGCCGCCAGCAAAGCCGCAGCAGACCAACTGGTTCAGGCCTATTTCATCACCTACGGGCTGAGGGTGACGACGACCCGTGGAAGCAATACAGTCGGTCCCTATCAGCATCCTGAAAAAGCAGTGCCCCTTTTTTCTACCAACGCCCTCCTGGACAGAGAGCTGCCCGTTTATGGCGACGGCCTTCAGCAGCGCGACTACACCCATGTGCATGATCACTGCACAGGCATCGAAGCGGTTTTGTTGCATGGGCAACCAGGAGAAATTTACAACGTAGGTACTGGAGCAGAAATCGCCAATCTGGAGATGGTGGCCGTGATTCTGGACACTCTCGGTAAAGACCACCGCCTGGTCAAGCATGTCAAAGACCGTCCCGGTCATGATCGGCGGTACTCGGTCAATGTGACCAAGTTGCGTGCCCTCGGGTGGGTACCCCAGTACACCTGTCAGCAGGCGATTGCCGAAACCGCCCAGTGGTATGCCGGACATGCCGACTGGTGGCAACCGATTCGCGAGGGATCTTTTCGTCAGTATTACCAGGAGCAGTACTCCGCCCGCCTGCCGGATACCGGGGCATGACCGCCCCCCCTGTCCGCCGGGGAATCATCCTGGCCGGAGGCGCGGGTACCCGGCTCTATCCGGCGACGCAGGCGGTGTCCAAGCAGCTTCTGCCGCTGTACGACAAGCCGATGATCTACTATCCGCTGACCACGCTGATGCTTGGTGGCCTGCGCGAAGTGCTGATTATTTCTACACCCCGCGACACCCCGCTTTTTCAGCACCTTCTGGGAGACGGCTCTCAGTGGGGTATTTCGCTGAGCTACGCGGTGCAGGATCAACCTCAGGGAATCGCTCAGGCGCTCCTGATCGGAGCAGATTTTTTGCGCGGTCAGGCGTGCGCCCTGATTCTGGGTGACAATGTCTTTTACGGCAACGATCTGGCGCAGTATTTGCGTGCTGCTCACCAGCAGGTCTCTGGGGCAACGATCTTCGGCTATCAGGTGCGCGACCCACACCGGTACGGGGTCATCGGCTTCGATGCTGAAGGCCAGGTGAACTCCTTGCAGGAGAAACCGGCGCATCCCCAGTCTGATTTCGTTGTCACCGGGCTGTACTACTACGATGAACAGGCCACCCGGATGGCGGGCCAGCTTGAGCCTTCGGCCCGTGGAGAACTCGAAATTACGGAGATCAACCGTGCCTACCTGGAGCAGGGACAGCTCAAGGTGCAGATGCTGGGGCGAGGATTCGCCTGGCTGGATGCAGGCACCCATGACAGCATGCTGGAGGCCGGAACCTTCATTCAAACCATCGAGCGCCGTCAAGGGCTGAAGATTGCCTCGCCGGAAGAAATTGCCTGGCGGCAGGAGTGGATCACCACGGCGCAACTGCTTGAGCAGGCCCAGCAGTACGGCAACAGTCCGTATGGACAGTACCTTCTCAAAGTGGGCCGGGAAGGCCGGGCGTCCCCCTGAAACCGCCGGGACGAGGATAAAAGGATGAAAATTTTGTTGCCTCCATCGATCCAAGATGCACTGACTTTCGAGACCTACCCGCCCCCGCCCTCCATTACGGGAGTCCGGATACAGCCGCTACGAAAGATACGGAGTTCAAACGGCGCTTTTATGGAGTACCTCCGCCTGAACGAAACGGGTGTAGAGGGGCTACCGGACCCGTTGACTCCACGCCAGATCAGTGTGGCCTGGGCAGCGCCGGGGCGGGTCAACGCCTTTCATATCCACGTCAAGACAGAGCAAAACGAGCTGTGGTGTGTCCTGACGGGTCAGCTGCTGGTCTGGTTGGTTGATGTCCGCGCCGACAGCGCCACACTGGGCGTCAAGCGCAGACTGATTCTCACCGGAGAAGAACCTGCGTTGCTGTCGATTCCCAGTGGAGTGGCTCACGGTTATCAGGCAGGGGATGCGGGCGCGACTCTTCTGTATACGGCAGACGCTCAGTTCGACCTTCAAGACCCCAACGAGGGCCGCATCCCCTGGGATCATTTCGGGCCTGAGCTGTGGGATGAGGACCGGGGGTGAAGATCTTGCTGACGGGTGGCAGCGGCAGACTGGGAACAGAACTGCGTGCACTGCTTCCGAACGTTGTTGCACCCACGCACGCTGAGCTGGACATCACGGACGCTGCGCAGGTGGACAGGGTGGTTGCTCAGGAGCGTCCAGAGCTGATCATTCACGCCGCTGCCTATACCGATGTGGCCGGGGCAGAGCGTCAGCGGGAAGCCTGCTGGAAGGTCAATGTGGAAGGCACCCGCCATGTGGTTCATGCGGCCAATGCGCTGGGCAGTCGGCTGGTCTATATCAGCACCGATTATGTTTTTGATGGCATTCAGGGCGATTACCGGGAAGAAGATTCACCCGGCTTGCCAGTCAATTATTACGGCCTTACCAAACTGGTCGCGGAGGAAGCGGCGCGTGCGGCGAGGCGTCATCTGATCATTCGCACCAGTTTTCGCCCCCGGATGTTCCCCTACGCTGTGGCCTACAGTGACGCCTACACCAGTCAGGATTATGTGGATTTGATCGCTCCTGAGATTGCGCTGGCCGTATTACATGTGGCGGAGTTGGAAGTGGAAACCCTGCATATTGCCACCGAGCGTAAAAGTGTGTTTGAGCTTGCCCGCCGCCGCAGCCCGGAGGTTCAGGAGGGAAGCCGCACCACGGCGGGCACACCGCTTCCCCGCGACGTGAGCCTCAACGTGCAGCGTTGGCAGAGGTTGAAACGCCGAATTCAGCCCACCCCCAACCTCTGAAGCCGTGACCGCATGGTGCGCTGGAGCAGCACCGGATAGACCTGGAAAAACAGGTTGGCCCCCAGCAGCCACGCCGCCGTGTTCCAGCTCCCGAGCGCGGCGGCGGCCACCACCAGCCCGAAACCGATGGCCCCCAGCAGTACATGACTGAACTCAGCCTCCCGCGTCGCCCGCTCGTAGGTGACCAGCGATGCCCGCCTGCCGCTGAAGCCCTGTGCTGTGCGGCGAAACTGCTCCCATCCGACCCAGCGCAGGAGTTGCATGTAGCGCATCACGCCCAGCGCCCGGTAGGTGCCTGCCTCCCAGCCGCGTACCCGGAACCAGCGGCCCCGCAACTCTGGCTGCACAGCCCTCAAGACGAACAGCGCCCAACGCATCAGGGCGATATGGACGGTCACGGCAAACAGCGGCCCATGGATGCCGAAGATCCGCGCTGCCAGCCAGCCCACGGCCGCCACCCCCACCAGTCCCGGCACAGTGCCCAGCCAGGCCAGATGAGACGAAGGTTGAGGCATGGGCCGAGCATAGCGGTGATAAATGGAGAAATGCGACCAGACCGCCGGGGCACTGCCGGGATAGGTTGGCAGATGTGATCCTGCCTCCGGCTCTCTCCTCCCACACGCGCAACAGCGCTGGACATGCGTCTGTACTGCATGGCCTGTCAGTTTGCTTCCTCTGGGCTGCAATTCAGGCAGGTCCAGCAAGAAATCCGGTCGCCCGGTTGGACGCCCGCCCGAGAAGCTTTCAGGTGCAAGCCGTATGAAGAGCAGAGACCTGTGGATCTTGGCGTGGCGCGGCCTGATTCGCCGTCCTGTTCGGGCGGCCCTGACCACAGCGGGGCTGGCGGTGGCCGTGGCGAGCATGGTGCTGTTCCTGTCGCTGGGAGAGGGCGTACGGCGGGTGTTTACTCAGGAGGTGGGCAGCATCGGCCCCGACTTGCAGGTGTCGCTGAACGGCTTTGCTCAGGGGCTGCTGCCTGCGCCCAATCTGGAGGCCAGCACCGCCGACGATCTGCGGGCCCTGACAGAAGAACTGGGGTTTGCCCAGATCACGCCTGTCGTGACCAACCTGCGTCAGGCCCTTGACCCCAAGCAGAGCGCCGTGTTTTACGGTCTGCCTGCCGAAAGCGGGATTCAGGCGCTGTTTTCTGGGGTGCAGGCGGCGCAGGGTCGGCTGCTGCGGCCCGCCGACGAAGGACAGCCTGTGGCGGTGCTGGGAGCCAGAATTGCCCAGAATCTGGGTCTGAAACTGGGCAGTTCGCTGCGGCTGAACCGGCAGGCCAGCGTGCGTGTGATCGGCATCATTCGCCCCGAAAACAGCCTGACCGATACGTTCATCTTCCTGCCCATCGGCACCCTGCAAGCCGCGCTGGGAGCGCAGGGCAAGGTGTCGCTGGTGGCGATCAAACTGCTGCGGCGGGCCTCGGCAGGCCGCACCGCCGACATCCTCTCGGGGCGGCTCAAGCTGGAAGTCCAGACCCAATCGGACTTCGTGGGCTTTGTCGACCGCGCCCTGAAGATCAGTGACGCCGCCCGCCTGGGGATCTCGTTGATTGCCGTGCTGGTAGGCGGTCTGGCCGTTGCCAACACCGTCATGATGGGCGTGTTCGAGCGAATGCGCGAGTTTGCCACCCTGCGGGCTGTGGGGGCGCGGCCTGCGTTCGTGCGGGCCCTGGTCCTGGCTGAAAGTGTGCTGCTGGCGCTGGTCGGGGGCGCAGTAGGAGTCCTGCTGGGCTGGGCGGGAACCGGGGGCGTCAACCTGTACACCCAGAATCTGGCGGGCATAGACGCGGCGGCCCTCACGCCCCGGCTGCTGGGGCTGGCGTTCGGAATCTCGTTGGTGTTGGGGCTGGCAGCGGGCCTGCTCCCTGCGCGTGCAGCGGGAAAAGTCCAGATCGTATCGGCTCTGGGCCGGGCCTGAGTCTGCCCAGGTCAACCCGGCAGAGCGAGTCTTGAGCCTCAGCTTTCTTCTCTCCCGCGTACTCCCAGGGTCTGTGCCACATCCAGCGCCAATTTGTAGGCCTGAGGATCGCTGAATCCAGCTTGCTGAGCAGTCAGGTCGTGGTCGCGGAGGCCGCAGCGCCTCAGCACGGCTGGACTGACAAACTCCACATTGGCAGCGCGGCAGAGTTTGAGTGTCTGTAGCCTCAGGGCGTCGAGGCTGTCATAGGGAAAAATTTGCAGCTCTTCGGAAGCGTGGAGCGGGCCGCCTGCACGGGTCAAAAGTGGCTGAAGGGCGGCCTGTGCCGAAGCGCTGAGTACGCTCAATGTGCGGCGGCGCAGCAGGGTTCCCCGCGCCGAATCGAGCGCCCCCCAGCGCAGCGCGATCAGTTCGCGGGCCTGCATCGCGTGTTCATAGGTCAGGGTCAACGCGGCGCAGAGCGTGTCGTCCAGGGCGGCGGCGTGCAGGAGCAACTGCCGGATTTCGGCGGCAGAGGGCAGCGGATCGGTGGAGCGTACCGGCGGCGGCGAGGGAAAGTCACGCAGGGGGTCACGCCCGATCAGTTCTTCCCGCAGCAGCGCCTGGTACACGCCCCGCAGGGTGCTCAGGCGGGCAATGACCGTGTTGGGGCTAACGGTTTTGCCGTGTTGATGGTGGTGGAGCGGCCCATACAACCACGTCTGAAAATCGGCGGGAGGATGCAGCAGATTCACATGATCGGCCTGCGCCTGAGCAAAAATCGCCTTTAGATTGGCCCGCACCTGTGGCAAGGGGCGGCTCAGAAGTCCAGCCGTATGCAGCGTGGCAGTCAGCTGCTCCAGATCGGCGTCGCGAAGTGCCTGAATAAGCACCAGAGCGCGTTCTTCCTGTGGATTCATGGTGATAGGAGTGTAGATCCGGGAGAATTGTTGTGTATTTATTTGTATACACGATCTTTCTGATTATCCCGCCTTCAGATTCTCGGTCTGTACAGCACCCACATCAAAGGCGGACGCCTTCGCAGACGCCCGCCTGATCAACCTCAATATCCTTCCGGATTTCCACGTCGGTCAAGCTCAGCTCAGAGATTCGCCTCTGCTTTTATCGACGCCGAATTCTGTTTCTCCTGACGGGTGGCCATCAGTAACCAGACTGCGCCCAACACCGCCGCAATCACCGAGGCGATCAATACACCCAGTTTGGCCTGGGTCAGCAGCGCCGCATCGTCAAACGCGAGGTTGGACACGAACAGGCTCATGGTAAAGCCGATGCCTGCCAGCAGCCCTGCGCCGACCATCTGCGGCCAGGTAACTCGCCGGGGGAGGGCCGCCACACCCATCCGTACCGCCAGCCATGCACCCCCCACCACGCCCAGCGGTTTGCCCAGCAGCAGGCCCAGCGTGACCCCCAACGACACGGTACCGAGGCCGCCCGACGACACGGCGACGCCCGCGTTCATCAGCGCGAAGACGGGCAACACGGCAAAGGTGACGACCGGGTGCAGGGCGTGTTCCAGGCGGTGCAGCGGACTCTGAGAGCGCTCCAGCTGGTCTTCGAGATCGCGCAGGCGTGCCCCGACCTGCTCGCCGCGTCCGGGTTTGGCCGCGTTGGTCAGGGAGGCCAGGTATCCGGCAGGGTCAGGCTTGCGAATCGGCACGGCGAAGGCCAGCAGGACTCCGGCGATGGTGGCGTGTAGCCCCGACTGCAGGACGAAAAACCACAGCAAGATGCCCAGCACGGCATACAGCTTGAGGCTCACCACGCCGCGCCGTCCGCATACCAGGGCCGCGCCCCAGGTCAGGGCGGCCAGTCCCAGGAAGGCGAGCTGCACCCCGGAGGTGTAAAACAGGGCGATGACCAGCACCGCGCCCAGATCATCCACGATGGCGAGGGCGGTCAGGAAGACCTTGAGGCCCACAGGCACGCGTGAACCCAGCAACGCCAGCACGCCCAACGCAAAGGCGATATCGGTCGCCATCGGCACGCCCCAGCCCGAGGTGCCCGGCCCCCCTGCGTTCAGCAGCGCGTAGATCCCCGCTGGAATCAGCATGCCTCCCGCCGCTGCCGCTACAGCCAGGGTGGCCCGCCGCCGGGAGGCCAGTTCACCGATCAGCAGTTCACGCTTGATTTCCAGCCCGACCAGCAGGAAAAACACCGCCATCAGGCCATCGTTGACCCAGTGCTCCAGCGAGAGCCTGAGGGACGACTCACCGAGGTTCAGAGAAAAGTAGGTCTTTTGAAAGGTGGCGTAGCTGTCACGCAGGGGCGAATTGGCCCAGACGAAGGCGATCAGCGCCGTGCAGACCAGCAGCAGGCCTGCAAAAGCTCCATTGTGAACAAACCGGGCAAAGGGAGAAGCAGCAACAGGGGACGGTGACATAAAACCTCCAGAACAGGGACAGCGGATCGAAAAGGGGACAGCAGCAAATGTGCCTGAACCAAACAGATGCACAGAGAAGCGAAAAAAAGACACGACATAAACAAAAGCGGAGGCCGATATGCGGACTCCACCAGGTCAACGTATGGCCGTTGGCACCTGCCGTCAGAACGGCGTTACTGTGAATCAAGTGTACGGCACCGCAGGCAACGACTGTAAGGAGATAAGGTGTCGGTAAAGACAGAGCAGTGGGATGAGGCCGCGCCCCTGGCTCCCACACCACGACATACTTGAGCCGATGCGCTCTTTTGTTGCTCTGCTTTCTCTCAGCCTCGGCGCGGCTTCCCTGAGTGGTGCCCAGGCTGCCCAGCTCACCGTGTTCGCGGCGTCCAGTCTCACCGACGCTTTTACCGAAATAGGTCAGAAATTCGATGCCCAGACCGGAAACAGGACGGTGTTTCAGTTCGCCGGCTCGCAGGCCCTCCGCACGCAGTTGGAGCAGGGCGCACAGGCCGACGTGTTCGCCAGTGCCAACGCCGCCCAGTTCGACCCGCTCGTCAGGGCAGGCCGCGCCGCACCGGGTCAGACTTTTGCCCGCAACCGCCTGACCGTCATTGCGCCCAGAAGCAGTTCGGCAGTCAAGACGTTGGCCGACCTCGCCCGCCCCGGCGTCCGGCTGGTGCTGGCCGACAAGAATGTGCCCGTCGGAGACGCCACCCGCAGAGCCTTTGACCTGATCACGAAAGCCGGAACCTACGGAAGCGACTTTGGCAGGCGTGTGCAGGCCAATGTGGTCAGCGAGGAACCCAATGTGCGGCAGCTGGCCGTGAAAATTCAGCTGGGACAGGGGGACGCGGCAGTGGTCTATGTCAGCGACGTGACGCCCCCCCTCAAAAAAGACGTGAGAACCATCGGCCTGCCGACGCGCTTCAATCCGCTGGTCAGTTACCCTGTCGGCCCTCTGGCCTCCAGCCGGAACCCAGCGGCGGCGCGGGCCTTCATCGCCTACGTGCTGTCTGCCGAGGGCCAGCGCGTGCTGGGCAAGTGGGGCTTTGTCAGGGCACGTTAGAGCAGGGGTCCAAAGCACCGCGTCAGACAAGAGACTTCCGATACTTCCATTCGGTCAACAGCAAACCATACTTTTGACCACCGCTCTCGATTGGCCGAGATGGATGGGCCGGGATAGATTGGCGTGGTGTCTGTGCCGCGCCGCGTCCCCCGTCCAGTTGATCGACCCGGCCTGCAACGTTCCGGCCAGTTCCCGTATAGCCGCCAGCCAGCCGCCTCGGCGTTCAGCTCAGGGAAGCTGCCTTTTGTCCCAGCCGCTTGCCTGCGCGGGTATTCAGGTCACTTCTCGCCAAATTTCAATACGGCGGGATTCGCCTGGGATCGGTCCGATAAGTTCCGACCCGGCCAGGTCAGGCCATAAAACGCCCGTCCTGGCCGCCGTTGCCACTGGCCCTGAGCGCCGTCCTGGTGGTCTTTTTGCTGTTGCCGACGCTGGTGCTGCTGGGTCGCGGGATCACCGCCGACTTTTTGCCCACGCTGCTGAGTCCAGTGGTCGTGGACGCCCTGCGGGTCAGTGTGTGGACTTCGGGCCTGAGTCTGCTGCTGACAGTGTTGCTGGGCACCCCCACGGCCTGGCTGCTGTCCCGTCGCCGCTTTCCCGGTCACGCGCTGCTGGAAACGCTGCTGGACTTGCCCATCACCTTGCCTCCGGTGGTGGCGGGTGTGGCGCTGCTGCTCACTTTCGGCCAGTCGGGAGTGCTGGGCCGCCCGCTGGAACTGGCCGGAATCGGCCTCGCCTTCAGTCCGGCGGCGGTGGTGCTGGCCCTGCTGTTTACCAGTGCGCCCTACTACGTTCGCACAGCCAGAGCGGGCTTTTCTGCCTACGACCCGGACATAGAAGCGGCGGCGCGGGTGGACGGGGCCGGGGGCGCGGGCGTCTTCTGGCGCATCACCGTCCCCCTCGCGTTGCCATTTTTGCTGGAAGGCCTGGTGCTGGCCTGGGCACGCTCGCTGGGCGAATTCGGAGCCACCATCCTGTTTGCCGGATCGTTGCAGGGCCGAACCCGCACCATTCCCCTCGCCATCTACAGCGCCCTGGAAAGCGATCTGCGGCCCGCGCTGGTGCTCAGCGCGATCATGGTGGCCTTCGCCTTCGGGGTGCTGCTGCTGGTGCGCGTCCTGACGGCGGGGCGGCGCGGGAGCTGAGTGGCCCAGAGTTCCTTCTCATACCAAATTGCGATGATTCGTGAGAATCATCCGAGCAGAGCGAGTAGCAAAAAGTACGGGCTGGCGGCGATGGACGAACATCTGGTGCTTTTCCGGATGTTCGGGAATCAGAGCAAGTCCGTATCAACTGTTACTCCGGGAACTGACCTGAAGGCGGCAGATTCGGCAAGCGGCAAGGCAGACCTGCACAGCCCCGAACAGGAACGAGGACCAAAAAAAGTGTGCCGTGGAGGGCATTCCCCCACGGCACACCTGAAGTCAGAAGCTGTTGACCACGCGCTAGAGCTTCAGCGCCGCCTCTGTACGCAGGGCCGCCGCCCGCACGAGGCGCGTGACGGTGGCGCGGTCTGGAGTGGTCAGCAGCGCGGTGACCGTTTCTGCTCCCAGCCATTGCCCGTAAGCCAGGCGGGCCAGTTGTGGTGGGCCGTCCGGGGTTGCCAACCGGGCGCGGGTCAGCAGGGTGCGCAGGCGGGCCGTCTGAGCGGTACGGACACGCTCCAACTGTTGCCGCTGGGTGGCCGACAGTTCGGCGTTCAGCTCGGCATTCAGGCGGTCGGCATCACCGATTTCCAGGGCGGGAGCCGCCTGAAGCGAGTCCAACAGGGAAGACAGCCGCTCACGTTGACTGGAGGTCAGCATCAGTGCGGGGTCGGTCAGTTGGCGCAACGTGACCAGAAGTTCCAGCACCGGGCGCACGGCATTCAGGCGGGGGTCAGTGCTGGCATACGGATTCATGGACGTCCCCTGAACAAGTGGCGAGCCAGGAACGGTGCGGGGAGAGGTGAGCAGAGGGGAAGTGGCCTGCGCTACAGACTGCGGGGCCAGAAAACCACCCGTCAACAGACTCAGGAGGGCCGCTCTCAGCCACCCCGACATCCGGCCTTTCCTCCCAGCTTTCATCTGCAATTCAACCATCTGCCCTCCCTCCAGACACAGCGCCGCAACCCAGCACAGGGCGGGAGGGTCGTGGCCCTGTCCGCCCTGCGGGTGTGGTTTTCCGGTGTGGGTTCACCAGCCTATGGTGATGAACCGAGATGACCAACGTCTTATTGAGCTGCTTCAGACCGGAGTGGCCCGTTCAGCAGACCTCCTGGCGTTACTTCGACAGGCGGAGTTTGGTCAGGTAATCGTTGGTTTCAGGCCGAATCGCCGTGCCCTTCACGGGCAAGAAGTTGTTGACGCGGCGGGGTTGGGGTTTGGCGGCGGTAGAGAGACCGTCCAGACGCTCGTACCACTTGTAGGCTTCCACATTCACGCCAGCGCTGCGGGCCGCTTCGATCACGGCGCGGTAGCCCTTGTGCGCCTGCGACGCTGCTTCCAGATAGTTCATGTTCTGGTAGTTGCCCAGCGCACTGGCAAACAGCGTATCGGCGTTTCCGGCGGCAGCATTGACTGCCTGTACCTTGCCCGCTTCCTGCACCAGCTCCAGCACGGCGTTGGTGTTGTTCAGGTAGGCAGCGGTCAGGTAACGGTACTGGCTGTCGAGGTTGAACTGGCCGAAGCCGCGAGTCAGGTCGTTGTACGACATCACGGTGTTGCTCATGTCGCCCGCATTCACGAAGGCGAAATCGGCGCTGGGGCCGTAATCGGTGTTGGTCTCGGCATCGTAGCCGTCATGGGGGTGAGACAGGCTGAAATGGTGGCCGGTTTCGTGTGTAATGGTGTCGGTAAAGCCGTAGCCTGCGACTTCATTCAGGTCAGGCGTCAGGAAGCTGTAAACCAGGGCCTGCGTGCCGGTCACGCCGTCGTCGATGGCCACGCCCAACAGTCCGGGCTGGGTGTTCTGATCGTCGTTGAAGGCGTAGATGGGCACCTGATAGGCGGTCAGCGTCTTGTACTGCTCGCGCACCTCGTTCAGGCCCAGATTGAAGAGGCGGTCACCCGTGTAGTCGGCCCGGTCGGGGGAGCAGATATCGTTGATCGTTTCAGGAAACAGGCACTTGTAGGCGTCGAACAGGTCGCCCGTGAGCGGCGTGGTGCGGACCGAGTTGGTCAGGGTGGCAAACGGCTGAAGCGGCTGCAAGCGGCTCTGAGACAGTTGCGCTTTGAACACCTGATCTACGGGCTTGGCCCCGGCTCCCTGCTCGAAGGCCACATTCAGGTTGATGTTTTCGGGCATGTTGGGCGGCGTCAACGAGGCGCGGTAGATGGGCGAGGGCGTAAACAGCAGGTTCAGCGCCACATAGCGCGTGACCAGGGCCAGATCGGGGCCGACCTTGGTGAAGAAACGGTAGGTGGCCTTGCGCGTGCCGTATTCCCAGATGGGGGGCATCCGGTAATCGGGCACCCCGTCCCCGTCGACATCAGCAGAGGTGACGTCCCAGTTGTTTGTCCACGCCTCTGGGTTGGCCGAGAGATCGTAGAACCACACACGCTGGTTTTTGCCCTCACGCGGCGTCCCGCCCCAGGCGTTGGTCCGGCGCGACGCTCTGGCCCCGAACGCGGTGTTGGTATCGCTGTCTTTGGCTTCGGCGCGGGTGTAGCTGTGGAATTTGAAGTCGGACCGTCCGTACCAGTTGACCAGAAATACGGTGTACTGGCTGCTGTCCACGCCGATCCTGGCGGCGTTGTCGGCCAGCCAGTTCTCGGCCACCGCGCCGTCGACTTCCAGATTTCCGGTCACGGGGCGGGCAATGTTGGTCGCCGGGGTTTCGCAGTTGGGAGTGCTCCCGTCTGCGGGCACGTCCTGACAGTTGTAGGCTTTCTGGTAGTAGGTCAGGGCCTTTTCGCTGCCATTGTTCGTCAGATACGAGAAAAAACCGTCCTCGAAGCTCTGGTTGGCGTACACGAAATTGTAATCGTACTGGTAGCTGTTGCCGGTGGGTTCCAGCGTGCCGTACGCCGAAGGAATCCGGGCAATGTTGCGCCCGGTCGCCGGCAGGAGGCCATCAAAATCGCTGACATTCACGTCGCGGGGGCCTGCCACCTGACCGGGCCGGGTCGCGTCGTAGCCCACCATGACGACATTGACCTTGATCTTGGCCTCAATTTCCCGGTGCTGACCCGGCTTCAGGGTATTCAGGTTGAACACGTCAGGATTTGGCGGGACGACAGGGCCAGTCGGATCGGTGGGGCCGCCGCAGGCAGAGAGAGTCAGGGTGAGGCCCAGCAACGTCAACGCACCAAATCTTGCTTTCATCGTTTCTCCTTTAAGCTGTGAGGCACAGAGTAGACACCCGTCCCCCTCCTGTTGATGAATCTGCGTTGGGAATAAGTCCATCTCAGTGTCATCTGTGGGTTCCGGTACGATACCACCACCGAGAAAATTCCGTAGAGCTTTGCCTCTCTGCCCAGCGACTGCCCTTTGCAACCCGTTCTGATCGCCGTTCCTGTTCTCTCCTGACACGGCCACCGCCGCCACGCTTTACCCTGACGGCCATGACGCCTTTGCTGCTGGGCCACCGAGGAACCCCCCGCCTCCACCGCGAGAACACGTTGACCGGATTTCAGGCCGCGTTGGACGCCGGACTGGACGGCATAGAACTGGATGTGCGCCGCCTGAACGACGGAACGCTGGTTATTCACCACGACGCCGCGCTTCAGGATGGCCGCCAGTTGCCGCAGATGCAGAGCGCGGAACTTCCCGCCGACGTACCCACCCTGGCCGCCACGCTTGCCTGGGCCGCCGACACGGGCGCGTACGTGAACATAGAGATCAAGGTCGAGGCCACGCGCCCCGACGACCGGGTCCACCGCACCCTGGACGCGGTACTGGCTTATGGCCTGCGTGAACGCGTGATCATCAGCAGTTTCAGCCCGCTGGTGCTGGCGGCGGCGCTGAACCATTCACCCTCCATAGAGCGCGGCCTGCTGATTCACCGGGCGTACCGCTTTGGCCCGCTGGACGCCGTGCCTGTGGTGATGCGGCGCCTGAAGGCAGCGGCCCTGCACCCCATGTTCCCGCTGATCGACGAACGCCTGATGACGCAGGCGCGGGCGCACGGCTGGCGCGTGAACACCTGGACAGTGAACGATCCAGCAGAGGTGGCGCGGCTGGTCGCCCTCGGCGTGGACGGTCTGATCGGAGATCTCCCGGAAGTCTTGCTCACCGCCCTTTCAGCAAAACAAATGACAGTCTAGTCAAGTGTGAGGTGGGTTGCTCTTGACAAGGCGCTGATAGGAGGCGTCTACTTTGGTCAACGTGAAAA
Organism: Deinococcus aquatilis DSM 23025; assembly: GCF_000378445.1. GTDB lineage: Bacteria > Deinococcota > Deinococci > Deinococcales > Deinococcaceae > Deinococcus > Deinococcus aquatilis. The sequence goes on along the minus strand of NZ_KB899700.1, from coordinate 27,278 downwards.
CTATCTTGCTGACGCTGGCCCTGACGGGTACAGCCACTGCCCAGACCACCGTTGAATTCTGGCACTCTTTCGGGGACGCCAAGCGCACAGGCTGGATTCAGGCCCGCGCAGACGAGTTCAACAAGGCCAACCCCGGCATCAAGGTGGTGCCCAGCTACAAGGGCAGCTACAACGACAGCCTCCAGGCCACCATCCTGGCCGCCCGCCAGAACAAGGCCCCGGCACTGGTCCAGATTTTTGAAGTGGGCAGCCAACTGGCCCTCGACAGCGGCGCGTTTCAGCCGGTCAGCGGCATCAAGGCCGTGGATTTCAGCGATTACATCAAGCCCGTCATCAACTATTACACCATCGGCGGGAAGGTCAACAGCTTGCCCTTCAATTCCAGCAGCCCGGTGCTGTATTTCAACCAGGAGCTGATGAAAAAGGCGGGCCTGAACCCCAAAACGCCCCCCACCACCTACAGCGGCCTGCTCAAAGCCTGCCAGAAGATCGAGGCCGCCAAGCTGGGCGCGACCTGCTTCGGCATGAGCCTGAACGGCTGGTTCGTGGAACAGTGGATGGCGCAGCAGGGCGCGTCCTTGCTGAACAACGGCAACGGGCGTCAGGGCCGCGCCACCGCCACCAACCTCGACAGCGCCGCTGCCAAGAACATCTTCAGCTTCTTCAAGACCTTGCAGGCCAACAAAGCCTTCACCTACACCGGCAAACTGGAAGACTGGGACGGTAGCGACGCCATCTTCACCAACCAGAAGACCGTGTTCCACATCACCTCGACTGCCGACATCGGTAACATTCGTGACGCCGCCAAAACCAGTGGATTTACGGTGGGCGTGGGCGTGCTGCCCATTGCCGACGGCACCAAGCGCAACGGCGTTGTCATCGGCGGCGCGTCTCTGTGGGTTTCCAAGAGCGTGAGCAAGGCGCAGGCCGAAGGCGCACTGGATTTTGCGCTGTACATGACCAACACCAAAAACATGGCCGACTGGCACAAACTGACCGGCTATTACCCCGTGCGCCAGAGCAGCATCGAGCTGCTGCGTAAGCAGGGCTGGTTCACGCAGTCACCGCTGCAACTCGTGGCTTTCAACCAGCTCACCAAAACCGTGCCCAGCCCCGCCACCGCAGGCGGCCTGAACGGCGCGGCCATCCAGACCCGCAAGATCATCGAAGAAGGAATCCAGAAGGTACTGGCGGGCCAGAGCGTAGACGCCGCCATGCAGGAAACCAAAGCCCGCGCCGACGCCGCACTGAACGAGTACAACGCCAACTTCAAGTAAGAAGGCTGGGAGCGATGGGTTCTGAGCCCTAAGCTCTGGCCCCTGACCACAGCTCCAGCCGACTGACCTTCCGGCGGCCTGCGTTCCCTGCATCTGGGAAAGCGGGCCGTACTCGGTCTATTCAACTGTCCACCCAGTGTTGCCCGAGCAGCGCTGTCTAAGGAGTCCCTGCCTGTGAGAACCCGATCATGCTGAAGCCTGCTGCCACCCGTGCCCAACCCACCACCGAGGCCGAAGAACGCGCCGTGTTCCGGGGCGTGGCGCTGCCGTGGGCGTTCTTGCTGCCCAGCCTCCTGATTCTGGCTGTATTCGTGTACCTGCCCGCGCTGCAAACCCTGCGGCTGGCCGCCTACCGCGCCAACGTGATTCTGGGCACCGAGCGTTTCGTGGGGCTGGCGAACTTTACCGAATTGCTCCTCAGTCCGGCCTACCGTCAGGTGGCGCTGCAAACCCTCGTGTTTACGGTACTGACCGTCAGCCTGGGCCTGCTGTCGGCCTTGGGGCTGGCGTGGCTGGCGAGCCGTCCCATTCGCGGGGCCAACACCTACCGGCTGCTGCTGATCTACCCCTACGCCCTCAGTCCGGCCATCGCCGGTACGCTGTGGCTGTTCCTGTTCAATCCGGAGATCGGGGTGGTCAACCAGATTCTGGGCTCGCTGTTCGATGTGCGCCCGCGCTGGCTGGATACGCCCAGCCTCGCCTTCGGGCTGGTCACGCTGGCAGCGATCTGGAAAGGGCTGGCCTACAACATCGTGTTTTATCTGGCCTCCATTCAGAACCTGCCCGGCGACGTGATGGAAGCTGCCGAAATCGACGGCGCGTCGGGGGCACAGGTGTTCTGGCGGGTGGCCTTTCCGCTGCTCACGCCGATCACCTTCTTTCTGGTGTTCACCAACATCATTGCCGCGCTGTTCGATTCCTTCGCGCTCACCGACATTCTGACCAAAGGCGGGCCGTACACGGGCAACGCCGGGGCCACCACCTTCCTCGTCTATCAGCTGTACCAGGACGGTTTCGTCAATTTCAAAACCGGAGCGGCAGCGGCTCAGGCGGCCCTGATGCTGGCGCTGGTGGCCTTCATCACCTGGATGCAGTTCCGGGTTGGAGAACGGCAGGTGCACTATGGCGCGTGAGTTGCGGGGAGGCGCGGTGGGCGTCGGACAGGTCGGCGCAGGCCGGGGCAGAGGCAGGCATGGGCGCGTCTGGGTCACGCATCTGGCCCTGATCGTGGCAATCCTGATTATCAGTGCGCCGCTGCTGTTTGCCCTGATCAAATCCACCCAGATTTCCAGCGATGTTCTGAGTCCCAAACTGTTGCCGGGCGGCGCGTTTTTCGACAACCTGTCGGGCGTGTGGGTGGACGCCAAGCTGGGACGATACATGTTCAACAGCACGGTGCTGGCCGTATCCGTCACGGTGGGCAAAACCATCCTGTCCTTGCTGGCGGCCCTGGCCTTCGTGTATTTCCGCTTTCCCCTGAAGGGTCTGGCCTTCACGCTGGTGCTGCTGTCGCTGATGTTGCCCACCGAGGTGCTGATTATCGCCCTGTTTGATCTGGTCAGTCAGGATCTGAAGTGGGCCGATACCTACGCCGCGATCATCGTGCCGTTTCTGGCGAGCGCCACAGGAACTTTTTTGTTCCGGCAGCACTTCATGAATATCCCCACCAGTCTGGCCGACGCCGCCCGCATCGACGGCTGCGGCCCGCTGCTGTACCTGACCCGCATCCTGATTCCCATGAGCTGGAATACCATCGGGGCGCTGGCCGTCATTCAGTTCGTGTATGCGTGGGATCAGTACATCTGGCCGCTGGTGATTTTGCAGAACGATGACAAACAGGTGGTACAGGTCGGTTTGCGCCGTCTGATCGAAGTGGGCGGCCAGACCGACTGGGGCGCCGTGATGGCGGGCGCGATCGTGACCATGATTCCGCCGCTGATCGTCTTTACGGCCCTGCAAAAGCAGTTCAGCCGGGGCTTTGCGCTCACGGAAGACAAGTGAACTGAAGCCGTTGGAGGACAGAGGCAGGCCCAGAGCAACATCCTGGGCCTGCCTCTCTTTGTGCTTGTGCCGGCTCAGCGCCTGAACTTGAAGCTCTTGACGAATGCGGCCATCACCGGGGTCAGGCTGGCCCTGTCCTTGAACTGTGTGGTGCCCGTCAGCACATACGCCTTGCCGCCCGACAGCGCAAACGTCTGCATAAAGTACAGGTTGAATTCACCCTGTCGGCCACTGAAAATCTGTTCGCGCCCCGCCACGCCGCCCAGCGTTACGTTGCGTGACGACACCAGTTTGTAATCGGTGATCACACGTTTCAGGGTGCCCTGCGCGGCCTGCGCGTACTGCGAGATGGTCACGCCGGCTGGCAGCGGCTCTACAGTCACGTTGCTATTTACCGAGAACTTGCCGCCAGAAGTTGGGGCGACGAAGGCCACGACCACCCCCGGTACGCTGACCTGTTTCCAACCTCTGGGGGCCGTGACCGCGAACCCTTCAGCAGCGTTGACATATTCAGCGCCTGCCACCGAAACCGAAGCGAGGGCAGCCAGCACGACTCCAGACCGTAAAGAATGTTGCATGGGCTGAGCTTACGGGGGAGCCTGCCGGGTCGTCTTGGGAAAATCTGAGGAGAGGGTTCATGGGCCGGGAGGCGCGTGGGCTGAGGTGGATTCTGCGTCCGTCTGAACCTTACCTGAACCTTGCGCCCTCACGTTGCGTACCTTGATATAGAGGATAGAGATGTGCGGTTGCTTGAGCAATCTGGCTGGAATGACTCTGCGTATTCGCCTATTCCGCGCTTATCCCACCCGGTCTTTTCCCCGTTTCCACTCCAAAGGATATTCCATGACCCAATCAATCTCTGATGCCGTCGCCCCTCGCCCCCCCCATGTGACCGCCCATGCCTGAGGCGCTGGTGATCGGGGCGGGGCAGTCAGGCGGCCCGCTGGCAGGCGCACTGGCCCGCGCGGGGTGGTCGGTGACGTTGGTGGAGCGCGAACATGTCGGCGGCACCTGCGTGAATGAGGGCTGCACGCCCACCAAAACCATGATTGCCAGCGCCCACGCCGCGCATGTGGCCCGGCACTCGGCGGCCCTGGGCGTCCATGCCGGGACCGTGCGGGTTGATCTGGGCCAGATTGTGGACCGGGTGCAGGGCATTGTGGGCAGTTTCCGGGAGGGCAGCGAAGCCGGAATTGTGCAGGCGGGCGTACAACTGGTCTACGGCAGCGCCCGTTTTACTGGTGTGCGGGAAGTGGAGGTGGCCCTGAACGGCGGCGGCACACGGCAACTCCGCGCGGATTCGGTGTTCATCAACGCCGGGGCCAGACCCCGCATGCCCGAGGTGCCCGGACTGGCCGATGTCGGGGCCATGACCTCGCGGGAAATCCTGCACCTGCGCGACCTGCCCACGCATCTGCTGATTCTGGGCGGCGGTTACATCAGCCTCGAATTTGCTCAGTTGTTTGCCCGCCTCGGCAGCCGGGTCACGGTGATCGACACTGGCCCGCGCCTCCTGCCCCACGAAGATGAGGACGTGGCAGCGTCCCTGCGGCAGGCCCTGGAAGCAGAGGGCGTGGGCTTTGTGCTGGGCGCACAACTGGCCCGCGCCGAACGCAGCGGGGAAGAGGTGACGCTGCATCTCACCGGTCAGGATGCCAGTCAGGATGGCGGCCGGACCCTCTGCGGCTCGCATCTGCTGGTGGCCGTGGGCCGGATTCCCAACACCGAAACCCTGAACGTGCAGGCCACCGGCGCGGCCCTGGATAAGCATGGATTTATCGTGGTGGACGATCACCTCCAGGCTGCTGAGGGCGTGTATGCCCTGGGAGACATCAAGGGCGGCCCGGCCTTTACCCATATCTCCTACGACGATTACCGGATTGTGCGCGACGCCGTGCTGCACGGCCAGCAACGCCGGGTCAGCGAGCGCCCCGCGCCCTATACGCTGTTTACCGACCCGCAGCTGGGCCGCGTGGGACTGGACCGCCAGCAGGCGCAGAAGCTGGATCGTCCCACCCGGATCTACACCCTGCCGATGACCTCGGTGGCCCGCGCCATAGAAACCGGAGCCACGGCTGGACTGATGCGGGCTGTGGTGGACGACCAAACTGACCAACTGTTGGGCGTGACCGTGCTGGGACCGGAAGGCGGCGAGATCATGAGCGCCCTGCAACTGGCGATGATGGGCAGCCTGACGGCGACCACGCTGCGGAACGCGGTCCTGGCACACCCGACCCTCAGCGAATCCATCAACAACCTGTTTATGGGTGTGCCAGAAGTGGTACAGGGAAAGCGGGAAGCGGCGGGCTGAATCCACCTGCTCAGGAAGGTCTGCAAGTTCCGCACAGAGGCGGAAACCGACATGTGCGGCACTCTGTTTAATTCCAGATCGGTGCTGTCCTATCCCGGCAAAGCCCAGGGCCGCGTTGCCTGCCGGGTGCGGGCCAGCACGCGCCGTTCCCGCGCCAGGTAGCGGCTGGACGGCAACTGCACCCCAAAGGCGGCGACCACTTCACCTTCCCAGAACAGGGGCAAGCCCACGGCGCAGTGACCGGGAATCCACTCCTCTATCGAGTGGGCGTAGGCGTCGGCCCGCACGCGCTCCAGCTCTCCGGCCCATTCGTCGGGCGTGGTGATGGTGCTCGGCGTAAACCGCTCGAAGGTGGGTAGGGGTGCGCCGCTGTAGGCATACAGGATTTTCCCGGCGGCGGTGGCATTGGCGGGCAGCGTCACGTCGGTCTGCACGGCGGTGTGGTGCGCTTCCGGGTCGCCAAGGGCGCGGTGGATACACACCACCCGGTCTTCTTCGAGCACACACAAAAACCCCAGTCCCCGTGTGGCCTGTGCCAGATCGGCCAGGGCGCTGCGGGCACGCGAAAACCAGGGCAGCGCGTCGGTCAGCAGCGCCCCGAAATCGGCCAGTTGCCAGCTCAGGCGGTAGCGCCCGCCCGGAATGTGCCGCAGGAATCCGGCCCCCGCCAGCCCCGACAGATAAAACTGCGCGGTGGAACGCGGCCAGCCCAGATGCGCGGCCAGTGGGCGTGATCCCCATTCCGGCTTCTGCACCGTGAAGGCCCGCAATACGGTGGCGGCTTTGTCCAGCGAGGGCGACATGCAGCCATCCTACCGCGCAATATGGTTGGACACACACCTTGAGGGGAGGGGGTCTGAGGCCGAAGACTGGAGCCATGACCTCTGAACCTGTTTCTGTGCCTCAGGCCCCCGTGATCCGCGCCCCACGCGGCAGCACCCGCACCGCCAAAGGCTGGATTCAGGAAGCCGCCAAGCGCATGCTGATGAATAATCTCGATCCCGAAGTGGCCGAGCATCCCGAAGACCTGATCGTGTACGGTGGGCGCGGCAAGGCGGCGCGGGACTGGCCCAGCTTTCACAAGATCGTGGAAGTGCTGGACCGACTGGACAACGACCAGACCCTGCTGGTGCAGTCGGGCAAGCCGGTGGCGGTGCTGAATACGCACACCCTCGCGCCCCGCGTCCTGATCGCCAATTCCAACCTCGTGCCGCACTGGGCCAACTGGGAAACCTTCGACAAACTCGATCAGGCCGGACTCATGATGTACGGCCAGATGACCGCCGGATCGTGGATTTATATCGGCACGCAGGGCATCTTGCAGGGCACCTACGAAACGTTCGCGGGCGCGGCGGCCAAGCATTTCGGCGGCACACTGAAGGGAACGATTACGGTCACGGCAGGCTTGGGCGGCATGGGCGGAGCGCAGCCCCTCGCGGTCAAGCTGGCGGGCGGCGTGTGCATCTGCATCGACATAGACGAGAGCCGCATTCAGAAAAGGCTGGATACGCGATATCTGGATATGGTCGCGGGTAGTCTGGATGAAGCCCTGGCGCTGGCCGAGGCAGCCAAAGCCGAAGGCAAGGCCCTGAGCATCGGCTTACTCGGCAACGCTGCCGACGTGATACCCGAACTGGTGCGCCGCAACTTTACCCCCGACCTGATCACCGACCAGACCAGCGCCCACGACCCGATGTGGGGCTACCTGCCCAAAGCTGAGGCCGACGAGGACGTGAACGAACTGCGCCGCAGCCAGCCCGACGAGTATCTGCGCCGTGCCCGCGCCGCGATGGCCGAGCATGTCCGGGCCATCATCGAACTCCAGAAGCGGGGGGCGGTGGCCTTCGATTACGGCAACAACCTGCGCGAACAGGCCCGGATCGGCGGCGTAGACGACGCATTTTCCTACCCCGGTTTCGTACCTGCCTTTATCCGCGATTCCTTCTGCGAGGGGCGCGGGCCGTTTCGCTGGGTGGCCCTCAGTGGCGATCCCGCCGATATTTACGCCACCGACAGGGCGCTGCTGGAACTCTTTCCGAACGACGCCCGCCTGCAGGCGTGGCTGACCTATGCCGCCGACCAGATCGCCTTTCAGGGCCTGCCCGCCCGGATCTGCTGGCTGGGCTACCGGGAGCGTGATCTCGCCGCCAAACTGTTCAATGAAATGGTGGCCGATGGCCGTCTGAGCGCTCCCATCGTCATTGGCCGCGATCATCTGGACGCCGGAAGTGTTGCCAGTCCCTACCGCGAAACTGAAGCCATGCTGGACGGCTCTGACGCCGTATCCGACTGGCCGCTGCTGAACTTTGCCACCGGGGTCGCCTCGGGCGCAGGCTGGATGAGCTTTCATCACGGCGGCGGCGTGGGCATGGGCTACAGCCAGCATTCGGGCCTCGTGGCGGTGGCCGACGGTTCCGAGGAAGCCGCGTGGAGACTCTCACGCTGCCTCACCAACGATCCCGCGATGGGCGTCATTCGCCATGCCGACGCGGGCTACGAACTCGCGCAGAACGTGGCGCGGGAACGGGGACTGGATTTGCCGAGCCTCGGCATTCAAAACAGGTGAGGAGGAATCTCATGGCGACCCCGAACGTCGTATACCTGCTGACAGGTGTGTTGTCTCTGGCGGTTTCTGCTCAGGCACAAAACGACCCGCCACCTGCACCAGTGACCTACACCGTGACGCTTCGAAGTGGTCTGAAGGTCGCGGTGCCCGCTCCTGCTCCCATTGCCCATCCGGACGGCGGCTGGGTCACCTGGCAGTTTGAGCGCAAAGCCGCTTCTGCAGATGGGCGGTTTGTGGCCGTGATGTTTCTCAAAGATGCGGTCTTTGCCAAAGACAACGTCACCGTGGTGAGTCTCGTCAAGCCGGATGGGAAGATCGTGTCCCTGCCCAACAGCGATGTGAACATCCTGAACTGGACGCCGGATGGTCAGTACCTGCTGGGGGGCGGCGTGAATACCCTGCGCCTCTGGAACACCAACGGCAAGGTCAGAAGTCGTGTGCTGGACAGTATCGGTGCTCTGGATACCACACCTGGTTTTGCCTGCGTCTCGCCACTTTCCTTTGATGAGGCTGCCGTGACCGTTCAGCGTCTCCGTCTGCCTCAACTTCGGCCCGCAGGTACGTTTTCCCTGCCCAGAGCACCCACCCAAGAAGGATTTTGCCGATGACTGCACCGACCCACCTCCCCTACGGCGGCATCGCCACCTTCGCCCGCGCCCCCATCGTCCACCCGGATAGAGACTGGCAAGCCTTCGCCGCCGTGCTGGGTATTCCCTACGACATTGCCCTCGGCTTTCGCCCCGGTGCACGTTTTGCCCCGCGTGCCCTGCGGGAAGCCAGCCTGCGTTCGGTGCCGCCGTTTACGGGTCTGGATGGGCGAGTACGGCTTGACCCGGCCCAGTACCCAGACCCGCTGATCGTGGATGCGGGCGACGTGATCTTGCCCAGTCTGGAATCCGAACTGGCCCGCGAGCGCATCACGGCGGCGGCGCGGGCCGTCAAATCGCGCTGCCGTCTGCCCATCTTTCTGGGCGGAGACCACAGCGTCACCTATCCGCTTCTGCGGGCTTTTGCTGACGTTCCCGACCTGCATGTGATCCAGCTCGACGCCCATCTGGACTTCACCGATACCCGCAACGATACCCGGTACAGCAATTCCAGCCCCTTCCGGCGGGCCGTGGAAGACCTGCCCAACCTCGTGCATATCACCACGTTTGGCCTGCGCGGGCTGCGCTTTGACGGCGAGGCGGTGGCGGCGGCGCGGGCGCGGGGGCATACGCTGGTGCCGATGGAAGAGGTGGAGGCCCAGTTTCAGGACATTCTGGCTGGCCTGCCTGCTCAGCGTCCGGTGTACCTCAGCGTCGATGTAGACGCCTTTGATCCCGCCGTGTTGCCCGGAACGAGCAGCCCCGAACCCGACGGGTTTTCCTATGCGCTGGCCCTGCGCCTGATCCGCGAGGTGGTGCGCCGTCATTCGGTGGTGGCGCTGGACGTGGTGGAACTGGCCCCCAACCTCGATCTCACCGGACGCAGCGAACTGCTGGCTGCCCGCCTGATCATGGAAACGCTGGCCGAGGTGTTCGATGTCCGCTCGTGAAAGCCGGACTCTTTTCGTGGGGATTTCCCAACTGGTCACGCCGCAGGCTGGCCCCCAGCGCGGCGCGGCCATGCGCGACCTGACCCTGGTTCCGGGGGCGGCGATGGTGGTCGAAGACGGCGTGATCGTCTGGGTCGGCCCCGAGAGCGAAGCCCCGAAAAACGCCTTCAACTCTGATCAGGTGCGTGATCTTGGCGGTGTGGCGGTCACTCCTGCCCTCACCGACCCACACACCCACGCGGTCTGGGCCGGAGACCGACTCGGGGATTTTGAAGCCCGCGTGCAGGGTGTCCCCTACGAAACGATCCTGGCGCGGGGCGGTGGCATCCGCTCCACCATGCGGGCCACCGCTGCCGCCAGCCTGCCTGAACTGGTGACGCTGGCCCTGCCGCGTGTGCAGGCGCTTTTGCGTTCCGGCGCGACCACCATAGAAATCAAGAGCGGCTACGGTCTGGATTTTGACGCCGAACTGCGGATGCTGGAAGCGGTGCGTCTGCTGCAAACCCAGACATCAGCCACGCTGTTGCCCACGCTGCTGCTGCATGTTCCGCCCGCAGAGGGCCGCGCCGAATACGTGCAGGACGTGTGCCTTACCCTGATTCCTCGCGTGGCAGGAGAGAGGCTGGCAACGGCGGTGGACGTGTTCTGCGAGCGCGAGGCGTTCAGCGTGGAAGAAACCCGCCAGTTTTTCGCGGCGGCCCGTTCACATGGCCTGAACCTCAAACTGCATGCCGACCAGTTTCATGCCCTCGGCGGCACGGAGCTGGCCTGCGAACTCGGGGCGCTGAGCGTGGATCATCTGGAAGCCAGTGCAGAAGCGCAGATTGCCGCGCTGGGCCGCAGTGCTACCGTTGCCACCATTCTTCCGGGTGTGACCCTGCATCTGGATCTGCCTGCCGCGCCCGTCCGTCAACTCATCGAAGCAGGCGCGTGTGTGGCGCTGGGCACTGACCTGAACCCCGGCAGCTCGCCGCTGTACAGCGCACAATTGGCGTTGGCGCTGGGCGTGCGCCTCAACCGCCTGACCCCCGCCGAAGCCCTGACCGCCGCCACTGTGAACGCCGCCGCTGCACTTGGGCTGACCGACCGGGGCGCACTCGTTCCCGGCATGCGGGCCGACTTTCTGACTCTGCATTCCGCCGACTGGCGCGATCTTCCCTATACGTTGGGCACAACTCCCATTCAGTTGGTTGTTGTGGCCGGACAGGAGCTTTCTCTATGATCTTGGATTCTATTCTGACCCTCTCCGACTTTGAGCGGGTGGTGCGTGGACACGAAGAAGTAACGCTGGCCCCCGCCGCCCGCGAACGCATTCATCTGGCCCGCGCTGTTATCGAGCGCATCGTGGACGGCACCGAGGCGGTGTACGGCGTGAATACCGGCTTCGGTAAATTTGCCACCATCGGCATAGACCGGGGCCAGCTCGAACAGCTTCAGCACAATCTGATCGTGTCTCACGCCATCGGCATGGGTGCGCCGCTGCCCGCCGAGGTGGTGCGCGGCATGCTGCTGTTGCGGGCGCAGTCGCTGGCGCTGGGTCATTCGGGGGTGCGTGAAGAAGTCGTCGATCTGTTGCTGGCGCTGCTGAATGCCGGAGCGCATCCGGTCATTCCGGCTCAGGGATCGGTGGGCGCATCGGGCGACCTCGCACCGCTGGCGCATCTGGCCCTGGCGCTGATTGGTCGGGGCGAGATAGAACACGCCGGACAGGTGCGCCCCGCCGCCGACGTGCTGGCCGAGCTGAACCTCACCCCACTGACCTTGCAGGCCAAAGAGGGCCTCGCGCTGATCAACGGCACGCAACTGATGGGCAGTCTGCTGGCCCTCAGCGTGCTGGATGCTCAAACCTTGCTCCGCACTGCTAATCTGGCGGCCGCCATGACCATTGAGGGCATGCGCGGTAGCCATCAGCCTTTCCGCGATGACGTGGTGCGGTTGCGGCCCCATCCCGGTGCGTTGGAAGTGGCCGCTGAACTTCGCTCGCATCTGCGAGACAGTGCCATTGCTCCTTCTCATGCCGATTGTGGCCGGGTTCAGGATGCCTACAGCCTGCGGGCCGTGCCTCAAGTCCACGGAGCCACGTTGGATGTGCTGCATCATGCCGAGCGCGTGCTGGCCGTAGAATTCGCCTCTGTCACCGATAACCCGCTGGTGTTGCCCGCGACCAATGAGGTCATCAGTGGCGGCAACTTTCACGGGCAACCGCTGGCGCTGACTGCCGACGCGCTGACGGTGGCCGTGGCCGAACTCGCCAGCATTTCCGAGCGCCGCTGCGAGCAATTGCTCAATCCGGCCCTCTCTGGCCTGCCCGGATTCCTGACGCCGCAACCGGGCCTCAGCAGCGGCCTGATGATCGCGCAGTACACCGCCGCCGCCCTGGTCAGCGAAAACAAGGTGTTGAGTCATCCGGCCAGCGTGGATAGCATCCCCACCAGCGCCAATCAGGAAGATCACGTCAGTATGGGGGCGCACGCCTGCCGCAAGCTGCGCGACGTGCTGGACAATTCTTTTGCAGTGATCAGCATCGAGTTGCTGTGTGGGGCGCAGGCGCTGGAGATGCAGGCCATGAAGTTCAAGCCGCTGGCTCCCGGTGTGGGCGTCGGGGCAGCGTATACCCGTATTCGGCAGGAAGTCGCCACGCTGGATGCTGACCGCTACTTCAAACCTGAGTTGGATGCTTTGTTGAAGGCTGTGAAAAGCGGAGCGGTGATCCGTGCAGCAACCAGAACTGTAGCTGACTTGTCGGTCTGAATTACGTAATTCAGAGGATGGTGGCGGGCATCTTCTGGGATGCTCGCCCTCATTCTTCAATTTGACACTTATTGGGTTTGGCAACGTCCAACTCTTAGGCTGTTGTGTGGCCAGTTGCCTTAGGAGTAGCACCCAACCCTTGTTCTCCCTTCAAAAGGTTGCCCTCTAGGCCAGAATCAATGAGTTCATACGGATTTCCAGAAGGCGAAATCTTAAAATAGGAGCGCTCCGTAAATTGCTGTCTGAAAAGTATGTCCTAGACGCCTGAAATGCATCAGCCTCACAGGAAGGCCAGGAAGCCCCCTCAAACGATGATCGAGGGCAAAAGGACCTGGGAACAAAAGAGAATGGACAGGCGATAGCGGAGTATATTTTCAAACTAAGTTGGATTAGTACGAAAAACACCTTCCAAGAGTCCAACCGTTGCCAGATGCCAGATGTCTCCTGTAGTGGCAAGTGTAAAGCCAGCGGTATATGACACTACTTCCCTGAATTTCTTGTGTTGGTTGTTTCAGACCTTGCCCTCTATGTCGTCCTGAGTTTTTAGGGGGCGTTTTTGCCTGGACACATTGCTTCAATCGAGGCTATTAACGATATGTGCGACAGTTAGGAAGGATATTTTTATGTTGGAATAACAAGTCTACAAACCAAGACCAAGACTTCAAGTCATCTTCCAGACTCGACATACCACTGTAAGCGGATATCAGCTTCAATCTAAAAAAGTTTTCCCAACCCTAGAGGAGGTGAAACCGCCTAAAGGTCTGGGGGGTTCAGTCTTACATCCGGCTTATGCGAGCGCCTGAGCAGGCAGCAACATATGACCTCCACCATCAGCTACTGATCTGACCAAGCTCTCCACACTGTAGCTTAACGCTTACACTTGACATAATTATTCCTGCGTAATTTAGACTACAGCTATGCATCCTGCTGACGAGCATGCCCAGAAACTGACCCTTGCTCTGCGAAAGTATGATCTTGACCACCTGATTGCCCTGTTACCTGATCTTTCACCAAGCCAGCCTAAGCATGTACTGCGGGCACATCTCAAATTCGTGTTTGAACAGGCCCAGAAAGACAAGCTGGATCTACTTCATCCACCCGCTGATTTTCAGACGTGGTTACAGGAACCGCTCAGGCGCACGCGTCACGCCGATAAACAAGCGCAGCCCAACACGGTCCATGCCCGCGCTACGTTACTGACACGACTTTACCGCCTGCTCCAGGAAGCAGGATTGATCCAGCAACAGCCGTTGCAGGGGCTTCCGCGCCCCACAGTCGTACCGACCAAACGGCTGCCGCATCCCGACACAGTTCGCCGCCTTCATCTCCAGACCCAACCTGATGCTGCACTCCACGGAGCGCTGATGTTGATCCATCATCTAGCCTTCACTACAGGTGAACTGCTGGCTCTGGAGTGGGAACACATCGACTTTCCGCGCAACCAATTGTTGCGTCGCCGCACGGCCTCTCCCCTGCCCGATTCTGTACGGCAAGCTCTTGAACGCCTGTCAGAAACGCAGGGCGGCCCGCTCTACGCCAGTGGAAAGGTCTTACCTTACCCCACCGATCAGGCGTTCAGACAGGCGCTCTGGCAAGCCAGTAAAGATGCAAACACCGATCTGGTGCCGCCCGCCACTTTGCGTCTGGCTGGACTACATGCCAATGGGCAGCAATTGACTTCCATGCAGGCAGGGTTTATTGATGAGCGAGCTTTTGAGGATGCCCGCATCGTAGTAGCAGCCCTGAGTATGGAGAATGAGGGGGAAGCGGGGCAACAAAAATAAATTAGATTGAGAGAAAAGTGCTGTGCCACAGAGGTGTGTCATGTAATGCAGATGCCGCATTGTTATTACCAAATAATTTCAGCCGAGCAGTTCATTCGTACGCAAAGTTCAACCATTCCAACTTTGTCGAAGGACGATACAACCCGCAGTTCTGGCTGCTCAGAGACTTGATGTAGGGCAAGATATCGGGCTAAACCACTTACCCTACGAAACTTTTCATCAGCTTGGGTACCTCACGGTCCAATGCACGCAGGTACACGCTGGCTTTGGCCGCAAAAATCAGCACCGATTCACGGTAGGTATGAAAGCTGGTTTCTACCGTATAGCGACATCTGTCCGCGTGGATCATGGGGACGCGACAGGTCATCGTTGCTCAGGGCATTCAGCGCACCAAACAGTTCAGCATCCAGTTGGGCAAACCACGCCTGAATCTGGGCAGTGGTCTGAATCTCTTGAGGAGTCACCATATCAAATTTGAGCTTCAGAGTCCGAAACGGCTCGCTGTAAGCAGCCTGAATTTCTGCCTGTTCCAGCAAAAGACGGCGCACAGTCAGGGCCGCACCACCCGGCGAGAAGTCCAGGTCGGCATCTGTTATTTCACCAAATACACTGTCACGGAGGGTGTGGGTGAGGTCGATCAGGTGAGTACGCTGCTCGGTCAATCGGTTCATAATCTCTCCGCAGGCTGGTCAATACTGATTGTCTTCTAACGTAGCTTATTTTATCATTTTGCGCTTAACGTAATGCAATCTGCTCATCCAGTCCCGTACAGACGCCATAGAGCGAGAGGAATAGAGGAGACGTAGGGCACAGTCACCTTATGCGTCAGCTCTCCAAAAACAGCCTGAAGTAACCCCACTCCGTGCCAAAAAGAGGCGGAGTGGGGCGGTTCCCGCTCAGGAGGCCGGACTTAACTTTACCGACTCTGAAGCGCCTTAGTCACGTTAATCAAGCTGACCGAACCTGCCGGGTCGATGGAATAGTCGTCGTTCGGTTCACCCTCGTTGGCGACCAGCAGCAGTGAGCCGTCGGGCGTGAAGGTGAGCATATCGGGTAGTGCGCCGACAGTCACGGCAGGAGCACGTTCGGTGCCGTCGCTGTTCAGGAAAGCCACCTTACCGGGATTGGTTTTGACGGCGTCCTGTACGGCCACCGCCACCACACCGTTTTTGACCGTCACGCTGTTGGCACTGGCCCCGTACCTGCTCAGGTCGACTGTGCCCACCCGTGCAGGCCTGACCGGGTCGGCAATGCTGAGCATATCCAGCCCACCGGTTGCTCCATTCACCACGAACAGACGTTTGCTGGCAGGGTCGTAGGCGGGAATCTCGGCTGCTCCCTTGTCGTAGGAATAAGGCGTGACCTGATGGCGGCCCAGCAGGGTCAGGTTGCCCGAATCAGCCACGCTATACAGGGTCGTGGAGCCACTGACCTCGTTGGCAACGACCAGCATATTTTTGCCGCTAGGACTTTCAGCGGCGGGAATGAAGAGAAGCCCTTCTGGACCGAGGTCGCCTGCCAGACCGCTGTTGGGGGCAGCAGTGGGAGTCACGGTGTTGGCATAGGCCACAAACGCTGGGGCAGCGGGCGTGCTCACGTCCAGCACCATGACGCCGCCCGTGCGTTCCAGACCCACAAAAGCCAGGGTTTTCCCGGCCACCTGACCCACCGTCACGCCTTCGGGTTCCGGGCCTTTATTGTCGCTACGGGTGTCACGGGTACTGTTGGTGCCGCCCGAATTGAAGCTTGAGGGCGTCAGCTCCGCCGTTTTGCGCTCAAAGAGGTCGCCCGTATCGGCCACGCGGGTCAGGTCAGTTGTCCAGACACTCATGCTGCGGCCCCCGAAGGACACCAACCGGTCAGCGTCCCCGTCACCGTCCACATCGGCATCTACCCGACTCACCAACAGGCGGCCCAGCGCAGCGTCCTGCTGCAGGGCCGCAGCGTTGGGAAAGGTGGCCGCATCCAGCTTCAGGTCAGAGACCTTGATGGTGTCGGTAAACGCCGCGTAGTCGCGAGTATCGCCCTCGTTGGCCGTCAGAAGATAGGTCTGGCCGCCGCTGGAAAAGCTGGCGATGGCGTCGGGCATATAGGCACCCTGCACGGGCCAGTTCTGGATGTTGATGCCGCCGTCCCTGTCACTGGCGTCCAGCCCCATCCCCACCGCCGAGTGATCTTTAAGGCCCAGCGACTTCAGACCTGTCCAGGTGGCAGTAGTCAGGTCGAGCGTCGCCACTGCGTTACTTTCCTGCACCGTCACGTAGGCAGTTTTGCCGTCCGGCGCAACCGTGATGTATTCAGGCTCGGCGTCTCTGGACAGCAGGCCGCCAGGAGTCCCGCCGCGTAGCTTCAGCGTGGGCTGCTGGGCGTCGAAGCTTTCAAACCCCAGGGTCGTGACCAGCGCCAGATCGGGGGTCTGCGGCTGCACGCAGGCCGTCAACGAGACACTGAGCGTGAGTGTCGCCAAAGCCAGCCGGGCCGGAACAGGAAGTCTCATACGGCCCGGTTTATCAGGGGAGTTTCAGCGGGAGGTCAAGCCTTCATCCGGCACTACTCGATCGGCTGGATTTCCGACAGGGTGGTGGAGGCCGACTCGGTGCGCTGCTGACGCAGATTGCCCAAATCTTTTGTCTCAAGCGGCAGGTGCAAGCCCCATTCCCACGACAACGTACTTTTTTCGATACTCGCTTCACAAAGTGAATCTATGGATCAAGTCCGCTCTACTTCATTTCATATGCATCGTTGTCTACTCAGCCCACAGGGACAGCCTAAGTCCACCCCTAAACCTGGCTCCTCCCTAGAGATCATCCGGAAATGCGTACCAGGGCCCAGTGGGAGCGACTCCCGCGGCCGGATTATCCGCCCAAGTCCACCTGTTTCGAGCGTTTTCAAGAGTGGAATGAGCGCGCCGTATTTCCGAATGTTTTGGGGCAGCTCTACGAGTTGCTGGAGGAACAGGAATTGCTCGATCTCCGGGAAGCCTTCATTGACGGCACCTTCAGTGCCGCAAAAAAGGGGGCTCAGACGTCGGCCCGACCAAGAAGGGCAAGGGCACCAACATCATGCTGATGATGGACGCGAGCGGTCTGCCGCTCGCTGTCCACACGGTCTCAGGCAGCCCCGGTGAAGTGACGCTGGTTCACGACACTCTGGAGACGTCTTTCGGCTTGGACTTCCCACGCCGGTTGATTGGGGACAAGGCCTACGACAGCGACCCTTTGGATGCAGAACTGGCCACGCTGGGGATTGAAATGATTGCGCCGAATTGCAGAAACCGGAAACACAAAACGCAAGATGGACGACCGCTGCGCCGCGACAAGCGGCGCTGGAAAGTTGAGCGAACCATCGCTTGGTTGCCATCGTTCCGCCGTGTCCGAACCCGCGACGAGCGCAAAGCCCAGAACTTCTTGGGTTTTGTTCAGCTAGCCTGCATCCTCATCCTGCTGCGCCGAATTTCCGGATGATCTCTAGAAAGAGGTGACCGGAAACAAACAGATGAGTGCGCTTAGGGCTGCTGGGAGAATCTGTCTTTGTTCACTGGAGACTGCATGTGAGGCAACCTGCGCGCCGAAGGTCAGTGAAGAGCGTTCTGAGGCTCAAGCTCCTTGCTGTCCTCTGCCGGCTAAGCATCACTCTAACGGGAAGCGCTGAACGCCTGTTCTTACCGAAGTCAAATGTTCTCTCAGACTCATGAACACTAGGTGCGTTCTCGCGCCTCGGCTCTCTGCTTCATGACCCTACGGTAAGAGTTACGAGACGTTGAGACGTGCAGACTGGCTGCACGTGGCTCAAGTTCTCGGGGTGCGTCCTTTCACTCTACTGGATGCTCACGTTCTAGCACGGCTTGACCGTCTTCTCCTCTTCCTGCTCCTCGGTGTCATTCTTGCCCATTTGGCCCGTCGCCGTTTTGTGACGTTCCGTTCCCAAGAGAAGACCTCGCAGATACGTTTGAAACGTCGCTCGCTGTGTGGACGCGTAAACACCGCGTCGAACAGCTGTCAATACTGCTCCAACGGTTCAGGAATGAGTTGCTGGGTGTTTATTCCCTAGCTTGCACCCGTTCCGTGAGTCAACGGAGTACCAATAACTCATCTGGAGACCATCGTTTGTCCAGCAGAGCGCTGTACCGAAGTGATCATTGATTCCATGCCGCTTCCCATTCGTCGTCCTAAACGTGGGAAACGCTGTGCGTTTCCCGGTGCACGTTGGGGTCATGGCACTTAAGGAGATGTCTACGGCTACAAATTGCACGCTTAGGTTTCACCTGCCGGGCAGGTCATGCAGTACCTCATCCAACCGGCCAACTTGTATGACACCACCGTTGGGTACGAACTGAACCGCCGATGGCCTGACTTTGACAGCCCAAAGATCATTGGCGACAAGGGCTACGGCAGCTTAGGTTTTGTCTTTCCGCCCAAAACCAATACCAGATACGACACCGGGTGGCGGGAAGACCGCCACCCAAAATTGCGGAAACGAATTGAAACGGTGTTCTCTCAACTCGTTGAAGCTCAGATTCGCTCTGTCCAAACCAAAACCCTGCTCTCACTTCGCTTCCGAGTTGTCCTAGCCGTACTCGCCCACAATCTTACCCAGCCCTAAACGGGGTTCCTTAACGCTTCTGTAACGCCAGCCAGCGCACACTTGCCGCTATCTTCTCCAGACCAAGTAAAGGATGTGTCGTCGTGAAACAGCTACTTCTTTTGTCCCTTGTTTTGACAGCGAATTACGTCGTTGCACAGGGCACAACTAGCCAGGGTCGAGCATTTGATAGCATCCAATTAACAAACAGCACCGTCTCTTATAGTCTTTCCACTACTTCCTCATCTAGTCAGTATGCGAGACGTAATATCAACTATCAACTTACTCCTCCACCCCAAACATATGATGTTTTAAGTGATGAATCGGTTAGCTATAACGGGCCACTAATTATTAGGCAAGGAGGATCATATAGCGGGAATTGGGAGAGTCAAAATCCAAAAGTACCCGTAATTGACATTCGGACCAACGAACCGGTCATCATCGAAAACTCGAATCTACGTGGGCGTGGAAACTTGATTAGTGGCTTTGGAAGTCGAGTAACAATACGCAATGTTAACGGCTATGGGCTTAATCCCAACGTTGCTGGCCAAATAGTAGGCAAATTTGCCAATCTAGAAGAATTCAAGAACATTATTATCGAGAATAATTATATAGAGGGCACATCTGGTATCTATATCAGAGAGTACAGAGGCGACCCTAGAAAATACGAAGGTGTTCGCATTCTGAGAAATTATATTCTCAATACCGATGGACGTAGAAGCGATGGAGAGGGTGGATTTACCGATAAGCGAAAGATTACACAGACCATATTTTTTAATCATGTGCAGCGCATTCCTCAAGCTGAGATTGCTTGGAATCAGATCATAAACGAGCCTGGTAAAAGTTTAACAGAAGAGAATATTAACATGTACGTCAGTAGTGGTATACCTGAAAGTCCAATTCTTATCCATAACAATTATATTCAAGGGGCATACAACGCTCAACCTTGGCGGGATAAAGACTACTCGGGCGGGGGTATTTTACTCGGTGATGGAGTGACAAAGAATCCGAGTGAGGCTGGACATATACGTGTCTATAATAATCAAGTAGTGAATGCTTCAAACCATAGTCTAAGTATCACTGGCGGCATTGACAACCAAATATACAATAACAGAGTAGTTTTTAGTGGGCGTCTACCTGACGGGCGCATCATTGCCGATAACTTAACTGCGGGATCGATTATATGGGACTCAAATAACCAGATGAAATTTAAGCCTCCTACTTTCTACGGAAATATTTTGAGGGACAATTATTTTGCTGTAACGAATTTAAAGGGAGATGGTAGTTTGTACTTCAATCAGCCTTGGTGGACACCCAGCTGTAAAGATGAAGGAATGACTTGTAGCCATAACATTGATGGAGGGCAAGCGACAATGGACATGGAAAGGAAGGAATACGAGCTGTGGCTCAGCAAAGTGCTTGTGCATAAAGTTAAAATTGGTTCATCGACTTCAACTATGCCTACCACCTATACGCTGTTTCCTTACCGAGACTCTTCAGAATAAAACGACGATAGTGTGAATTTTCAGATGCAACCGCTTTAACCACCTCTATAGGGGAAACTAACATAAGGAAGTGTGAAAATGAGAAAAATGGGATTTGTTTTCGTGTTGATGGCAATGACTACCTCAGCAGCTCAAGGATTAGATTCACTCTATGCACCTGCTCCGCCAGCAAACAGTGCTTTTGTCCGCGTTCTCAACGCTACAGCAGTAACAGTCGATGCTACAATCTCAAATAAAGTAATCAGTGTGCCGAAATTTGGGGTAGGAGATTATCTAGTGATACCAAGAGGTAATATTCTTGTTTCATCGAAAAAGTCCAGCGCTACTTTTTCTATTAACGAAGGTAAGTTCTATTCAGCAATATGGAACGGGAGAGCCTTCAAAATGATAACCGACGTCAGCCATGACAATCGTGCGAAAGCCCTCTTGATTGTCTACAATATGAGCAGCTTTCCAGGCTTAGATTTAAAGACTGCCGATGGTCAATTGGCGATTGTTACAAAAATACCAGCAGGAGAGAGTGGCTCTCGAGCGGTGAATGGGATCACTGTAGATTTAGCTGCCTTCAATGGAAACAAAATGCTGACTAATTTTAAGGGCGTGTCGTTGGAACGCGGCAAAGCTTACAGCATTGTTATTACCGATGCAGGCTCAAGCTTGACGGTCAATACCACTGCTAAGTAGCGCTGTCTCGCTTAGATAGAGGTCATATATGGTCTTCAGCTCCAACGTTTTCCTGTTCTTGTTTCTACCACTGTTCCTGATCGTCTATTACCTGTTGCCTTTCAAGGGGCGGAGCGCGTGGATTCTGGTCGGCAGCTACGCCCTGTATTCGTGGTGGCGCGTCGATTTCCTGTGGCTGCTGGTGGCCATCACTGGCGCGGCTTACGTTTACGGCCTGGTACTGGATAAACAGCCGGACGGCCCCCGACGGCGCTGGACCCTGACCTCGGCCCTCGTCCTCAACCTCGCTGCCCTGGGCTATTTCAAATACGCCAACTTCGGCATCGACAGCTTCAATGCCCTGACGACCAGCCTTGGCCTACAGGCCTTCAGTTGGACACCCATCCTGTTGCCCATCGGCCTGAGCTTTTTTATCTTCCATGCCATCAGCTACATCGTGGATGTCTACCGCCGCGAAGAACCCCCCACCCACAAGCTGCTGGATTTCGCCGCCTTCATCGCCCTGTTTCCGCACCTGATCGCAGGCCCGGTCCTGAAATACAACCTGCTGGCCGACCAGTTCCGTACCCGCACCCATACGCTGGAAAAGTTCAGCTACGGCGCCACCCGCTTCATGACCGGCTTCGCCAAAAAGGTCTTGATTGCCGATACCATCGCTCCACTCGTCACCGCCAGCTTTAACCAGCCCAGCCCGACGATGGGTGATGCGTGGTTGGGAGCCTTGGCCTATACCTTGCAACTGTATTTCGACTTCAGTGGATACAGCGATATGGCGATTGGCTTGGCGGCCATGATGGGCTTCAAGTTCCCCGAGAACTTCAACCATCCGTACATCAGCCGCTCGATTACCGAATTCTGGCGCAGATGGCATATGAGCCTGAGCAGTTGGCTGCGCGAGTACCTCTACATCAGCTTGGGGGGCAACCGGCATGGTCGCGCCCGGACGTACCTGAACCTGTGGCTGACGATGGTGCTGGGCGGGTTGTGGCATGGGGCCAACTGGACATTCGTGCTGTGGGGCGTGTGGCACGGCAGCATCCTCGCCATCGAGCGCCGGATGAAAGAGGCCAATCTATGGAAACCCAGCCCAGCGTGGTTGACCATTCCGGGCACGCTCTTGCTGGTGATGGTGGGCTGGGTGATGTTCCGGGCAGACAACGTGCCGGACGCCTTCCGGATGTACCGGGGCATGCTGGGTCTGAACGGCGTGGGACTGAGCGATACGTTGGCCTGGCAGGTCAAACCGAGCGTGCTGGTCACGATGCTGCTGGGCGGTGTGTTGGTGTACGCCGCGCCTGTGTGGGGCCACCGGGTTGGGGATGTGGGCAGCAAGCTCTTGCGTCCCCGTCTGGCGGTGGCTGCGACGGTGGTGCTGTTGCCGCTGTTCGTGGTCGCCATCTTGAAATTATCGGCGCAAAGCTATACCCCCTTCCTCTACTTCCAGTTCTGAGGTTTGCATGACTGAATTTGCCCAGGACACGATCAAACCGAACATCAACAACCCCGCCGCGCCCCGCCTGTTGCATTGGTTGCCCGCCGCCTTCCTGTTAAGTGTGGTGGGTCTTGGAGCCGTCGGAACCCTGACCAGTCCGGGCTTTCGGGAGCGGGTCACAGGAAAAGACCTGATCACCGGCACCTGGCAACTGACTTGGGAAAAGGGTCTGGATGCCAAGGTGCCCTGGCGAGATCCCAGCGTGAGTCTGTGGGGCAGCCTGAACTATCGCCTGTTCGGGGAAGCCCGTGACGGCGCACTGGTCGGCGAAGACGGTTGGCTGTTCACCAGTGAGGAGTACCAGAGTGGGCCAAACGACGCCGCAGAGATGGCTGCCAAAGTGAAGTACGTTCAGCAGGTTCGAGCCGAGCTTGCCAAAGACGGAGCGAAGTTGGTGGTTGCGTTGATTCCGGCCAAAACCCGCCTGTATCCCGAATTCTTGTCTGCCCACGTGCCTAGCCAGAAGGCCAATGTTTACGCTTCTTTCCAAGCAGCACTGACTCAAGCGGGCATTGCCGTACCCGACCTGCTCGCCAGTTTTCAGGCCGAGAAGCAGAAAGACGCCGGAGACCTGTTCTTCCGTACAGATACGCACTGGACGCCATATGGGGCGATGGTGGCAGCCCAAACATTGGCTCCGGCTATCAGAGACTTGGTTCCCGATTTGCCGCCTGCCCAATATGCAGTGGAGGCCAAAGCAGCTACCGCACGCAGCGGCGATCTCCTCCGTTATGTGCTTGGCCCAGTGCCGGACGAGGTTCAGGAATTGGAGTACACCCGCACCGACGAGGGCGAAGGCGGGCTGTTGGGTGACGAAATTTTGGCTGTCACGTTGGTGGGAACCAGCTACAGTGCCGAAAGCAAGGACAACGTGTGGCATTTTGCCGAGGCGCTCTCACGAGCCTTGGGTACCCAAGTGCTCAACGCCGCGCAAGAAGGCAAAGGCCCCCTCGTACCCATGCGTGAATACCTGACTGGTGAAGACCGTAAAAACAATCCACCACAGGTCGTGATCTGGGAATTTCCAGAACGGTTCCTCTCTCGTTCTTACGCCTCTTCACATTAAGTGCGATCTTTCCTTTTTAGGAGCGTCTATGCCTATAAGAAGACCTTATATACTTTTGGCCTTACCATTTTTGGCTATCCCGGCGGTAGTCCAGCACGCATCAGCTGCTCCTGATGAAACCCCAAAACTATGTGAATCGGTAAGTAACTTTGAGGACAGTAACTATATAACCAGTTTGGGCGACCGCCTATTGGTTAAATCTGGATTTGAATACTATTGGGGAATATCAGAACAAGATCGAGCATATATGAAAGAAATGCAAATCCTTATAAACAAATATAATTTGAAAATTATTGCTCTCCCAATTCCGTACCAAGCTGAAATCTATGTTAACGACAGGAACAACCCTGTTACAGCTCTATACAGTCCAGATAGGGCCGCAAAAAACTATAAACTTCAACTGGATAATTTAAATTTACATGGCTTCTATGCAATTGATATAGCTTCCCTAGCGAAATCATCTATAGGAAAGTACGACTTTTTTGCTAAACGCGACCATCACTGGACTGGATTGGCCATGGAATCTGTAGCCAACAGTATCGAGAAGCTTGTAGATGAAAGAGGTTTTGAGATTCAGAGAAATGCCCAAACTGATTTGAAGAGATCTATCACTGACTATACAGGTTCAATTGCAGAAAATCTTAACAAAAGATGTGGGTTTAAATTTTCATCTCCAGAGCAGAGGACGTTTTACACCCTGTCAATAACTACCCAAGAGTCGCTCCTTGGAGACACCAATACGGATGTGGTTATGGTCGGAGACAGCTATAGCATCCCCTTTTTTGGCTTTGACAAAATAGTCAGCGATAAGCTAAAGACGCCTATTATCAATCTCAGTGTCAACGGAGGTGGTTGCTGTAGCTCAATCAACGGATATTTTGCCAGCCTAAAACCAAATGATCCAAAGCCTAAGCTGGTCATCTGGACGGCCTTAATGGTACTAACTAACGCTAATCAAATAAGGGAGATGAAACCAAGCATTTATCAGGCTTATGAGCGTACGGCTCCTATTCGGGACTTTCTAGATTCAGAATCAAATGGTTCAGCATGGACATTTGAATCAACGCTGGACGCGAAAAAAAGATATTATATTAAGATAAAAGCCGAAGGGAAAAAGATTGAAAAATTAAAATTGGATATTAACTACGGCAAAGAATCAGAGAGCATTACACTTTATAGGAAAGTAGATCAGCAGAGCCAAAGCTACACGACAGAATTCTATTACGAATTAAAACCGAATGTGTCATATATAGATTCATTGCTTTTTGATAAGTTATCCGGGACTAATTATAATGTAGGCTTGTATAGCTATACTAAATGAGGGTCAAATCCATCTTTTAGGATCTTTGATAAATATTCCGCACTCAATATATCAGTTTTCTATAACATAATGAGTCAGTTATTATTGATATCGGTTCAAATACAAGTTACTACCCTCTTTATTGATCTTGGCTGAAGTTTACGACGGAAGGTAGCTGTAAAGCAGCTGTTTTGGCAACCGGATCTACCGGACGCGCTGCCAACCAATTCGGAGGCGGGCCTTCAGCTCCTTCAACGTTCGCGCACAGAAGTTGCCTAAAACATTGCGCTTCACGTAGGCCCACACCCGCTCGATAGGATTGAGCGCTGGTTTATAGGGCGGGAGAGAGGACAAGGACAGACGCGTTTCACCCGCAACGAAGGCCGTCACGGCCTTCGTTTTATGAATGCTGGCGTGGTCCAACACCACGAGGAAATCGCCTGAAACGTGCGTTAAGAGATGTTGAAAGAAGCGAATCACTTGGGGGCCTGTGAAGGCCCCCTGCTGCGTGTGCTGCAGAAACTGACCTGCACTGGTGATCGCACTCAGGGTGGATACCTTATCTCAACGTTGAGGGCGACAGCACCAAGGCAGCAGGGGACTGCTGTTCGTGCCGAGTCATCACCTTTTCCTGACATTGAAAGGCGCAACAGGCGATGCATTTTCGGCAGAAAATGGTCATCACCCGCCTGAGTTTCGGCGTATGCTGCCCTCATGGCTCAGTTCATGACCGAGCGGCGCTCCACGCGTCGCGGGCGGGCAGCCTGAACGGCCCCTTGACCGGGGTCTGACCCGCCCACATTCACCCGCGACGCGCGGGGTGAATCCATCCGGAACCGCCCTTCACGTGAGCATGTCCGTCATCATCGCCAGCGCATCATTCGCCGCAGACTGCGGTACGCCTACGTGGGGGAGCGGTCCCTCAATCCGATCTGGGGCTGGGTGTACGCCGCCCGCGGACAGGCCAGCAAGAACAACACCGTGTGTTCGTGTGGGCTGTGCCGCGCCGAGAAATATCGGGATCGGCCTCGGCACAAGCACGGGGAAGAATCAAGAGGAGGGACAGGCACGCACCCTGTCCCTCCCTTGTTGACCGGTGTTGTTTCGACCAGACTAAATTCTCTCTAGTACAGTGTCAACCGATCATTTTAGGGTACAGGCGGCAAAGTTTGATCCGGGCGTCTGGGGTCGTGAATTGCCAGCGGATGGGGATGGCCGCCGTTGTGCGGCGGCCGATCCAGTGAGCCACAGTGCTCTCCAAAGCGGCCTGATCGCCGACCCGTTCCTGAAGCGCCTGGCGAGCGAGCGCCGAGAACTCCAGTTCCTGCATGTTCAGCCAGGAGCCGTGCCGAGGCGTGAAATGGAAGTCAAACCGCGCGGCGAGCCGCCGCGCTTCGGGGGCGGGAAAGGCGTGATACAGCGCCGCCTTGGAATGCGTGGAGAGATTGTCCTGCACCAGGACAATCTGCACGGCATCGGGGTAGGCCTCTGACACGCGCTTCAGAGCGTGGGCGTCGTCGATGCTCGTGCGCCGCGCGGTCACCCAGGCGTCGCGGCGGCCCGTCAGCGGCTCGACCCATCCAAAGACGTTGGCCGTACCACAACGTTCGTACTCGCTGTCCTGGCGCTGGAGCCGTCCAGGCGCAGCCTGGACAGGTTGCAGCACGTCCCGGATCAACTGGCAGGGCTTCTCGTCGAAACAGATCACCGGGAAGCGAGCGTTCACTGGACGCTCGTAGACGTCCAGCACGTCCTCCATGGCGCAGACGAAGGCCGCGTTCTGTTCGGGTGGAATGCACCACTGCTGTTTCAGATGCGGCCTGAGTGAATTTTTTTCAGCGTTTTCCGCACCGTCTCGCGGGAGATGCTGTCCACGAGCTGTAATCTGACCAACTCATCGCTCAGCATCTGCAGCGTCCAACTGGACTCGCCGTTCGGTGTCTCACTGCAGGCCAAGGTGATCAGCTGGGCTTCGACCCGCCCGTCCACTTTCTGCGGGATGCCCTTATCTTTGCGTGGCGCCCGCTGCAGCACGGCCTGCAGGCCGTGCTGCACGTACCGTTTGCGCGTGACCTCCACGGTATGCACGGTGATCCCCAACGCCTTGGCGATGTCGGCATCATTGCGGGATTCGCCCTGTTGGTCAGCCATCAGTAACAGCCGCGCCCGCGTAATAGCCTGTGCGCTCCGTGTTCCACTGCGCGTGAACGCCCGCAGTTCCGTCCGTTCAGCCTCTGCCAGCCTGACCAGATGCTTCTTCATGCCTCAACGTACCCGAAGTCATAGGTTATTCGGTTGACGCTGTACTAGTGGGTCACTTGCCACGGGTGTAGGCGTTCACTGGACGGCCTGCAGGGTGTTCGCTCCAGAACCTCCCAGAGGGTATCTCCGTGCATAGGCTCGCTGACGGCGAGCCTTTCTTT
>NZ_KB899699.1 GCF_000378445.1 Deinococcus aquatilis DSM 23025 | reverse complement strand
CCTCATCCAAGGCTTCACATGACTTTTGTCGGTCCCCCAGGCTGTGAGGTTAAAAATTCAGGGAGTAGAGAAAAAATAAAGACCTCACGATCCGACACTATCGTGAATCATTTCACTTACCTCAGCAAAGCAAAGGCAGGAATGACCCCGCCCCGCTCGGTTCCTACAGGCTTACGCCTGAGGCATCTGCACCTGCATTTCTCCATTGCCTGCGACGTAGCCTTCCAGCGTGGCGTAGTCGTCCTGGAAGTGCATCAGCACGCCGCCGAACAGCGTGTCGAAGGTTTCCTGAGGCATTTCGGCCAGGGTGGGGTAGAAGCCCACGTACTCCAGCCACACGTTGCCGTCGGCGTCGATGCTGCGGGCAAAGGCGCGTTCGCGGTTGCGGTCGTTCAGCAAATTCACGATTTCGGCGCGGCGTCCGGGGTACTGCTTCTGGGTCACGCAGGTGACTTCGAGGCGGCTGGTGTTGTTGGGGCCGTCGTTGACGCTGACCAACACAGCGGCGTCGCCCATCTCGAAGCGCCAGCCCATGCGAATGAAGCGCTGGCCGTTGTTCTCTTCCATGTCCAACTGGACTTCTTTTTCCTTCAGATATTTCGCGAGCGTGTCCAGCGTCAGCAGTGCCGTTTCCATCGTCATTGAAACCATCCTCCTCGGTGGGGTGAAACACAAACAGACAAACACAAACAATTCTTGGAGTGAGCTTGTGTGGTTGAAACCCGTGAGATTCTAACACCCTCGCCGCCGTCTACAGAGTGGGAAAGGTCTTCATGCAGCCGGGGGTCGGCAGGGGGCAGCCTTCACGGGCGGGAAAGGACGGTCAGGGTCACCGGGGCCACCCCCTGCGACACGATGCCCAGCACTGCCGCCGCTTCCCGCGAGAGGTCAATAATGCGGCTGGGCACACCAAACGGTCCCCGGTCGTTGATCAGTACATCCACGCTGCGGCCCGTGCTGCTCTGGGTCACGCGGACCCACGTTCCGAACGGCAGGGTCAGGTGGGCGGCAGTCATGGAGGTCTGGGCATTGGCCCGCCCGCCGTAATACACCGCTGTGCCGCGCTGAAAGACCGGAGCGTCTTCCTGCACCACCCGCGCCGTGTCGGTGCCGCCGGGGAGCTTGAGCACCTGCCCGACCTCCAGCATCTGGCCCGACAGGTCGTTCATGTCCTGCAACATCGCCACCGTCACACCGTTTTGTTGCGCCAGTTTCCAGAGCGTATCGCCCGGCTGTACGCGGTAGACCCGCTCGGCAGAGGCCGCGCCCAACAGCAGCAGCGAGAGCAGCAGCGCCTGTTTCACCTGTGCCCGCCTCACACCGCCTCTTTCGGGGTCAGGCTCAGCACCTCGTAGCCGTCTTCTGTGACCAGCAACAGGTCCTCGATTCGCACGCCGCCCACACCCGGCAGATACGCGCCCGGTTCGATGGTGATGACCATGCCTGCCGCCAGCACCTCTTCACTGGTTTTCCGCAGGCCCGGAGCCTCGTGGATATTCAGGCCCACCCCATGCCCCAGCGAATGCGCGAACGCTTCTCCCAGGCCGTGCCGTTCCAGAATGCCGCGTGCCAGGGCGTCCAGATCAGCACACCGCACACCGGGTTTCACGGCGGCGATGGCGGCTTCCTCGGCCTCCAGCACAACCCCGTAGACCCGCTGCATCTCGCTGGTCGGCGTGCCCACCGCCAGCGTGCGGGTCATGTCGGAGTGGTAGCCGTGCAGCCGTGCGCCAAAATCGATGGTCACGAGGTCGCCGTCCTCGATCACGCGCTCGGAGGCCGCCCCGTGCGGCATGGCCCCGCGTGGCCCGCTCGCCACGATCACGTCGAAGCCCACCTCGGCCCCGGCGCGGCGCAGACCCAGTTCCAGTTCCAGCGCCACATCCAGCTCACGCACTCCGGCCCGGATCATGGGGCGTACCTGTGCGAACACGCGGTCTGCCAGCGCCTGTGCTTCCCGAATGGCCTGCACTTCCTCCGGCGATTTGATGGTCCGCAGGCCCTCGATCATCCCGCGCACAGGCACGAGCGTCGTGTCCCAGTGCTGACCCAGGTCTTCGAGTCCCGCCACAGTCAGGTGGTCGGCCTCGATGCCCACGCGCAGGCCTCTGACCGTCTCGGCGGCGTGCTGGTAGGTTTCCGGCGGGCGGGCCACGAACACGTCTACCCGTGATTCTTCCTGCGCCTGCACCGTGTAGCGGGCATCGGTATACAGCGTCACGGCGTCGCCCGGCCCCACCAGCACCTTGCCGTCCTCGCCGCTGGAAAAGCCGGTCAGCGCCCGTACATTGGCCGGAGTGCTGACCCACAGGGCGTCTATGCCCGCTTGCCGCATCGCCTGTCCCAAGTCTGCCAGTTGTGTCATGCCCGCCAAGGTAACAGAAGGGGAGGCTGACGGGCTACGCGGTAGGCGGGGGTGTCGGGGGTCAGAAAGACGGAGGGCCGCCGCCGATTCTGTCCCCACTGTAGGGACATCTGCCCGCCTCCGGCCCGCCTCCGCTTATACTTCTTCGGGACGAAAAGACGGCGGCCCGGCATCTGCTGAATCATCTCTGCGGGTGGGCGGGTCAACACAAGACAGATTGTTCCCGTGTGGGAACCAAAGAGGAGAAACCGTGAAACTTCACGAGTATCAGGGCAAGGAACTGCTGCGCCAATTCGGCGTGAACGTGCAAGACGGCAAAGTGGCCTACACCCCCGACGAGGTGCGCAACATCGCGCGTGAGTACGGGCAGGCTGTGGTCGTCAAGGCTCAGGTTCATGTGGGCGGACGCGGCAAAGCGGGCGGCGTCAAGTTCAGCCCCACCATCGACAAAGCTTTTGAAAATGCCGAGAAAATCCTGGGCATGGACATCAAGGGTCTGACGGTCAACAAGGTGCTGGTCACCAAAGCCGTGGACATCGATGCCGGAACCGAGTACTACGTGGGCATGATCGTGGACCGCAATGTCCAGAGCTACACGCTGATGGCCTGCGCCGAGGGCGGCATGGAAATCGAGGAACTCGCCGCCGAGCGCCCCGAAGCCATCATCCGTCACCGCGTTGATCCCATCACGGGCCTGCGTCCCTTCGAGGCCCGCGAGGTCGCCATTCGCGCCGGATTCAAGGGCAACCTGAACAAGATCGCCGACATGATGGTGAAGATGAGCCAGGCCGCCCTGGCCCGTGACGCCGTGCTGGTGGAAATCAACCCGCTGTTCATCGACGCCGACGGTACGCCCCTGGCGCTGGACACCAAGTTTGAAATCGACGACAACGCCATGTACCGCCACAAGGACCTGCTGGACTGGCGCGAACTGGAAGCCGAGCATCCCCTGGAGATCGAAGCCAGCAAGTACGGCTTTGCCTACGTGAAGCTCGACGACGGCAACGTGGGCGTGCTGGGCAACGGCGCAGGCATCGTGATGACCAGCCTCGACGTGGTCAACCGTGCCGGAGCCAAGCCCGCCAACTTCCTCGACATCGGCGGCGGGGCCAAGGCCGAAATCGTGTACAACGCCGTCAAGCTGGTCTCCAAAGACAGCGACGTGAAGTCGATTTTCATCAACATTTTCGGCGGCATCACCCGCGCCGATGAAGTTGCCAAAGGCGTGATTCAGGCCCTCAACGAAGGTATTCTGACCAAGCCCGTGCGGATGCGGATTGCCGGAACCGCCGAAGAGGAAGCCAAGGCGCTGCTGGCCGAGGTCAACAGCCCCCTGATTCAGATGTACCCCGATATGTTCCAGGCGGCAGAAGCGGCCTCGAAAGAAGCCAACAACGCGGAGGCGAAATAAGTCATGGGCATCCTTGTGAACAAAGAGAGCCGGGTCATCGTGCAGGGCATGACCGGGCGCGAAGGCGCGAGCCACAGCCGCGCCATGAAAGAATTCGGCACCCAGGTGGTAGCAGGCGTGACCCCCGGCAAGGGCGGCACCGACTTTGAAGGCTGGCCCGTGTACAACAGCGTGGCCGAGGCCAAAGCTGCACACGGCGCGAACGTGTCGATCATCTTCGTGCCCCCCGCCGGAGCTGCCGACGCTGTGCTGGAAGCCGCGTACGCTGGAATGCCCCTGATCATCCTGATCACCGAGGGCGTGCCCACCGTCGATATGATGCGGGCTGTGCAGGAAGTCAAGGCGCTTGACGCCGTCAGCCGTGAAGCAGGTGGCGAGGGCGTACGTCTGATCGGCGGCAACTGCCCCGGCCTGGTCACCAGCGGTGAATGCAAGGTGGGCATCATGCCCAATAAGATCTACAGCGAGAAGGGCCGCATCGGCCTGATCAGCCGCTCGGGCACCCTGACCTACGAGGCGGCCAAGCTGCTCGGAGACGCGGGCCTGGGCACCTCGACCACCGTAGGCATCGGCGGCGACCCCGTGATCGGTACCACCTTCGCTGACGTGCTGCCCATGTTCGAGGCCGACCCCGACACCGACGCCATTGTGTTGATCGGTGAAATCGGTGGAGCCGACGAAGAAGCCGCCGCCGAATACATCGGCAAGCACATGAAAAAGCCTGTCATCGCCTTCATTTCGGGCCGCAGCGCCCCCAAAGGCAAGCGCATGGGCCACGCCGGAGCCATCATCATGGGCGACGTAGGCACCCCCGAAAGCAAACTGGCGGCCTTTGCTGCCGTGAACGTACCCGTGGCCGACACCATGCCCGAAATCATGGACATGGTCAAAAAAGCTCTGAATATTCAGAACTGAAACCGAAGCTAGGGGAGAGGCCGGGGCATCTGCTCCGGCCTCTTTTTGATGCCCTGTATTCATCCCCAGTTTTCCCGCACTGAAGGGCGTAAAGGAATCGTCATCCTTCGTCACATGGCCGTCAGCCCCGCGAGTAGACTGTAGGTATGAACTTTTCTGCCCGCCTTCTCGCCACCTCGACTCTGCTGGGGCTGGGTCTGCTGGCCTCCGCGTCCGCGCAGGGCATTGCGGGCACAGTCACGGGCACTGTCAACGGCAGCGCTGCCGAGGGTACGCGGGTCAGCGGTTGGGCCGTCACGCCCAGCGGTCAGGCCGTGCAGGAAATCGTAAGCGTGCCGATCAACAGCGGGAAATTCCGGCTGGAGTTGCCCGCCATTGCCCCCAGCGCCCGCGCCCAGACCACCCTCAGCGCCCAGAATGTCAGCTGGCCCGGCGTGATCGACCCTGTGACGGTCAGCGCCTCCGTACAGACGGCAGAACTGAAATTCTTTACCTACCGCGACACCAACCGTAACGGCGTGCGCGACGATAACGAACCCCTGAACGAGGTGACGCTGAATTCGGGCAGCAGCAGTGTTTTCGTAGCCTGGGTGGGCACCGACGTGACCGTTAAGGCCAACCGGGGGTATGAGGCGAGCCTGAAACGTGGCTGGAACATCTTCTTGGTCGATGTGGGCCGCGCCGTGAAAGTGTCGCCTTACGCCGATACCGCGCAGGTGTCGTTGAATCTGAGCCGCTAGGTTCGGCAGTCCAGAGCAACTTCACTTGGGGCGTGTTTCAATTCACGCACCGAACTGACCTTGGCCTTCGAGCGAGGTCAGTAAGCCGCCTGAAATCCTCTGTTCAGCGTTTGTCTCCATACCTATCGTGCCGCTATCAGACGCAGATGAGCCTGTTGACGGCAGACCAATCAGCCTGCCTCTCAGCGGGGCGCGAGCGTGAAGGTCACGTTCAGTGTGGCCGAATCGCTGCTGCCCGGATAATTTACCTCATAGTCGTGTGGATTGATCTTGAACTGGGTACTCACATTGACCTTGCCTTGCTGCAACGTCGCCTTGACTGGAGCGGTTACGGCCAACGTTTTGCCCTTGATGGTCAGCTGCCCGCTGGCCGTCGTGGAGAGCGTCTGCCCTTCGATCAGCTTGCCACCGGTCAGCTTCTCCAAGGTAAACACTGCGTTCGGGAACTTGTCGGCGTTCAGGGCCACCTCACTCCGGGCGTGGTCGTCGCGCAGACCCAGGCCAGTTTTCAGCTTGACCACGGGTACGGTGACGCTGCCTCTGGTGGCGGCCAGATCAGCCGGATCGAGCTGTACGGTGCTGGTCACGTCTGCAATGTTGCCCCTCACATTGATGAAGCGCACCTTATGTTCAAACGAGGCTGTGCCGCCTACCGCTGTGTAGGCCACTGTCGCTGCCTGTGCAGCTCCCAGAAGCGTCGTCACAGCAGCAGGAATCCATAACCCACTGCAAGTCTGAGAGCCTAGTCATATCTTCATGTTGAGGTGCGCCCCGTGAAGCAGATGAGACCAAGCTGACTGACCCTGAATATCACTCCAGGTTGAATGATCATCTCCGGGTCATTTAATTTATATTGGAATAACAAAACAGAGAGAAAGGGGCATTCTGTACCGGCCCATTCGCTAGACTACGAACACGATGCGGCAAAGACGGTGGGAAACAGGCAAGCGCTGGGCCACCGCCCTGCTGACCTTGCTGGCCGCCTTTGCCTTCCTGATACGCGGCCCAGTGGTGTCGCTGCTGCCTGAAGCGCAGATGGTGATGAGCGGCATGCACATGGAGCATGTCGGCCTTCCTTCGCCTGCTGACCATTCCGGTTCCCAGGAGCGCCACCAGCAAAATCATCAGGCCCACTGCCTCTTCTGCCTGACGGGGGCGTTTGCGCTTGAGGCCGACACAGCCACACCGCCGCCCGCGCCCGCAGTTCACCAGAACCTGACCCCGCCAGATGCAGCACCATCACATGCCGCCGTCCTGCGCCACACCGATGCCCGTGCGCCGCCTGCCCGCGTCCGAGCCTAAACAATGTCACCCATACCCCGCCTGAGTAGGGGCCATCTGGCCGCCCTCTACCCGGCCCTGCTTCTTTCATCACTGGAGTTTTTACATGTTCAAATCCCTCATGCTGACGGCTGTTCTTGCGGCCCTGCCTCTTGCCGCTGCCCACGCCACCGTCCGAACCGAAGCGGGCCTGACCTCCTCCGAAATCGGCAAAAACGAGACCTACCGCCTGAACGTGCCTACCGAAAAAGAAATCAGCACCACCGAGGTTCGGCTGGTCGTTCCGGCGGGCATGACCATCACCCGCTTCCAGACCATGCCCGGTTTTACCCGTACCCTGACCAAAAATGCCGCCGGACTGGTCACCGAAGTGATCTGGAAGGGCCGCATCGCGCCAATGGAATATGCCCGCTTCATGTTCACTGCCCGCAATCCAGAGACCGCTGGAGTCGTCAGCTGGAAGGTGTACCAGAAGTACAGCGACGGCTCGGTGGTCGCGTGGGACAACAGCGATCCCGAACAGACGCCCGACAGCAAGATCACTATCAAGTAAACGCCTGGGTTATGCGTTTCAGGTGACTGAACTCCAATTCTCTACGTTCACCTGACAGGCTGAGGCAGGTCTCATTCACCGGGCGGAAAGCCGGTCATTCAGGCTTTCCGCCCACTCTTCTTCCGGAGGTTGCTCCTGTGAAATCCTTGATTGCTCTGTTGTTGGCCGCTGCCCTGAGTACAGCCTCTGCCCATACCGACGTGACGGTGGTCAGTCCCACATCCACTCTCCCCGTGACTGCTCCCAAGACCGTCCAACTGCGCTTTGCAGAACCCGTGAACCTCCGGTTCGCCACCTTCCGGGTACTGCCGATGCCCAGCGGGAAAACGCCTGCCGAGGCCGCAAAGCTGGCGCTGGCGCTGAAGCCTGATTCGTCCCAACTGGTCAATCTTGCTCCCGTTGCCAGTGGCATGGCAGCCACACTCAGTCTGCCCCTGAAGCCCAACCTGAAAGCCGGTTCCTACCTGATCGCCTGGGCGGTGCTGTCAGATGACGGTCACCCGGTGGGCGGCCACAGCCTGTTCCGCGTCCGGTGATTCCGCTCCTGATCCTTGCCAAAGGGCTGCTCTATGCAGGCGTGGTGTTGCTGGTAGGCGGGATCTTCACGCGCCATTCCATCACGCCTGCTCACCCTGCCCGCCGAGTTTTGGGCCTGGGCGGTCTTCTGCTGGCGCTGGGGGTCTTTCTCACGCTGCTGGGCACACTGGCGGTGGTGGGCTTCACAGCTCCTGCCGATTACCTCGATTACCTGACCCAGACCGGAGCGGGCCGTGCCCTGATGCTGCTCCTGATCGGTGCCCTGTTGCTGCTGGCTGCCGAGCTGGGGCAGTGGCCCCGCCTGCTGACCGCCGCTGCCGCCGCCATCACCCTGTGGGGGCTGGCCGGAGTCGGCCACGGCGCGAGTCACGGCCCGACCGTGCGCCTGCTGCATGTCGTCCATGCCGGGGCCATGTGCCTCTGGGTGGGCGGCGTGCTGGCCCTGCTGACCCTGCGAGGTGCGGGGCAGGCACACGCGGCCCGCTTTACGCCAGTCGCCACGGCCTGCGTGTCCACCCTGGCCCTGACCGGAACCTTTGCCACGCTGGAACATACCGGAACCCTCTGGGGCGTCTGGAACAGCAGCTACGGTGTCACGCTGATGGTCAAGCTGGGGCTGGTCGCCCTGGCACTGCTGGCGGCGGTGTTGGCCCGCCGTGCCTTTGCCCGCACCAGAGGCATTCGGCCCCAACTGGGGTTGGAACTGCTTCTTCTGGTCGGTGTGCTGACCGTCACCGCCACCCTGTCGGAAACGCCGCCGCCAACGCACGAACCGGGGCAGATGAATATGGAGGGCCACTGAATTGGGGTGTGGGTCGTGGAATGCAGGATGTGGGAAGGGAATTGCCACCGCCACTCCATGACCGCCCCCCGGCCATTCGTGCGAGTACGGGCCGCTTGGCTCCTGCCGAGGCTCAAAAAACGGGATTCAACCAGAAGAGGCATGACCTGATCACGGCTTGCCCAGACGCCCCCGCTGCCTCACGCGCCGGGGGCTGCATACTGCGTGGTATGTCAGATGCTCCCACCTTACTCGTCATGAAATTTGGCGGCACCAATATGGGCGACGCCCGCGCTATTCGCCACAGCGCCTCTCTGGCAGGCCGCAGCGTGCGCGAAGGCGTGCGGGTGGTGGTCGTGGTCTCTGCGATGGCGGGCGTGACCAACCAACTGCTGCGGCTGGCCGACGCGGCCCAGACCGGGGATATTGCTGCTGCCAACGACGACATCGCCGCCATGCGAACCCGCCACTTCACGGCGGCGCAGGAACTCGGCGCGGCTCCCGACAGCGACGCGGTGCGCGAGATCCGCGAGATGCATGAAACCCTGCGGCAGGCGGTGTACGGCGTGTATCTGCTGCGTGAACTGACTCCCCGCAGCCGTGATCTGATCGTGGCTTTCGGTGAAAGATTGTCCGCGCCTCTGATGACGCTGGCCCTCGAACAGTCTGGCCTGCGTGCCCACCACGTCACGGGCGGTGAGGCAGGCATCGTCACCGACACCCATTTCGGCAATGCGCGGCCTCTGCCTACCGCCTACGCCCGCATCAAAGACCGTCTGAGCGGCCTGCTGAATGCGGGCGTGACTCCGGTGGTGGCCGGGTTTATGGGCGAAACCGAACAGGGTGCCCTGACCACCCTCGGGCGCGGCGGCACCGATTTCAGCGCCACGATTATCGGCAAGGCGTTGGGAGCCACCGAAGTCTGGGCCTGGAAAGACGTGGACGGCGTCATGAGTGCCGACCCCAGAGTCGTGAAAGATGCCCGTAACATCGAAGTCCTGAGTTACGGTGAGGTGATGGAGCTGGCCTATTTCGGCGCAAAAGTGCTGCATCCGCTGGCCGTGACCCCGCTGCAAGAGAGCGGCATTCCCCTGCGCGTCAAGAGCGCCGCCGACCCCGATTTCCCCGGAACGCTGGTGCAGGCCGACCCCCACGACGACGCCCGCCATCCGGTCAAGGCTGTGACCGCCATTCGCAACGTCAGCATCATCAACGTGACCGGGGCAGGCGTACTGGGCGTTCCGGAAGTGGTCGCCAGCCTCTTCACGGCCATCGCACGCGAAAATATCACCCTGCTGATGGTGTCTCAGAGCAGCTCCATGAGTAACGTATCGTTGGCCGTGCAGAGCATCTATGCCGAGCGCACCGTGTCGGCCCTGCGTGCAGCGGTCAGCGGCGAGCTGAAGGTTGAGGAGCAACCCGGCGTGGCTGTACTGGCAATCGTGGGCAGCGGCATGCGCGGGCAAAAAGGCGTGGCGGCCAAACTGTTCGGCGCACTCGCGGGCGACGAGGTCAATATCCTGATGATCAGTCAGGGCAGCAGCGAGCTGAATATCAGCGTGGCCGTA
The DNA here is from genome assembly GCF_000378445.1 of Deinococcus aquatilis DSM 23025. GTDB lineage: Bacteria > Deinococcota > Deinococci > Deinococcales > Deinococcaceae > Deinococcus > Deinococcus aquatilis. The sequence continues at coordinate 138,369 of NZ_KB899699.1, read as the reverse complement.
GAAGACGCGCAGGTCGAACATGCCACGCGGGCGGTACACGGGGCGTTTGCGTTGCAGGAAGTGGCGGGCGCCGTCTAGGCCCAGAAGTGCACGGTCATAAACTGACCAACAGAGCAGGGCGAACTGGATTCATACCATGTTCGCCCTGCTCTGTTGTCGCGGTCTGCTTCCTTTAGGGACCAACCTCTACAGCGCTCAAATCGTTTTCCGTCTCAGCGAGTATCCCGCTCGCCTTTCGGTGACTTTCTCAGCCCCGGCCACCTGCGGCTCATCAGCAGATACAGCCCGGCCACCCACGCCGCCGACGCAAAAAAGCCTGCCAGCACATCCGATGGGTAATGCACGCCCAGATAATTCCGGCTGGCTCCGACGGCTACGGCCCACAGTCCGGCCACCACGGCCACCGGCCAACCTGCCCGTGAGCGCCAGAACACCAGGATCAGCGCGAATCCGAAAGCCGCGTTGCTCATGGCGTGTCCGCTGGGAAAGCTGAACCCCGGCTCCCGCACCAACGCTTCCAAAATATCCGGGCGAGCGCGTTGAAATAACAGCTTGGCAACCGCGTTGAGCAGGGCTGCCCCGCTCAGGGCCATGATCAGAAACCAGCCGTGTGCCTTGGCCCCCGTCCGTGCCAGCAAAAAGGCGATCAGTGCCGTGACGAGGGGCAGCACCGCGAATCCGCCCAGCACAGCCAGGGTGTTGGCAGCGGCGGTCAGTTGCGGGGTCCGGTGGGTGCGGTACCACTCCAGAATCGAACTGTCCCACGGAAATCCCCCGTCACGGAACACATCCTCAGCCAGTTCCAGAAAGAGCAGCAACGGGGCCAGGACACCGATCAGCAGCAGCAGCAGCGCCCGCCAATTGCTTTTGAGAAACGCCCATAACTCCCGGCGCGTAAAGTGCCATTTCAGGTGCAGCCCAGACATACGGTGTATTAGAGCATTGTCATCTGGAGATCATCCGAAGCCTAAAGCAACGGCTATACAGACTGGCTCTGGTTCCCATCCATCTGGGACAGCGCCGTATGCCAATCTATGTCCGTCAATAGTGTCCTTTTGCAAATCATCACCCTTCCGTGTCACTTCCCATCTTCCAGAAAGTAATTCCGGCCACCGATATACAGCCATTCCAGGTCCGGTTTGCCGCCCTTGAGGTTGGGGAGATAGGCGAACTGCTTTTCGACGCGCCCATCGCCATACTTCAGGGTCAGCGTATTGCCCGTCAGGGTGTATTGGCCGCCGTTCTTGCGCTCGCTGCTGCTGGAGACCCCGCCAGTCGTGTCGCCAAAAGCCGTGCCGTCCGTGGTGGTGGTTATAGAAACACCCCCAGTGGCCAGCCTGGTAAACGTACCGTCTTTCCGAAAGGTCAGATTGTTATAGAACACGCCGCCGCCTGATCCCACGACTGCCGTAAATACACTTGTGGCCTTGTATTCTCCGGCCAACTTCAGTTCACCCAGCGGCCTGACCACATTCAGATCATCCCCACCCAGTTTGTATCCGGTGGCTGTCCGCTCCCATTTCTGCGGCTTGTCGCTGCCTATGATCATCATCCCGTTCTTGATGGAGTAGACCTCGCAGAGGGGCAGGCCGTTGGGCCGCGTCTTGGTGCAATCGGCATCGGCCAATGAAGTCTCTGGATCGCCTGTAAAGACATAGCCATTCTTATTGAAGACATAGAAATAATGCTCCAGGCTGGCATTCGGATAAAAGTTCTGCACTGTCTGGGCATACGCGCCTGTGATGCCGCCTGAACCCGTGGGTGGGGCCGGAGCCTTGGCCATGCCGAACCTCGGTTCCACGATTGGCTTGGCCACCTGACTGCACCGCATATTCCTCAGAATCCGTCCAAATTCGCGCTCGCCCAGTTCGTCTTCGGAGTAGGTGGAATATTCGTCATCCAGCGGGCCACCCACAAAGTCCACGCCGCTGAACGGGTCGTTCTGTTTGCCCAGAATATTCACAACGTATTTGCCGCTGCCGCCTTTATATCGGTACATGCGGCCTGCCAGCAGTTCCAGAGTGCCCAGGTCAGTATTTTTGCCGTCCAGCGAGCGACAGGGATACTTGCCCACCTGCGGGTCTTTGCGCCGGAACTCCACCAGTGCATGATTTTCAGCGCTGCCCCGTTGGTGGCAGTACAGCCGCCGGTCCTGATCGGTCACGCCGTCCAGTTGAATTGTCTGACCGTAGGTAGAATCGAACAGCAAAAAGGCATCGTCGGTGCCTGCCAGCGGTCCGCCCTGCCAGCGCAGATAGTGGAGTGAACCACTGTTGGTCTGCACCATCTTATAGGTGCCCTCGCCGCCGGGAGCACGGTAGCGGCCCCCCGGCAGAATCTGAAAGGCCAGGGCAGGCTTGGAATAATCGCTGCTGTTGAAAGACAGGTAGCAGCGGAATTCATCAGGAAACGGTTGCTTGGCCGGATCCAGCCCCCCCCGTACCAGCTGGGCCACATTCGGCACTGCCAGCGCGGGCAGGGGGCCAGCCGCCTTGACCGCAGGCGGGGCAGCAGTGGTCGTTGCTGGTGTGGCTGACTTTTCCGTCGTGGGCTGGGTTGCGGTGGTTGCCGTCCTGACATTGGCGAAGTTGAGCCGATCCGTAAAGGCCGTGAGTTCTGCCTGATGTGCGGTAAAACTCTCCAGGCTGGACGCGCTGAAGACCAGCATTTCGGCGCGGTTGCCCGCCTTGGTGCCCGCAAACAATCGCCATTCGCTGCCGTTACCTGCCTTGACCACTACAGCGGTGGCCACCACAGGCAGGCCGTTTTCGTCGGTCGTGGCCTGGGTCGGCGTCTGCGTCAGCACCGTTGCGCCCTTGTTGAAGGCCGCCACCTGCGCCGTGAACCAATTGCCAAGGTCGCCCGACAACACCGCGCCCGCAGTCAGGCGAACAGTCGCCCGGTCAGCGGCATTCCTGGGCGGCAGCGTGAGCACCAGCGCCTGTCCCTGCCGGGCCTGAGTCCATCCTGCCGGAAGGTCGAATACATAGTTCCCGAATGTAGCGGCGCGGGCACCTCCCAGCAGCGCCCCCACCACCACTCCAGTCCTCAGCAGCGTCTTCCAGCGCAGTTCCATCTTCTATACATACCCGCTGGCACGTGAAGCAGGATGAGTGCGGAGAGATGTCACTTAAGGCTCCGCCGGGCGCAGAAGCAGAGGGGCAAGTTAAATAGGAATAACCAAATCAGCCACACCACTACACCATCTAAGCCACCCGGCTGACCCACCTATGCGCCGTTCAGAGCATGCGCCTAAGAAGGACAAAAGCGCACCATAGGAACACAAGAAAGGCGCACCACTGGGCCACCGACTGGCCGCGCCCCACGGGAACCCACATGCATTTCCTGACCTCCGACATAAACGTCCTGCACGCCGAAGCCCTCCGTGCCGAAGCCAGGCGCGAATCCCAGGCACGCGCCGCCCGCCAGAGCCAGAGTGTCCGCTCAAGCTTCAGCTTCCGCGCCCTCCTACACCGCCTCTTCGCTGCCCCGGTTCGCACTGCGTGAGCCGACCACAAAGCCACGAGCAAAAAGACCCCCCTCAATTTTGAAGGGGGCATTTTTTTGGCTCCAATCCTACAACGGAGCTGCGTTCGCCTCCCGCTGGGCCAAAAAGTCTTTCACACTCTGCGCCGCCCGCGCATTCATTCCCGGCACACGGGCGATGTGTTCGACAGGCGCACTCGCCAGATCTTCCAGGCTGGTGAAGTGTTCCAGCAGGGCGTCCCGGCGTTTCTGCCCGATGCCCGGTAGATCGTCGAAAACGCTACGGAGCATGTCCTGTCCGCGCAGTTTGCGGTGATAGGACACGGCGTAGTTGTGCACCTCGTCGCGCACTCCGATCATCATTCGCAGGGCCGGATGCGTATGCGGCAGCAATAATTCCCGCTCCACTCCGACTTCAGTGCCCTCGGTCAGCCACCACTGCGCCCCGAACCGTCCCGGCAGAATCAGGCGCTCTTCCCGCTTGGCGAGGCCCACCACTGGCACGCGGATATCAGCCTCTTTGAGGGCGTCCAGCGCGGCATTCACCTGCCCGCGTCCGCCGTCGATCAGCATCAGGTCGGGCAGAGGCAACTTATCGGCCAAACTGCCCGTAAAGCGCCGCACGATGGTCTGTTTCATGGACGTGTAATCGTCGGGATGATCCAGTCCCTTGACCTTGAAGCGGCGGTGCTCCCCCCGGCGACTGCGCCCGCCCTCGAAGACCACCATGCCCGACACGATATTGCTGCCGAACAGGTTGGAGTTGTCGTATCCCTCGATACGCCACGGACGCTCCGGCAGGGCCAGCACCTCGCGCAGGGCATCCAACCCTGGATGATCGCCGCGCCGTTCCAGCAGGGCCATTTCGGATTCCAGCCCGTTGACGGCATTGCGCTGGGCCATCTCGATCAGATCGACCTTATCGCCCCGCTTGGGCGTCCTCATCTCGATTCTGCGTCCGGCCTTTTCCGTTAAAAACTCGCTCCACACCGGCGCGGCTTCGAAATCTGCCGGAAGCAGGATCAGCCCCGGCACATGCGTGGCCTGCGTGTAATAATCCTGCACGAAAGCTTCCACGATTTCACCCTCACCGCCGCTGCCGTCGCCCTCCGCATCGGTCAGGAACCGTTTATCGCGCCCCACCACCCGCCCGGCCCGCATGCGGAACAGTTGCACCATCGCGTATTCACCCGCCCGCGCCACGCCCAGAAAGTCCAGATCGGTCTCGTCGCTCACAAAGGCATGCTGCTCGGTGCCGAACAGTTTTTCCACAGCCTGCACCCTGTCACGTATGCGGGCGGCCTGCTCGAAGTCTCGGCCCCGTGCGGCGGCGGCCATATCCTCGCGCAGCCGGGCGATCACGGGCGCGGCGCGGCCTTCCAGCAGCCCCTTCACATCCTCCACAATCCGCGCATATTCGGCAGGGTCGGCCTTGTCCACACACGGCCCCAGGCAGCGCCCCATGTGGTAATTCAGACACGGGCGCGGCTTTTTCTGCATCGGCAGCCCGCTGTTTTTTCTCAGCGGAAACATCGTATCGATCAGGTGTTTGACCCGCCGCACCGCCGAGGCATCCGGGTACGGCCCGTAATAGTTGGCCCCGTCCTTGATGACCCGCCGCGTGACCAGCAGCATCGGGAAAGGCTCGTTGGTCAGTTTCAGGAACGGGTAATGCTTGTCGTCTTTCAGCATCACGTTGTAATGCGGGCGGTGCTGTTTGATCAGGTTGGCTTCCAGCACCAGCGCCTCGACCTCGTTGCGGGCCGTAATAAATTCCAGCGTCTCGGCCAGAGAGGTAAATTTGCCGCTCTTGCCGCCCGCCTTGAAATGCTGGCCCACCCGCGAGCGCAGGTTGTTGGCCTTGCCGATATAGATGGGTGTTCCGGTCCGGCGAAAGATGTACACGCCGGGCGTGGTAGGCAGCACAGGCAGGTCGTCGAAATGCACGCTTTAGCATAGAGCGTAATCCCTGATCGAACCGGATGTCTGCTCACGGCAGCCTCCCAGCGGCGCTAATCTACGCTTCATGCCCGTTCAGCACCCCCTTTCGGAATATCACTCTTCGGATCGTCCTATGTCAGATCGGCTCTTTCTGGTTCGTCATGGCCGCACGGCGGGCAACGTCTCGCAGGTGTTGACCGGCGGCGCAGACGACCCACTTGATGAGGTCGGCCAGGCTCAGGCACAGGCCGCCGCTCAGTGGTTCGCCGCCCAGAATCTTGAGGCTCCCCGCGTCTACACCAGTCCCTTCCTCCGCGCCCGCCAGACTGGAAGCGCCATCGCTCAGGCTTTTTCCAGCGATATCACCGTGCTGGACGGTCTTCAGGAAATCGCCCCCGGAAACTGGCAGGGGAGACCCTACGCCGACATGCTGACTCATGCCCACGAACTGGTCCGTCCAGACGGCAGTTTCGGCTTTCCCGGTGGCGAGAGCCTGAGCGAGGTGGCCGAACGATTCCAAGCGGCCCTGACGCCTGCCTTGGCTGAAGCCGGAACGCCCATCGTCGTGGCGCACGGCGGCTCATTGGTCGCTTTCCTGACCGCCCTGCTGGGCGCGAACGTGCAGGAAGCATGGCTGGATGGCCGCTACGCTCACGCCAATACCGCCATAACAGAACTGCACTGGCTTGAGCAGGGCTGGCAGCCAGTCATGATCGCCTCAACGACACATCTGGCAAATCATGCATAAACAAAATAGGAAGAGTGGACAATTGTTTCACGATCCGAATTTATCGTGAATGATTTCACTTGCTTCTATTTTCTCACTCCCTTACCCCAACCTTTCCACCGTACCAGCCAACCGCGCCCGCTCTGCTACAAAGGCCATCCGGTGCGAATCCAGTGACTCAACCAGCGGAGTCGGCGGCCCGGACTCGCCCCGCAGATACGCCAACCACGCGGCCACCAACCCGGTATCCCCGCCGCCGTGATTGCCCGCCGCGTCCACCGTCCAGCGCTCTGTCTCATTCGTGCGGAAATCATGCAGTTCCAGCTCGCCGCGCTCCATCTGGGCACGTAATTCACCGTGGGTGCCCATCAGCTTGAGGGTGCGCGTGTTGTTGTGCGTGAAAGCACTGACCGTGAGCTGGGCCACCACACCGTTGGCAAACGTGACCGTTACGGCCTGATGATCCGCAACGTTGTTGCCACCGCCATAAACGCAGCGGCCATACGGTCCATGTTCCAACGCGTCGGCCAGCGTGATCCCGCCCGCCGTGAGCACCGTGACCGGCCACAGCGCCGCGTCCCGCTCGCCGTAAATGACGCGGGCATCATAGGGGCACCCCGTCACCGTGCACGTCACGCAGCGGTCTGATGCTCCCGCCGGGGCTTCTTCGGGCCGGAAATGATGCAGGCCGCCCTCACTGGACACCCGCACGGGGGGCGCACCCGCGAACCAACGCAACAGGTCCAGATCATGCCCGCTTTTGGCGAGGAGGAACGGCGCGGCCGGTGGACTGGCCCGCCAGTTTCCCCGCACGAACGAATGCGCGTAATGCCAGTAGGCCACGTTTTCGGCGTGCTGAATGCCCACCAGTCGGCCCAGTCGCCCAGATTCCAGCACCGCCCGTACCGCGCCAAAAAAAGCCGTGGCCCGCAGCACATGGCACACCGTGACCCGCCCAGCAGATGCCGCTTCTGCCGCCAGCAACCGTTCCAGTTCGGATTCCTGCAAGCAGATCGGCTTTTCCAGCAGGACGTCGTAGCCCAGCGCCAGGGCTTGCAGGCACGGCCCCACATGTGCGTGGTCGGGAGTGGCGATCACCAGAGCATCTGCCACCCGCCCCAGCGCAAAAAAAGCATCGGCGTCGGCAAAGCAGGCCCCCGCGTCCAGCCCATGCCGTGCGGCGACTTCGGCCAACCGCGCAGGCCGAGGCTCGATCAGGTGTGTGATCCGTGCGCCCAGTGCGGCCAGATGACGGGCGTACACGTCGGCCCCCCGGTTGCCGCAGCCGAGGACGGCAACCGAGATCAACGGCGTTCCACGCCCCAGCCCACGCCGCGCGGCCTCTGCACCGTTCCGGCCTGCCACTCCAGCCCCGTATAAGGGTCGTCGGCCAGCAGCAGAGCGCCGTCGAGGTCGGCCCAGTCGCACGCGCCCGCCAGATGGGTGGCCGCCGCGATGCCCAGCGAGCTTTCGATCATGCAGCCCATCATGACTTCAAGGCCGTGTGTGCGGGCCAGCCTCAGCGCATGGAGGGCTTGCAGCGGCCCGCCCAGCTTCGCCAATTTCAGGTTCACGCCGTCGAAGGCCTCCGCCAGCGCAGGCACGTCCGACACATGGTGCAGGCTCTCGTCGGCCACGATGGGTACGCTTGCCACGGCCCGCAGCGCGGCATGTCCGGCGAGGTCGCCCGCCGCGAGGGGCTGCTCGACAAATTCCACCTGTGCCGCCTCCAGCACGCCCAGCATGCGTTTGGCCTGCGGACGCGTCCACGCGGCGTTGGCATCCACACGCAGGGCCACACGCGGGGCTTCCTCGCGCAGGGCTTCCACGATCTGCTCATCCTGCGCCGTGCCCAGCTTGACCTTCAGAATGCCGTGCCCCCGCGACACAGCCTCCCGCGCCTGCCGCCGCATCTCGGGCAATTCGGCCAGACTGACGGTATAGCTGCTTTCTGGAATGGGAGCAATGGGGGAGAGGCCCAGCAGCCGCCACACCGGAAGCTCCACCCGGCGGGCACACCATTCCAATACGGCCATTTCCAGCGCACATTTGGCGCTCGGATGGTCGAAGGGCATCAGGCGCGTCAACCGGGAATGCAGGCCGTCCCAGTCCCACGGATCAGCGGAGATGGCCCCGGCCAACAGCGGCAACACCGCCTCCACCGTGCCCCGCGTTTCGCCGTAAAAGGCGTTGGGGGCCGCCTCGCCCCATCCGGTCACGCCCTCATGCGTGAGGCTGACGAACGTACGCGGATACACCGAATGTGTCCAGCGGGCAATCCCGAATGGCTGCGCGGTGTGAAGTTCCTGCGTTTCCCAACTGATCTGCACGCTCAAGCCGTCCACCGCCCGAAGCCCGTGCAGGTGTCCTGCAATCTCGTGCCGTACTCGCCTTCCTCAAAGGTCTCCACCGTGACCCGCATGTGCGTCGCATTGGCATGGATCATCCGCCGCCCATCCAGCATCACGCCCACATGACCGGGAAAAAAGGCCAAGTCCCCGCGCTGCGCCACGTCCACCGCCGTCAATTCCTGCTGTTGCAGGTCGGCGTCGCGGGGCAAAGCCCGCCCGAACGCCGCGTAAGCCAACTGCGACAGCCCTGAGCAGTCCAGCCCCCACGCCGATCTGCCACCCCAGACATACGGCGTTTCCAGAAACCGTAAGGCGAAGTCGGCAGCATCCCCTTCTGGCACAGCAGCAAAGCACACCGCCTGCACCCACGCCGCCGCGCCGTCCGGCAGCAGCACCGGCCACCAGACCCGCCCGCCCTCGGTCACGCTCTCGCCGCCCCCCCGCACCACGGCGGCCTCGAAACACAGTTCAGCCAGAATGGGGGAGCTGATCTTGGGGCGCGCATACGCATGGGCACGCAGCGCCGTCAGCTTCAGCACTTCTCCTGCTGGCAGGCCGCCCAGCAGCCCCGCCGCCCGCACCCAGCCCGGATAGCCGTCCGGCCCGGTCTTGATCCAGGCCCATTCGCCTTCCCGCAGCAGCACCGACAGCGCCTCACCCGGCAGCGCCTCACTGACCTGTGCGGCCTCCCAGTTCGGCTCGGCCCGCAGGCTCAGGCGTGCGTTCCCGGCCCAGCCCGCTTCGGGGGTCAGCCACTGCCAATCCGCGCCTTCCAAGCGGCCTTCTAGGGTGCGTTCGGCTGCCCGCCGAACAGGGTCATAAGCGTGCAGGCGCGGGTCAAGGGTCGAAATCACGGTCATGGCCTCAGCCTAGAGCATGCAGCGGACATTGTTTACAGATACCGCGTCATCCACCGCGCCCAGTTTTCCCCCAACACACCCGCCCGCAGTTCGGCTGGCAGGGCGTCCACACTGGCAGGCACATCGCGGTAAGCGTCCACGCCCGCCGGACATTTCTCCTGCCCGAAGCCGCCGTCCAGATCGGTGCCCAGGGCCACGCGGTTCCAACCGATCAGGCCCGCATAGTGCGCGGCGTGGGCGGCCAGAGAAGACAGCGGCGCACGCGGATCGCCGTCCTGCCAGTCGGCCTGCAAAAACTTCGAGTGATACACCAGCCCGATCACGCCGTCCTTGTCGGCGATGGCGCGGGCCATGTCGTCGGTCAGGTGGCGGTTGCCCGCTATCAGAGCGCGGCTGTTGGCGTGCGTGGCGATCATGCGTGGATGCAGTTCAGCGGCGTCCCAGAAGCTGGCATCGTCGAGATGCGAGGCGTCTAGAGCCAGGCCGAGATCGGCCATCGCGCCCACCAACTCCCGCCCCGCTGCCGTCAGAGGGCCAGGGGCTTCCGTGCCGCCTGCATAGCGGGTGCGCCCCCACGCCGGGCCGATCACGCGCACGCCCGCCGCCGCCCAGAACGCCAGATCCTCCACGTCCCGCACGGGGTCGGCTCCCTCCATCAGCAGCACCACTCCGGGCGCCGCCTCCTCTGACGCGAGGTGGGCCGCCACTTCCTCACCCGTCCTGAGCAGGCGTAGATGCCCGCCGCCCTCCCAGCGCTGGTACTGCTCCAGTTGCCTCAGCGCCTGCTGCCGCGCTCCCGCATGATCGGTGTAGCCGTCCGGACTCTGGGCCGTACGCGGCAGGGCAAACAGCGTGCCAAAGCACACGCGCAGGCCCGCCGCCCGCAATTCCGAAAAGGTGACGGTGGCCGTTTCGCCCGCCACCGGATCAGTACGCCGCAACGCCGCCAGCGGCAACGTCAACTCCCGGCCCAGCCCGGCATTGAAGGCCAGATCCAGATGTCCGTCGATCAGCAGTGGCCCTGTCGTCACAGAAAAGTCCATAGGCCCGTCATTCTAGGCCCGGCCACCGGAACAACTCGCAGGAGGGGAGCACAGGTGATGGACAGGCCGTACAGAACACAAATTCTGCCTTCCTTCACGCCGCGCCGCCCACCGCCAGCTTCCCCGAATCTTGACCTTCCGCGCCCGCCCATCACGCATGACGCTATGCTGCCCCGCGTGCGTTCCCTCCAGTTCCGACATGGTCAGGCCACACTGCGTTACGACGGGGCGGGACAGGGTGAGCCGATGGTGCTGATTCACGGCCTCAGCGGGTCTAGCCGCTGGTGGCGGCGCAACGTGCCTGTGTTCTCCCGGTCCCACCGCGTGTATGTGCTCGATCTCGCCGGATACGGCGGCGCACGGCGGCAGCGGTCGCTGGGCGTGCGTGAGGACGCCGCACTCATCGCCGCGTGGCTGGACAACCAGAACCTGAACCACGTGACCCTGATCGGCCACAGCATGGGCGGCCACATCGCCCTGCACGTGGCGGCCCTGCGCCCACAGCGGATCGACAATCTGGTACTGGCCTGTGCCAGCGGTCTGCTGGACGGCCATCCGGTGCAGGTGGCACTTCATTTGCCGCGTGCTCTGGCAACGGGCCGCAAATCGTTCATGCCCCGCATCCTGCTGGACGCCGCCCGCGCGGGTCTGCCCAACATGTGGCGCAGCACCGTTCACCTGCTCGGAGACAACATTCTGGACGTGTTGCCCGGCCTGAATGTCAGAACGCTGGTGATCTGGGGTGCCCGCGACGCACTGGTTCCGGCCCGGCTGGGACGGGCGCTCGCTGCCGCCATCCCCGGCGCACGCTACGAGGAGATCGCGGGTGCAGGACACGTGGTCATGGTGGACGCCCCGGACAAGTTCAATGCGCTGGTGCTGGACTTTTTGCATGAAGGCCAGCAGACGTGAAGACTGCCGCTGGAGCTTCCCCCCACAGTCCATCATCTTCCGGCAAATCACAGTTCACCCGCGTGAACGGCCTGCAGACCCACGCCTGGGTACGCGGCAACGGCCCCCCGCTGGTGCTGGTGCCGGGGCTGGGCTGCGCGTCGTGGATGTACGTGCGCGTGTCGCGCGAACTGGCCCGCGAGCGCACCGTCTATGTGTACGACCCCCCCGGCCACGGCTTCAGCGAGGGCCGCCGCGACTATCCGCGCAACATCGAAGACCTGACCGACCATCTGGCGCAGTGGTTGGTGGCCTGCGGCCTGAACTGTGCGCCGCTGCTGGGGCACTCTCTGGGAGGCGAGGTGATCTTCGATCTGGCAGCCCGCTATCCCACCTGCACCTCGGCGCTGATCGCCTGTGCTCCTACCGGTATCCCGGAAAACCCCAGCGTCACCATGCAGTTTCTGCGCCTGCTGCGCGACCTCCCGCATGAGCGCCTGCCCCTGTTGCTGCCCGCCCTCAGCGCCTATTCCGTCAGCAGCCCCGCCCTGATGCTGCGGCTGGCGACCGACCAGAGTCACCACGACACTGGCCCGTTGCTCAAAAAAGTTCAGGTACCCACGCTGCTGCTTGACGGAGACCTGGATTACGTGATCCGGGCGTGGACCGTGCGCGACCTGCGCCGCGCGATTCCCAACGCACTGGTCAAAACGGTGCCGGGCGGAACCCACGCCCTCACCGATTCGCACCCCAAAACAGTGGCCCGCTACACGCTGGACTTTCTGAGGGTCGTCGAGGCCCACGCCCGCAGCGGAGAACCTGAAGCGATCTTTCCCGCATGACTGGGGCCTCCTGCAGAGGTTTGTCAGTCCATTGCCTCCGAAAAATAGCCTTCTGGCGCAATTGAATTGCCGTGACCTGCCCCTCTAGCCAGGTTAGCGCAACTCTATTGCTCAAATCGTCTGGATGGATGCTAGACTCGGTCAAATGTTCGAGGATACCCACGACCACCACGTCCTGCTGACACCCGGCCCCACCCCGATCCATCCCCGTGCCCAGAAGGCCATGATGCGCGGGATGCTGGGCCACATGGATCCGGAAGTATTCGCGCTGAACCGCGAGATTCAGGCCGACCTGCGGGTGATGTACGGCACAGAACCCGAAGCCTTTACCGCGCTGCTGGCGGGCACGGGCAGCCTCGGCATGGAAGCGGGCTTTGCCAATCTGGTCGAACAGGGCGACGAAATTCTGGTGTGTGCCAACGGCAGCTTCGGACGCCGCATGGCGGAGATGGCAGCCCGCTACGGCGCTCATGTGCGTCTGGTCACGGCCCCACTGGGCGAAGCCATCAAGCCCGAAGACGTGGCGGCGCACCTCGACGGCGTGGCGATGGTGGCCGTCGTGCACGGCGAGACGAGTACGGGCGTGCTGAATCCCGTGCCCGAAATCGCCAAACTGGTGCGCGGCAGCGGCGTCCTGCTGACCGTAGACGCCGTGACCACTGCGGGCATGGAGCCTTTTCATATGCAGGAATGGGGCGTGGACTACGCCTACACCGGCGCACAGAAATGCCTGTCGGCCCCGCCTGGACTCGCGCCGATTGCCATCAGCGAACGCGCTTTTGCCCGCTACGCCGCACGCCGCACGCCCACGCCTCTGTGGTACTGCGACTTTGAAGGCCTGCGCGATTACTGGGTTGAGCATACCTACCACCACACCATTCCCGTGAACCTGCACTACGCCTTCCACGCCGCGTTGCAAGCCGCACTGGAAGAGGGACTGGACGCCCGGAAACTGCGTGTGCAACAGCTCGGGCAGGTCATCACGCGCACCCTCGCACCGCTGGGCTTCTCGCATTATGTGCGCCGCGAAGAAGACCGCCTGCCCACCGTTCTGGCCCTGCGCCTCCCGGCAGGCATGGACGATGCCGCCGTGCGTCTGGCCCTCCGCGCCCGTGAAATCAGCGTGACTGGCGGCCTTGGCCCCACCGCTGGAGTCATCTGGCGTCTGGGGTTGATGGGAGAAGCCGCCCGCCCCGCCCCCTACCGCGCCCTGATGGTGGCCCTCGAAGACCTGCTGGGCGCACCCGGCCTCACGATGCGCTACGAGGCAGAGCTGGAAGCAGCAGGATTGGTGAGCGAGAAGACCGCCGTGCTGGTGTAAAGGTTGAGCCATCAGGACCGGAGATAACCCCATCACAGAAAGGCGCATCTACACTGGCAGATGCGCCTTTCTGTTGTCTTCCCTTTGCTCAGCAGCCCTACATTTTCCCTGTGCGGATCACGTCGGCAATCACAGGCGGCAGGTTCCACGCCATGATGTCGAAGGCGCTGGACGCAAAATCATAGGTGACCTTGTGCAGCGACACTTTCGGCCTGCGGCCCACACAGTCCACGATTGCGACATCTGCCCCCGGCTCGTGGTTCAGGCTCAGGCCCACGCTGCCCGGATCGAGAAAAGTCGTGTCTCCGACCACCCGCACAAAGGGCACATGCGAGCCGCCAACCACGATCACGCGGGAGCTGAGGCTGTCGGCCAGGGCTTCAAGTTCCCGCTCCTGCGCCATCAGGTCTATCCGGTCTTCGGGATTGTGAGGCGAGCCGTGAAAAAAGCGCACGCGGCCCACCGGAGTCATGATCCGGCCACCGGGCGGCAGGCGGCGCAGGTAGTCGTTTTGCTCTGGCGTCAGCATCTTGCGCGTCCACGTCAGGACCTGATCGGCCACGCCCTTGCGCTCCGAGCGTTCTCCAAGTTCCATGGATACACGCATGTCGCTGCTGCCCAGCCCGGTGGCCCAGCCCTCGCGCCGCACGAAGTCGATCACCGGGCCGGGACTCGCGCCGTATCCCACCAGATCACCGACCACGACCACCTGATTGACAATATTTTCAGATAAAAACCGTTTCACGGATGTCAGCGCGTGAATGTTGGCATGCAGGTCACTGATAAACGCGATTCTCAAGGTCTGTTTATCCTAGCAGCCCAGCAGCGCGGTGCGGCGGAAAATCCCCCAAAGGGGGCGGGTACGACCTGCGGTCAGTTCTGCGGCGCGTGTGCTGGTGGTCAAGAAGAAGAGCCTGCTGGCCGAAGAATCCCGCTTCCGGGCGCGGTGAAGGCCACTGCCCTCATCAACTCTTGAGCGTAGGGGGTGCAGTCACGGCGGTTGCTCACCCCCGCCCGCCTTACAATGCGCGGGTGCGTGTCTCGCCCTCCCTGTCCTCTGCCCTGCTTGCCGCCTCACTCGGAACATTGCTGGCCCTGTGCGGATTACCGCTGGGCTGGAGCGCCCTGAGTTTTCTGCCGCTGGCCGCGCTGCTGGCCTTTGCCGCACAGGGCCGCAGTGCCCGCAACGTGGCAGGCCGCGCCTTCTGGGCGGGCACCGCCTACAGCGCCGTCCATCTGTGGTGGCTCACCACCTTTCTGGGCAAACTGTTCGGCTTTTCACCCGCAGGCGTGCTGGCCTTCGCTCTGTTTGCCCTGGAAGGCGGATTCCTGGCTGGTATGGCCTGGCTGGTGGGCCGCCTGTTCCGCTCGGCGGGAGCGCGGGTGTGGGGACTGGCGGGCGGCTGGGTCGTGCTGGAATGGCTGCGCTTTCTCGGCCCGCCTGCCTTTCCCTGGCCCACGCTGGGCTATACGCTGCTGCCCACGCCCGCCATTCAGATTGCCGACCTGGGCGGCGTGCTGCTGGGCAGCGTGCTGGTCGCGGCCACGGCGGCGGCGCTGGCCTGTTTTGTGGGCGCCACATTTGGGGGCACGCTGCAACAGCAGGGCAGTGGATGGGGGAGACGCCGCCCACTGCTGCTGATGGCGGCGGCCTGGGCACTGGCATTCGCCTACGGTCTGACGCGCACAGCGGGCAGCGGGCCAGAGACGCCGATGCTCCTGCTGCGAACCACCATCGATTCCTTTGGCCGCGCTTCCCGCCAGCTGACGGCACAGGAGCAGTTCGACTTGCAGGCCGACCTGACCCGCGCCAACCGGCGCCCGGAAGAAATTGTCGTGTGGAGCGAGAGCAGCATCGGTGATCCATCCCTGCTGCCCGCCGTGCCTGCAGCCGGAATCTACGGTGTGAGCCAGATGGAACCTCGCCGCAACTCGGTACGCACCTGGGACGGTGGCCGCGTGACTTCCGAAACCGACAAGGCCCGTCCGGTTCCCTTCGGTGAATACTTCCCGTTCCGGCAGGCTCTGGCCCCGGCCTGGAGCCTCATCGAGCGCAGCATCGGCGTCTCTCTGGAAAGTGTGCCGCCCGCCAAAGTGATCAGTCCTCTTGAACTGAACGGCGTTCAGTACGGCGCGTATGTCTGCTACGACAGCGTGTTTCCGTGGGTGGCCCGCGTGCTGGTCGGCAAGGGTGCACAGGTGCTGGTCAACGTGTCCAACGACGGCTGGTACGACGGCTGGGGCGTGCAGCAGCATTTCATGATGGGCCGGGTGCGGGCCATAGAAACGCGGCGCTATGTGGTTCGGAGCGTGAACGAGGGCATCGCCGCAGAAATCAATGATCTGGGCCAGCCGGTGCAGACGCTCGCCTCCGGTCAGGGCGTCCTGCATGCCCGCCCACTGCGCCTGACCGGTCAAACCCTGTTCGTGCGCGTGGGCGACGGGCTGGCGCTGGGGTTGGCCGCGCTGATGCTGATCTTCGCCGGAATGCTGGATCGGCGCTCCCGCCGGACGCTGTAGCAGATAAAAGCTTTTGACACCGTGTCACACGCTGAAAATCAGCCAAGCTCACAGGAAGGCCGAGAAGGGCCGCCGAGAGCAGGTTGAGGGGGAAAATACCTACACGGTCCTGACCTCAGGTTTCGTGGGAAAAGGTCTGACCATCCAGATTGAGGGGAAAGAACACTGAGGGACGATCTCACCCCGCCGTTGATAAGGCTTGTTATCATCGGTCCGTATGTCCGACACTTCCGCTCCTGTGTTGTATTCCGGCGACCGCCTGGCCCAGGCCCGCGCTTTTGCTGGCCTGACCGACGAGGCCCTGCGCGTGCGGGCCATCCGCGCTGCCCGTGACAAAGACTTTGAAGACCTGTGGGCGCTCACGCTGGCCTGCCTGAGCAGCGACACCAGCGCGGGCGTGCGCGTCAGCCCCCATACCCTGCGGGCCTACAAAACGGGAGTCAGGGTGGTGGTGGACCATGCCAGCGCCCACGCCTGGAACCTGACGCATCCGGGTCGCCGCGAACCCGCACTGTTCGTGGCTAGCCTGAGTGCCTCGGGCCTGAAACCCGCCACCGTACAGGCGCGGGTGGCCGCCGCCTCTGCCCTGTACCGCGCCCTGCGCTGGGCCGGGGCCACCGACGCCGACCCTTTTGGCGACGTGAAGCGCCCCAAAGACCGCACCAAGGGCATCGTGAAGAATCCCCCGTACCGCGCTGATTTTGTGCAGGCGATGCTGGCAGAAGCCGACGCGCAGGAAGCGGTGCTGCTGCTGCTGCTCACGCACGCGGGGCTGCGGATTGCCGAGGCGCTGGCGGTGGAATGGGGCCAGATCGACCTGCGGCGCAGGCGGCTGCTGGTGGCACATGGCAAGGGCGATAAGGCCAGAATCGTGCCGCTGAGTGCGAAACTGCGGGAGGCATTGGAGGCACTGAAAGCGGAAACGGTGTCCACGCCGACGAGCCGCCTGTTCACCTTTTCGGCCTATTCCAGCGCCTACGAGCGGTTGCAGAAGCTGGCGCTGAAGTGCGGGCGCGAGCATGAGTTCCGGGGCTTTCATGCAGGGCGCAAATACGCGGGGACACAGCTGTACGCCGCCGTCAAGGACTTTACGCGGGTGGCCGGGTTTCTGGGGCACGAGCAGGTGGATACCACACGCCGATATGTGGAACTGCCCGAAGACGATCTGGATGAGGTGATGGAGGGATTCATTTAGGGGTCTTCCCTGCCCGGTGTCGGCGCGGCTAGACACCACGGCGCGTCGCCGTTTGGCTGCGGCATTACACTGGCTCCAGAACCCATCATTTGCCCCACGTTATTCTGGAGGAGTTATGACCGCCCATGCGAATCTCAGCAAGCAGAACCCGCCCGTGAAATCAGGCGACCCGATCATCAAGGCCGTCGACGTCCACAAGCATTTCGGTGCCTTTCACGCCCTGCGCGGGGTGAACATGTCGGTGCAGTCGGGCGAGGTCGTGGTCATCATCGGGCCGTCGGGCAGCGGCAAATCCACCTTTATCCGCACCATCAACCGCCTCGAAGCGCACGATCAGGGCACCATCATCGTGGACGGCATGGAACTCAAGGACGGGCAGAATCTGGACGCCATTCGCCGGGAAGTGGGCATGGTGTTTCAGAGCTTCAATCTGTTTCCGCACCTGACCGTGCTGCAGAACGTGTCGCTGGCCCCGATCCGGGTACGCAAGCAGCCCAAAGCGCAGGCCGAAGCGCGGGCGATGGAATTGCTGACCCGGGTGGGCATCGAGGAACAGGCCTACAAGTATCCGGCCCAGTTGTCGGGCGGGCAGCAGCAGCGGGTCGCCATTGCCCGCGCCCTGGCGATGGATCCCAAGGTGATGCTGTTCGACGAACCGACATCGGCCCTTGATCCCGAGATGATCAAGGAGGTGCTGGACGTGATGAAGGGCCTGGCGGGCAGCGGCATGACCATGCTGTGCGTCACACACGAGATGGGCTTTGCGCGGGAAGTGGCCGACCGTCTGGTGTTCTTCGATCAGGGCAATATCGTGGAAGACACCACGCCGGAGCAGTTCTACAACAACCCTCAGCACGAGCGGGCCAAAGCGTTTTTGAGTAAAGTGCTGGGCCACTGAACGTAGGGCGAGGCCAGCATCACGAAAGGCAGCCGGGGCGACGACGCTTCCGGCTGCCTTTCTGTTGAGCGGAGACCCATCATTGGCTTCAGGTATCCAGGTCTCCTTTCTTGGCCCCCGTCAGGAACCGGATGGCTCCGGGAAGGATTTTGGCGGTAAAGGGAGTCGTTTCTTCGTGCAGTTCGCCGTCGTATTGCAGCGGGAACGGTTCGTCGGACACCACGCTGACTTCTTTGGCTTCCACAGTTTCGAGGTTGCCGCTGAACAGGGGATCGCCCAGATTCAACTTGGCCCGCACCGAGTCGATCAGGTTGGGCACCAGTCGCATGATGTTGCCCGCCTTCAGCAGCACCACAGTGAAGCGGCCATCGCTGGGGCTGATGTCGGTGGTGATGGGCAGGCGGTAATTGGCCATGCCGAAGTTGGCGACCATCACGCCGATGCCTTCAAACTCCCGCTTCTGGCCGTCCAGCACGAGGTGGAAGGTGGTCTTTTTGGGATTGAGCTGCTTCATCGCGCTCATGACGTAGGCCATCGCGCCGAATTTTTCCTTGAGCTCCTCGGAATCGCGGATCATGGCGGCGTCGGCTCCAGCTCCGGCCAGCATGGCAAAGCCGTGGGTCTCTCCCCTGACTTCCAGTTCTCCCAAATCCACCCGGACCACGTGTGCACCTGCCACCACCTGCGCCAGAGCCAGCGGCGTGCGGGGCAAATCCAGATTCTGGGCGATCAGGTTGGCGGTGCCTGCCGGGTAGGCCAGCAGCGGCACATTCTTGTATCGGCTGGCATAGGCGAGGCTGCTCACGGTGCCGTCACCGCCCGCGCCGACCACCACATCGAAGGCCGTGATGTCTTCCACGTAGCTGCTCATGGGTTTTTCCGGGGTCAGCTCACGCTCGGTCACCTGTGCGCCCGCCGCCCTGAGCAGCGCTATAAACGCGGGCAGATCGCTGTCGCCCTGGCCGCTTTTGGGATTGAAAACCACCATCACCCGCTTACCGGCGAGGGGAGCGAGGGTGGCCTGATCTGCGTCAGAAAGCGCTGTGAACAATTCAGCGTTGGGGGGGGTGATTTGACCGGTCATACACGGCTCATTAGACTGCCCGCACGGAGGCTCTTTATGGCGCGTTTCTTGGTGGGTTCTTTACTGATGACTGGGCTGTTTCTTGGTTCTCTTTCTTCCTGTGCGCCGCGTCAGCAAACCAGCACCGAGCGGTTTGTCGCGGTTAAGCCAGTGCTGTACAAAGTTTCTGCTCCAGTAGTTCGCGGCGGCACGCTGACCGTTCAGGGTCGTTATCTGGGCGGCCCAGCCAGCGCCACCATCCGAATGGGTGCAGCCTACGATGGAAGCGGCGGTTTCGACCTGCCTGCCGCAGCCATTCAAAGCTGGACGCCCAGCGAAATCACCTTTACGGTGCCGTCTGACCTGCCCCCCGGTGGCGCTTATGTTTACGTCACTGTCGGTAGCCTCAAGTCAAACCCAATCTCTTACAGCATCGGCCAGTAAGGATGGAGGGTTGGGGGCGGCCTGCCGGTGCGGGGGCCGCCCTCTCCCCTGTTTTGGCGCTGGACTGTGGCCTCTGCGCCACCTTCCCCATTCATTCCCTCCCCGCCGCCCTGTAGACTCCGGGGCGTTATGGCGATAGACCGGCCCAAGGGCACCAAAGATCACCTGCCGGATGGCAGTCCGAAACTCAGTCTGGATGTTCAGGCCTCTGCTTTCGCTCATGTGCAGGAAACGGCGCGGCGCGTGCTGGAGCGTGCTGGAGCGCAGTTTATGGCAACGCCGCTGTTCGAGGAAGCCGAGTTGGTCAAGCGCGGCGTGGGCGGCAGCACCGATATTGTTCGCAAAGAGATGTTTACGGTGTATTACTTTGGCGATCATGGCGGGTTTATCCTGCGGCCAGAAGGCACCGCTGGAATGGTGCGTGCCTACCTGCAAAACGGGCTGAAGCAGTTGCCCGCGCCGCTGAAACTCTGGACGCATGGCCCGATGTTCCGCGCTGAAAACGTGCAGAAAGGCCGCCTGCGTCAGTTTCATCAGGTGGATTACGAGGTGTTGGGCAGCACAGACGCACTGGTGGATGCCGAGGCGATTGCGCTGATGGTGGATGTGGTGCGGGCGCTGGGGCTGAGTGGCGTGCGCGTGAAGCTGGGCAGCATCGGTGATCCGGCAGACCGGGACAACTACAACGAGTATCTGCGCGGGCTGTTTACGCCGCACCTGGAGCATTTATCGGACGATTCCAAAGACCGCCTGACCCGCAACCCGATGCGGATTCTGGACAGCAAGAGCGCCGAGGATCAGGACCTGATTCGTGAACTCGCGGTGCGGCCCATGCTGGACTTTCTGGGCGCGGAGGCGTCGGCACACTTTGCAGAAGTTCAGGCGTATCTGGGCGCGTGGGGCGTGGAGTACGACCTGGACCCCAGCATCGTGCGCGGGCTGGATTACTACCGCCGCACAGCGTGGGAACTGCACCACGAGGGCGTGGGCGCGAAGTCGGCGCTGGGCGGGGGCGGGCGCTACGACGGCCTCAGCGCTCAGCTCGGCGGGCCGGAAGTGCCGGGGATCGGCTGGGCCTTTGGAATAGAACGGCTGTTGCTGGCGCTGGAAGCCGAGGGCGTGAGCCTGCCGGGAACGCCGGGGCCGCTGCTGTATCTGGCGGCCATGGACGCTGAGAATGTGGGCTTGGCCGCGCAGATTGCGCGTTCTGCGCGGGCCGTGGCGCGGGTGGAATTCGCGTACAAGGCCCAGAAACCCGGCAACGCCTTCAAGGACGCCGAACGCCGCCGCGCCCGCTACGCTGCCGTTATTGGCACCGATGAGGCCCTGCGCCGCGTGCTGAACCTCAAGAATCTGGTGTCGGGCGAGCAGCGGGAAGTGGCGCTGGACGACCTGAACACCGTCCTCACCGAACTGGAGAACAACTGATGAAACGCACCTGTTACGTGGCCGAACTTGGCCCCACCCACGCCGGACAGACCGTGACCTTGCAGGGCTGGGTCAACCGGGTCCGCGATTTTCCCGAGCAATATTTCGTGATCTTGCGTGACCGCAGCGGCATCGTGCAGCTCACCATCGAGTCGGACAATCCGGCATACGGCGTCGCCAGCGAACTGCGCGGCGAATTCGTGATCGAGGTCACGGGCTTGGTACGCGAGCGCGGCGAGGCCCAGCGCACGGACGCCTATCCGACGGGCGGCATCGAGGTCATTCCCACGGCCCTCAGGATTCTGAATGCGGCCACCACGCCCGCTTTTCAGGTGGACGGCACGCCGATCACCGCCGCTGAGGACATTCGCCTGAAGTTCCGCTATCTGGACCTGCGCCGCCCGGAAATGCAGCGCAACCTGATGCTCCGCAGCAAGGCGGTGGCGTCGGTCACGCGCTTTCTGGATGCGGAAGGGTTTATTCAGGTGGAAACGCCGATGCTCACCAAGTCCACGCCCGAGGGTGCGCGTGACTTTCTGGTGCCCAGCCGCCTGAATCCGGGCGAATTCTACGCGCTGCCGCAGTCGCCCCAGCTCTTCAAGCAACTGCTGATGATCGCCGGATTTGACCGCTATTACCAGTTGGCCCGCTGTTTCCGCGATGAGGATTTGCGGGCAGACCGCCAGCCCGACTTCACTCAGCTCGATATGGAACTGAGCTTCGTGGAGCAAGAAGACGTGCTGGAGCTTCAGGAACGGCTGCTGGCGGCAGTCTTCCGCGACGTGCTGGGCACCGAATTGCCGCTGCCCTTCCCGCGCCTGTCCTACTTTGAGGCGATGGACAAATACGGCTCCGACAAGCCCGACCTGCGCTTTGATTCGGCCTTTGTGGATGTCACCGACCTGTTTGCGGGCGGTGCGTTTCAGGCTTTTGCCAGTGCCAGCAGCGTCAAAGTCATCGCTGCACCCGAGCTGACGCGCAAGCAGATCGATGCGCTGGAGCGGGTCGCCAAGCAAAACGGAGCAGGAGGCCTAGCGTGGCTGAAGCGGGACGGCGACGGATTCACGGGCGGCATCAGCAAATTTGTAGGCGATCAGGCCGCAGAACTGATTTCACGCACGGGGGTCGCGGCGGGCGGAACATTGCTGTTTGCGGCGGGCGACTGGCAGAAGGCGGTGACGGCGCTGGGGGCGGTGCGCCTGGCCCTTCGCGACCTGTTCGGGTTGGCGGCGGGTGGACAGTTCCACGTCTCCTGGATCACCGAATTTCCGCAGCTCGAATACGACGAAGCCAACGCCCGCTGGACGTATATGCACCATCCCTTCACGGCCCCGCACCCCGACGATATTCACCTGTTCGGCACCGAGCGGCAGGGCGAGATTCGCGCTCAGGCTTACGACCTCGTGCTCAACGGCTTCGAGATCGGCGGCGGCAGCATCCGAATTCATGACCCCGCCGTGCAGGAAAAGATGTTCGAGGCCATCGGCTTTACGCCCGCCGAGGCCCATGCCCAGTTCGGCTTTTTTCTGGATGCGCTGGCAGCGGGCACGCCCCCACACGGCGGCATCGCGTGGGGTTTTGACCGCCTGCTGATGGTGATGGCCGGAGCGCAGAGCATCCGCGAGGTTATCGCCTTCCCCAAAAACAACCGGGGCGCGGATCTGATGGCCCTGGCTCCGGCCCCAGTCGATGCCGACCAGTTGACGGAAGTCGGCGTTCAGGTGGCGACGCGGGTGGAACTGGAATAAAGCTGAATGTGGTAACGCGTTGAAGGGAGAGGCGTGAGCATTGGCCTCTCCCTTCTCTTGTTGTGCTACTTGGTTGGGGAAAAGTAAGTGAAAGTATTCACGACAAACCTGGATCGTGAATAGTCTATTTGCATTCAATTGATTCTCAGGGGGTCACCAGGGTCGCCGCGTCCACCAAGTCGAGGAAAAGCTGGTGCAGACGCGGGTCTGGAGTCAGCTCGGGGTGAAATGAACTTGCCAGCAGGCGGCCCTGGCGGGCCAGCACGACCTGTCCATCCTGCTCGGCCAGGATATCCACGCCCGTACCCACGCTTTCGATCACGGGGGCGCGGATGAAGACGGCGGGAAAGGGCTGTTCCAGACCGGTCACAGCCAGCGGCGTGGTAAAGGAGTCCACCTGCCGCCCGAACGCGTTGCGGCGGATGCGAATATCCATCAGGTGGAGGCTTTCCTGCTTGCCAAATTGAGGCGGCGCACCTTCGATGTCGCGGGCCAGCAGAATGGCTCCGGCGCAGGTGCCCCAGATGGCTCCACCGCGTGCGTAAAAGTTGCGCACGGGCTGCCAGAGGGCGTAATCGGTCATCAGGCGGGCCATCGTGGTGCTTTCACCACCGGGCAGAATCAGGCCAGAGAGGCCGTGCAGATCGGCAGGTAGACGTACTTCTTTAACTGCCGCACCCAGAGTTTCGAGGCGCTGGCGGTGTTCACGGAATGCGCCTTGCAGGGCCAACACGCCGAGTTGGGGCTGGGTCATAGGGAAAACCTCATGGGAAACGGGGAGAAGGCGGTGGGCCGTCTCCCCTGTTGGAGTGGGGTGTATTACCAGCCGCGAGAAGCGAGGCGCTCGGCGGGGATCAGGTCGTCGATGTTGATGCCGGTCATGGGTGCGCCGAGGTTTTCGCTGATCTCAGCCAGCATGTCGGGGTTGTCGAAGTGGGTCACGGCCTTCACGATGGCGTGGGCGCGGCGCTCGGGGTTGTCGCTCTTGAAGATGCCGCTGCCCACGAAGACGCCGTCCAGACCGAGATGCATCATCAGGGCGGCGTCGGCGGGCGTGGCGATGCCACCGGCAGCGAAGTTGACGACAGGCAGCTTGCCGTGGGCGTGAACGTACTGGATCAGGTCGTAGGGAGCCTGAAGATCGCGGGCCACTGTCATCAGTTCTTCGGGCGGGCGGGTCTGGATGGCGCGGATTTCACCCAGGATGGTGCGGGCGTGGCGCACGGCCTCGATCACGTTGCCGGTTCCGGCCTCGCCCTTGGTGCGGATCATGCTGGCCCCTTCCCCGATGCGGCGCAGGGCCTCACCGAGGTTCTTGGCCCCGCACACGAAGGGCACCTTGAAGCCGTGCTTCAGGATATGAAACTGGTCGTCGGCGGGGGTCAGGACTTCGGATTCATCGATAAAATCCACGCCGAGGGCCTGCAAGATCTGCGCTTCCACGATGTGGCCGATGCGGGCTTTGGCCATCACGGGAATGGTCACTGCGCCGATGATTTCCTTGATCATGCTGGGGTCGCTCATGCGGGCCACGCCGCCATCTTTGCGGATGTCGGCAGGCACGCGCTCGAGGGCCATAACGGCAGTGGCCCCGGCAGCCTCGGCAATACGGGCCTGATCGGCGGTTACCACGTCCATGATCACGCCGCCCTTGAACATTTCGGCAAAGCCTTGCTTGATCTGCTGGGTTCCGGTCTGGGAATCGGTCATGAAGCTAGGGTAAAGAAAATCTGACCCCAGCGATAGGGTCAGATTGCGGATATAAATGGGGTCAGTCTGAACGGTGGTCTCGTGCAGCGCGGGCCACCTGACCGATCACCTCGACGAGTTGGGAGGGTCGGAAAGGTTTGACGAGGTAGGCAGCGATCAGTGCGTCTCCGAGATCTGGAACCTGTGCGGCGCGGTTGAGGCCCGACAGGAAGACGACGGGGGGCAGGCGGGCACCCAACGCGGCGTGCAACTGGCGCACGGTTTCAAAGCCGTCCCAGGGCGTCATCAGGATATCGAGGACGATCACGTCGAAGGGCTGGGACTGGGCGAGAGCCAGAGCGTCCGGGCCGCTGCGGGCGGTGGTCACGAGGAAGCCGCTCATGGTGAGGGTCAGGTCGAGCAGTTCCAGAATCTGGGCCTCATCATCCACGACGAGCAGATGCAGGCCTGCGCCTTCCTCGTCCGGGTCGGTCATGGCAGGAGCGCCAGGGGGTCGACCGTTTGCCCGCCGAGGCGAATCTCAAAATGGAGGTGCGGCCCGGTGCAGATGCCGGAGCAGCCGACGTAACCGAGCAATTGGCCGCGTGATACGGTCTGGCCCGCAGAAACAGCGGTGCGGCTCATGTGGCCGTAGACCAGTGTGGAGTTGCCACTGGCCGTGAACACGTTCAGGCCGTAATCGCCGTAGCCGCTCTGGGTCACGCTGCCGCCGGAAGCCGCGTAGATGGGAGTGCCTGTCGGTGCGGCCAGATCGATGCCGCCGTGGAACACCTGCTGATGGAAGGGAATATCGCGCTCTGCGTAGCGGCTGGTCAGGCGGTAGGAGCGCATGGGCCACGCGAGGCCGCCGCCTGCCGTGACGCGGTTGCCGGGAACGTCGCGGCCCACGTTGGAGCTGGCGGCAGTGGTGGTCGCGGCAGCACGTTCAGTTGCAGCCTGCTGCTGGGCTTCACGCTCACGGGTGCGGCGGGCCGCCTGAGCCGCCTCGAACTGCACCTGACGCTGGTAGGCCGCGATCTGACGCTGGCGCTCGGGGCTGGTTTTCCAGGCGAGGTAGGCTTCGTATTTGGCCTGATTGGCGTACTTCTCTTCCAGACGGGCGCGTTCGCGGTCTTTTTTCCACTGCGTGAAGCGGGTGTACTGGGCCAGGATGCGGGCGTCGGCTTCGGCTTTCTCTTCGTTCTCGCGGCGCTCCACAAGTTGCTCGTGAAAATTCTGGGCCAGGATACCGGGCAGAAGAAGTTCATCCCCGACGCCGAGTTCAGTGGGCAGCACGCCGTTGGCCTGCGCGGTCGCCTGAAGGTCTGCGCCGTAGCCTGCGATCAGAGAAAGGGCCGTCTGACCGGGTTTGATCCGCACGAGGACGCCTGTTTCGGCGGTGGGAATGCGCACGGTTTCGCCTGCCCGCAGGTCGTCCAGACTCTCGCGCTCCAGATTGGCGCTCAGAAGTTCGACCAGGGTCAGGCGGAAGCGGCGGGCGATGAGGTCGAGGCTTTCGCCGGGGCGGACGGTGTGGTCGATGACCGACGTTGGCCGCACTGGGGCGGCGGCAACCTGCTCGGAATTCAGCTTGATGCGGCGCACCCGGACTCCCGGCTCGCGTGCCGGCAGCAGATCGACTGCCTCTGCGGGCACGCCGTAGCGCCGGGCCACTGCCGCCGAGGTCTGGCGGGCATCGGTCACGATCAGCAGGGTGGGGGCGGCAGAGTCGCGCTTGAGGGATACGGCGGGCACCGGCTGGAGCAGTGCGGTGGGATCGGGTAACAGGGGCAGGGCGTCTGCAGCGCTGGGCAGCGACGCGAGAAGGGTCAGAGTGAGGGCGTTCCGGATCAGGAGGCGGGAGGGTGAGACGGGGCGAGAACGGTCAGGCACTAACAAACTCCGGTCAGGGGACAGCCGCCTGCCCATGAGGGAAACAGGCGGCGAGAAAGAAGGAAAGGCAGGGAATTCAGCCGCCTGCAAGGGCCTGCAGGAACTCGACGTTGTTGCGGGTTTTGCCCATGCGCCCGAGCAGCATTTCCATCGCGTCTGCCGGGTCCATGTCGCTGATGACCTTGCGCATCAGCCACATCTTTTTCAGGACTTCGGGCTGAAGCAGAAGTTCCTCGCGGCGGGTGCCCGATTTCAGGATGTCCATGGCCGGGAAGATGCGGCGTTCTTCGAGGCGGCGGCTCAGGACGAGTTCGGCGTTGCCGGTGCCCTTGAATTCCTCGAAGATCACATCGTCCATGCGGCTGCCGGTTTCGACCAGCGCGGTGGCCAGGATGGTCAGGCTGCCGCCCTCACGGATGTTGCGGGCCGCGCCCAAGAATCGCTTGGGCCAGTGCAGCGCGTTGGAGTCGAGGCCTCCCGACAGGGTGCGCCCAGTCGGGGGCGTCACGAGGTTGTTGGCGCGGGCGAGGCGGGTGATGGAGTCCAGCAAGATCACCACGTGGCCGCCCTCCTCCACGATCCGGCGGGCGCGTTCATGCACGAATTCAGCCACCCGCACATGGTGCTGGGGCGGCTCGTCGAAGGTGGAGGCGATCACCTGTGCGCCCTGCACGCTTTCGCGGAAGTCGGTGACTTCTTCGGGGCGCTCGTCGACCAGAAGGACCATCACCGTGACATCGGGATAGTTCCGGACGATGGAATTGGCGATCTTTTTGAGCAGCGTGGTCTTGCCTGCCTTGGGCGGCGCGACGATCAATGCACGCTGGCCCCGGCCAATCGGCACCAGCAAGTCCACGACGCGCAGGCTCAGGCCGTCGTCGATACCGGGTTCTTCCAGAACAAGTTGAATGTCTGGAAAGGTGGGCGTGAGGTCGTCGAAGCGGGGGCGGCGGCGGGCGGCTTCGGGGTCGAGGCCGTTGACGGCTTCCACCTGAATCAGCGAGCCGTAGCGCTCGTTCTCACGCGGCTTGCGGGCGCGGCCAATGACCTCGTCTCCGGTTCGCAGGTGAAACTGCTTGATGACCCCCGCCGTGACCAGCACGCTGCGGGAGGCCGGGTCAAGCAGGTCGGATTGAAGGAAGCCGTAGCCGTCGGCGCTGATTTCCAGAATGCCGCGGGCCAGCACCTGCCCGTCACGCTCGGCCTGACGCTCCATGATTGCCAGCGACAGGGCGTCTTTTTTGAGCTTGCGGTAATTTTCGATGCCGTATTCGGCGGCGATCAGGTGCAGCTCGGGCAAAATCTTCTGCTGAAGCTCGTGAAACGGCAGGGCCACCTGAGACTGAGTGTCTGTCATAGACACCGACCCGACGATGGCCGTGGGCCGTTTCTATTGAAATAAGCGGCTTCTGATTCTGAAAACACCGCTCCATCTGTAAAAAATTTCATGTTCTCACTCCCTATAGGGAATTGTAAACGCAACCTGTTCAGGAATCCATGACCAAGTCGTCAGTAGCGGAAGGCTGCATGCTGTTGCAGCAGGCTGTGTACGGCACATATCAGGGGAATCGGGAGGCCAATAGTGCGGCACCGCTGCTCCACTGCTGTTGTCCGTATGACCTAGCATACCCACAAGTGGCAAGGGGGGTCTGTAAATGTCTGGCAATGGCCGGAACTGCACAGTCAACACCGGGCCTCTGTCATCTGACGCATTGACCGTTGCCATCATGCCGCCCTACCATGAGCATCGCCCCGGCTCCTAGATGAGTTTATGAGCAGAGGCCACAACCTTGCAGCGAACGTCGGGCCAGTAGGAAGTGTAGGGCAGCCACAGCGAATCAGGGACAGTGAGAGCCTGATGCCAGCCGCACCTGCCGAAGATCTCCCGCCGCGCTGGGCGAAGAAAGGCCGCATACAGGCCGACTAGACCGCCCCGGACACCCCCCGACAGAGGGCCGCAACGAGACTCCCGATTGGGGGTGAAGTTGGGTGGTACCACGCCCGCAACCACGGCGCGTCCCAGCAATTCCGCTGTGGCGTGCCGCTTTTTGGTTGCCGCCTCCCTTTCTCCCTCTCGTCTCTGCGAGGTTTTCCGATGCAACTCACCGATATTCCCTTTGGCGTGACCGACTGGGCCACGGTGGCCGCCACGCATCACCCCGGCCTGACCGGAACGGCGACCTGGCGTACCCAGTTCTTTGGCAACAGTGGGTCAACCGACCAGCGCGTGCGGGTGCGCCTGGTGGAGTACAGCGCCGGGTATCTGGCCGATCACTGGTGCAGCAAGGGCCATGTGCTGCTGGTGCTGGAAGGCGAGTTGCTGACCGAACTGGACGATGGCCGCACGTTTACCCTCCGCGCAGGCATGAGCTATCAGGTCGCAGACGGCGCGGAGGCCCACCGCTCCAGCACCACAGGCGGGGCGAGGCTTTTTATTGTGGATTGAAGGCGGTCTAAGGGTCTAAGAACTGCATAAAACTCAGGCTCTTTCCTTTAAGCCCTTTAAGAGGGGCCTTGCTCAGACCCTCGACCCTTAGACTCCGCCCCCAGAAACTCCATTCTCTCCAAAAGGAATTCCCATGACCCATTCACCCACCGACACCCCCAACAGATTTTCGCCCGTGCCTTCTCAGCCCAGCTTCAAGGAGATGGAAGCTGAGGTCTTGGCCCACTGGCAGGCCACCGAGGTCTTTGCCCGCACGCAGGAGCGCCGCGAGGGACAACCGGAATTCGTGTTCTATGAAGGGCCGCCCACCGCCAACGGCAAACCCGCGCTGCACCACGTTCTGGCGCGGTCATTCAAGGATCTGTTCCCACGTTACAAGGTGATGCAGGGCTACCACGTCACGCGCAAGGGCGGCTGGGACACGCACGGGCTGCCCGTGGAAATCAGTGTGGAAAAGAAACTGGGTTTGCAGGGCCGCAACCACGGAGCCAGCCGCGCCGAACTCGAAGAATTCAACCGCCTGTGCCGCACCAGCGTCTGGGAAACCATTCAGGACTGGAACACCTTTACGCAGCGTCTGGGCTATTCGGTGGATCTGGAAGACGCCTACGTGACGTACAAGAACGACTACATCGAGTCGGTGTGGAATCTGCTGGCGCGGCTGCATGCCAAAGGGCTGGTGCAGCAGGATTACAAGGTGGTGCCGCTGAGTCCCCGCATCAGCACCACCCTGTCTCGGGCCGAGTTGGGCGAGGTGGATTCCTACCGGATGGTGGACGATCCCAGCGTGTACGTGCGCTTTCCGGTGATCTGGGACACCCTGCCGGAGGCGGCGCGGGCGGCGTTGGAAGAGGTGCCGGAAGCTGACCGCGTGGGCCTGAGCCTGCTGGTCTGGACGACCACACCCTGGACACTGCCCAGCAATACGCTGGCGGCAGTCAACGCAGGGCTGACCTATGTGGCTGCACGCGGTCAGGGCGGCGTGGTCGTGGTGGCCGAGGACGCCGTGGAGCGCCTGAGCGGGCTGCACAAGGACGCCCCTGCCTTGGAAGTGCTGGCCCGCTTTGCTGGACAGGCCTTGGAAGGCGTGGAATACGAGCCGCCCTTTCCCGAGGTTGCGCCGGAACTGGGAGCCGTGAAAACGCTGCACGAGCGCACGCCGGAAGGCCGCCCGGTGATGCATTTCGTGACGCTGGCCGACTTTGTGAACGCGGCTGACGGCTCGGGCGTGGCGCATGAAGCCCCGGCTTACGGCGCGGAAGATTTGGAACTGGCCCGCAAATACGGCGTTCCGCCCATGTTCGGGGTGGACGATCACGGCCTCTTGCAGGTTACTGCCGAGCGCGGGAAATTCTTCAAGGACGCTGATAAGGGCCTGATCGCTGACCTGAAGGCACGCGGCCTGATGTTCTGGTCGGGCACGCTGCGCCACCGGTATCCCTTTCATGACCGCACGGGCGACCCGATCCTGTACTTTGCCAAGAAGGGCTGGTATATCCGCACCAGCACGGTGTCCGAGCGGATGCAGGAAGAGAACCAGAAGATCAACTGGGTTCCGGCCCACATCAAGAACGGGCGCTTTGGCAACTGGCTGGAAGGCAACGTGGACTGGGCCATCAGCCGCGAGCGCTACTGGGGCACGCCGCTGCCGTTCTGGGTGTCCGACGACGGAGACCTGATCGTGGTGGGCAGCGTGCGCGAACTGAGCGAACTGGCGGGCCGCGACCTGTCGGAACTCGATCTGCACCGCCCATACATCGACGACATCACCTTCGAGAAGGACGGCAAGAGCTACCGCCGCGTGCCGGAAGTGCTGGACGTGTGGTTCGATTCCGGGTCGGTGCCGTATGCCCAGTGGCACCTGCTGCTGGACAGGGCGGGCGAGGCGGCCCTGCCGGGAACCGAAGAGCAGAAGAATGTCTTCGAGCGGCACTATCCCGCCGATTTCATCAGTGAGGCCATCGACCAGACGCGGGGCTGGTTTTACAGCCTGCACGCCATCTCCACCATGCTGTACGGCCAGCCCGCGTATAAGAATGTGATCTGCCTCGGCCATATCGTGGACGAGAAGGGCGCGAAGATGTCCAAGAGCAAGGGGAACGTGATCGAGCCGCTGCCCGTGTTTGACCGCTACGGGGCCGACAGCGTGCGCTGGTACATGTTCATGGCATCCGATCCCGGCGATCAGAAGAGGTTTTCCGAGCGGCTGGTGGGAGAAGCGCAGCGCAGCTACGTGAACACGCTCTGGAACGTGTATTCGTTCTTCGTGCTGTATGCGAATCTGGATCAGCCGGACCTGGGGGCCGCGCCTGCGGTTGCCGAGCGCCCGGAGATTGACCGCTGGCTGCTGGCGAGATTGGAAGAGACCGTGCAGGACGTGACCGCCGCGCTGGACAGTTACGATGCACGCGGCGGCGGGCGGGCGCTGGAGCGCTTTGTGAACGACCTGAGCAACTGGTACGTGCGCCGCAACCGCTCACGCTTCTGGGGCGAAGGCGGGCAGGTGGACACCGCCGCGTACGCCACGCTGCACGAGTCGCTGCTGGTGGTCTCGCAGCTCACCGCGCCGTTTACGCCCTTCCTGGCCGACGCGCTGTACCGCAACCTGACCGGGGGCCAGGGCCAGGACAGCGTGCACCTGACCTCCTGGCCGCAGGTGCGCCCCGAGCGACTGGATTCGGTGCTGACCGCCGAGATGGACGGCGTGATGAAGGTCGTGGACCTGGGCCGTGCGGTGCGCGGAGCACATAACCTCAAGACGCGGCAACCGCTGGCGAGCGTGACGGTGAGGGCCGGGACGCCCGAACGCACCGATTCTCTGCGCCGCTTTGAAGGCCAGATGGCCGAAGAATTGAACGTGAAGGGCGTGATCTTTCTGGAGGCCGTGACCGATCTGGTGGAATACAGCCTGCGCCCCAATCTGCCTGTGATCGGCAAGGTGTACGGCAAGCAGTTGCCTGCGCTGAAGGCGGCGTTGGCGGCGGCAGACGCGGCGGCGGTGGCAGGCGCGGTGCAGGCGGGCCAGAATTTCACGGTGGGTGAATTTGAACTCACGCCCGACAGCGTGCTGGTCGATGCCCGCTCGCCGGAAGGAGTGGCCGCTGCCGAGAGTGACGGCTACCTCGTGGCCTTTGACACCACCCTGACGCGGGAACTGGTGCTGGAAGGACTGGCCCGCGACCTCGTGCGCGGCGTGCAGGAGGCGCGGAAGGCGGCGGGGTTTCAGGTGCAGGACCGCATTGCCCTGTCGCTGGCGCTGGAAGGCGACGCGAGGGACGCCGCCGAAGCGTGGCAGGACTTCATCGCCGGAGAAACGCTGGCAACGAGCCTCAGCTACGGCCCCGCAGAGGGCTTTGAAGCCGAGGTGGAAGGCGGGAAGGCGTACCTGACCCGTCAGGGATAAAGGAACACAGAAGAAGGGGGCCAGAGCGTGATTGCTCTGGCCCCCTTCTTCTATTTCCACGGTCTACGATTCACCCACCACGATCCTCACTCTTCTACAGGCCGCGCCATGAAGCCGTAGGTGCCTGGCCCCACATGCGCTCCGATCACTGGCCCCATCAGCTGCACGCGGCCCTTGACCACGTTCAGGCCGCACGAGGTCATGGCGGCGCGGAGTTCGGCAATGCGGGCGGGATCGCGTCCTGCATGAGAAATGGTGACGCTCAGGGGAGCCGTATCGTAGCGCTCTTTGAGATTGTTCAACAGGTCCTGCGTGGCGTTCGCGGCACGCACGCGCCGGGTGGCTTTCAGTTGACCGTTCGTGAAGGCCAGCACCGGGCGCATGCCCAGCATGTTGCCGAAAAACTCCTGAGCGCGGCCAATGCGTCCGCCCCGGCGCAGGTATTCGAGGCTGGTGACCGTGAATTCCGCGTGTAGATCACGGCCCACAGTTTCGGCGGCCTGGCGGGCGGTCTCCAGGGTGGCTCCGGCCCACACGGCGTCACGGGCCGCGATCACGGCTTCGGCCAGGGGCGACGAGGCCAGGCCCGAATCCACGATATGAATGCGGTTGCCCGCACCCAGACGCTCGGCGGCTTCGCGGGCGTGCTGCACCGTCTCGGACAGTTGGCCCGAGATGTGGATGCTGATGATCTGCTGGTGGCTGACGAGCAGATCGCGGTAAGCCGTTTCAAAAGCGGCGGTACTCACGGGCTGGGTGCTGACGGTGCCGCCTGCTCTGAGGTGGTCGTACACGGCGTCCGGGTCGATTTCTTGCCAGTCCATCAGCGAGCGACTTCCAAGCTGCACACTCAGGGGAACGATTCGGATACCCAGTTGACGGGCAGTTTCTGGATGAAGATCACATGTGGAGTCGGTGAGGACGGCGAGCATATCCAGATGAGGGTAGACAAGCGCTGGGCGGCTGTCCATGCGATTCCCAGCGCTCTTGGTGATCCGGAAGACAGTTGAGGCTTAGACAACGGGGGTGGGGGGTCTGCCGTGCAGGTTGTCTGGCTCGGCCCAGCCTGCTCAAGTCCCCGGCGGATTCCTTCAGAAATTCAGAAGCCCCCACCGGCTGTGCTTGACACGCTTTTGACGGTGAGGGAGTCCTATACTTCGCAGCCATGACCTTCTTTTTCTTATCTATTTCTGATTCTTTCTTCTGGAGCCGCCGTTGAAGGTGGCCGTGTTATGTCATGCCAGCGCGGGCGGATCGGGCGTGGTCGCCACCGAACTGGGGCTGATGGTGGCGCAGGCAGGCCACGAGGTGCACTTCGTGGGATCGGCGCAACCGTTCCGGCTGTCGGGGCACGGCGGCGTGCAGGGGCCGTTTTTTCATCAGGTCAGCGGCTTCGCCTACGCCCTGTTCGATCAGCCTTACCCCGAACTGGCGGCGGCCAATACCCTCACCGAAGTGATTCTGGAAAAAGGCGTGGAACTGACGCACGCGCATTACGCGATTCCGCACGCGACGGCGGCCATTCATGCGCGGGCCATCACCGGCAAAACGCGGGTCATGACCACGCTGCACGGCACCGACGTGACGCTGGTGGGCGCGGAACCCGCCTTCCGGCACACCACCCGGCACGCCATCGAGCGCAGCGACCATGTGACGGCGGTGTCACGTTTTCTGGCCGACCAGACGCGGGAACTGTTCGGCATTGACCGGGAAATCGAGGTCATTCACAACTTTGTGGACGCCGGACGGTTCGTGCGGATCACCGACCCCACCGTTCGCGCCCGCTTTGCCCACCCCGACGAGGCCCTGCTGGTGCATGTCAGCAACTTCCGGCCCGTGAAGCGTGCAGAAGACGTGATCGAGGTGTTTGCACGGGTGGCCTCCGAGATTCCGGCGCGGCTATTGATGATCGGAGACGGCCCCGAGCGGCCCCGCGCCTTCGAGCTGGCAAAAACGCTGGGCGTTATCGGGCGCACGCATTTTCTCGGCTCTTTCCCGGATGTTCAGACCGTGCTGGGCATCAGCGATCTGTTTTTGCTGCCCAGCAGTAACGAGAGCTTTGGGCTGGCCGCGCTGGAAGCCATGAGCTGTGAGGTTCCGGTGGTCGCCACCCGTGCTGGAGGCATTCCCGAAGTGGTCGAGGAAGGTGTGACCGGGTTTATGGCCGACGTGGGCGATGTGGACGCGATGGCCGACGCCGCGCTGCGGGTGCTGCGTGACCGCGACCTGTATCAGCGCATGGGCACGGCGGCACGGCACGCGGCCACCACGCGCTTTCATCCCGATCAGATCGTGCCGCGTTACCTGGACGCCTATGCGCGCACGGTGGCCGCTCAGGAATGAACCCGGTCTAAAGATCGGTTGGTGTCCAGAAGACACGAAGCTGTCTGGTGCCGGGTAGAGTAGACTCGCTCACGCGTGGTCGGCATGATGGATCTCCGGCCCGAAACTCTGTACGCATTTCGACATCATTTCAGTAGGGCTTCAAGGAGGCAGTATGAAGGTAGGCATCAACGGGTTTGGCCGCATTGGCCGTCTGGTCTTCCGCAATCTGGTGGAACGTGGCGTGGAAGTCGTCGCCATCAACGACCTGACCGACAACAAGACGCTGGCGACCCTCCTGAAGTACGACTCCACTGCCGGACGCTTTCAGGGCACCGTGGAATTTGACGACGACAGCCTGACCGTGAATGGTCAGAAGATTCATGCACTGGCCGAGCGCGACCCCGCCGCGATTCCCTGGGGCGAACTGGGCGCAGACATCGTGATCGAGTCCACCGGGATTTTTACCACCCGCGAGGGCGCAGGCAAGCACATCGAGGGCGGCGCAAAGAAAGTCATCATCACCGCGCCTGCCAAGAACGAAGATATTTCCATCGTGCTGGGCGTGAACGAGCAGGATTACGATCCCGCCAATCACCACATCATCTCCAACGCCAGCTGCACCACCAACAGCCTCGGCGCACCCATGAAGCTGCTCGATGAAGCCTTCGGCATCGAGAAGGCCATCATGACCACCGTCCACAGCTACACCAACGATCAGCGCGTACTCGATTTGCCTCACAGCGATCTGCGCCGCGCCCGTGCTGCGGCCATCAACATCATTCCCACCAGCACCGGGGCCGCCAAGGCCGTGTCGCAGGTCTACCCGCCGCTCAAGGGCAAGTTCGACGGAACCTCTTTGCGCGTGCCTACCCCCGTCGGCTCGATCAGCGACGTGGTGGTCATCGTGGGCCGTGAAGTCACCGTGGCCGAAGTGAACGACGTGTTCCGCAAGGCCGCCGAAGGCAGCCACAAGGGCATCATTTCGTACACCGAAGACCCCATCGTGCTTCAGGACATCGTGGGCGACCCCCACAGCGCCATCATCGACGGTGGCCTGACCATGACCATGGGCAACCTCGTCAAGTTCTTCTCGTGGTACGACAACGAGTGGGGTTACTCCAACCGCATCGCGGATCTGGTGCAACTCGTTCAACAAAAAGGCTAAATCGGCTTTGATCTATGGGCTATGGGCTAGAGCGTTGGTGCTCATGGCCCATAGCCCATAGCTCTACCCAAGGAGCAACCATGCAAACACTGAATTCACTTGATGTCGCAGGCAAGCGCGTACTGGTGCGCGTCGATTACAACGTGCCCCTCAAAGACGGCGTGGTGCAAGACGATACCCGCATCACGGCCAGCCTGCCCACCATTCAGGCGTTGCTGGACGGCGGCGCTTCGGTGGTGCTGATGAGCCACCTGGGGCGTCCCAAGGGCGGACCGGAAGCCAAGTACAGCCTGAAGGCCGTGGCTGGGGCACTGGAAAAGGCCCTGAAGCGCGATGTGCGCTTTATCGGGAGCCTGCCCAGCAGCGAGGAAACCCTGAACGAAGTGCAGGAAATGCAGCCCGGCGACGTGGCCCTGCTGGAAAATGTGCGCTTTGAGGCAGGCGAGGAAAAGAACGACGCGGCCCTGTCGGAAAAGCTGGCCCGCCTGGGCGACGCCTTCGTGCTGGACGCCTTCGGCAGCGCCCACCGCGCCCACAGCTCGGTGAGTGGGGTGGCGGCGCACCTGCCTCACGCGGGCGGAACCCTGCTGGCCGCCGAAGTGGTGGCCCTCAGCAAGCTGCTGCACGAGCCAGAGCGCCCATATGTGGTCATCATCGGCGGCGCGAAGGTGTCCGATAAATTGCTGGTCATCGAGAATCTGCTGCCCGTGGTGGACCGCATGCTGATCGGCGGCGGCATGGCGTATACGTTCGTCAAGGCGCAGGGCGGCAAGATTGGCAAGAGCATTCACGAGGACGACTTTCTGGACAAGGCGCGTGAATTGCTGGGCCAGTACGGAGACAAGATCGTCCTGCCCACCGATACGCTGGCGGGCGACGCCTTCAGTGCCGAGGCCAACACCCGCGTCGTGCCCACGGGCGACATTCCCGACGACTGGGAGGGCATGGACATCGGCCCCGATAGCCAGAAGGCATTCACGGCAGCCTTGCAGGGAGCCAAAACTGTCTTCTGGAACGGCCCGATGGGAGTCTTTGAGTTTGAGAAATTCGCCAGCGGCACCAACGCCATCGCCAAGGCCGTGGCCGATCTGGGGCCGGACACCTACAGCGTGATCGGCGGCGGCGACAGCGTGAGCGCCATCAACAAGAGTGGGCAGGCTGACCGCGTGAGCCACATCAGCACGGGCGGCGGCGCAAGTCTGGAACTGCTGGAAGGTAAGGCGCTGCCAGGCGTGGAGGCGATGAAATAACGCCCGTCACCTGCTTGCTGCGCTATGAACTCAAGGCAGGCCGAGAGGCCGACTTCGAGGTCTACGGGCGCAAATGGATCACGCTCGTCAACCGATTTGGCGGCCAGCATCACGGGTATTTCATGCCATCCGAGGGAGCCAGCGACGTGGCTTACGCGTTGTTCAGCTTTCCGAGCTTGGCGGCGTATGAAACGTACCGGGAAGCCTCGGCTGCCGATCCGGTGTGTCAGGCGTTGTTTAAAGAACTGCCCGAGCTGATGCACCGCTATGACCGTACTTTTTTAAGACCCGTCCTAGACGGAATGGAGCCTCAATGAAGAACCTACTTGCGTTGAATTGGAAAATGAATAAAACGCCGTCCGAGGCGATGGCCTGGGGCACTGAGCTGTTGGCCGCCCTCTCGCTGGGAGAAGCTGAACTGGCAGTGATGGCTCCGGCGACCCATTTACAGGGCCTGGCGTGGACGCTGCGTGAAAGTGGTGTGGCAATTGGCGGTCAGGACGTGTCGCAGCATGTGTCGGGCGCGTACACGGGCGAGATCAGCGCGGCGATGCTGAAGGACGTGGGCGCGAAATACGCCGTGGTGGGCCACAGCGAGCGGCGCGAATATCACGGTGAAACCGATGCGGTGGTGGCGGCCAAGGCAGCGCAGGCTCAGGCAGGCGGCCTCACGCCCATCGTGTGTGTGGGCGAAGGGCTGGACGTGCGCGAACGCGGCGAGCAGGTGCCCTACACGCTGGCCCAGTTGCGTGGCAGCCTGGCGGGCGTGGGCACCGATGTTGTGATTGCCTATGAACCTGTCTGGGCGATTGGCACGGGCAAAACCGCCACCGCCGAGGACGCCGAAGAATTGGCCGCCGCCATCCGCGAGGAATTGCGAACCCTCTACGGCGAGGCTGCCGACAGCATCCGTATTCTGTACGGCGGCAGCGTGAAGCCCGACAATATCGCGTCTATCTGCGCCAAGCCGAACGTGAACGGCGCGTTGGTGGGCGGCGCGAGCCTGAAAGTGGCCGATGTGGTCGGCATGAGCGACGCCCTGAAGTAAGAGACAAGCCGGAGCCTGTGCTTCTGGCTGATATTGCCCCGCTGCGATCTGGCGGGGTGATTGCTAAGACATTAAGTGAAAGTATTCACGATAAGTTTAGGTCGTGAGATTTTTGTTTGATAGTGTCAATAAAAGTGGAATTCTCCATGGTCTCGCTCTCAATGCTCTTCAAGCCGCTGCCTGAGCGCCTCCACGGTCTGCCAATTCCGCACCGTGGCGTTTATACCCAACCGCCGCTCCAGAAGGGCGTGGGTCAGCCGCGCCGCCTGTGTACCGCCCGGATAATACAGATGCAGGTCGCGCCCACTCAGGGTCCACAGGTCGGGGGCAAAGTCTTGGGCTTGCAGAGCCAGCACACGTTCCGGCTCTGGTAGGGACGACAGAAAAGCTATGTGCGTCTGCTTGCCTGCCGGATACGGGCTGGACAGCGCCTGCCATTCGGCGGCAGTGCGGAGAGTCATCGCTATAGGAAAGCCAAATTCGGCGTGCAGGGCGGCTGCGATGGCAGGCGAGAGGTCGGTCTCTTCCCTGCCCGTGCCGAAGATGGCGTTGCCACTCTGGATATACGTTTTCACGTCCTCCAAGCCCAGATCGGTCAGGACGCGGCGCAGGTCGGCCATCGGGACGCGGCGATGACCGCCCACATTGATACCGCGCAGAAGCAGAACAAAACGGCCAGCCATAGAAGAACTATAGGCGGGCGGGCTAGACTTCCGGCCATGCCATCAGAGTTCTCTGCAACCACCACCATTCGTGATCTAAAACAACACATCGGCGAGACCGTGACCCTCGGCGCGTGGCTGACCGACAAGAGCGGCAAAGGCAAGATCCAGTTCCTGAAATTGCGCGACGGCACCGGCTTCGTGCAGGGCACGGTGTTCAAGGGCGACGTGACTGAGGAGGTCTTCGAGGCTGCCAAACGGCTGACGCAGGAGCAGGCCGCGTGGATCACCGGAGAAGTCCGGGCCGATGAACGCGCTCCCGGTGGCGTGGAACTCAGCGTGCGCGAAGTGACGCCCATTGGCGAGAATCACGCGGAATATCCGATTACGCCCAAAGAACACGGCATCGAATTTTTGATGGATCACCGTCATCTCTGGCTGCGTCACCGTCGCCCGTGGGCTGTGCTGCGGGTACGCGACTGCGTGCAGCGGGCCATCACCACCTTTTTCCATGGCGAAGGCTTCGTGCGCTTCGATGCGCCGTTCTTTACGCCCAATGCCGCCGAGGACACCACCGAACTGTTTGAAATCGACCTGTTCGGAGAGGACAAGGCGTACCTGAGCCAGACCGGGCAACTGCACGCCGAAGCAGGGGCGATGGCGTTTGGCAAGGTATATACCTTTGGCCCCACCTTCCGCGCCGAGAAGAGCAAGACGCGCCGCCATCTGCTGGAATTCTGGATGATCGAGCCGGAAGTGGCCCCCAGCAATCACGAGCAGAATATGGCCCTGCAGGAGCGCATGATCAGCTTTATCGTGCGGCAGGTGCTGGCGGAATGCGCCACAGAGCTGGAATTGTTGGGCCGCGACATCAGCCGCTTGCAGGGCGCGGCAGAGGGCAACTATCCCCGTGTGACCTACACCGAGGCGCTGGAGATCATTCGCACCCGGATCGAAGCAGGTGACCTCCCCGACAACGTGCAGGCCGATGTGCAGCCCGTGGAATGGGGCGACGATCTGGGCGCACCGCATGAGACCATCGTGGGCAGTTCCTTTGACCGCCCCGTGATGATCGAAAAGTACCCGGCGGCGATCAAGGCGTTCTATATGCAGCCTGATCCGGCTGATCCCCGCCTGGCCCTCTGTGACGAC
Organism: Deinococcus aquatilis DSM 23025; assembly: GCF_000378445.1. GTDB lineage: Bacteria > Deinococcota > Deinococci > Deinococcales > Deinococcaceae > Deinococcus > Deinococcus aquatilis. The sequence continues at coordinate 98,578 of NZ_KB899699.1, read as the reverse complement.
ATGATTGCCCCGGACGGCTACGGCGAGATCATCGGCGGCAGCGAGCGCATTCACGATTACGATTTGCTCAAAAGCCGGATTGAGGCACAGGGCTTGCCGTTGGAAGCCTTCGAGTGGTATCTGGATCTGCGGAGGGTAGGCAGTGTGCCGCACGCAGGCTACGGCATGGGCCTGGAGCGCGTGATCGCCTGGATTACGGGCATCGACCATATCCGTGAGGCGATTCCGTTTCCCCGGATGCTGACTCGGATGACCCCCTAAGAATAGAAAGATGTGCGCCCCTCTGGTTTAGGACTGGGGGGGCGCATTTTCCCTGTTTAGCAGGTTATTGATACTTCACTTTGTTGGTTATTCCAAAATAATTCAGGGTGGCTCACGCTTCTCGCGTATCTGATGTTCAATTTTTCCGTCTTCCGCACTTCTGTCTGATTTGCCGGGTGGCGCTTCTTCGGCCCATGAATACGCTAGATTCCGGGCATGATCGCGTACAGCGAAGTCAGTGCATTCACGGATACGCCGGGATTCGGCAACCGGGCAGGCGTGGTTCTTGACGCTTCGGGCCTCTCGGAGCGGGAAATGCAGGCTCTGGCCGCCTTTGTAGATGCGCCCGAAACAGTGTTCGTGACGCGCATGAGCAGCGGCGCGGTGCGGGTGCGGTATTTCACGCCCACGCAGGAAGTGGATTTTTGCGGCCATGCCAGCGTTGCACTGGGACTGATGCTGGCACAACACGGGCACTGGTCTGGACAGGATCTGGTGCTGGAAACCCTGGTGGGCCGCATTCCGCTGCAACTGGTCTGTGATGCGGGCGTGCCGTCGCAAGTATGGATGCGCCAGCGCTTGCCCGAAACGCGGGCTGTCCCACGCAGTTTGCACGCCGATCTGGCCGAAGCGCTGGGCATTGACGTGCGGATGATTCACAAAGGCTTGCCGCTGGCCGCGAGCAGCACGGGTCTGTGGAGCGTGTTCGTGCCGCTGCTGGACAGCATCATTCTGGACGGCCTGGAACCGGATCTGGCCCAGATTCGGATGCTGTCGGAGGCGCTGGACGTGGTGAGCGTCTATGCCTATACCCCGATGGGGGTCAACCGTTTTGCGGCGCGGGACTTTGCCCCGGCAGTCGGGATTCCTGAAGACCCGGTGACCGGGAGCGCGGCGGGCGCGTTGGTGGCCCTGTTGGCCGCAGAAGGCAAGCTCCCTGTACGCAATGAGCGGGCCTGTGGTGTGGTGTATCAGGGCCACGCACTGGGCACGCCCGGAGAGGTGGAAGTCGAGGTGGAAGTGCGCGGACAGACGGTGACGGCGGTACATGTGGGCGGCTGCGCGGTGCTGGACCGGGAAGGCGTGTGGAAGCGGGAGGAGTAAGGAGGAGGCTTTATAGATTGCCGCCCGGACGCCTTTTGAAAAGGCCCTAGACTGCACCCTATATGCTCGGTTTGATCTGTGTGGATGTGGACGGAACGCTGGTGGGAACCGGCAACGTGATTCGAGATGACGTGTGGGTGGCGCTGGCCGGGGCGCGGGCGCAGGGAGTCCGCATCGCACTGTGCAGTGGGCGGCCCGCACTTGGGAATGCCCTCGGCTACGCCCAGCGCATGGACGCCGACGGCTGGCACGTCTTTCAGAACGGAGCGAGCATCGTGAATGCGGGCGGCGGCGAAAGCATGAGCGAGCCTATTCCCGAGGGGCCACTCGACCATCTGATCGCCCACGCCCACCAGACCGGGCGGCTGCTGGAAATTTACACCGATACCGAATGGGCCGTGACCCAGCCCGGAGACTACGCCGAGCGGCACGCCGCCCTGCTGGGAGTGCCGTATGCGCCGCGTGCCCCGGAAACGTTGATGGGCACGCGGGTCCGGGCGCAGTGGGTGGTACCTCGGGAACAGGAAGCGGAGGTGGTCGGGGAACCACACGACGGCCTTGACCTGCACCCGGCAGGCAGCCCCGCCATGCCCGACGTCATGTTTATTTCGGCCACCCGCGCAGGCGTCAGCAAAGGCAGCGCCATTCGCCGGATCGCCGCGGGCTACGGCCTGACCCTAGACCGGGTGATGATGGTCGGAGACGGAGAAAACGACGTGTCGGCCATGCAGGTGGTGGGCCATCCGGTGGCGATGGGCAACGCCGACGCTCCGGCGCGGGAGGCAGCCCGCTACCACGTCGGGCATGTGGACGACGGCGGGCTGGCGGAAGCGATACGGCTGGCGCTGACTCTATAAACTCAGCCTCTCTCACCTCGGCACAGACTGTCAGGCCCAAGCCTTCAGAGTCGCTCTGGACGCTGCGGCCCTCCCTGCCGCTATAACAGTGGGGCATGGAAGATACGGTGAAGGCCTGGACGGGGCTGGTGGCGACGGGAATAGAGGCCGCCGCCGCCCTGATTATTACGATTGCCGCATTGATCGCCACCTGGCGTGCCCTGAGAGCGTTCCTTGCCCGCCCTGCCGCGCCTGATATCGCCAAAACGCCCGATGTGATGAAGGAAAGTATCCGCCTCGACCTGGCCCGCTGGCTGGCCGTGGCGCTGGAATTCGCGCTGGCCGCCGATATTCTGAGGACGGCCATCACGCCTTCCTGGGACGAAATCGGCAAGCTGGCGGCCATTGCCACCCTCAGAACGCTACTGAACTACTTTTTGCAGCGCGAGATAGACGGACACACGGCGCGGCAACGGGGCACGGGGGAACAGGTGGAAGTGTCGTCCAGACCGGGATAGGTGGGCTACTCGCCCTGCATCTCCCGCACGACCTCCACGATTCGTTCTCCGTAGGCCTGAATGCGCTTCTCCCCCATTCCGGCGATGCCCTGTAGATCGGCCAAGGTGCGGGGTTGCCGCACGGCCAGGGCTTCCAGGGTGGCGTTCGGAAAAACCAGGAAGGCGCTGTGGCCCGATTCCCGGCTGAGGGAGGTGCGGAGTTCGCGCAGGGCTTCGGTTAGGTTGCCGGAAGAGGCCGGAGAAGTGCTAACGGGCGCGGCTTTCAGCACACTCAACACGGCCAGATTGGATGAGACGCCGCGCACCGCTTCGGCCTGCTGGCGGGTCAGGGTTGGTGCTGCACCACCTTGCTGCTGGCGGATCACGGCCAAGACATCGTCTCCGTAGGCATCCAATTTGCGCCCGCCGACCCCCGTCACGCTGCCCAGCGCGGCCAGACTGCTGGGGCGCATCTGGGCGATAGCCGTCAGGGTGGCGTCGTGGAAGATGACGTAGGGAGGCACGCTCTGTTCACGGGCCTTGTCCAGTCGCCACGCTCGCAACGCGTCGAACACGGGCTGGTCGGCGGCGTCCAGGGTGGCCGAGCGGTTGGGACGGCGTTCGGCGCGGCTGGCGGTGCGCGGTAGCAGCACATCTTCGCGCAGACTGAGAGTGGTTTCGCCTTTCAGCAGCGGGCGGGCCTTGGCCGTGGCGATCAGGCTGCCGTGCCCGTTCGCGTCGGTGGTCAGGTAGCCGAGGCTGACGAGTTGGCGCAGCACATTGCGCCAGGTTTTTTCGCTGTGAGCTGCGCCCACACCGTAGGTCGGCAGGAGGTGATGCCCCATGCCGCGCACTTTTTCGGTGTCCCGGCCCAGCAGCACATCGGTCAGGTGCGCCGCGCCGAAGCGGTTGCCGGTGCGAATGGCCGCCGACAGCGCCATCTGGGCCTCACGGGTGGCGTCACGCGTGCGCGGCGGCGTCAGGCAGGTATCGCAGTTGCCGCAGGGTTCGGCCAGAGTTTCGCCAAAATATTCCAGCAGCATCTGGCGGCGGCAGGAAGCGGTCTCGCAGTAGGTCAGCAGGGCGTCCAGCTTGGCGGCTTCCACGCGGCGCACCTCGTCGGGCGCGGCACTCTGGGCCAGCATCCGGCGCACGTTGACCACGTCGGCCAGCCCATACACCATCCAGGCCGTGCTGGGCAGGCTATCTCGGCCCGCACGCCCGGTTTCCTGGTAGTAGCCTTCCATGCTTTTGGGCAGGTCAAGGTGGGCCACAAAGCGCACGTTGGGTTTGTCGATGCCCATGCCGAACGCCACGGTCGCCACCACGATCAGGCCCTCTTCGTTCAGAAAGCGGTTCTGGGCCTCTTCGCGCTCACGGGGAGCCAGACCCGCGTGGTACGGCACGGCGTCGATGCCCTGCGCCACCAGCCATTTGGCGGTTTCTTCGACTGATTTGCGGCTCATGCAGTACACGATGCCCGCGTCTCCGGCGTGTTCGGTGCGGATAAAGTCCAGCAGTTGCGACTTCGGGCTTTCTTTGGCGGCCACCCGGTACTGGATATTGGGCCGGTCAAAGGAACTCACGAAAGCGGGCGCACCCGTCAGGCCCAACACCTGCACGATGTCGGCGCGGGTGCGGTCATCGGCGGTGGCGGTCAGGGCAAGGCGCGGAATGGTGGGGAATCTCTGCGGCAGCACCGAGAGTTGCTGATATTCGGGCCGGAAATCATGCCCCCACTGAGAGACGCAGTGCGCTTCATCGATGGCGAACAGGGCAATCTGGGCGCGGGAAAGCAGCTCGAGGGTACGCGGCAAAAGCAGACGCTCAGGCGCGGCATATAGCAGATCGAGTTCGCCCGCCAGCAGCGCCGCCTCCACATCCCGCACCTCGCCCGCGCTGAGGGTGGAATTCAGGAAAGCCGCCCGCACGCCCAACTGACGCAGGGTATCCACCTGATCTTTCATCAGCGCAATCAGGGGCGACACGATAATCCCCACGCCGGGGCGCAGCAGCGCGGGCAACTGATAACACAGGCTCTTGCCCCCGCCCGTGGGCATCAGCACCAGTGCGTTGCCGCCGTCCAGCACGGTCTGCACGATGCCTTCCTGCACGCCCCGAAAGGCATCGTAGCCCCACACGGACTTCAGGACTTTGAGGGCATTGGCAGGAGCAGAAGCGGCAATCATCGGGACCAGCATAGCGCGTTCTGCCTACAACGTAATGAAGGGCGGTGGGGAGATCGCTTCTACCGCCGCCAAGAGCCGGACCAAACAGAAAGAGGAGCAACGCTCGGCTGCTCCTCTTCTGGTCTGAGACTGTACTGCCTGTGAGAATGCGTTGCGCTGCGGACTTACTTCTTGCGCTTGGTGGAGGTCGAGGACGGCTTTTTGCCGCCGCCAGCGGTGGTGCGCTCCTTTGCATCGCGCATGAAGGAACGCAACTTGGCTTCGAACTGAGGACTCTGACGGCCAATGGCACGGGGCCGGGGCACTTCTTCAGGTTCTTCCAGCAGTTCTTTGATAGACAAGTCGAGGCGGCCCCGGTCATCACGGCCCAGAACTTTAACTTCTACGTTCTCGCCTTCTCGGACGTGATCGTGGATGTTCCGGACAAATGAGTGGGCGATCTGCGAGATGTGCACAAGACCAGTTTCACCGTTCTCGAACTGGATAAACGCACCGAAATCGGTGACGCGTGTGACGCGGCCTTCTGCGACCGCGCCAGAATCAAGCTGCACCAAGGTTGGACTCCTGAAAGGGCATGAGAAGCATCTTACACCAAATGGGTGAAGACCGCATTCTGATTTGGCACATCTGACCAATTGAGCCTGAAAAGCCGAACTGACGCTACAGTGAGGATCATGAAGTTGCGTGGCACTCTGGGTGGATTGAACCTCTTGCTGGAACCCGGCGATACCGGGCCAGACGTGACGGAGGCGTTGGCTGTCCGGGCAGAACTGCTGGCGACCAGCGTGACCATCGAGGTGCAGGGAGATGCAGACCCGGAGGCCGTGGAAGCGGCCCTTCAGGCGATTCGGGCGGCAGGCGGAACGCCGGGGCGGGTCCGTGCGCCTCGTGTCACCGTGACCGCGCCCAGTGCTGCCCCCACCGAGTCCACCAGTTTTGGCCCCGCACAGGCCCGCACCGAGGTCGTGCCACACAACCTGAGGGCCGGATTTCGGGGCGAGTACCGGGGCAGCGTGGTGGTCATGGGCGACGTGAATCCGGGCGTAGAACTCGTGGCAGGCGGCGACGTGATCGTCATGGGAGCCTTGCGGGGCGTGGTCCATGCCGGATACGGGGGCCATGAGGGAGCCATCGTCTGGGGGCGTCCGATTGCCAGCCCTCAGATCCGAATTGGCAATGCTGTGGCCCGTGCCCCCGAGGGCAGTTCGCTGAGCAATATGCGGCGGATGGAGGGGCACGAGGGCGCGGAACTGGCCCGTTTGCAAGACGGCGTGATCGTGATTGACGCCCAAAAATAGGGCCGAAGACGCGTGCTGGCTGCGCTTTGTAACGCCTTTCTGCGTGCTGCGGCACTGATCCTGTATACTGGTCTTCAGAATTCCTCGATTGAGGGGTGGGTGATTTGCCCACCTTTTTTCGTGGAGGGGGTGGTTATCAGGCCGCAAGTTTGGCCGACACAATATGAATAACAACGCAGCCGACAACACAACCGACTTCACCACAGACCATTTGACCGACCCGTTGGATGTTCAACCCGCGACGCCGCCCACGGCCAGTCAGAAGGCCGCCAACCAGAACTTGCAGGCCATTGCTCAGGCTGCTGTAGATCACCTCGGCTTCGAGGTGCTGGAAGTGCAGATGCAGAACATGGGCGGGCAACCGATTGTGCTGGTTCGGATCGACCGACTGGACGAACAGCCTGTCACCATGTCTGACCTGACCACCGCGAGCCGCGCCGCCGAGGCGGAATTTGACCGCCTTGACCCGATTGCCAGCGAATACCGCCTTGAATTCGAGTCTCCGGGAGCCAAACGGCCACTGAACACGGCGCGGCACTTCGAGCGCATGTTGGGCCTCAAAGCCCGTGTGCGCGGCGAAGGACAGGCCTTTACCGCACCGATCAAGAGCGTGCAGGGCAATCAGGTGACGTTCGACGTGGCCGGAACCGATGTGACGCTCACCGTGGGTACTTTTCAGGGCAACCTCGCCGAGTTCCCGGATCGTCACCGATGAGCCGCCCCCAACCCATCATTCAAAAGGAAGCGTGATATGACCCAACCGGAATTTAATTTTGCGGACGCACTGCGCGAAGTGGCGCAGGCCCGCAACATCAACGAAATGCAGCTCATCGAAGCCTTCGAGCAGTCTCTGGCACAGGCCTACACGCGCAACGTGGAACCTGACAAGCGCATCGAAGTTCACCTCGATCCGGGCAGCGGCGAACTGGAAGTCCTCGTCGTGCGCGAAGTCGTGGAAAAGGCCGAAGACGAGCACATGCAGATCAGTCTGGCCGACGCGCTGGAACTTGATCCGGGCGTGGAAATCGGCATGGAAATGGAATTCCCTGTTGACCGCGAGAAATTTTCACGCATCGCCCTGCAGGCCGCCAAGCAGACGCTGACGCAGAAAATGCGCGAAACCGAGCGCAACGTGGTCTTCAACGAATACAAAGACCGCGAAGGGCAGGTGCTGACCGCGCAGGTGGTTCGCAGCGACAACAAGGGCAACTGGTTCGTGGAACTGGGCGCAGGCGAGGCGATTTTGCCCCCCCGCGAGCAGATTCCCGGCGAGAAGCTGACCCCCGGCACCCGCGTCAAGATCTACCTCAAAGAAGTTCGTAAGACGCCCAAAGGCCCGACCATTCTGGCGAGCCGCGCCGACGAGCGCCTGCTGGATTACCTGCTGAAGCAGGAGATTCCAGAAGTCGCCAACGGCATCGTGGAAGTCAAGGCCATCAGCCGCGAGGCGGGTCAGCGCTCCAAGGTGGCCGTGTTCAGCCACAACGCCAACGTCGATCCCATCGGCGCGTGCATCGGGCACCGGGGCAACCGCATTCAGGCGGTCACGGGCGAACTGGGCCGCGAGCGCGTGGACGTGATCTTGTGGGATGCCAACACCCGCGATTTCATCCGCAATGCCCTGTCTCCGGCCAAGGTGGGCCTGATCGAAGTCCATCTGGATCGGCGTGAATCCACCGTCACCGTGACGCCCGACCAGTTGTCTCTGGCTATCGGTAAGGGCGGACAGAACGTGCGTCTGGCAGCCAAGCTGACCGGCTTCAAGATCGATCTGCGCGAAACGGCGGCCATCAGCGACCTCGACGCGGCCATGCAGCAGGCCCTGCAAGACGAGCAGGACGGCATCAGCAGCGGCAACGCCCAGTCGGCCTTCGACGCGCTGTTTAAAGACAGCAAGTCGGTGGCCACCGCCAGCCCCGAAGACATCGGAGAATAAGCCTTGCCAGACGCCCTGCCCACTAAGCACACCCTGCCTCGGCACACGCCGGAGCGCAGTTGTGTCGCCTGCCGCCGCAAACGCCCGCAAGGGGAATTGCTGCGGGTGGTGCGGGCGGAGGGCGTCTGGGCGCTGCAATCCGGCCACCGCAGCAGCGGGCGCGGCGCTTATGTGTGCAGCGACTCGCCCAACTGCTGGCAGGACAAAAAACTGCGGCGTGCCTTTGGCGCTCAGGCGGTGCAGGTGGCCGCACAGTTGGCCGAGCGGCAACACGCCCCCTCTCTTGACCCCCTATGACCTTGATCCAATCTCATCTTGACCCAACCTCACCGGAGGTGAGCATGTCGAAAGTTCGAATTTATACCCTCGCCAAAGACCTTGGCGTAGAAAATCAACGAATGCTGGAAATTCTCGATGGACTCGGCGTTTCTTATAAGAGCGTGAGCAGCACCATTGAAGAAGAAACTGTGGACCTGATCAAGCAGATTCTGGCCGAAGAAAGTAATGAAGCGGCGACTGAAACTGTAACGGCGGAAGCGGCTCCAGCCGTTTCGGCACCAGAAGCGCCCGCGAAAGCAGGCAGCGACGATGTTGCGCCTGTGGCCGCCAGCTCTGAAGCCTCGGCCGCTGCCGCCACTGCCGAAATTCCCCACCGCGCTCCTGTCGTCACCATCATGGGACACGTCGATCACGGCAAAACCAGCCTGCTGGACTACATCCGCAAGACCAAGGTCGCGGCCAAGGAAGCGGGCGGCATCACCCAGCACGTGGGCGCGTTCGAGGCCCAGACCAGCAAGGGCCGCATCGTGTTTATCGATACGCCCGGTCACGAAGCGTTCACGACCATCCGTGCACGCGGGGCCAATGTCGCCGACATCGCCATCATCGTGATTGCCGCCGACGACAGCCTGATGCCCCAGACCCGCGAGGCGATTGCCCACGCGCAGGCAGCCAAGGTGCCCATGATCATCGCCATCAACAAGGTGGATTTGCCTCAGGCCGATCCTGACCGCGTGAAGACCGACCTCACGCAACTGAACCTGGTGCCCGAAGAGTACGGCGGCGACCTGGTGGTCGTGCCGGTCAGCGCCAAAACGGGTGAGGGCGTGGAAGAGCTGCTGGAATACATCAGCCTGACCGCCGAACTCGAAGACCTGCGGGCCGATCCCAAAGCGGCGTTTAGTGGCGTGGTCATCGAGGGCCGCGTGGACCGTCAGCAGGGCGTACTGACCACCGTGATGGTGCAGGAAGGCACGCTGCATGTGGGCGACTTTCTGGTCGTGGGCGAGAACTACGGCAAGATCAAGGCCATGAACGACAGCAGCGGCGCACGCATCAAGGAAGCTGGCCCCAGCACCCCGGTGCAGATTCTGGGCTTCAGCGACGTGCCCGCCAGCGGTGAAAAAGTGGCGAGCGCCAAGAACGAGCATGCCGCCCGTGAAGTGGTCGCCAGCCGCACCTCGGATCGCCGCGACGTGGAAAACGCCCGCGTGCAGCGCCGCAAGACCCTTGAAGAAATGATGGGGCCACTCAGCGAAGACCGTACCGTGAACCTGATCGTGCGGGCCGATTCGCAGGGCAGCGTGGAAGCCATTCAGGGCATCCTGGCCCGCAAGGAAACCGACGCCGTGAAGCTGAACGTGATGCTGGCCGGAATCGGTGCGCCCACCGAGGGCGACGTACTGCTGGCGAGTACCGCCGAAGCCCATATCCTGTGCTTCAGCGTGACCGCGCCCGCCAGCGTCAAGAAAATTGCCGATAACAAGGGCATCGACCTCAAGAGCTTCCGCATCATCTACGAGATGATCGACGAGGTGGACCGCCTGATCAAGGGCAACCTCGAACCCGTCTTCGAGGAGAAATACTTGGGCCGCGCCGAGGTCCGTATGGTCATTCGTCACCCCAAGAACGGCAATATCGCCGGGTCGTACATCACCGACGGCAGCTTCAAGCGCAATGCCAAAGCCAAGGTCACGCGCGGCAAAGAAACCGTGTATGAAGGCACCATCGTGGGCCTGAAACGCTTCAAGGACGATGTACGCGAGGTCAAGAACGGCTTCGAGTGCGGAATCAACCTCGACTGGGAAGGCGTGATGGAAGGCGACATCATCGAAGCCAGCGAAATGGTGGAAGTCATTCCGGCGTAAGCCAGAGCAACAAGCAAGACAGGCAAGACAAAGAAGAGAGGCGGTGTCCCGGTGGGGATGGCCGCCTCTCTTTTGTGTCTATCCTTTTGGGGGTCAGGACTGGGGAAGGTTACGCGCCGTCGGTGGGCAGGTCTCCTCGGGGACCAGCAGGAGGAGCAGGACGGTCGCCGGGGCCACCATTGCGCCCACCGTCAGGGCCGCCGCGTCCACCGTTCGGGCCGCCGTCACGCGGGCCTCGGGGGCCTCCTGCCATCAGGCCGAAGTTGGTGTCTGCTGTGGCGCGGGCCAGGTGCTGATCGGCCTGAGCCTGCGTCAACTTACCTGCTTTTACTTCGGTAGCCAGTTGGGTTTTCAGGGCTGCCAGGGCAGCGGTGCGGATGGTGGCGGTGCTGATGCCTTTGGCTTTGGCAAGTTCAGCCACCGTTTTTCCGGCCTGCAATTGCTGGCGCAGGGCATCTGTGGTCAGGCCGAGGGCTTTGGCGACTGCCGCATCGATGACGGCGCGGGGGCCACCATCGGGGCCACGCTGTCCGTCTCGGGGGCCACCTTGCGGGCCGCCGCGCTGACCGGGCTGTGGGGGTTGGTTGTTCTGGGTCTGGGCAGCGGGGGCAGTGGTGGCCGAAGCGGCAAACGCGGCGGTGGTGCCGAGGGGCAGAAGGGCGGCGAGAACGAGCAGGGGCAGGCGGGCAAATTTACGGTTGGTCATGGTGATCTCCTTGGTGTTGGGCGCGGTGGTGTTTCCTCCGGCCACGAGGAGATGATGCGGGCGGGCGGTTAAACCGGGGCTAATGACACGGCGTCAAATTCAGAGAGGAGGACGGGCAACCAAAAGCGGGTGGCGTCAGGAGACAGGGAGGTGGGGTTTGATATGCTGCGGCGCTTTGAGACGCTTGGCCCTTCCTCAGAAGTTCTGGTCGCACCTGTTGGCGTGGCCGGGAGCACTGACGCTGCTGTCGGTGTTGGCCGTGCTGCTGGGATCGCCGCCGCACCTGCCCGACGCCGCCGCACGGATGTCGGCAGGCAGTATCGCGCCCGTCCTGCCAGAGCTGCGGCCCGCGCCTCAGCCCTCGGCAGGTGCCCCCACGCTGATGCCCGCGCCCGCCGAACCGTTCGTGCTGCCGCGTGCGCCGTACGGTGTGGTGGCGGCGCTTGCTGCATGGGAAGAACCGCTTCAAAGGGTTGACCTGAATATGTTGGGCAGACGGCAAACAGACGGGGCCTGAAACGGGTGTGTATTTTTCCAACAGCCCACAACCCACGCCCTACATCCCACCTCAGGAGTCTTCCCTGTGACCTACAGCAACAACCGAAATAACCGAAACAAACGCCCCAATTCACGCAAAGCAGCGCCCAGTGGCGCAAACCGCTGGACTGGCCTGCTGCTGCTGCTGGCCCTGCTGGGCAGCCTGCTGTATATCTGGCGGCCCTGGGAACACCGCAACAACCTCTGGACCGTCTGGAACGACCAATATCAGTTCATTACGCTGGGACTCGACCTCAAGGGCGGCCTGAGAATAGAACTGGCCCCCGAAAGTGGGACGGCCACCCGCGAAGACCTCGACCGCGTGAAAACCGTGATCGAGAACCGAATCAACGCGCTGGGCGTGGCCGAACCCACCGTAACAGTCAGCGGTGGCAAGCGCGTGGTCGTAGAAATCCCCGGAGCCACGCCCGCCGTGCAGCAGCGTGCCCGCGAAATTATCCAGCGCACCGCCCGTTTGGAATTCCGCATCGTGCAGCAGGGCGCACAGCCCGACGCCGCCGCGCGGGAAAAGAATCCCCGTTCGGGCGGCTATACGCTGGCACAACTGGGGCCAATCGAGGCCACCGGCGAGGTTATCGCCAATGCATCCTCGGCCACCGACCAGCAGGGGCAATGGGTCGTGACCTTCCAGAACACCGATAAAGGCGCGGCCACCTTTGGCGACTTTACGGGCAAAAACGTGAACCGCCTGATGGCCGTGGTGCTGGACGACCAGATTCAGAGCGTGGCGACCATTCAGCAGCGCCTCTTCCGTGACGTGCAGATCAGCGGCAACTTCACGCCCGAAGAAGCCAGCCAGTTGGCACTGGTGCTGAAGTCGGGTGCCCTGCCCATCAAGATCAAGACCGAAGCCGAACGCTCGATTGGGCCAACGCTGGGAGCCGACGCCATCCGCAGCGGCGCGATTGCCGCAGTGGTGGGCATCGGGCTGGTCTTCGTCATGCTGTTCTTCTATTACGGCCTGTGGTTCGGCCTCGTGGGCGCACTGGGCCTGCTGTTTTCCAGCATCGTGATTCTGGGTATTCTGGGCGGACTGGGTTCCACCCTGACCCTGCCGGGGATCGCCGGATTGGTGCTGACCATCGGCGCGGCAGTGGACGGCAACGTGATTTCCTTCGAGCGAATCAAGGAAGAATTGCAGCGCGGCAAGGGAATCAAGAACGCCATCGGCACGGGCTACGAGCATTCCACCCTCACCATTCTGGATGTGAACGCCTCGCATTTGCTGTCGGCGTTGGCGCTTTACAACTATTCCAGCGGCCCTGTGAAGGGCTTTGCCGTCACGCTGATGATCGGCGTCATCGCCTCGACCTTCTCCAACCTGCTGTTTGCCAAATGGGGTATGCAGTGGCTGGCGCAGCGCAAACCCAACATGGGTGCGCCGCAGTGGATCAAGGCCACCAACATCAACTTCATCAAGGCCGCGCCGATCATCACCACCCTCAGCGTGCTGCTGGCAATCGCGGGCGGCGCGGTACTGGGCACCAAGGGCCTGAATTACGGCGTGGACTTTATCAGCGGCACCACGCTGGCGATCAAAACCAGTGGCGCGACCACCACCGAGCAGGTGCGTTCAGCCGTGGCGGGTGCAGGACTGGGCAAAGTCACCGCCCAGAGCGCCAGCATCCAGCGCGACATCACGCCGGGGGTGGGCGGCGCGACCTACACGGTCAAGGTGCCTCAGCTCACCAGCACCGAGGTTCAGACCCTCACCGGGGCCATCACCAAACTGCCGCAGGGTGAGGTTCAGTCCAGCGAAACGGTGGGGCCAGCCGTGGGCAAAGAGCTGACCGACAACACCATCCGGGCCGTGCTGCTGGGCCTCGGATTGATTCTGGTGTACGTGGGCTTCCGCTTCGATTTCATCATGGGTCTGGGCAGCATCGTGGCCGTGCTGCACGACGTCGCCATCGTGATGGGCCTGTACTCGCTGCTGGGGCTGGAGTTTACGATTGCCAGCGTCGCCGCCCTGCTGACCCTGATCGGATATTCGCTCAACGATTCCATCATCGTGTCTGACCGAATCCGCGAGAACATCAAGGAAATGCGCGGTAAGAGCTACCGCGAGATCGTGAATACGTCGATCAACCAGACGCTCTCACGCACAGTCATGACCTCGATCAGCACCATGCTGCCGCTCGTCAGCCTGCTGATTTTCGGCGGCCCCGTGCTGCGCGATTTCAGCCTCGTGCTGCTGGTGGGCATCATCATCGGTACGTACTCCAGCATCTACATCGTGGCCCCGCTGGTGGTCTTCTTTGAAGAATGGAACCGCAAGCGCAAGCTGGGCGAGGGCGCAGTCAAGGCCTGAGCTACACCACAACAGAGGCGCACCCGTTGCAAGGTGCGCCTCTATTTTTATGCTTTATTTGACCTTGACTGCCTTACTCACCGGCTGCTTTTTCACCCACTTCACGAACTTGATCACGCCCTCGTTTTCGCTGAGGGCTTCCAGGGTGCTGTACGGCCCCGACAGATCGGCATTGGAGAAGGTGCTGTGGACATAGCCGTGACAGGCCGAACACAGGCCCACCGTGGGCAGGTCCTGCACTTTCATGCCTTTGCGGCGGCCCTGAAGCACAGGCATCAGGTGATGCTGGGTCAGCGTGGGCGTTTCGCGTCCGCAGAGGGCACAGACCAGCGGTTCGGCTTCGGGAAGAGGTTCGGGCCAGGTGGATTCGGAGTTACGGCGTGCCATGAGTGCAGAGTACGGCACCGGGGCCAGAGGAAAGCGGCGTCCCTCGTCTGGGTACGCCGCTTTGTTTGTTCTTCTGTTTGCTGTTCCTACAATCTACAGCCCACGCCCCACAGCCTAAATCAGCGTATTGCGCCCGCGCCGTGCAGAGGCCGCGCCGCCCAAAACCACCAGAAGGGCTGCTGCCAGCGCTACCGCGATCACCACGGTGTTGACTTCCGGGCGGGCCGCGTACACGCCATAAAACGACCACAGCAACACCACCGCAAAGGCGTAATCGCGGAAGCGGGCCAGAAAGAACACGCCGATGAGGGCCGCGATGACCACCAGCACCGCCGACCATGCCTGAGCACCCAGCCCCAGCAGGCCCTGAGTCACGCCGATGCTGACCAGAAAGGCGGTGATGTTGGCGATGGTCGCCACGCTGATCCAGCCCAGGTAGAGGCTGGCAGGCAGTTGAAGGGTCAGGAGTTCCGCGCCCTGTGGCTTGAGGCCGCGTACCGTGAGGTACAACCAGATCAGGCTCAGCAGCAGGGCCAGCATGATGCCCACGCTCAGGCCGAAATTCAGGCTCTGGAAGGCCAGCAGCCACGACACATTCAGCAGGTTGCCCAGCAGGAAAGGCCAGAATAGACGGTCATGGCGCGGACCACGCTGGGCGGGCAAAGCCTGATACACCGCGAAGGCCAGCAAACCCAGAAAAATCGGCCCCCAGATGGCAAAGGTCAGGCCAGCCGGGGTAAAGGCGTTGGGCAGGCTGTCACTGACCTCGCCGTTGCTGTTGCCGAACAGGGGCAGGGCGTTGCTGAGGTAATTCATCACCAGGGTCAACAGGGTTGCCAGCAAAAGCGTGAGTTGTCTGGGAAGTCCGGTCATGGGCGCATGGTAAACAGAACCAATCGACCAAGGATGTCAGAAAGGGCAGCATTCTGGGCAGTGGCGATTTAGGGAATCTTGATGAAGCCAGTTCGCCTCAAGCCGACGCTGAAGGCTGCCGCCGCCAACGGAACCAAAGAGCGAGACTGCCGCCCCAGCAGACCGAGGACCAAAGTACCTGCGGCCAGTTGCCGGGTCAGGCGCAGGTGGTCGTCATCGAGGCGGTGCCTACCGTGGTCAGCGGTGCTGGAAATGCGTTCGGGCGTGACCAGGGTGGCGGCCAATCCCAGGGCGGCGAGGCTGAGCAGATCGGCAGCCACGCTGCGGCCCTGCCCCGGCCTGAGGGCGGGCGCAAGGGCGGGAGCCAGCGTCAGGGCGGCGGCTTGCGGCGGCACATGGCCCGACAGCGCCAGAGCCAGACCGGGCACGAAGGCCGAGAACCTCTCCCCCGTCAGGGCCGCCAGACCTGCCTGCACGCCCAGCGCCATTTCATCTGAGGGGGTAGGCGCCTGACCGGTGGTGCCCGCCAGGACGCGCAGCCCACTCATGACGCCCATTCCGGCCAGAGGATTGACCGGGCCGCCGATCAGGGCCACGAACGCGGCCAACGGAAGCGCGGCGTTGGCGGTATCGGGATGGTCGGGGTCCAGCTCGCGGGCGGTGGCCCACGCGGTAAATCCGGCCCCACCGATGCCGAGGCTGGCAGGCCAACTGCGCCCCGACAGCCGCGCTGCCAATGTGCCCACCAGCAGTCCGGCCACAGCAAAGCGGTTGGAGGGCACCGCCGGATCGAGAGGACGGGCCAGCGCCGATGGAGGCGGGCGCGACGGGGCAGAAATAGACATAGCCCACGCTACTCCCCAGACCCCACAGGAGCAGGCCGCGTGAGCGTTGGCTCAAGTCGGCGCACCCGCCTCAGGTCGTGTATTCCGCGTTGATGCTCACGTATTCGGCGCTGAGGTCACAGCCCCATGCTTCACCCACCGCGCTGCCAACGCCCAAGTTCACCTCGAACACCACTTCTTCGGCCTTCATGCTGGCGCTGACGGTGGCCGCGTCGTAGGGCAGGGGGCGGCCGGCAAACACGGGCGTGCCCTGCACCGAGACCGTCATTTTTTCTATGTTCACGCCTGCACCGCTGCGGCCCACGGCCATGATCACGCGGCCCCAGTTGGGGTCGTTGCCGTGCAGGGCACTCTTGAGCAGCGGGCTGACGCAGCAGGTGCGGGCGGCGGCCAGAGCTTCGGCTTCGGTGGCGGCTCCGCTCACGCGCACGGTCAGCAGCTTGGTGGCTCCCTCGCCATCGGCAGCGATCTGGCGGGCAAGATCGCGCATCACGCCTTCCAGAGCAGCCAGAAATTCGGCGCTGTCCACGGCCCCGGCCTGTCCGTTTGCCAGCACGAGGGCCATATCGTTGGTGCTCGTGTCGCCGTCCACGGTCACGGCATTGAAGGTGCGGTTGACGATGGCCCCGAAGGCTGCCCGCAGCGCCGCTTGATCGACCTGTGCGTCAGTGAAGGCAAAGGCGAACATGGTCGCCATATCGGGGTGAATCATGCCGCTGCCCTTGGCGGTGCCGACGATGCGTGCGCCTGTGGACAACGTAACAGAAGCCGTTTTGGGCACCAGATCGGTGGTCATGATGGCCGCCGCGAAGGGGTCGGCTTCCGGCGACAGGTCTTCGGGCAGGTGCTCCACGCCGCTCAGCACCCGGTCCATCGGCAGCAGGTGGCCGATGATGCCGGTACTGGCGGTCAGAATGGCGTCCTGATCCACGTTCAGCACGCTGCCCAGCGCGTCGGCTATGTCGGCGTTGTCGCTGGCTCCGCGTTTGCCGGTGGCGGCGTTGGCGTTTCCGGCATTGACCACCAGGGCACGCACGGGGCCGCCCGATGCGTACACCTCGCGGTTGCGCGTGACGCAGGCGGCGGCGGTGGTGCTGCGCGTGCCTGCAAAAGCCCAGGCACAGTCGCTGTCCGAGACCACACAACTCAAATCTGTTTTGCCACTCGGCTTGATGCCCGCCGCGATAGCCGCCGCCTGAAAACCTTTGGGAAACTGCATGGAGGGAAGTTTAGAGCAAGGGCGCGGGGTAAATATGGGGGCTGCTCAGACGGTCAATCGCAGGCTCGATCTCACAAGAATGAAGGATATAGAGGTTCATCGGTGTACGGAACACCGGCAAGAGAGAGGCTGATCGTACAGACTGTGCGTCCACGTCTAAACCAGTTCCGCAGGACACCCGCAGACTTGTGAAACAGGCTTATTCTGCGCCACTGCATCGCCGTAGAACTACTCAGCGAAACTCTGCGAATCTGTTCAAACTAAATCCACCCAGATGGGGGTTCAAGCGAATTCGCTATTCTGCCTATCTGGTCAGCAAGGAAGTTGGCATAAATGCGGCTCTATACTTTCTACACATGACAGCCCAGACCGGAAGCACGGCAATACCAGCAGACGTGATCATCGTGGGGGCGGGTTCGGGTGGCTGCGTACTGGCGCGGCGGTTGCTGGACGCCGGGGCACGGGTGCTGCTGCTGGAGGCGGGCGGCTCCGACACCCAACCTGGCACGGGCCTGCTGATCCGTGCGCCTGCGGCCTTTCCCAAACTGTTCAAAACGGGCGTGGACTGGGCCTTTGAAACCGTAGAACAGCCTCACGCGGGCGGACGGCGCTTTTTCTGGCCGCGTGGCAAGGTGTTGGGCGGCAGCAGCGCCATCAATGCCACCATCTATATCCGGGGATCGAAGGATGATTTCGACGGCTGGGGCGAGGGCTGGCGCTGGAAAGACGTGCTGCCTGCCTTCCGGGGCATCGAAAAGTTTACCGGTGAAGCGGGCGAGTTTCGGGGCGGGGCGGGAGAACTGGCGGTCGGCCACCGGGCGGCGTCCCACGACCTCAGTCACGCCTTCGTGCAGGCGGCCAGCAGCGTTCTCGGTGTGCCTGCGGTGTCCAGTTTCAATCACGGCACACTGGAAGGTGCGGGGATTCTGGAAAGCAACCACCACAAAGGCGAGCGACAGAGTGCGTTCCGGGCCTTTCTGCGGCCTGTGCTGAACCACCCGAATCTCACGGTGCTGACCGGGGCACAGGTGCTGGAAATCTTGTGGGAAGGCACGCGGGCCGTGGGCGTGCGGCTGCGCTGGCAGGGGCGTACGCTGGACGCTCCGGCGGGAGGCGTGGTGCTGGCGGCGGGCGCGATTCAGACGCCACAGTTGCTGATGCTGTCGGGAGTGGGGCCAGAGGCGGAACTGAAACGGCATGGAATCGGTGTGCGCGTGAATCTGCCGGGCGTGGGCGAGGGGTTGCAGGATCATCTGGCTGTTCCCGTCATCTTCAGGTCAAAGGTGCAGTCACTGGACGGCGGCTCGGAAGGGGCAGCGTTTGCGCAGTGGCTTCTGAACCGCACCGGGCCGCTTGCCAGCAACATTGCCGAGGCGAGTGCTTTCGTGCGTTCTGCGCCGGATCTGCCCCATGCTGACCTGCAATATCACTTTGGCCCGGCCTACTTCCGCGATCACGGCTTTCAGCGGGCCGACGGCTGGCATTTTACGGTCGGCCCAGTGTTGGTGGAGCCGTACAGCAGCGGGCGCATCGGCCTCAGCAGCGCTGATCCTCTGGCCGCGCCGCGTATCGACCCGCAGTATCTGAGTGATGAACGCGACGTCCGGGCGCTAGTGTCGGGCATCCGGCAGGCACGGGAAATTGCGGCGGGTGAGGGGCTAAGACAGGTCAATGCGGGAGAGGCGTTGCCGGGCAGGGCGCTGGACTCGGACGCGGAGTTGGCCGAATTCGTGCGGCAGGAATGCGCCACGCTCTATCACCCGGTGGGAACGGCTGCGCTTGGAGACGGAGACGGCGCGGTGGTCAACCGCCAGTTGGGGGTACACGGCACGCAGGGGTTGTGGGTAGCCGACGCTTCGGTGATGCCGCGCATCATTCACGCCAATACCAATGCCACCAGCATGATGATCGGGGCACGCGCCGCCGACTTTGTGGGCAAAACCACATGATTCAGACCGTCAGTTGATCCGTTTTTGATGGGAATCGCACGTTCCTCACCCGCGATTCATGAGGAGACACGCCAGTTTGAGTAGGGTAAAGGGACATGAAGCAAGTGCTCCTCTCCCTGACCCTGATGATGGGCCTCGCGTTCGCCGCGCCCGTCAACCTTCCCAATCTGCCGGTAACGGTAGAGCCGAACGCCAAATTAGCAGAACTCAACCAGTCGTTCCTGCAGACGACCTTCCCCAACCCGGCCACCCGTCCGGCCTATGTCTTCATCACCGAAGACCGCAAAGTCACGGTGGCTTTCGAGTGGCGTGAAAGCAGACTGGCTGCCAGCGAAATCGAAGGCCTGGTCGCGCAGTTTCCTGCCGTTATCCGTTCTCAGGTAACAGGCATCAAATCGCTGAAGGCCAATCTGATGCAGTTCGGGGGCGGCTCCTGGGCACAGTTCGTGTTCACCACCCCCGGCAAGGGCGATGACCAGCGCCGTGAGTTGCTTGTCACCAGTGCGGGCAACCGGATGTTGGTCGTGACCATTTCCGGCAATGTGAAGGACTACAGCAAGAACGAAGCGGTGGTCCGGAATCTGGCGAACAGCATCCGCGTCAACTGAATCAGTCGTCGTTGAGGAAGGCCACCCCAGCAGTCAGGGGTGGTTTTCTCATGCTGCTGGTGACTTCACACATGACCTTGGAAGCCGATTGACGCCCTTTCAGTTTCTGGTTGAAGCTGTTCTCTGGTGTCATGTAGATCTGGAAAACTGCGTGTTGGAGCGACCCAAGCCAGAAGGATCATTTCGCTGAGGCCAAATGTCAACACTCTGACCAAATGTTCTGTTATTCTTTAGGAGTGGATCAGCTGGGCGCGATACTCAGGTCAGATAAGTGCAGAAATAATCTCCTGTAGAGCTGCCTGAGCCACACGCCGACCGCGTTGGACGGCATAACAGGCAAGTTCAGAGAGTTCAGAGTAAAGCTGCCGAGTCTGATCTCACTTGGCTGCATAAAGAGATGCTAAAGCGAGTCAGATAGCTGACCAAACGTTTCAATTGGCATTTTCCGCAATTTATCAGGTACAGAATGGCAATATTCGGTGCCGGAGTGACCGGCCTAACACTTCTTTTCTGCGTATCGTTTCCCTTGAGACGCAAACTTTAGAGAAGAGGAAGAGTTGAACTGAACCGAGCACCACTGTTGTGTACAATTTTCGTGGTTAAATAGAACGACGTGTTAGATTTATCCGATTCGCAATGTATTGAAACCCCATGCACTGTTGCAGCGAGGGGCGGCGTGCTGAGTGAAACGGGCGAATGGCGCGGCCAGAGCGTGTTTATCAAGACCCTCCTGACCTCGGACCCCGATATTCGGGAACGCTTTGGACATGAAGGCCAGATCGCCGCCATGCTGGATCACCCTCTGGTGGTCCCCCTGCTGGCCCGCACTCCTACTCAATTGCTGTTTCCTTTTATTCCAGGCGGTACGTTGCGGGATCTGGCGCTCTGCGGCCCCCTGTCGGCAGATGAAACGAGCGCTGTGGCAATGGGCGTGCTGCACGCCGCTGCCCACCTGCATTCGCGGGGCGTCACCCATCAAGACCTCAAGCCGGAGAATGTGTTGCTGATGCGGGGGCCATTACGGGCCGACTCGGTGCGGGTCATCGACTTCGGCATGAGCCACGCCCGTACCCTGCCCCGTGATATCCACAGCGGTACGCGCATGGGCACACCACACTTTATGGCTCCAGAACAGTTTAAAGGCGTGCGGGGCGACCCCCGCAGCGACCTGTATTCCGTGGCCGTTCTGATGTTCGACTGCCTGGCTGGGCATCCACCCTATGAGGATGCCCTGGGCTGGCTGGCTGGCATCCACGAGCGCCGTGCCGCTCTGCCCGGCCCGCCTGAACTGCACCCGGTGATGCTGGCGGCCCTAGACCGCGATCCTGATGGACGTCCAGACAGCGCCTGCGAAATGCTGCGGCAGTTGTGGGCAGCGCGGCGTCAACTGGGTTTTTCCTCTGGCGGGCCATATGAAACTGCGGTAATCGAGGGAATGACCGTCGGGGAAATCGCTTGAGCCTGCTCGTGTTTACTGGCAACCGCTTTCTGGCCGAGGAAACGCTCCGCGACACCCTGATGGCACGTGGCCTGAACCCCCGTGAATTGCCCCGCATGGGCGGCGATGACGTGACCGCTGAGGCGCTGCGCCCCCACCTCTCGCCCGGCCTGTTCGGTGACGGCGGCGTGATCGTGGATTTTGACGGCGTAAAGCCTGATAAAGCACTTCTGGAGCTGCTTGCTTCAGCAGAGGTGACTGTTGCCATTCTGGACGAAGCGCCGCCTGCCACCCGCCTGAAGGTGTACAGCGTGGGTGAGCAGATCGCGTCGGCGGCTCCAGCCAAAACGGGCGATGTGGCGGGCTGGGTGACCGTGCGGGCCAAGAAAATGGGCCTGAAACTGGACAGAGACGCGGCCCTGTATCTGGCCGAGGTGTTTGGCTCCGACCTCGCAGGTATCGCTTCTGAACTGACCAAACTCACACTGATCGACGGGCCGTTTGCAAGGGACGCTGTGCAACGTGTCGTGGGGCGCGAACCCCCCGGCGACAGCTTCGCCATGTTGGGTGCGGCCACGGCTGGGCGTCCGGGCGAGGCCGTGATGCAACTTCGCCGCCTGATCGCCTCGGGCGAAGATCCCTTCAAGTTGATGGGCGCGGTGGTGTGGCAATACGCGCTAGTGGCCCGCTGCGTGGCGCTGCTTCAGGAGGAGGGCCGCATCACTGAGGCCGCCGCTGCACAACGCCTGGGCGTCAAACCCTACCCGGCGAAAAAGGCACTGGATGTGGCCCGGCGTCTGAACGAAGGCAAGATTCGCGCCCATCTGAGCCGGATTCTGGATGCCGATCTGGCAATGAAGCGCGGGCTGGATGCGGGTGTGACGATGGAACGGCTGATGGTGCAATTGAGTTTGTAGCGCCGGTGGTTTGAGGCAAATGCAAAATTACAATGGCTGATGGTTGGTTTTGTTATTCCAAACTAACTCTTGGTGGGCAATGTGCTGAGCTGTCCATCTCTCCTCTGCCCGACTCTTATTGGTTATTCCCTACTAACGCACCCCCTTGTGCCTTGCCTACGCGCATACATATCCGGTTGCCGACTGCGCTTCTGAACGGCTTCAAATCTGGTAGATTGGACTCAGTTCAAAACCTTCTCTCCTCCCCATCCCTCTAGGAGTGCCTCATGGATTTCACCCTGTCTGACGAGCAACGCCAATTACAGCAACTTGCCCGCGATTTTGCCCGCAAAGAAATTATTCCTATCGCCTCAGAGTACGACCAGCGCGAGGAATTGCCCTGGCAGGTGGTCGAAAAGGCTTTTGAAGTGGGCCTGCTGAATGCCGCCATCCCCGAGCACGCGGGCGGGCTGGGACTGGGCATGTTCGATGAATGCCTGATCGGTGAGGAACTGGCCTACGGCTGTATGGGCATCTACACCATTCTGATGGCCTCAGAACTGGGCATCACGCCGATTCTGGTGGGCGGCACCGAGGAGCAGCAGCAGCGGTTCCTGGGGCCGATGACCGAGAAAGCCAGCCTCGCAGCATTCGCCCTCAGCGAACCCAACAACGGTTCCGATGCTGCCGCCATGCACACTACAGCCGTACTGGACGGAGATGAATGGGTCATCAATGGTACCAAGATGTGGATCAGCAACGGCGGCATGGCCGAAGTAACGGTGGTCTTTGCCACCACAGATCGTCAGGGCGGCCATAAGGCCAGCGTCGCGCTGGTTGTTCCCAGAGACGCCCCCGGCTTCAGCTACAACAAGATCAAGCACAAGATGGGCCAGCGGGCCAGTCTGACCAGCGAACTGGTCTTTGAAAACGTGCGTGTGCCGCGTGAAAACCAGTTGGGCGGCCTGGGCGACGGCTTCAAGATCGCCATGAAGACGCTCGACAAGACCCGGATTCCGGTGGCGGCAGGCTCGGTGGGCATTGCGCGGCGGGCGCTGGACGAATCGGTCAAGTATGCCAAGGCGCGGGAAGCCTTCGGCAAACCGATTTCCACCTTCCAGGCCATTCAGTTCAAGATCGCGGAAATGGCAATGGGCATTGAAACAGGCCGCCTGATGTACCAGAAAGCTGCCTGGCTGGTCGATCAGGGGCAGACGCACGGCTTCGAGAGTGCGATTGCCAAGGCCTACTGTTCCGAGATGGCCTTCGACGCCGCCAACGAAGCGATTCAGGTTCACGGCGGATACGGCTACGTGGGCGAATATCCGGTAGAAAAACTGCTGCGTGATGTCAAACTCAACCAGATTTACGAGGGAACCAACGAAATTCAGCGCGTGGTGATCAGCCGTCAACTGCTGAAGTAAAGCCGTAAAGCTTGAGGGGTGGGCCGTGAACTGCAAAGGTAGTCACGGCCCACCACCTATTGCCCGGAGCTTTGCCCCACATTGTCAGCCTTCCCGCGCCACACGCTGCCTGCGCCGCCTATGCTGTATGCATGAGTTACGGCGATCTGGCAGGCAAAACAGTACTGGTCACGGGGGCCACCAACGGCATTGGACTGGTGACGGCACGGGAGCTGGCGAATAGGGGCGCACGGGTCACGATCGTGGGCCGCGACGCTGCCAAAACCGAGCGGGTGGCGCGGGAAGTGAACGCTGTGGGCACGATCCTGGCCGACCTGAGCGAACTGAGTCAGGTGCGCCGTGCCGCTGCCGAATTTGCGGGCAATCATGACGCGCTGGACGTGCTGATCAACAATGCTGGTGCGTTTTATTCTGCTCGGCAGGAATCACGCGAGGGCATCGAGCTGACCTGGGCGCTCAACCACCTCGCCCCTTTTTTGCTGACGCAAGAACTCCTGCCTCTGCTGCGGGCGACCCCTGGCGCACGGGTCATCACGGTGGCCTCGGCGGCACACGGCATGGGCCGGATTCGTTTCGACGATCCTGAATTCCGCACGGGCTACAGCGGGTGGGCCGCCTACAGCCAGAGCAAACTCGCCAACATTCTGTTTGCACGCGAACTCGCCCGGCGCGAACCAGGACTGCTCAGCAACAGCCTGCACCCCGGCATGGTACGCAGCGGGTTCGCCCACAACAACGGCGGCGCGGCCTCCTTACTGTGGGGCGTGATCGATCGCTTCGCCATCTCGCCGGAAGAGGGAGCCAGAACCACTGTGCATCTGGCAACCGAGGGAGGCGACGGGATCACCGGGCGCTACTACAGCAACAGCCGGGATACGATGCCGACCTCGCAGGCGCTGGACGACGGAGCAGCCGCGCGGCTCTGGGCGCTGAGTGAACGCTATGTGGGTGGGGCAGTTCTGGCAGGCTGAGGCTGACGCGTGGAGCGTCGTTTTATCTGCTCCGCGCCCCTGCACGGTCTAGGCTCCGCTGCCACAGCTCATGGCCTGTTTTTCCCTCACCAGGCCGCGATATGTCCGTCTGTTCGACTTTCCGTGCCGCCTTCCAGCACGCCAGTAACCGGATCGCGGCGAATCATCTGGCCCCGGCCAAACGAGCCGGAATCGAGTTGCACGCGCACGTCGTGGCCGAGAGCAGCCAGAGCGCGTGCGGTGGCGGCGGGCAGGCCGTGTTCGACCTCTACTGTTTTGCCCACCAGCCATTGCCAGCGCGGGGCATCCAGTGCCTGTTGAGGATTCATGCCGTAGCGCACGGTATTCAGCACCACTTGCAGATGGCCCTGCGGCTGCATGAATCCGCCCATAACCCCGAACGGGCCGACAGGTGTGCCGTCTGTGCGGGTCAGGAAACCGGGAATAATCGTGTGGTAGGGGCGGCGTCCAGGGGCAAGGGCGTTGGGATGACCTGCCTGAAGGCTGAAATTGTGGCCCCGATTGTGCAGCGCAATGCCTGTGCCGGGCACGACGACGCCGCTCCCAAAACCCATGTAGTTGCTCTGGATCAGGCTGACCATCTGGCCTTCATCGTCAGCGGTTGCGAGATAAACCGTGCCGCCCGTGCTGGGCGCGTGGGTGCTGGGATCGTGGGCAGCGGAGCCGAGGTAGCTACGGTGGGCAGCAGCATTGACGCTGGACAGCAGATGTGCGGCGTCCACAGGCACATGACGCGGATCACCGATAAACGTGTGTGCGTCGTGAAATCCTCGTTTCATGGCTTCAATCTGTAGATGCAGGCCCACCGGATCGCCGAATTGATCCGGCAGAGGCAGGCCGTCCAGCACATTCAACGCGATCAGGGCGGCAATACCCTGGCCGTTGGGTGGAATCTCGTGAACCCGGTGGCCCATGTAATCTGCAAAAATGGGCGTCACCCATTCGGACCTGTGAGCGGCGAGGTCGGACGAACGCAATAAACCACCTGTGGCGCGGGCATGGGCGTCTATCTGAGCGGCCAGATCGCCCTCATAAAACGACGTGCCGTGTGTGGCGGCAATGGCTTCCAGCGTGCGGGCGTGGGCTTCACTGCCCCATAGGGCACCCGGCGTGGGTGTGAAACCAGCCGGGGCGAAGGTGCGAAACCATTCCTCAAACACAGGCAGGTTCAGACTGCTGTAAATGCGAATGGCCCGCGCCCAGCCTGCCGCCAGCACAGGCGATAGCGGGTAGCCCCCGCGTGCATAGGCAATAGCTGGAGCCAGCACTGCCGCAAAAGGCAGGCGGCCAAAGCGGGCATGTAGGTCGGCCCAGCCGCGCACAGCACCGGGTACGGTCACGGGTGTCCAGCCGTGCCTGGGCATCTGGCCCCTGTGGCGCTCTTCCAGAGCCGTCAGGCTCAGGGCTGCCGGGGCCGCGCCGCTGGCATTCAGGCCGTGCACCTCTCCCCCGGCCCAGACCAGCGCGAACAGGTCGCCGCCGATGCCGTTGCTGGTCGGCTCCAGCACAGTCAGGGCGGCGGCAGTGGCTATAGCTGCATCCACAGCGTTGCCGCCCGCTGCCAGCACGCTCTGGCCCGCCTGCGCCGCCAGCGGTTGCGAGGTCGCTACCATCCCGCGCCGCGCATAGACCGGACGCCTGACGACCGGGAATTCAGGTTGAAATGTCATGCCCGGAGCTTAGAGCATGGGTAGGACCGGAGTGAATAGTTGTGACACGGGGAAACTTATGAAACTTGACGTGACGAGAAGTGCACGGAGGCCTTGAAGTCAGGTCTATATACAAATATAGATAATCAGATTGAAGCATCGCCGATAAGACACTGGAAGTCCGCTGCCGTGGGTAAACAGTGCGGTGAATGCGGCCCCTGCCTGTGTGGTTTCTGTTTGACCGATATTTCCCAATCTAGAACCATAGCTGGCTGGCACAATGAAGCGGCAAGTCAACGGACTCTCGGTACTCAAATCAGCCTCCGTTGAATGAACATATGCCGAAAACCTTCAGCGTTTGCACGTTCAAGATACAGATTCCGTGCTCTGGGCTGCTCTATCCGAAAGAGCCAGAGACGCGAGAGCTTTTGTGGCTGCCGCGCTCAGCAGACAGAATCACGTTCGGGGCCGTACAGCAGATTGGTTTGCGACCCACTGCGGGATGAGTCACGGGGCAGGTCATGGCGCAGTCGGTTGCCCCCAGCACGTTTGGCGGCGTACATCAACTGATCGGCCCGGTCCAGAGCCGCGTCCAACGGATCGCCAGGAACCACCGTCAGACCGATACTGACTGTGACGGGGCGGGTCGTCCAGGCGTGGTCCTGCACGGCCAACCGGAAAGCTTCCAGACTTGGAATCAGGCTCGGCTGACCTGTTGAGCGCACCAGCACGAATTCTTCTCCACCGTAACGGGCAACCAGATCACCCGGCAGGGCATAGGAGGTCAGAAGGCGGGCAATTTCACGCAGTACGGCGTCTCCGGTGGCGTGACCATGCGTATCGTTGACCCGCTTGAAGCGGTCTACATCGATCATGGCCGCCTGAGCAGGAGCGTAGATCGTTCCTTCGGTCAGACGCCGCGCTCCCTCGGTCATCAGGTGTTGGCGGTTGTGCAGACCGGTCAGAAGGTCGGTGATGCTCCGGCGTTCGGCTTCAGCGTGCTGGGCTTCAGCCTGCGCCAGCGACGCTTCGAGTTCCGTCAGACGTTGGGCCTGCCATGCGTTGGCCTGCCCAATCATCGCCAGAGCCAGCGTTGCAGGATCAAGCGCCTGAAGCACGTCCGGCGGCTCGCGCCCGGATTCTTTCCACTGGCCCCGGTCCTCTGCCCAGCGCACGCGGCTCAATTCCTGGGTCAGCAGCACGCTGGCGCGGGCACGCTCCACTTCGGCTTCCATATCCTGCGACTGTGGCAGCTGTTCAAGCTGTCCAAAATGCACCTGAGCCGCCGCGACCTGTCCACGCTGCACATGCAGAACCACCAGTTGTGCCAGAGCCAGAATATGCAGCACGTCATATCCGTCCTGACCGCGCTGCACGGCAAGAGTGTAATGCTGCTCGGCCTCGTCGGGGTTGCCGCACCGCTGATAGACCATGCCCAGATTCAGATGAGCCACCCCAGCCTGCTCGGAAGCGTTGCACTGCTCGAACAGGGCCAGCGCCTCATGAAGCAGGGGCACGGCCTTCACGCTGTCCAGATCCAGAAGAGAGAGTGCCAGGTCGTGCTTGGCGTGGGCCAGCTCCAGTTGATCGCCGCAGAGGTGTGCCACTGCCAACTGTTCGGTATACAGAGCGTGCGCCGCACCGAAATCCAGGCGCATCATCAGCAGCCCGCCCCGAATATTGAGGGCACGCGAACGCCACACGTTGGGTGCCGTCAATTCGGCCAGCGCCACATCGATCTGGGCAAAGGCTGCGACGTAAGCCCCGGTTCGCCAATTCAGGTACGCCAGCAGCACCTCTTTCAGAGGTGAAGAAAGCTCGGCCTGCGCGTGTTGACGCGCCCACACCGGGTTCAGTTCACGTTTGGCCCACGCCTGCTCAGCAGCAGTAGCAATTGCGTGGGACGGAGGTTGCGGCATCCAGACAGAATAGGCAACTTCATAGCTCCACATTGAGATGTTTTCAGCATCTTCAGACACCTGATGGGGGGTGAACAGACTCGTAAGGACGATTACCCCAAGAAAATCGTTTCAGTCAGCAAAAACGTCCAGTCCAGCCAGAACAACACTGCTATGTGCCTCGACGGTCAGTGCGTGGTCGCGGTTGTAGCCGCCTGCCATCAGGGTCACGACTGGGATGCCCACTGCCCGTGCCCAGGCGAGGACAACGTGGTTGCGCTCGTATACCCCGTCCAAGGTCAGGGCAAAGCGCCCGAAGCGGTCTCCGGCCAGCACATCGGCCCCGGCCAGATACAGCAGCAGGTCGGGCCGGAAGGCTTCCAGAGCAGGCAGCGCCGATTCCCGCAGAACGGTCAGGTATTCGGAGTCTGTAACGCCATCGGGGAGGCCCAGATCCAGGCTGCTGCGCTCCTTGCGAAAGGGGTAATTGCGCTCACCGTGGATGCTGAGGGTAAAGGCCCGCACTTCGGCCCCCAGCAGCGCCGCCGTGCCGTTGCCCTGATGCACGTCCAGATCAAGAATCGCCACGCGCCGCGCCAGCCCCTCATCCAGCGCGATCCGGGTCAGGATGGCGGCGTCGTTGACCAGGCAAAAGCCCTCGGCACTGGCGGCAAAAGCGTGGTGTGTGCCGCCCGCGAGGTTCGCGCCCCACCCCACCTGCAGCGCGTCGTGCAGGGCCGCCAACGACCCACCTGCCGCCCGCCGTGCCCGTTCCACCACACCCAGACTCCACGGCAGCCCAAAGGCGCGTTCTTCAGCCGCCGTCACCTCGCCGCGCCGCCAGCGCCTCAGCCACACCGGATCATGGACGCGGGCAGCATCGGCCCAGCGCAGGTTGGGAGTGTCCAGCACGGGCAGCAGCCCAGACAGACGGTCACGGACTCCGGCGTATTTGTAGGCAGGAAAACGGTGGCCTTCGGGGAGCGGAAAGGTGTAGGCGGCAGGCGTATAGGCGCGGAAGGGGTGGGGAAAAGTGGGCACAGGAGCGGGCGGCAGGGCGGTCACGGGGTCAGTGTGGCGCGGTGTGAGGCCCGAGGTGGGATGCAATGGCACGATCTGGGAGGAGTTGAAAAATGTTGTCTGGCGTTTTGGTGAATTGCTCCCACGGTTTCCCCCAGCCGCCAAAGGGGTCACGGGAGTGGTCGTTGCACTGGGAAGGATTGATCTTGTTGTGTTTCGGTTCGGCTGGGTCGTTCATCTGAAGCTGAATCGCCCGTTCATTCTGAGCTGGAATTGGCCTGCCCACGGCATGGACGACGGCCTCACACGCACTTAGGCGGGGACGATTCGGGGTGGCATTGGGGTTGCTTTTCCCCTTGACCCTTGCGGAAGAGGGGCGAATTTGCCCTTCCCCACCCACACCGCCCCTACCCATTTTCGCGCAACTCTCGCAAGATCCAGAAGCCCAGCGCATCCAGCCCCACCACAAAGACCACCGACCCCAGCGCCGCCCAGAGTTCGCCGCGTCCGAACTGCATGATGATGCTGAACAGGCCGCCCAGATTCAGGCTGACCAGCATGACCAGCAGCAGGCCGGAAAGCACTCAGCGCCCGCCTTCCTGTACGAGTTCCAGGAGTTCGGCGTGAAGAAGGCGGTTGGTGGAGACGATCATTTCTCCGTATGGCGTGCGCACTCCAGCCGCGTCGGTCACCTGGCCGCCTGCCTCCTGCAAGATCAGGCTTCCGGCGGCCACATCCCAGCGCTTGACGCCGATTTCCCAGTAGGCATCCATGCGCCCGCAGGCCACGTTGCACAGGTCGAGGGCTGCCGCTCCGGGCCGCCGCACAGGCACGCCCAGCCGCAGGAGGCGGGCCACCAGGGCCAGATTGCGCTCGCCGCTGTTGTCGTAGGGAAATCCGGTGGCAACGAGGGCGGGAGTGGTCAGGGTGGGGGTCGCGCTGACGGCGAGAGGCTGGCCGTTCAGAAAAGCGCCGCCGCCGAGCGTGGCCGTAAACAGTTCGTCGCGGGTGGGATCGAAGACCGCGCCCGCTACGGCCTCACCGCGCCATTCCAGCGCCACCGACGCACAAAAGACCGGGTAGCCGTGGGCATAATTCACAGTTCCGTCGAGCGGATCGACCACCCAGCGGAAATCTGATTCATGAAAATCGGACTCGGCCACCACGTCGCCCAGACCTTCTTCCTCGCCCAGCACGGCATGATCGGGGTAGGTCCCGGCAATCACGGCACGGATGACCCGTTCGGCCTCGCCGTCCACTTCTGTCACCAGATCGGCGTAGGTGGTTTTGGTGTGCACGATTCGGGCTGTGCCCAGATGCGCCAGATGCACGGCCCCGGCTGCCCGCGCCGCCGCCACAGCAACAGCCAGAAAGGGAGCAAGGTCGGTAGGCATGGAAGCGAATGCAGTCACGCCTTGAGTCTAGAGGCTCAGAATGATAAGGATGAAACGTTCCCGAATCTTTTGGCTGGCTCTGGCAGGAGCGGCCCTGACGGGCTGTACCCCAGTGCAGAATGTCTCTACCCTGCAATTTCGCGCAGGAGCGGCGGGCACGCAGATCGACGCGGCGGCGCTGCTGCTGACACAACTCGTGCCCGCAGACCGCCTGCTGAGCATTTCCGAAGCCGTGGAACGTGCCCCAGACGGCAGCGTGATCGTGGCCTGTCAGGCGGGGCCACGCGGGGCGCTGTCCTGGGGACTGTGCAGCCACATCACACGCAAGCTTTCGGCTGGCCTGCTGACCGAATCGCCCAACCTGTTTGCAGGCGGCGTTCAGACCGTGCCCGCGTCTAGCCTGAACCGCCGCGCCGCCGTGATCGTGCTAGACGCGGGCGTCAGGCCGGAGATGCTGCCCGCGCTGAGGGCCGAGGCCAACCGCCTGAACCGCGCACCCTACAGCGTGGGCGGCATGGGGCCGGACTACGACTGCTCGACCTATCAGAACGCGCTGCAACACGCGCTGGGGCTGCCGGACGTGGTGCCGCGCAACGCCTGGGGAATCTATCTGCCGCAGGACGCGGTGGCGGGGGCGCGGGTGCTGTGGGTGGGAATTCAGTGAGTGGTCAGTGGTGAGTAGTGCATGGGAAGGGCGCAAGGTGGAAAGAGGTTTTTGGTTGTTGGGATGTGCCAGAGACTGGAGAAAGGCAGGCCAAAGCGGGAGCTTCGGACGCCACCACCCTAGCCCACCCTGTCTTTCCCCACTCACCACTGACCACTCACCGTTCTTGCTACGCTGCCCCCGTGATTGCCCAATGATTGACCGCTACCTGACCCCCGAAATGAAGGCCCTGTGGAGCGAGGCCAGCAAATACCGGGCGTGGCTGCGCGTGGAGCTGGCCGCGATGCAGGCGCAGGCCGCACACGGCGAGATTCCCACCGACGCTTTTGAGGTGCTGACGGCCCGCGCCGCCGCCGACCCGCTGGACGAAGCCTTCGCGGAGCGGGTGGCCGAAATCGAGGCCGTGACCCGTCACGACATCGTGGCTTTTACGCGGGCACTGACCGAGCGTTACGGCGAGGAAGCCCGCTTTATTCATCACGGCCTGACGAGTACGGATGTGGTGGACACCGCTCAGAACCTGCTGCTGGATGAAGCCCTGACCGTGATTCTGGCCGACGCTGCCAAATTGCGCGAGGTGTGCCGGGTGCAGGCGGTGGCCTACAAGTACACGCCCACGGTGGGCCGCACGCACGGCATCCACGCTGAGCCGATGACCTTCGGCCTCAAGTTTCTGAACTGGATGGCGACCCTTGACCGCGACGCCGAGCGCCTGACCGCTGCCCGCGAACGGGTGCGCGTGGTGATGCTCTCGGGCAGCGTGGGCACCTACGCGCATGTCAGCCCCGAAATTGAGGAAGCGGTGGCTGCCGCGTGGGGCTGGACGGCTGCGCCCATCACCAATCAGACGCTGGCCCGTGACCGCCACGCCGAAGTGTTGTCGGCACTGGCGATTTTTGGCACCACCCTGGAACGGATCGCCGTCGAAATTCGCCACCTGCAACGCAGCGAGGTTCGCGAGGCGATGGAGCCGTTCGGCAAGGGGCAGACCGGCAGCAGCTCCATGCCGCACAAGAAAAACCCGATCCTGACCGAAAACGTGACCGGATTTGCCCGCCTGCTGCGCGGCTTCCTGACTACCGGGCTGGAAAATGTGGCCCTGTGGCACGAGCGCGACATCAGCCACTCCAGCGCCGAGCGCGTGATCCTGCCCGATGCCACCGCCGCCGCGAGCTACGCCGCCCGCCGCCTGACCGGGGTGCTGCGTGATCTGGTGGTGTTCCCTGAGCGGATGCTGAAAAACCTGAACGACCTCGGCGGTCTGGTGTTCAGCCAGCGCGTGCTGCACGCCCTGATCGACGAAAAAGGCATGAGCCGGGAAGCCGCCTACGAACTCGTTCAGCGCAACGCCCTGCACAGTTGGGAAACGGGCGAGGGCCTGCGCGACCTGCTGAAAGCCGACGCCGCCAACCCCCTCAGCGACGCCGAACTGGACGCCGCCTTCGATCTGGCCTTCTATCTGCGGCATGTAGATCATATGTACGGGCGGTTTGGATTGTAATAGATAGAAAATTATTTCATTTCTATGAGGCAGGTGGTGTCAATATCACCTGTCTTTGTTCTTCCTATTAGACTGCCCTTCCATTTTTTGGACATAAAGTCAAAATCAAGAACCTCACAGATATACAAGCCCCCTTTGGCAGTCCATGTGACTGTGAAGTTTCTATTCCCTTTGCCCAGCAGAAGAAAGGGAGGTCCTTCGCCCGTTAATGCACTCAAATATGCTTGACTGTCTGCATTAGTAAAATTGCCGGGAGTTGGATTCACGATCCGCTCAATTTTAATTTGCACATTTGCATCTGAATATTTTACACTCTCTGATCTGATACTCCATGTTTGACCAAGCTTTAAAGGAGCAGGATCATTAATAGGATTCGGAGGCAAAACAGAAGGAGCAGAAATGGCTTTGGTGTCCTGTATTACTGTACAATTTCCTATAATATTGCCCCATAATCTTAACTCCCCTTTCCGCTGATCAGGAACTTGTGGATTAATTTTAGTCTCACACACATAACTCTCTAAACCATCCTCTGAAATCCAATAGAATTCTAAAAGCTTGGATGGGGCATCAAATTTTATGATTCCGCTGATCAATGATTCCCTAGATTTTTTTAGTAGAGCATTCTGATTCGGTGAATAAAGAGTGTTTCCGAATAAATCTCTAGTTGTTTCTAAAGATTTTATAGAAAAACTTTTGGCTATCCAGCCAGAAGGCGATTGACCAGCAACTTGCCAAGTCTGTCCTACCGCAATGGATGTAATCTTCTGATTTTCTTTGGTCGCCGCCACTGAAAACGTAAATACCATGAAAATCGATAACGCAATAAGGTTTTTAATCATCCAAGTGAGTTTACCACGCTCATGATCTTCTCAGGTATTTCTTCCCTGCCCTGCACGGTTTATGCTGTTTCTATGGGCTTCTTGATTCGGTTACTGGTCAATGCGTTGGCGTTATACCTGCTCACCCTCGTTTACAGCGGCGTGCGCTTTACGCCGGGGGCAGACGTGGTGGGCGTCATTCTGGCCGCGCTGGTGCTGGGCATCGTGAACGCGCTGATTCGGCCTGTGCTGCTGCTGTTGAGCCTGCCCGTCAATGTGCTGACGCTGGGGCTGTTTACGCTGGTGGTCAACGCAGTGGTGCTGTGGATCGTGGCAGGCGTGACCGTGCTGGACGTGGCGGGCTTCGGCGCGGCGTTTATCGGGGCCATCGTGCTGGCCGTCATCAGTTGGGCACTGGACGCCGCAGTGGGCGCACTGGGTCTGGACGGGCAACGTTCGTGACCGGGGCCGTTCAGACGTTGCCTCAGGTGATCAGCGATCCGGGCGAATTGCGCTCGGTTCTGTCGGGGCGCGGGCGGGTGGGATTCGTGCCCACGATGGGCTACCTGCATGAGGGGCACGCCACCCTTATTTCACAGGCAAGGGCCGAATGTGACGTCCTGGTCGTCAGTGTATTCGTCAATCCACTGCAATTCGGCGCGGGCGAAGACCTCAACAAGTACCCGCGCGACCTGCCGCGTGACCTGGGGGTCGCGGGCAACGCCGGGGCCGACCTGCTGTTTACGCCGTCTGTAGACCTGATGTACCCGGACGGCTTTGCCACCCGCGTGACCGTGTCGGGAGTCAGTGAGGGGCTGGACGGAGCCTCGCGGCCCGGACACTTTACGGGTGTGGCAACGGTGGTCCTGAAACTGCTGAATCTGGTGCGCCCAGACCGGGTGTATCTGGGAGAAAAGGACTGGCAGCAACTGGCCGTGCTGCGGCGTATGGTGCGTGACCTGAACGTGAATGTAGAGGTGATCGGCGTGCCCACCGTGCGGGCGGCCAGTGGGCTGGCCCTCAGCAGCCGCAATGCCTACCTGAACCCAGAGCAGCAGGCGCGGGCCGCTGTGCTGTCTGCGGCGCTGCGAGCCGTGCAGGAGCGCTACGCCGCCGGAGAAACGCAGGTGCAGGCGCTCCGGCAGGCGGGTCTGGACGTACTGGGCACCGACGACGCCGTAGAGCTGGATTACCTCAGCATCGTAGATGCAGGAATGCAGCCGCTGGACAGCGTGGAATCTGTGAGGGTTCAGGACACGGAACGTGACAGGAATGACAGAGCAGGGGCCGACAATAAGAGCATGACCCGTGTGCTGCTGGCCGCCCGCATGTTCGGCGTGCGCCTGATCGATAATCTGCCTCTCGTGGCCGCACCCCGTTCTTCACAACCAGGGTCTGCCCAACCAGAGTCTGCACAGGAATCTGCATGACGCTTGACGAACTGCTGCGCGAAATGGTGACGCGGCGCGTCTCGGACGTGCATCTGCAAGCAGGCAGCCCGCCGATGGGCCGGGTAGACGGCATCTTGATGCCCTTCGGCACGCAGGCCCTGATGCCGCCCGATACCCTCAAGCTGGCTCAGGCTCTGCTGACGCCCGACCAGTGGGAAGATTTCGAGTACCGCAACGAACTCGACACGGCCTACAGCGTGGCCGGACTGGGGCGCTTCCGCTGCAACGTATTCCGGCAGCGCGGCGCAGTGGGCATCGTCATGCGAATCGTGTCGGATTCGATTCCGGGGTTTGAATCTCTGGGCCTGCCTGTAGAGGTCATGAAGAATTTTGCCGAAGCCTCACGCGGCCTGATTCTGGTCACGGGGCCAACGGGCGCGGGCAAAAGCACCACGATGGCGAGCCTGATCGATCACATCAACCGCAATTACGCCTACAACATCATCACCATCGAAGACCCGATAGAAATTCTGCACCGCAACAAAAAATCCATCGTGGTGCAGCGCGAAGTGGGCAGCGATACCCGCGACTTCCGCACGGCCCTGAAATTTTCCATGCGGCAGGATCCCGACGTGATCATGATTGGCGAGATGCGTGACAAGGAGACGGTCGAAGCGGCCCTCACCGCCGCGCAGACCGGGCATCTGGTCCTGAGTACCCTGCATACCCAGGACGCCGTACGCAGCGTGAACCGCATCATCGACTTCTTTGCTCCCTACGAGCGCGACCAGATTCGGCTGCTGCTGGCCGAATCGCTGGTGGGCATCGTCAGCCAACGCCTGCTGAGGCGGGCCGACGGCGTGGGCCGGGTGCTGGGCACCGAGATTCTGCTGGCCACCCCGCTGGTGCAGGAATACGTGAAGGACGAAGAAAAAACCGCCCTGATCAAGGATGCGCTGATCGAGGACAACATCCGGGGGATGCACACCTTCGACCAGAATCTGGTGCAGCTGTACCGCCACAACCTGATTACGATGGATGAGGCGATGGACAATGCCAGCAGCCCGCACGAGCTGAAGCTGATGATCACACGCGCAGGATTCGCCTACTGAACTCAGTGGGTGGGAGGTAGGTGTAGACAGCAGAAAAAGCATGGCCGCCGCTCAATCTCTACCCTGAACTACACTCCGCTCCCCACTCACGCGCCCGCGCTCTATACTCTGGTGTTATGACCAAGGAACGCATCACCATGACCAGGCGCGGCTACGACAAGCTGCAAGAAACGCTCCAACACCTCAAAACCACGCGCCGGGAACAGATCAGTGAATACATGGGGTCGGCACTGGCCGACGGCGACCTCCGAGAAAGTGCCGCCTATGACGAAGCCCGGATGCAGCAAAGCGAAAACGAAGGGCGCATCGTGGAGATCGAGCATCAGCTGGAACGTGCCCTGATCGTGGCCGAAGATGCCAGCGGCGGCATCGGGCTGGGGGCCAAGGTGCTGGTCAAGGACGCCAAAGGCGTGCAGCGCAAGTTCGAGCTGGTCGGCACCTACGAAGTCGACGTGCTGAACGGCAGAATCAGCGACGCCAGCCCCATCGGTGTGGCCCTCGCCGGAAAGCACACGGGCGATTCGGTGATGGTGCAACTGCCCAAAGGCACCATGCAATTCGAGGTACTGAGCGTCGAATACGACTGAATTTCAGCGTCCATCCGGGGCGGGGCCATGTGCCCTGCCTCTCTTTTTTGGTCGCCCCTGCCGTTCGGCGTCAGCGGCCACTTCAGCCACAGTTGAGGATGCGACACAATTCCCATCGACCTTGGGTAGAATCGGGCCAGAAATGGACAGGCTTCGGGCAGGAGATGCAGATTTAGATCGACATGGAAGCACTTCCATCCTGGTCAGGTCAGGCGCTTTGTCACATCAAAGGTATTGCAGAGGAGAGTCATGACAATCAAACGTTCAAGCGGTGTGTTACTTCATCCGACCAGTTTGCCCGGCCCCTACGGAATCGGCGCTCTGGGAACTCATGCACGTCAATTTGTGGACTGGCTGGCCGAAGCTGGGCAGGCCTACTGGCAGGTCATGCCGCTGGGGCCGACGGGCTACGGCGACAGCCCTTATCAGGCGTTCAGCGCGTTCGCAGGCAATCCGTATCTGATCGATCTGGAAACCCTGCAAGAGGGTGGCCTTCTGGAAGACAGCGACTTTATGGCCGTGCCCGACTTCGATCCCAACAAGGTGGATTTTGGGCTGGAGTACGTGTGGCGCAACCAGATGCTCGACCGCGCCTACGCACACTACGCCTACGGCGGCTCCCAGAATCTCAAGCCGGAGTTCGAGGCGTTCAAGGCCGAAGAAGCGGCCTGGCTCGACGATTACGCGCTGTTCATGGCGCTCAAGGATTCGCATGGTGGCCTGCCGTGGAACGCCTGGGAGGCCGCCACCCGTGACCGTGAAGCTGAGGCGCTCGCCAGAGCCAGCGAGACCCTCGCCTCCCCCATCG
Organism: Deinococcus aquatilis DSM 23025; assembly: GCF_000378445.1. Taxonomy (GTDB): domain Bacteria; phylum Deinococcota; class Deinococci; order Deinococcales; family Deinococcaceae; genus Deinococcus; species Deinococcus aquatilis. The sequence goes on along the minus strand of NZ_KB899699.1, from coordinate 61,262 downwards.
AGCGGGTCAAGTTTATTCAGTTCCTGTTCTTCCAGCAGTGGCGGGCCATCCGCGCCTACGCCGCAGAACGCAAGGTACAGATCGTGGGCGACATCCCCATTTTTGTGGCGATGGATTCCAGCGACGCCTGGGCCAACCGCGATCAGTTCTATTTTGACGATCAGGGTCAGCCGACGGTGGTGGCAGGCGTACCGCCCGACTATTTCAGTGCAACAGGCCAGTTGTGGGGCAACCCGCTGTACAACTGGAAGAACATGCAGGCGAACGGCTTCCGCTGGTGGATCGAGCGTTTCGAAGGCAGCCTGAAACTGTTCGATCTGATCCGCATCGATCACTTCCGGGGCTTTGCTGCCAGCTGGGAAATTCCTTTTCCCGCAGAAACCGCCATTCAGGGCGAGTGGGTTCCGGCCATGGGACAGGAGATGTTTGCCGCCGTGCGGGAAGCTCTGGGCGTGCTGCCCATCATTGCCGAGGATCTGGGCGTCATCACCCCCGATGTGGAAAAATTGCGCGACGATTTCGGTTTTCCCGGTATGGCCGTACTGCAATTCGCCTTCGGCGGCGGAGACTTCAGCGTCAACGATTTCCTGCCCGAGAACCTGCGGGAAAATCAGGTGGTGTACACGGGCACACACGACAACGACACCACACGCGGCTGGTGGCAGCACGCCGAGGAGCAGGAGAAACACAACTTCCGCACCTACACCAGCAGCGATCCGAGCGAGGAAACTTTCGCGCCTCAACTGACGCGGATGGCCTTCGAGAGCCGTGCCAACCTCGCCATCGTGCCGCTTCAGGATGTACTGAATCTGGGCACGGAAGCCCGTATGAATCTGCCGGGCACCACGGGCGACCACAACTGGACCTGGCGCTACCAGGGGGGCGACCTGCTGCCCCATACGGCGACACAGTTGCGGGCGCTGACGGAAGAAACGGGCCGTCTGGCCTGAGGGAAGGGTGTGGATGTGGGCTGCAGGCTATGGGGAGACCCGTGCCTGCGGCCTGCTTTTTTGAGTTGATCCAGAAGGGACAACCCCAATATTGCCTCTTCCCACACGCAGCAGCCCACAACCCACTACCCTGTACCCCATGAAGCTCTACACCAAGACAGGAGACGGCGGCACCACCGGGCTATACGGGGCCGACCGCGTCAGCAAAGCGCATGTGCGCGTGGAAGCCTACGGCACGGTAGACGAACTGAACAGCGTGCTGGGACTGGCGCGGGCGCACAATACCCGCAGCCACAAGCCTGATCCCTCGCTGGACACCGATCTGGAATATCTGCAAAACGCCCTGTTCGATCTGGGCGCAGATCTGGCGACCCGTGCGGGCGGCATCTACGAAAAAAATCTGAGCCGGATCGACGCCGAAGACGTGGCCTTTGTGGAGGCCATGATCGACCGCTATCAGGCCGACGCGCCGCCCTTTACGGGCTTCGTGCATCCGGGCGGAACTCCTGCTGCCGCGACCCTGCAAGTGGCCCGCGCTGTGGCCCGCCGCGCCGAACGGGACGTGATTCACCTGATGCACGAGGAAGACACCAATCTCTATACACAGGTCTACCTGAACCGCGTATCCGATCTGCTGTTCATCATGGCCCGCGCCGTGAATCAGCGCAGTGGACTGAGCGAAGAGGCCTGGAACGTGAAAAAACGCCGCTGAGGAAGGTTATGGGGGATGGGTTAGAGGTGTGGGGAGAACAACCCGCTGGAGAAACGCTGCCCTGAAAACAGACAGGAGAAGGGCTTCAGCCATGACCGCCGCTGAAGCCCTTCTCCTGTCTCACTCTCCACTTCCAGCTACTTGGTATTCAGAAAATCCAGAATGGCCCGCGCAATCGCCTGTGCGATCCGGTCACGGTAGGCATCGTTGGCGAGGCGGGGTCCCTCGCTGGGGCTGGTGCCGAAGCCGATTTCGGTGAGAATGGCGGCAGTGGTGGGGTTACGGATCACGTAGAAGGTGTCGGTATGGACGCCCCGGTTCACGGCACCTGTGGCAGAGATCAGGTTGGCCTGCACCTTCTGGGCCAACTGGCGGCTGAAGGCGACCTTGGCCTGAGCCAGAATGTCGCCCAGCAGGTTCTGGGCACTGTTGGCGGCCTGCCGGGTCAACTCCTGCCCCACGCTGCCGCCCCCGTTTTCGCGCACGGCCTGACTGCGGTCACCTCCGGCCAGCGGTTGCCCGAAGTAGTAGGTTTCGATGCCCTGTGCGCTGGCCCCAGCAGCATTGACATGAATACTGACAAAGGCGCTGACCGTCCCGGTAGTTGCCAATCGGGAACGCATATCGAGATCGGTGCGTTTGTCTTTGCTGAGGTGGCGGTCTGTTTCGCGCACCATGACCACATCTATGCCGTGCTTGACCAGTTCGGCACGGACACGCATGGCAATTGCCAGGGTCAGTTCCTTCTCGGTGACCCAGCGGCTGACCATGCCGGGGTCTATGCCGCCGTGTCCGGCATCCAGGACCACACGCGGGCGAAAGGTGGTGCCCGAACCAGCAGGGCGGGTGACGGCAGCGGGGGTAGGAGTCCGGGCGGGCGCAGGTGTGCTGCGGGCCTGCGGCGTGGAGGGAATGCGTGAGGCGGCGACGCTGGTGGGCACATCTATCACTAGGCGAGCAGGCTGACCGGAGGCGGCGGGCAACACGCTGGCTTTGGCGCTGGCATGACCTTTAGCCAGCGTGACCGTGACCGTACCGCCTGCCACCGCGTAGGCCGTGACACCGGGGGCATTGAGCGCCCCCTGTTCGGCAGGCAATTTGACATTCAGGCGCACCGTGACGCTCTGTCCGCTGACTTTGACCGTACTGGTCGCCGCCTTCGGAAGATTGAAGACCAGACGCGTATATCCGTCGTGGCTTCCCACACGGGGCACAGCCAGAGCCAGAGGCGCAAGCACAGAGAGGGCCAGCGGGAACAACAGACGCCGGGAGAAAGAGACGAGAACGTGACTAATTGGAATGAGCTTCACTGGGATGGAGTTTAGCGGGCTTGTTGTCACAAAACACTGGAAGACCATGAGAATAACGGCCCTCATGTGAGACGTGGAGGAACTTTAACCTCTCCAGCGTGATTCGGTACGGAACTCAGGGCATTTTTCCGAAGGAAACTACCGTCCGTCTTCCTTCTGCCGCTTCCGTTCTCCCAACTGCTGCCCAACATTGACTCATAGGATTCGGTCAAAAATAAATGACATTCTTGACAAGTGATCTGGGAATCGGAACAAAGAAAGCCGGAAAAGCAGTGATTGCTTGTCCGGCCTGTAATGATCTCTGATCTACCTGTGCTGATTCACGGAAGCTGATTTCTGATTCTGCTGCCCACAACCTACTTTTTGGTCATGACCGTTTCCAGGTCGCCCGGCGTGATTTCCCGGCTCTGGGCACCGAAACGGGTGGCCGCCAGAGCACCGGCGGCGTTGGCAGCGCGGGCGGCACGGGCCAGAGGCAGGCCGGAGAGAACCGCGTGGGCAAAGGCAGCCGTGAAGGTATCGCCCGCACCGGTGCTGTCTACGACACTCCCCTCAGGCGGCACAGCGTCCACGAGTTCAGTTTCATCGGGTGTCCAGACGATGCTGCCCATTTTGCCGACCTTGACGATGACGCGCCGCGCCCCACCTGCACCGAGCTGGGCAAGTGCCGTGCTGATGCTGCCCGTGCCCGTGAGGGCCAGCAGTTCGTGCTGATTGAGCATCAGGTAATCTGCGCCGATCACGTCCTGCTCCAGTTTGGTTCCGGCCTTGTTGACAGCCCCGGTGCCCAGATCGATAAAGACGGGCACTGGTTTTTTGGCGTTCTTGGCCGCCTCGATGGCCTTCAGCGAATACTCGCGCTGCGGGCCTTCCGTCAGGGAATAGGCGGAAATGATCAGGGCATCGCTGGTTTCCACGTCTTTCTTTTTCAGCTTGGCCGGGTCGAGTTGACGGTTGGCGGCCCCGTCGCTGATCATGGCCCGCAGGCCGTCGGGGGTCTGCATCACCGTGATGGTGCTGGTAAGGTGATCGGGGTCGCGCTGAATGGCCGCCACGCTGACTCCACTGTCGCGCACCCGGCCCAGGGCGTATTCGGCAAAGGGGTCGTCTCCGACACGGGCCGCCAGAATCACGCTGTGGCCGAGGCGGGCCAGCGTAACGCTGATGGTGCCGCCCGCGCCGCCGGGTTCCATCGTGGAACGGCTGGGGGCGATCTCGCTGCCGGGCGTGGGCAACTGATTCAGATGATACAGATGGTCAACGGTAACGTCGCCAATGACGTAGAACTTCACGGTTAGAACCTCCGGGCCGGGATGGGACGTGGCCCTATCGAGTGAGACAAGATGAAAGGAGAGTGCGGGAACACCCGCAGAGTGACCGAGCAGTGTACCAAAGTGTACAGGAGACACCAACCGGAAAACGGCGCGGCAAAGACAGACCCCGCCCGGTCACACCTGCGTGTAATACGGCCTTTACCGTACCACGCCCAGGCTCCTCGCAACGGCCTGCAAGTCGTCCAGCGCCACGTCTTCGGCCCGCACGTCGGCCCGCAGGCCCGCTCCGGCGATGGCGGCGTCCACAGGTGCACCCTCATGCCCGATCAGGCGCAGATTGTTCCGCAGAGTCTTGCGGCGGTGGTGCAGGGCCGCGTCTATAAAGCTCACCAGTGCGGGGTCGGGCAGAGGACGGGCGCGGTCAAAATCGAGCCGCACCACGCTGCTCGTCACATCGGGCGCGGGTAGGAACGCACCTTTGGGCACGTCGCGCACATGTTTGACACTGCCGTAGAGGGCCGCCAGCGCACTCAGAAACCCGTAGGCATCCTGACCCGGTTTGGCCGCAAGACGCTGCGCCACCTCTTTTTGCACCAGTACGGTGGCCGACAGGATATTGGGAGCCTGCATAAACCGTGACAGCAGCACCCCCGTGATGTAGTAGGGCAGATTGGCGATGACGCGGGTCCCCGCAGGCAGCCCCGCATAATCGAAATCGAGGGCGTCTCCCCAGATCACATGGACTCCGGTGCCTGCCAGTGTCTCGGCCAGCACGGGCCGGAGCCGCTCGTCTTTTTCGAGGGCCGTCACCACTGCCCCCCGTGAGGCCACCTCGCGGGTCAACACGCCCAGACCGGGACCGATCTCCAGCACCGGCACGCCGGGCGCGGCTCCGCCTGCTTCGGCGATGGCCCGCAGGATATTGCCGTCGATCAGAAAATTCTGACCCAGGCTTTTGGTGGGGCGCAGGCCGTGCAGGGTCAGCAGTTCGCGCACGCGAGCAGGGGAATACAGGGGCGCGGTGCTGGGGTCGGGAAGGTCGGCATTCACGTCAGTGTTCAAGGGGAAACGTCTCCATCGGGGGGCGCAGATTGGGTGAGCAGGAAGTGTGGTGAACAGGAAGTGTGGTGGACAGGAAATACGTGTGGGCAGGAAACTCAGAGCAGAGATCGGCGGGCGGGCACACTGGCGAGCAGTCGCCCAGGGGCCGCGCGGCAGGAGTCAGCGCCTCGGAACCGGGCAGCCTGAAAAGACCGCCCCTGAAACCCTCAAAGTCTGCTGGGCGGCGTCAGTATACTGCCCACATGACCGATCCTGCCCGCAAGGGCGTTCTTTCTGCCGTGTCCGACCAAGCTGTGCCGGACGAGGGGCCACCCACCGACGCCCCGGTGTTGCCGGGGTCGCCACCTGAACTCTTGGCACCTGAACTCTCACCGCCTGAAACCGTTCCCGGCCCCTCCGAGCCTGCTCTGGACTGGAAGCCTTTTGCCCGCAACGGCGAGTGGCGCAGGGCACAGGCGGCGGCGCACCTGCTGCCTTCTCCGCCTGATGTATTTGCCGCACTTGTGACGCTGGTGGCTGTACAGGAAGATGTTCGCGCCCGCAAATACCCGGCGGCGAGGCGGGCTTTGGGGGGTTACGTGGAAGCCCTGAAAGGGGGCGAGACGGGGGGATTAGTGGGAGAAATGGCGCTGCTGAGGTCGCTGGCGGCTCCTGAAGTGCTCGATCATGCTCTGGCCGCACTGGAAGCGGGCAGCGGCGTGGCCGACCCCGGCGAACTCAGCGAGGTGCTGCGGCCCGCGCACGCGCACCCACTGATGCAGGCCGAGGCACACAACGCCCTGGGAGTGCTGCATGCCCTGCGCGACGAACCCGGCCCCGCCCGCGCCGCCTTCGAGGACGCCCGCCGCCTCGATCCGGGCCACTACCGGGCACTGATGAATCTGGGCAACCTCGATCTGGAAGCAGGCCGCCCTGCCGAGGCCGAGAACTGCTACCGCGAGGTGCTGAAATTGGCCCCCGACTACGAGGGCGCACACCATAACCTGGGCGTGGCTCTCCGGCGGCAGGGCAAGGTCTATGAATCGGTGGGGGCTATTCGGCGTGCTCAGCGCCTCGGCGTGCGCCGTTCTCAGCAGGAAACGCGGGAGGACATGCGCGAACAGTTCAAGGCCAATCCGAAATTGCGGGCCATTCGCTGGGTCATGGTGGCGGCAGCGGTACTGATCGTGGTCCTGATCTTCCGCAGTGCCGGGGGCTGAGCGAACCGTGCAGCACAATGCAACTGCGCTGATGGCCGACCCCGTTCTCTCCCCCGCTGGCGTGCGGGCGCTGGACGCGCGGCTGCTGGGGGCGGGCCTGCTGGAGCTGGCGATGGAAGAAGCCGGGCGAGCTGTGGCCGACGCCGTGCATGACGCTTTTCCGGCGGGGCGGGTGTTGCTGCTGGCAGGTGGCGGGGCCAACGGCGGAGACGCGCTGGTGGCCGCACGACATCTGGCAGCACTGGGAAAAGACGTGCGGGTGCTGGCCGCCCCGGTACGCCATCCCCTGACGCGGGCCAACCGGAAACGGCTGGGCGCGGTGGGCGTGCGGATAGCGGCGCTGAATGCGGCGGCAGTGGCACGAGAATCTCGGGCAGCAGCGGTAATGGTAGACGGCCTGCTGGGCACCGGCTTTACGCCTCCGCTGCGGCCCGCACTGAGCGAGATTGTGGCGGCAGTAAACGCTTCCGGCCTTCCGGTGGTGGCGATAGATTTGCCGAGCGGATTGGACGCCACCCGCGCCGATCTACCGGGCGAAACTGTACAGGCCGCGCTGACTGTGACACTGTCGGGCCTCAAGACGGCGCTCCTGTTTGGCCCCGCCGCACACCGGGCCGGAGAGGTCAGGCTGGCCGATCTGCGCCTGCCCCCCGGCTGGGCACAGGCACAGGCCTTTGCCACCCGGCCCACGCGGGCAGACGTGGCCCGCCTCCTGCCCGTGCGATCTGCCGACGCCCACAAGGGCACGGCGGGGCGGGTGTGGGTGGTGGGCGGCCATCCGGGCACGGCGGGGGCGGCAGCCCTGGCAGGTGTGGGGGCGCTGCGGGCCGGGTCAGGACTGGTCACGGTGTATTCGGCGGCAGAGGTGCCGCTGGTGATGCCCGAACTGATGATCCGGCGGCACGAGGATCTGGCCGCAGCTCTGGCCGAGGCTGCATCCCACAGCCGCCCGGACGCCGTGTGCATTGGTATGGGCCTGGGGCCGGACGCACCTGCCCTGGCCCGCATGGTGCTGGCTTGGAAGGGAATGGAGAGCAGCAGGCCAGGACGGGGCGTGCCCTGCGTTCTGGACGCCGACGCCCTGCAGCCCGAGTTGACTGGACTGGGACATGACGGCTGCGTCTGGACCCCCCATCCCGGCGAGGCGGCCAGAATGCTGGAATGTTCGGTGGCCGAGATCACGCGTGATCCGTTGGAAGCGGCCCGCGCCCTCCAGACCCGTTACGGCGGCTCTGTGATCCTGAAAGGCGGCCCCAGTATCGTGGCCCATCCGGGCGGCCTGTGGGTCAGCCGGGGCGGGCATCCCGGCATGGGCAGCGCGGGCATGGGCGATACGTTGGCGGGCATCGTGGCGGCGCTCCTGGGGCAGGGCCTCGCTGCGCCCGACGCCGCGCTGTGTGGCGTGACGCTGCACGCCAGGGCGGGTGAGCGGGCGGGAGCGCGGCACGGCTACGGCCTCAGCGCCAGCGATGTCAGCGCAGAACTGGGCGCGGCCTGGTTGGATGTGGCGGCACAGCAACTTGCTCACAGTTCATAGCCCACCCCCCCACTGCCTAAATAGAGTGATCTGTAAGCACGCCTCACCCATGCCCTGTGTCAGCCGCTACACTGAGCATATTCATGCAGGGCCTCCTCTCAGACCTTCCACTTATCGGCGTGATGGAACTCATCAACGGCACCCGGCAAACGGGCGTCCTGGAGGTGCAGTCCGAAGTGCCTTACACCGTCGCGTATGTCAAGGGCGAAGTCGTGGCAGGCGGCATTCTGGACTGGATGGGCGTGGACGCCATTCATGCCAGTCCGATGCTGCCCGACAGCGGCACCTTCGCCTTTGAACTCAAGCCCGTGACCGGCGCGGCATTGGGGCCATACGATCACTTCATGACCGACTGGGCGCGGGCCAGCGATGAATGGACGCAGATCTGCGCCGTCATCGGCAGCCCCAGCCGGGTGTTTCAGGGCGACATCTCGCTGTTCAACGATATGCAGGGCCGCAGTGTCCGGGCCGCCGCGAGGCAGGCCGACATGCCACTGTTTCAGGTGGCGCAACTGGTGGCCGAGGCGGTCAAGGACGGCAAGGTAGACCCCACCGAACGTTACGCCTGGTTCGGCCTGCGCCTGCGCCCCGGCGGAAAACGGGCGGCCATCCATCCGATTGCACGTGCCCTGGACGGCGAGGTGAATCTGGGCCAACTGATCGAACAGGGGTTTGCTCTGAACGACGTGCGCGAGTATCTGCTGGGAGAATTGCGGCTGGGCCTGCGGTTTCCCGGCAGCGGCTGGGTCATGCGCGACCTGATCTGGGAACAGAATCAGCGGCGTATTCAGGGCGGAAGTTCAGCGTAGGCAACCAAAAAGCGGCAAAAAAGTAAAGAGGGCCAGCAAAGACGTCTGTTGCTGGCCCTCTGCCCTGTGTTCGTTTACGGTGCCGGAAGACAACTCTCCCCTGATTTCTGAGGGACTTCAGGTGGGACTCTACGCAGGAGCCTTGGTTATTGGCCCCCCAGCACATGACTTGGGTTAGCATGCTGCCGATGCGTTCTCCTCTGCCCCGTGCTGTTCTGACCCGCCTGGAAACGGGCCGCGTGGTGGTGCTGAGTGCGCTGCTGGGCGGACTGGTGGGCGGGCTGTGCATCTTGCTGCGGCTGGTGCTGGACAATCTATTGCAGCTGGGCGCACAGCTGACCGGATACTCGCCCCCCGGCACTCCCGGCGAGGGCGGACTGCTGATGGCGTTCGGAACGGCCCTGCCCTGGGGCCTGCTGGCCTTGCCACTGGTCGGCGCGGCCTATGCGTGGTTGCTTCCTGCCAGATCCGGCGATCCCCTGACCCAACTGGTGCGCGGCTACCATGCACGGGGGCAGTGGCCGGGGCTGATCATCCAACTCCGCACGCTGGCCGGAACGCTGCTGGGGTACGGCGCAGGGCTGCTGGTGGGGCGCGACTCGGCCTTCACGATGGTGGGGCAACTGGGCACGCGGCTGCTGGGCCGGGTTACGCGGCTGGATTCGGTAGAGGCCCGCACCCTCACGCTGGCGGGCGCGGCAGCGGCGCTGGGCGCAGTTCTACACGCGCCCCTGGCCGCCGCCGTGCTGATCGCCGAGGTGCTGTACCGCCGGTTCGAGTTCGAGTTCGAGGTCTTGATGCCCTGCGTGTTGGCCTCGGTGGCGGCCTACGCGGTGTACGGGTTGGCGTTCGGGTTTCAGCCCCTGTTCAGCATTGCCGATGTGCAGGCTCCAGCGGCGGCACAGTTGCCGGAGGTCGCCGCCATCATTCTGGCCGTCACCCTGCTGGGGTGGTTGTCGCTGTTCGCCTTCCGGGCCATTCCCGAGCAGTGGTCGGATGGACGGCTGCGGCCCGTACTGGGCGCTGCCTTCGGCCTGCTGACGGCGTTGGTGGCCTGGGCAGGTACGGCGGAACTGGGAACCCTGGGCATCGTCGGCACGCCCGCCATTCTGGGTGACGGCACCGGCTGGGTGCAGCTCGGCGCGTCCGGGTTCCTGGGGTCAGAGGCGCTGGGCGGCGGGCTGTGGCGCTGGCTGCTGCTGGCGTTAGGGGCGCGGCTCGCCTTCGGCGGTGGCGTTCTGCCCTCGGTGGGGGTGGGCGGCGTGCTGGGCGTGGGGCTGGGCAGCTTGTTGGGCGTAGATCCGGCTGTGGCGGCATTGGTGGGGGTGGTCGCCTACGTCACGGTGACGCTGAATGTGCCGGTAGCTGCCGCGCTGCTGGCGGTGGCGTGGGGCGGCGACGCGCTGCTTCCGGTGGCGCTGCTGACCGCAGGAGTCGCCCACGTTCTCAGCGGCGAATCGGGGTTGGTGCCCGGTCAGGCGAGGTCGCGTGCAGCGAGTGCGGTTCATGCCGGAGCCACCGCGCCCCTCCTGCCAGAAGGCGTGCGCTTTATTCCGCGCCGTACAGCCAATGCTCCCGCAACCCCCTTTGATGCGCCCAGGCCCGACGACGCGCTGGACACCGAAACGACCTCCTCGCTGACTCCTGCTGAGCGCGAACTGTACCGCCGGGGTGTGCCCCCGAGCTGGCGCGGCGCAAGGCTGAGTGTGCTGTCGTTGCCGCCGGGAGTAGAGGTGGTGGGCATCGTGCGTGACGGCACCGTACGCCTGCCCCGTCCCGAACTGCTGCTGACCACCGACGATGAACTGGTCTTTCTGGCCCGCCCCGATGCCTACGCCGCGTTGGAAGGCGTGCTGAGACTGCCAGGAGCCTAGAGGAATGAGCCGGGGAGACGACCGATCAGATGAACCTCTAGACGAACAATCGGATCAGAAGGGTGCAGGTCGGGGCATGCCTCTGTTGCGGGGCTGGGACCGCAATGGACGGCTGGGCATCCTGAACGGCTGGTTTGTTTTTACAGGCGACGGGTTTTTCAATGTGACTGTGGTGGTCGCTGGTTTCGCGGCGCGGCTGGGTGCACCTAACGCCGTGATCGGCCTGCTGCCCGCCATAGCCGGGGGCGGATGGATGCTGCCGCAACTGCTGGTGGCCGCACGGGTTCGCAGCCTGCCTTTCAAGTTGCCCGTGTACCGTTCGGCGGCCCTGATCCGCACGCTCAGCTACGTGTCCATGATTCTGGTGGCGGCTCTGCTGTGGCAGATGCCCGCCCTGTGCCTCACGCTCTTCGTGTTGGCGATGCTGGCAAATGCTCTGGCCTCGGGCGTATCGGGCCTGCCTTTTCTGGAGGTCATCAGCAAAACAGTTCCTTCCGAACAGCGGTCACGGTTTTTTGGCACCCGCAACCTCTACGGCGGCCTGCTGGCCTTTGGCGCGGGGTTGTTGGTACGCTGGATTCTCGGCTCTGGGCTGGCCTTTCCCTATAATTACGCGCTGATTTTTACGCTGGGAACCCTGGCCTACAGCGTGGGCTACTGGCTCTTTGGCCGCCTGTCGGAGCCGCCTGACCCACCACTTCCAGCAGAGGGTGTACGGGCTGAAGTACGGGCCATTCCCGAAACGCTACGTGACCCGCATTTTCGGGCCTTTCTGAGGGTGCGTCTGCTGCTGGCAGGTGCAAGCATGGCCGAGCCGTTTTATGCCGTGTACGCCCTACGCGAATTGCATTTTCCAGCAGCCACACTGGGCATTTTCGTGATGACCCTTACCGGAGCTGCGCCTCTGTCGAATGTGGTGTGGCAGAGGGTGGCCGAGCGCAAAGGCTCACGCCGCATTATCCGTTATGCCAGTGTTTTTGCTGGTCTTGCGCCGCTGTATGCGCTGTTGGTGGGAGCCTTGGGGTGGACTTCCTGGGCCTACCTGGGGGTATTTGTGCTGTCGAGTGTGGCCGCTCAGGGCTTCAACCTTGGACATACCAACCACTTGCTCAATATTGCCCCGGCCAATGCCCGCAGCCGGTATATCGGCACCCTCAACACTCTGGTAGGCGCAGCCCTGTTTGCCCCCGTCCTGGGGGGGTTCCTGGCCGATGTCGCTGGATATGCCCCCGTGTTTGGCCTGAGTGCTACCCTGTGCGCGGCGGCCTGGTGGGGCTGCGGCAAGTTACGCCGCGATGCCTGATCTCTGCAGTAATTTGTTGCCCGTAGCATCTCCTATGACATTCAAACTGCAGTTTGTCTAGGAATATCTTAACATTCTGCAAAAAGTGCGCTAAGGTTTGCTGCGAGCCAAGTTCAGAGCAACGAATAGCCTCCAGAGCTGGAAACAGCCGATGGCGGAGCATGACCGTTCTGAGCCGACTCGTCAATTATGATGACGGATCAGGGCAAATTTTTAGAATGTGCTAACATTCCGCCACTCTCAACACGCTCGCGTGGCGACCCTTCAGTCGGCCACCGGAAGGAATCCAAATGAAAAAGTCTATGAAAACCGTGTCTACTTTGCTGCTTCTCGGAACCGCTGCCGTCGCCTTCGCGCAGGGCAACACCATCCTGACCATCGGCTCGGGCAGCACCACGGGCGTGTACTTTCCCGTCGCCACCGGCATGGCAAAAATGATCAACGATTCAGGCAGCGGCGTCCGTGCCAATGCCCGCAGCACGGGCGGCAGCGTCTTTAACATGAACGCACTCGGCACGGGCGAACTCGACATCGCCATCGCCCAAAACGACATCGCCTACTACGCCTACAAAGGCACGGGCATCAGCGCCTTTGAGGGCAAGGCCAACAACAAGATCCGCAGCATGGCCGTGCTGTACCCCGAGGTTCTGCACGTCATCGCGCGCAAAGACTCCAAGATCAACTCGATTGCTGATCTAAAGGGCAAGCGCGTCGTCATCGGAGACCTGGGTTCGGGCACCGAGCAGACCGCCCGTCAGGTGATGGAAGCCTACGGCCTGAAGCTCGATGATCTGGGTCAGACCCTGCGCGTTTCTCCTGCACAGGGCATCAGCCTGATGCAGGACAAGCGGGCCGACGCCCTGTTCTACACCGTGGGCGTGGGCGCAAGCGCCATCAGCCAGATTGCCCAGACCGTAGACGTGAATGTGGTGCCTGTCAGCGGTAACCAGGCTGCCAACCTGCTCAAGAAGTACCCCTTCTACGTGCGCTTCAATATCCCCGCCAAGTCTTATAAGGGTGTGGGTGCAACGGTGCCCAGCGTGGCGGTGCAGGCGGTCATGTTGACCACCAGTGCCACCAGTGATGATGCCGTGTACAAGGCCATGAAAGCCACCTTTGGCAGCGAAGCCGACCTGAAGGCGATCCACCCCAGCCTTGGCCTGAACTACTCGCTTGAAAAAGCCGTTAAGGGCTTGCCTGCACCTCTGCACCCCGGCGCAGTCAAGTTCTTCAAAGAAAAAGGCCTGAACGTCAAATAAGGCGCTGTGTCGTGGCCTGAGTACTGGCCTGATGATTGGGGCCAGTCGCGATCCCACCTGCGACTGGCCCCTCTTCTTTCAAGGAGGATGAGGAAGATATGAGTGAACCCACAAGACCGATCAGCAGTAACCCGAGCCTCACTCCACCCGGACAGGAGATGAGCGAGGGCGAACGCCGCGCCATAGAAATGGTGGAAGCTGCCGAAACGGGCGGACGCAAGCTGTTCGGCTGGCAGGCCATGCTGGTCACCATCGTGGCGGTGGGCTGGTGCCTGTTCCAGATGTACGCGGCTTATCAAGGCACCATCGTGCCGACTACCCTGCGCTCCATTCACCTGGGTTTCGCCTTTGCCCTGGCCTTCCTGGTCTTCCCATTCAAAAAGACACCCGGCAATCCTCAGACCAAGGTGCCCTGGGGAGACTGGATTTTGGGTGGCCTCGCCACTGCCTCGGCGCTGTATTTCTTTGTAGAGTACTCCAACATTGCCAACAACGGCGGCCTGCGCTCAGACGCACCGTTGGATCTGATCGCCAGCAGCGCCCTCGTCATCATGCTGCTGCTGACGGCCTGGCGCACCCTGGGTATTGCCATGCCGATCATCTCGCTGGCCTTCATCCTGTTCGCCTTTATGGGATCACGCGGCCTGATTTCGTTTATTCAGACGCCTTTCCACAACGGTTACACCTGGCCGCAATTGATGGGCCAACTGGCGACCAACACTGAGGGGATCTTCGGAACGGCCATCGGCGTCAGCGCTCAGATCGTGTTCCTGTTCGTGCTGTTCGGCGCAGTGTTCGACAAGTTGGGTGCAGGCGACTGGTTCATGCGGGTCGCTCAAAGCCTCCTGGGCGGCTTCCGGGGCGGCGCGGCCAAAGCCAGCATCCTCAGCAGCGCCCTGAACGGCATTATTTCGGGCAGCGCCGTCTCCAACGTGGTCACGGGCGGCAACATCACCATCGGCACCATGATCCGCACCGGATATAGCCGCGAAAAAGCCGGAGCCATCGAGGTCGCCAGCAGTTCCAACGGCCAATTGATGCCCCCTGTCATGGGTGCGGCGGCCTTTATCATGGCCCAGAACCTGAACATCGAGTACCGTTCGCTGATCTTGGCAGCCGCTATTCCGGCCTTCTTGTGCTATGCGGCGCTACTGGTGGTGTCTCATATCGAGGCACTGAAACTGAACCTTAAAGGTCTGCCCAGAAATGAACTGCCCCGAGTTCGCAAAACCCTGTTGGAAGGCTGGTATTACATGATTCCACTGGGCTACCTGATCGGTGTACTGACCGTGAACCCGGAAGCCAATCCCGAACGCGTGGCCCTGACCACTATCATGATCATGCTGGTCATGATGTTCGCACAGGAAGTCTTCTGGGGTAGCCGTGACGGACGCAGCCCCGCCCGCAGCCTGCTGGACGGCGGCAAGAAAATCATCGAGGCCTTCGAGGGCGGCGCACGCTCCATGATCGGGATCGCCATCGCCACTGCAGCCGCCGGAATCATCGTGGGCATCGTGACCATTACGGGCCTGGGTTTCGGGCTGGCCGATCTGGTGCAGAGCGTCGCCAACCTGTTCAGCAACGAGTTCCTGCGGATTCTGGTCGTGCTGTTCATGGGCCAGCTTATTGCCCTGATTCTGGGCATGGGCCTGCCCACCACCGCCAACTACATCCTCATGAGCGCCCTGATCGTGCCGATTATCGCCAAGATCGCGGGCCTCGATACAGGCAATCCCGCCGAGATGCTGCCCGTCCACATGTTCGTCTTCTACTTCGGCATCATGGCCGACAGTACGCCGCCAGTAGCGTTGGCGGCGTTCGCGGCGGCGGCCATCTCGGGTGGTGACCCCATCAAAACAGGCGTGCAGGCTTTTCAGTACGAACTCCGCACAGCACTCCTGGCCTACATGATGTTCTTTAATCCTGTACTGCTGCTGATCAAAGACGGCAAGCTGGGCGGTGTTCCACTGGGCGAAGCCGTGCCGATGATCCTGTTCGCCTTCATCGGTCTGGTCGCCTTCAGCGCCGCCACCCTGCGCTTCCTGCACCGCAAGACCAACCCCATTCAGATGATCATGCTGTTGGCCGCAGCCTTTATTCTGATCATTCCCACCAGTATCGTCTGGAACATTGCCGCCCTTGGACTGATTGCCCTCGTGTACTTCTGGCAAAAAGCAGGCAGCCGCAACGAACCCAGCAGTCCCCTGCCCGCCGCTGCTTAAACCTGTTCAACCGTGCGCCTCTGCCCTGTTCGGGTGGGGGCGCTTTTCTTTGATGAGGTCTTGAACTGACCCCAACCCAGAAAACGGGCATTTCCCCAACCTGCCTTGAAGTGCTAGAATGGCCCGTTTTAGAGCGAAGGGGGCAAGCTCCCTTATGCATCCGACATAACCCGCCAGTCGCCGTAAAACGTGTGCTGGCCGCCCTCAAAGATCAATTCAAAGGAGCTTCCGACTTGCAAAACCTGATTGTTCGTGGTGCGCGGGAACACAACCTCAAAAATGTGACGGTCGAGCTTCCCCGTGACCAATTCATCGTCATTACGGGCGTGTCGGGCAGCGGCAAAAGCACGCTGGCCTTCGACACGATTTATGCCGAGGGCCAGCGCCGCTATGTGGAATCGCTGAGCGCCTATGCCCGCCAGTTTCTGGGGCTGATGGAAAAGCCGGATGTAGACGGCATCGAGGGTCTGTCTCCGGCTATTTCTATCGACCAGAAGACCACCAGCCACAACCCCCGCAGTACGGTCGGCACCGTTACCGAGATTCACGACTATCTGCGCCTGCTGTACGCCCGCGTGGGCACGCCGTATTGCCCGGTGTGTGGGCGCAAAATTGAAAAACAGAGTCCCAGCGAGATCACAGACCGCCTCCTGAGCGGCTACGAAGACGCCCGCGCTATTTTGCTGGCCCCAGTGGTGCGTGGGCGCAAGGGCGAATACCGCAAGCTGTTTGGCGATCTGCGGCGCGAGGGGTTTGCGCGGGTGCGCGTGGACGGCACGCTGTACGAACTGGACGAGGCCGAAAAGCTGAAGCTGGAAAAGTTTGAAAAGCATGATGTGGACGTGGTGATTGACCGCGTGACGCTACGCGGCAGTGACCGCACCCGCATTGCCGAAAGCGTGGAACTCGGCCTGCGCCGGGGCGAGGGCCTGCTGCGCGTGCTGATGCCCGAAGGCGGCCCAGACGGTGAAAGTGCCGAAGAGCTGTATTCCGAAAAGTTCGCCTGCCCGGAACACGGCAGCGTTCTGGAAGAACTCGAACCCCGTTCTTTCAGCTTTAACTCGCCTTACGGGGCCTGCGGAGACTGCGCGGGGCTGGGGCACAAAAACGAATTTTCACCCGAACTGGTCGTAGACGAGAAACTGAGCATCGCAGAAGGCGCAATTCTGCCCTGGTCGAAGAAAGGCACGGGCGGCGGCGTGTACTACTGGGACAAGCTTAAGGCGCTGTCAGAACATCTGGAATTTGACCTGAAAGCGCCGTGGCGCGACCTGCCGGAGAAGGCCAAAACTGCCATCCTGAACGGCCCCGGCGAACCGTTTGAAGTGATCTACCGCCGCGCAGGCAAAGAAACCATGCGCTTTATGACTGAATTTGAAGGCGTGCTGCCCAACCTGGAGCGCCGCTTTGCCGATACCGAATCGGAATTCATGCGCGAGAAGCTGGAAGAAATGATGGAGCTGCGGCCCTGCCCGACCTGTGCAGGCACGCGCTACAAACCCGAAATTCTGGCGGTGCGGGTGGGCAGCCTCAACATCTCGCAGGCCAGCGGCATGAGCGTGCTGGACGCCGACGCCTTTTTTGCCGGATTGCAGGAAGGCACGCTGGATCATGACGCGGTCGCGCCGCATCTGGCCGGACACCTCGGCGGCACGGCCAAAGCGCACGCCCCGGCCCGCTACGACTACACCCTGAACGTGTTTGGCGAGGCGGTGGCCGCCCCGATTCTGAAGGCCATTCGCACCCGCCTGAAGTTTCTGGTGGATGTGGGTCTGGATTACCTGAGCCTTGACCGCACCGCCAACACCCTCAGCGGCGGCGAGGCCCAGCGCATCCGGCTGGCAACGCAGGTGGGATCGGGCCTGACCGGGGTGCTGTACGTGCTGGACGAACCCAGCATCGGCCTGCATCCCAAGGACAACCACCGATTGATCGGAACACTGAAGCACCTGCGGGATCTGGGCAACACGCTGTTGGTGGTGGAACACGACGAAGATACGATGATGGAAGCCGATTATCTGGTCGATATGGGACCGGGTGCAGGCGTCCACGGCGGCGAGATCGTGGCGGTGGGCACGCCCGCCGAGGTGAGAGACAACCCCGACAGCCTGACCGGAAAATACCTGCGCGGCGAACTGAAAATTGAGATTCCGGCAGAGCGGCGGCGCGGCAACGGCAAGCGCCTGAAAGTCATCGGGGCGCGGGAACACAACCTGCAAAACGTCAGCATCGACATTCCGCTGGGCACCATGACCGTGATGACCGGCCCCAGCGGCAGCGGCAAAAGCACCCTGATTCACGACATTCTGCACGCGACCTTGGCCCGCGAACTGAACGGCGCGAAGACCAGTCCGGGCCGCTATGACCGCATCGAGGGCATGGAGCATCTCGATAAGGTCATCGAGATCGACCAGTCTCCGATTGGGCGCACGCCGCGCAGCAACCCGGCCACCTACACGGGCGTCTTTACCGAGGTGCGAGACCTGTTTACCCGCACCCCCGAATCACGTCGGCGGGGTTATCAGGCGGGGCGCTTTTCCTTCAACGTGAAGGGCGGGCGCTGCGAACACTGCAAGGGCGACGGCGTGATGAAGATCGAGATGAACTTCCTGCCCGACATCTACGTGCCCTGTGAGGTCTGCAAAGGCGCACGCTACAACCGCGAAACGCTGGAAGTGAAGTACAACGGCAAGACCATCAGCGATGTGCTGAACCTGACCGTCGAGGATGCCCGCGAGTTTTTCGAGGCCATTCCCGCCATCGAGCGCAAGATGCAACTGCTGTGTGACGTGGGCCTCGGCTATATGCGGATCGGGCAGCCCAGCACCACGCTGTCGGGCGGCGAGGCGCAGCGCATCAAGCTGGCGTCCGAGCTGAGCAAGCGGGCCACCGGCAAAACCATCTACATTCTGGACGAACCCACCACCGGCCTGCACTTTGAAGATGTGCGGAAGCTGATGGAAGTGCTGCAACGCCTCGTGGAGGGCGGCAATACCCTGCTCATCATCGAACACAATCTGGACGTGATGAAGTGCGCCGACCACATCATCGATCTGGGGCCAGAAGGCGGCGTGCGCGGCGGATTGGTGGTCGCCACCGGAACGCCGGAGCAGTTGGCCGCCCACGCCACATCGCATACAGGTACGTACCTGCGGCGCGTACCGGGGATCAAGCCTGCCGGAGAGCCGGAACCCGCTGCACCGACCAAGCCCGAAGCCAAAGCCCCAGCCAAAAAAGCCTCGGCCAAAGCCAAAGCGGTGGCAACTGCCGAAGACCCGGAACGCGAATTGGTGGCTGCCGCACCTGCCCGCAAGGGACGCCCCAAGAAAAGTGATCAATGATTCAGGGTGCTTTATGGTCTGTGGGCTTTATGATCACAGGTAACGTATGACCACGCCTCCCCCAAACCTTTCCAAGACAGATGCCGCCAGAACAGACCCGACCAGGGTAGATACGGCGAGAGCAGACCTGTCTCCAGACCTGCCCGGCCCGGCGCGGCCTTCCCGTGCCGCGCGGTTGCGGGCTGCCCGTCGCCGCGCTGGATGGCTGGATCTGGCCCGTCTGGTGGGCGGCTGGGCGCTACTGGCGCTGCTGGCCTACTTCATGTGGACACCCGGCGACTGGCCCGTGCGCCTGCTGGCCTGGGTGCTGCTCGTTATTCTGGCCGATGAATTCGGTGGCTGGTTCGGTTATCTCGGCGTGGTCTTGGGGGGGCTGGCCTTCCTGAGTCCCAACGCGCCGCCTGCCCAGTGGAGCATCATCGTGCCGCTGGTGGGCGGTGCGCTGATGGCACTGCTGTTGGTGAAGCATTCAGGCGGGCCACTGGTGCTGCCATTTGCGGGGCTATTATTTGCAGGCACGCTGCTGGGGGTCGGGCGCTTTGGCCCCAAAATAGACCCCACGCTGACCCTGCCCGCCAATCCCGAATTTCAGCGCACGGCAATCCTGGCCCTGCTGGTGGGCCTGGGCTTCAGCTTTGTGCGGCAGGTCATCAACATTCTGCTGAAACGGCGGGCACGGCGTCGGGCGGCCAGATTATCAGGCGTACCCGAACTCACCACCTGAATCCCCACTCCACCTCAGTTGCCCCTTCTGGTCCGCCCGGAGGGGCAATTCTCTGGCCCCATGATTCAACCTACCCTCTGCCCAGTTCATCCGCCCGATTGGTAGACTGACCCCATATGACCCGTCTTCAAGGAACCAACCCAAACCGTACCATTCTGGTGATCGGAACGCTGCTGGCCGCCGCCCTGATTGCCATCGCGCTGTTCGCAGTTCGCGGCAAACCCAGCGGCTCCGCTCAAGCCGTCAGTTTCAACACTTCAGGGCAGCCTGTGATGGGGCAAGCAGACGCGCCCGTTACGATGGTCGTCTTCGAGGACTTCAAATGTCCCAACTGCAAACGGTTTGAAGACGAATTCCTGCCCGAGCTGAAGAGCAAATACATCGACACCGGCAAAGTCAAGATGGTCTCCATGAACTTTCCCTTCCTGGCCCAGAATGCCCGCCTGCCCACCGACGACAGCAAGTTGGCCGCGCAGGCCGTGGAGTGTGCCTTCCTGCAAAGCAATGACCTGCACAACAGCTTTAAAACCGTTTTGTTTCGTGGGCAGGGCAGCGAATCTACCGTGTGGGCCACCAAAAGCCGCCTGAAAGAGCTGGCCGCCAATGTGGAGGGCCTCGATACGGCCAAATTTGCTACCTGCCTGGATAGCGATCAGACTGCTGCCGCTGTAGACGCCGACGAGAAGCAGGCGACCGATGCCAAAGTCGCCGGAACGCCCGCCATCTACATCAACGGCAAGCTGGTCGACAGCTACGCCACCGACTCGGTCAGTGCCGCTATAGACGCTGCCCTGAAGAACTGAGGCGCGGGGATGACACGCGACAACCGCCTCTATCTGGCGTGGGTGGTGGCCCTGATCGCCACCATCGGTAGCCTGTGGTTCAGCGAATCTCGGGGCTTCATTCCCTGTGTGCTGTGCTGGTTTCAGCGCATTGCCATGTATCCGCTGGCCCTGCTGCTGGGCATCGCCGCACTCCGGGGTGACCTGAATATTCGTACCTACGCTCTGCCACTGGCCGCCGTGGGCTGGGTGGTGGCCCTAATCCACAATCTGGAAGACTGGGGCATCATTCAGACCCTCAAAATCTGCGGCGTAGGTCAGACCACCGCCGGATGCGACGTGCAGTGGCCGATCTGGGGCAGCGGCGTACTGGCGGGCCTGAATTCCATCATCACCATTCCGGTGCTGGCACTGACCGCTTTTACATTGATCATCGGACTGCTGAGCTGGGGCAGGCGGCGGATGTAATACGGATTCCGACGGAACACTGTGCAGTGCGGTGTTCCATCCGGCTTGCCAAGCCCTCCGGGTACAAAACAGACTTGAAGGGCACATCCAGAGACGGACGTGTCCTTCGCTGTTATGAACAGAAAAGAACCAGCCCCGGATGAAGGCCGAACTGCTTTTCAGACAGGTCTGCCCGCCATCATAAAACTGGCCGTCATGCCGCCGTCTACAGGCAAAATCACGCCAGTCAGAAAACTGGCCTCGCTGCTTCCCAGAAAATAGACGACCTGCGCGACTTCACGCGGCTCTCCGAGGCGGCGCAGGGCGTGCAGGTCTTCGTAGTCCCGGCGTGTCTGGTCGGGGTCGGCACTGACGGCGATGGCCTGCAACACCGATTCGGTACTGATCGCGCCGGGAGCCACAGCATTGACGCGTACCCCACGCGGCGCGAGGTCGAGGGCCATCGCACGGGTCAGGTTCACCAGACCGCCTTTACTGGCGTTATAGGCGACGTTACCCTGCTCAGCGAACAGCCCCTGCACGCTCGCCACATTCACGATGGCGCTGCCCCTCGGCATCAGGTCGATCAGGTCACGGGTCAGCAGCAGAGGAGCGCTCAGATTCACGTTCAGAGTCCGTGCCCAGCCGCGTGCGCTCACGTCCAGTACGCCCCCGTGTGCGCCCTGATAGGCGGCGTTGTTGACCAACACGCCTACACCGCCCAGTTCACGGGCAGCCCGGACGATCCGGTTGCGCCCCGCAGCGCTGGCGACATCGGCCCGCAGGCGCAGACCGCCCTTTGTCAGCGGTGGCAAATTCAGATCTACGCCCAACACCGGATGTCCCCGTTCTACATACAGTTCCGTGATGGCCCGTCCGATTCCACGTGCTGCACCGGTAACGACCACGCCGGGCAGAGAAGCAGACGCGGCAGGTGAGGTGACCGAAAGCGCAGAGGCAGCCATTCCCTAGTGTGACTCGGCTGTGCAGTGAATGAGTGGAGGGTCAGACAAAATGAAGAATAGCTTAAGCAGGAGTGGATGCTGTCGGGGGTACAGATTGGTCTGAGCCAGCCTTCTCCTGGGCGATTAGGCAACGCAGCCGCCCAAATTAGGCCGATGCTCTAAAGTGGGCGTGTATGACATTGCCCTTGATTGTGAGTGCTGGTGAAGCACTGACCGACCTAGTAACTGGCGGCGGAAACGTCTGGAACGCGCATCCGGGAGGGGCAGGCTGGAATGTGGCGCGGGCCTGTGCGCGGCTCGGCGTGCCAAGCGCCTTTGCAGGTGCAGTGGGGCAGGATAATTTTGGAGACGACCTTCTGCGCGAATCGCTGGAAGCGGGCCTCGATCCCCGCTTTTTGCAGCGTGCGCCCGCGCCCACACTGATGGCAGTCGTGTATTCCAAGTCGCCGCCTGCCTACCGCTTTCTGGGTGAAAATAGCGCTGACCTGTATTTTGATCCCACCGCCCTCCCCGATGGTTGGCTGGGCGCAGTGAAATGGCTGCACGTGGGCGGCATCAGCCTGGCGCGGTGGCCGCTGGCCGATACCCTGCTGGGCCTGATTGAAGCGGCGCGGGCCGCAGGTGTCAAGATCAGCTTCGATCCCAACGCCCGTATTTCTCACCGCCATGCCGATTATCCCGCCGTGTTCGGAGCCGTGATGCGCCGCGCCGACCTGATCAAGCTCAGCGATGAAGACCTGAACTTCTTCTTCCCCGGACGCAGTGAAGACGACGCCCTGCGCGAGCTGCGCGGCATGAACGCCCGCTCACCTATCGTAATCACACGCGGCGCGGCGGGCGCGACCCTGTTTCAGTCAGCAGGTCGCCTTGATCTGCCCACCACCCCTGTACAGGTCGTGGATACCGTGGGCGCAGGAGACGCGCTATGCGCCGGAATGTTGGTCAGCGCCACCGAGAATCCTGACGCCCTCTGGAACGACCATCTTCAACTCGGTCTCCGGGCCGCCGCAGCCGCCTGTGCCTGCGCCGGAGCCTACGCGCCTACTCGGGCAGATCTGGAAACGTTGGGGTAATTCAATTCAGGACACCAAGCGGGCGTCGTCGTGTTCGGCCATCATGCGGAGGAAGGCTTCTACGTATTGCGGATCGAACTGGCGGCCCGCCTGCATCCGAATTTCATTCAGGGCGCGTTCGCGTGTCCAGGCAGGTTTGTAGGGCCGAGCATTGGTGAGGGCATCGAAGACATCAACGATGCTGAACACCCGAGCTGTTTCGGGGATGTTCTGGCCGCGCAGGGCGGCAGGGTAGCCAGTGCCGTCCCAACGTTCGTGGTGATAGCGCACCAGATCCAGCGTCTCTGCGGGCAGAAAGTGAAGGTCTTGCAGCATGTCGTAGCCCACAGTGGTATGGGTCTGGATGATGCGGCGTTCTCCAGCGTCCAGTGGTCCCTGCTTATGCAAGATGCGGTCAGGAATCGCCAGTTTGCCCAGGTCGTGTAGGTACGCCCCCCAGCGCAGAGCTTTGACCTGATCTTCATCCCAACTGAGGCGGCGGGCAAGGCGCACGCTCATGCTGACGACTCGGGTGGTGTGGCCGCCAGTGTCGTCGTCACGGCGCTCCAGCGCAGCTCCCAGCGAGCGCAGGGTCAGGTCGTTGGCATCGCGGAGGTCGCGGATGGCCTGCCACTGCCCCAACTGCGATCCCAGAAGCCGGGCAAAAGAGGCCACGACGCTCTTCTCGTCTTCATCGAATTCCCGTTCTTCGGCGCGGGTCAGGATCAGCACGCCGAGGTGGTTGGTGGCCCGCCCGTACACCGGAGCCACGTGATAGGTCAGGCGTTGGGCTTTGGGCAGCAGGGCCAGGGCCTCTTCAGCAACCCAGTGATCGGCCTGCACGCTACGGCTGTCGGTGTCGCTGGGGTGAATAGGCTGCTCCAGAAAGACCTCGAACGCGCCCTTGGCCGCCAGGATATGCGGCGTGCCTTTGCGGTAGGCCACGAATGCCAGCGTGGGGGCCACCCGCAATTTGTCCAGAATACCCACCCCAGCCCGGATAATCGCGTCTGCGTCACGGGCGTCGGCCAGTCGCTCGCTGCCCACCCGCAGAGCATCGACGGTATTGCGCTGCCACGCCACTTCCCGCACAGAAGCCTGTTCGCGCAGGGTGATCAGGCCGAGGCCGCCGATGACACAAAGCGCTCCCAGCAGCTCGAACAGATTCGGGGCCGACCCCGGCAGCACCAGCGAGGCCAGAAAAGCAACCGAGTAGGCAGCCAGGGCAGCCCATTGCCAGACCCCGCCCATCGGCCAGGAAGCCACGGCCAGCAGCAGGGCCGCGCCCGCCATGAGACCCTGTTGATCGGTTAGTGCAGCGTATCCCAGCGCGAGAAGCGCCAACGCCAATACGAAATAAGTCAGGGGGCCGACACGGGACACTCCATAATTCTAGCACCAGCTTTGGGGAAAGCTTTAACGATTAATCACGTGAGCGCTCCATGTGTCCCGCTCTCCCAGACCCCATCCTTTCCAGTGGTAAGCCTGAATGAACGGAATTCCATCTGTAGAGTAAGGCTCAGTCAGACAGCAGCAAGGCACGGCGCGGTATGGTATGAGGTGTGAAAGGCCACGTCGGGGGAACCCGCCCATGAAAGTTGACCGGGAAGAGCAGGACGACGCCCGTCGGGAACGTATTGCCCGCGCCGCCTTTGAGTTGTTTGCCCGCAGTGGGCTGGACCAGACCAGTGCTCAGGACATCGCACGCGCTGCCTTTGTCAGCCGAACGAACCTGTACCGCTATTACCCCAGCAAGATTCACATGCTGCTGGCGCACTTCGAGCGCACCGTGATCGACACGCGGGATGAGGCGATCAGGAGGCTGGGCGCGGGCAGCCCCCCGCAGGCGGTGTGGGGACAGGTCACTGCGCGGATGGCTGACCTGGGTGTGCGCTACCGCCATCTGGTGGGCGCGGTGGGGCAGGCAGTCCTGGGCGCAAGGCACGACGCCCCAGCAGAAAGTCGGCCAGCCGGAGCAACCTCCGAACCGAACACGGCCATCCATGACATTCGCACCGCTGTAACGCTGGTGGCATTGGTGGAACCCGTCTTGATCGCCATGCGCCATCAGGGGCACATTCGGCCCGATACCAATATTCAGTTTCTGGCGTCGCTGTTTGTGGATGCCTGCCTGTTGGCGCTGCTACACGGCGGCCACCGCAATCAGCGCGAGGTTCTGCGCGATTGGCAAGACCGCTTCACGCTGATCATGCACGGCGCACTGGCTCCTGGCCTGAGCGTGGCGAATATAGACGGCCAGATTTCAGCGCGGCTGACCCTGGAACAGACGGAAGTGGCCGAAGCCTCAGCCACACCACTCAGCGGATAGAGATTCAATCCCGACATACAGAAGGTGTTCAGGCAAGCTCCAACGTGCAGGGCTGGGGGCGGGGGTATGCTCCTGTCATGTCGAAATCTGCCTCACTGACCCACCTTCCTGCCTGGCAAGCCCTTCAGGCCCACTTCGAGGCTTTCGGGCAAACGCACCTGCGCGACCTGTTCGCTGCCGACCCCGTACGCGGCGAGCGCCTGAACGCCGAGGGGGCGGGTCTATATCTGGATTACAGCAAACACCGCGTGACGGATGAGACGCTGGGGCTGCTGCTGCAATTGGCGCGTGAAACGGGAGTGGAAGCCAAGCGCGACGCGATGCTGGCAGGCGAGAAAATCAATGTGACCGAGGGCCGCGCCGTGCTGCATACGGCTCTGCGTGCCCCACGCGGCGCGGCGGTGATGGTGGACGGCAAAAACGTGGTGCCGGACGTTCATGAAGTTCTTGACCGGATGGCAATTTTTGCCGACTCTGTGCGGGCCGGGCAGTGGCTGGGCTTTACGGGCAAACCCATTCGCAACATCGTCAATATAGGAATCGGCGGCTCGGACCTTGGCCCGGTGATGGCCTATGAGGCGCTGAAGCATTACGCCCAACGCGACCTGACCCTGCGCTTCGTCTCCAACGTGGACGGCACCGATCTAGCCGAGAAAGTACGCGACCTGAACCCCGAAGAAACGCTGGTCATCGTGTCCAGCAAGACCTTTACGACGCAGGAAACGATGGCGAACGCCAGCAGCGCCCGCACTTGGCTGCTGGCTGCACTGGGCGACGAGGCCGCAGTGGCGCGGCACTTTGTGGCCGTGTCGACCAATGCCGATGCGGTGGGCAAATTCGGCATCGATACCGCCAATATGTTCGGATTCTGGGACTGGGTGGGCGGGCGCTACTCCATGGACAGCGCCATCGGCCTGAGCCTGATGCTGGCCATCGGGCCGGACGGTTTCCGTGAGCTGTTGGCCGGATTCCACGACATGGACGAACACTTCCGCACCGCCCCGCTGGAATCCAATCTTCCTGTCCTGATGGGAATGCTGGGCGTCTGGTACAACAACTTTTTCGATGCACAGACGGTCGCCATTTTGCCCTACGACCAGTACCTGTCTCACTTCAGCGCCTACCTGCAGCAATTGGACATGGAGAGCAACGGCAAGCACATCACTTTGGACGGCGCGGTCACGGACTACCAGACTGGGCCGGTGATCTGGGGACAGCCCGGTACCAACGGCCAGCACGCCTTCTATCAGTTGATCCATCAGGGCACCAAGCTGATTCCCTGCGACTTTATCGGCTTTGCCCGTACCCTGAATCCCATGCCTGTTCAGGGCGGCCTCACCCATCACGACCTGTTGATGGCGAACGTATTTGCCCAGACCGAGGCGCTGGCTTTCGGCAAAACGCTGGACGCAGTGCTGGCGGAGGGCGTCGATCCTGCACTGGCCCCTCACCGTGTCTTTGACGGCAACCGCCCCACCTCTACCCTGCTGGCCGACCAGCTCACCCCGCGCATTCTGGGAGCGCTCATCGCCCTGTACGAACACAAGGTATTTGTTCAGGGAGCCGTCTGGGACATCAATTCCTTCGATCAGTGGGGCGTGGAGTTGGGCAAGGTGCTGGCCGGAAAAATCGTGCCGGAACTGGGCAGCGACGAGGAGCCGCCGTTGGCGCATGACAGCAGCACCAACGCCTTGATTCGTTGGTACAGAGAAAAGCGAGCCTGAAACAAGAAGGTGGAGCGTAGATCGTGGTCTTATTGTTTCCACGATCTACGCTCCACTTGCTTCTTTCGCTGTTCAGCTCCAGTCTGCGGGCCGTTCTCCCAGCCCAAAATGCCAGGCGATGGCCGCCGCAATGCGTCCCGATGCCTGCCCGTCGCCGTAAGGGTTGCGGGCGGCTCGCATGGCGGCCAGGGTGGCTTCGTTGCCCAGAAGGTCGGTCAGCACCTGCTCTAGCTGCGCCGGGTCGTTTCCGGCCAGCCGCAGCACGCCTGCTTCTACGCCTTCCGGGCGCTCGGTCACGTTGCGGAGCACCGCCACAGGCACACCCAGCGCCGCGCCTTCTTCTTGCAGGCCGCCCGAATCGGTGGCAAGCAAGGCGCTGGCGGCCATCAGTGGGGCCATGTCGCTGTAATCCAGCGGATCGGTGAGTTCAAAGTTGTGGAGCGCCCCCAGCACGGGCCGCACGGCTTCCTGCACGGCGGGCGAGAGGTGAACCGGGTAGATAAAGTGGGTTTCGGGGAAAGCCTGAGCGACCCGCGCCAACGCCCCGGCCATCTCGCGCATCATGGGCTGGTTTTCGCGGCGGTGCATGGTGACAGTGACAAGGCGCTGGCCTGCCTGAACGCGGGCCTGCCACTCGGGGCGCAGGGGCACGCGGCCCGCCACTTCGCGCACGGCGTCTACTGCCGTTTGCCCGGTGACAACGATGTTGCCGGGGGCTTTGCCTTCGCGCAGCAGGTTGGCCTTACTGCCCGAAGTGGGCGAGAAATCCAGCGTGGACAGCACCCCGGTCAGGCGGCGGTTGGCTTCTTCGGGAAAGGGTTCGCTGAGGCTGCCGCTGCGGAGACCCGCTTCGACGTGGCCCACCGGAATGCCTTCATAAAAGGCGCTGAGGGCCACACAGAACGACGTGGACGTATCGCCGTGAACCAGCACCATATCGGCCCCCATCTGGCGCAGCAGCTTGCCCGAGGGCGGCACGATGCGGGCGGTGAGGTCGGCCAACGTCTGGCGGTCCGTCATCACGTTCAGGTCTTCGTCGGGGGTCAGGCCAAAGACCGATAAGGCACCGTCGAGCATCTGGCGCTGCTGGCCGGTAGACAGAATCAGAGGCCGCAATCCCGGATGGGCAGCAATGGCGGCGTACACGGGGGCCATTTTGGTGGCTTCGGGACGTGTTCCAAAGGCCAAGACGATGGTTTTGGGGGCGGGCGCTTGGGCATCAGCAGACATCTTGGGCATCATGTCAGTTTTTGGGCGGTCTGGGAATGGCGGTTTCAGAGGCCACCGTTTCAGACGGCTGCACCTCTGAGGGCTGGGCACGCATGCGGCGGTAGGCCACGAACCACAGGCAGGCCAACACGACCACACCCGTCAGGAGAATCACGCCCCCAGACACGCCCTGCAGCCACATGCCGAGCATTCCACAGGCCAGCGAGATCACCCACAAAATAACGGCGGTACGGCGTGCACTGGCAGTCCGCGCCAAGACCCGGTGATGGATATGGGTTTTGTCGGGGTGACCCAGCGGATTACGAATTCCCCGCGCCAGACGACCAATGACGACCTGCGTAGTATCCAGTACTGGGAGCGCAAGCACGATCAACGGAACGATCAGGCTGGCTCCGGCACTGAATTTGAGGGTACCCAACAGACTCACGGCGGCCAGCGTGTAGCCGATCAGATACGACCCTGTATCGCCCATGATGATGCGGCTGGGGTTGAAATTGTGGCGCAGGTAGCCCAGCGTTGCGCCCGCGAGTCCGGCCAGCAACACCACCGCCGCCGCCCGGTCGGGAAACTGGGCCGCCGTGAACAGCAACACCATGCTGACCACGAAGCCCACGCCGCCGACCACGCCGTCCACACCGTCCAGCAGATTGACCGAATTGGTCAGGCCCACGATCCAGACCACCGTGATCAGGTTGCTGAGGGGAATATTCAGGCCATCGGGGAGCGTGGGGATGAAGGGAATAGCGTTCAGATCAATTCGCAAGCCGTTGACGATCAGGAGAAAGGCCGCCAACGTCTGCACCAGCAGGCGCGACAGCGGAGACAACCCGAACTGATCGTCAATAAATCCGGTCAGCACCAGCAGGGACGCGCCCAGCAGGATCGCCAGAACCTGAATATTTACAACCTCTATGACGATGGGGCGCAGTGCCCACGCCACGACCACACTGACTATAAAACCCGCAAAAATCGCCAGCCCGCCCGCATTGGGGAGCGGCTCCTTATTCAGTCTGCGGGCATTGGGCTGATCGGCCCAACCCACCTGAATGGCAAAGGCCCGCACGCTGGGAATAAAGCGCCAGGTGAAGACCCATGCCGTAAGAAACGTGAGAAGAACGCTGAGAAAACCGCGTCCCAACAGATCCGCGATACCAACTTGCGCCGCGAGCGCTTTCAAAGAATCCATAACCTGATTGAAGTGTAAAGGTATGGCGTGAGGAACGCGTCGTCAGGAAGGTGGAGAAGCGAAGCCCGGTGCGGCGTCTCAAAGCTTCTAGACCTGCATGGGTCAGAATTTGATCGGCCACCACACCTTCAGCACCGACTACTGACCATTTTCAATATTCAGCGCCCGTCCAGACCCTGCTTGGGCGGCGCAGACGGCTCGGTTTGAGGGAACTGCTTCTTCGTCACCTGAGCCTTGAGTACGTTCAGGGCAGCGTCCAGCGTGGTGTCCTGCCCAGTTGTGGTGAGCAGGGCGATGTCGGTGGGGGCCAGGATATCGGGGGTGATCCGGTCGGGCAGCGGCCTGTCGGCGGCATCGAAAGCCTTCAGGATGGTCAGACCCAGGACGCCGCCGTCGGGGAGCGGCTGAAAGTTGACGCCGCTGTTGCCCACGCCGCGTGTGACCTCGCCTATGGCCGTGGCTCCAGACAACTGAGCGTAATGGGTAAACACCTCGGCACAGGAAGCGGTGTTCGGACCGATCAGCAGGGCCACCGGCTGTTTCCAGACAGCCCAATCGGGGCGGGCCATCCTCGCAATCGGCGACATGACTTCATCGCCCAGGAGTCCGCCATAGGTAAAGCCGCCACGCTCAAAGCGGGCACGGTACACCGTGGGGCCAAAGACGCTGCTGGCCGCCACGCACTCATTCAGGCTGCCGCCACCGTTGTAGCGCAGATCCACGATCAGGGCTTCGGCATTGGCCTGCTTCGCCTCACCCACCCGCGCCAGAAACAGTTCGGCACTGTCGGAGGACAGGAAGGTAGGGTACTGAATCAGCGCCGTCCGCCCGCCTTCGCCCACCCAACTGAGGGTCGGTTCGTCGCGGGCCTGTAGATTCTGGGAACTCAGGATCAGGTCGCGGTCGGGGCTGCCTGCCCGGTGCAGCGTGACGGTGATCGGAGTGTTGGCCCGCTCCAGCCGTACAAATTCGTTGGGGCCGATGGGCTGGTCGGTTCCGGCCTGCTCACCGTTGATACGGGTCAGGAGGTCGAAGCGGCGCACTCCCGCACGTTCGGCGGGACTCGCTGGCATCACCGACACCACCAGCAGGCCGCCTGCCACCCGGCTCACCCGAGCTCCGGTTCGGGGCACCGATTTATTCTGACTGACCTCAGCCAGCCTTTCTGCACCCTCGGCATCGCGCACATTGGTATGCGCGTCGCCCAGTTCCTTCAGCATGTCGGTGATCACGGCGCGGCCCGTATCGTAATCGCACGATTCCAGCTGCTCGGCACAGCGTTCGGCCAGAATCGGCGCGTACTTCTGGGCCAGCGCCACCCGGTCCACCGTAGACCAGCCGTAATAGCCCTTTTCGACCGACCTGGTCACGATATCGAACAGGTCGGTGGCAGGGCTGGCGGCGGCCAAACCACAGCTCAGGGCAAGCAGGAGCGCAGAGACACGGCGAAGTTGTGGCACAGCCTCAGCGTAGCGCGGCACAGGCTGGAATCATGGTCTATGGGCTTACGCTTGGGCCTTTGGCTATCCCCCATCAGGTGAAGGTGATGGTTGTGGCTTCTCCCACGTTGGACTTCCCCAGTCCACAGCCCCAAATTCTACGGATCCGCAGGAGAGGGGGCAGGAGAGCCAAGCGAAGCACTCGGCAGGATTGCTTCAAGGACGTTGGAGCTGAATTGCCAGTTGTTTTGACGTTGGAAATACCCCGCCACGGCATAAGCGACGACGTCCGCACAGCTACGGACAGGGCGTGGCGAGGAGGTGGCAGCGGATTCATTGCTTACTTCAGGTGATACACGCCGTGCCGTACCTCCCGCGAATCCAGCAGAGAGGGCAACATCTGCGCCAGGAAAGGGGGCCGGACATCCAAGCTTTGAAGGTCTTCCAGTGAGAACCAGGCAAAACTGACGCCCTCATCCGACTGATTGGAGAAACTGCCGCTGGGAAGCTGCGGCACCTCCGTCGCCACGTAGAAAAACTCCAGACCATGTATCTCCTGGCGTGTTTCTCGGCCTTCAATCTGCCAAAAGATTTCAGCGACCAAGGCCAACCGCACTTCATCCAACACCGCGCCCGTTTCTTCCAAGAATTCGCGGCGGGCGGCCTGTTCGCTGGATTCTCCGCTCTGAATGCGGCCACCCGGCGTAAACCAGAAATCAGCATCGTTGAACCTGTTCAGCAGCAGGTGCCCATCCCGCACGATCAGTACAGCGGCGCGGGCGCTGAAGCGGGTCTGACCCAAACGAATGTCCAGGTCAGGCTTCTCGGTGGTCAGGTTCATCAACCGATCAGCGTTGTCAGGATGCCCACGCCTTCCACTTCGACCTCCACCGTGTCACCCGGTTCCACTGGCCCCACGCCTTCCGGGGTTCCGGTCAGCACCACGTCCCCCGGCTCCAGCGTCACAAAGCGGGTGATGTAGGTCAGAATCTGCACCACATCGAAAATCATCTGATTGGTGCGGCCATCTTGCCGGGTTTGGCCGTTCACGCGGGTCTGCACGCGCAGATCAGCCGGGTTCAGTTCAGTTTCCAGCCACGGCCCCAGCGGGCAAAAACGGTCTGCGGCTTTGGCCCGGAACCACTGCAGGTCGCTTTTCTGAAGGTCGCGGGCGGTGAGGTCCAGGCCGCAGGTGTAACCCAGCACGGCATCCAGCGCATTCTCGGGCGTCAGATTGCGGGCTTGCTGGCCGATCACCAGCGCCAGCTCGCCTTCAAAATGAAAACTCTGTGTCCAGTCGGGCTTCTTGACCGTGCCGCCGGGTTCGGCCAGCGCGTTGGGGCCTTTCAGGAAGATGCCGGGTTCGGTGGGCAACCCCGCCGTATCGTTGCCCAGTTCACGAATATGATCCAGATAATTGCGGCCCACACACACAATTTTGCTGGGTTCGGCGGGGGCCAGCAGGGTCGCCTCATCCAGGGCCACCGTCTGGCCCGTTCTTTCTCCAGCCATGCCGTGCGTGAGGTAAACGGTGTGTTCTTCGAGCTGACCCCACTGGGCCGCGTTCCCGGTCTGAATTCGGACAATCCGCATAGGTCAAGCATAGGGCGTCTTTGCCCAGTCGTCTGCCGGATGCTGGTTGACGTGATGGCCTAAGGACTTGCTCCGCTCTACCGCGCCGCTCTATCACCCGGATTCACCTCCGACTCACCGCACTTTCTGATCACCCAGCGAAGCTTGGCATGGGCGGGTAGACTGGCCCGCATGACTGTTGGCCTCAACAAAGAACTGGAATCGAACACTGGATTCATTCGCACTTCAGATGTCCTGAGCGAACACTTTGCCGGAGCAGCGGCGCGGCGACTTGACCAGCAGCACGGCAACGAAGAACTGCTGTACGGATTGGACCTGTTGGGGCTGGCTGGGCCGTTTTCGCGGGTCACGCCCTGGGAATTGGAAGATGAACACGGCGTGCAGCGCATCAACGCCTCGGGCTACGCGGCCACCCCCTTTGGCGAGATGCCGCCCGTGCTGACCGACTTTTTGCAGGAATTTCTGACCAAAAACCGGGCGATGAGCCTGCCGCAGCAGTCCTCAGGACCCTGGCGGGCCGCGCTGCAAACCAATCTGGTGCGCCTGTTGGCCCGAGAACTGCCCAGTCACGCCGACTCACAGGTGTTTTTTTGCTCCAGCGGCACCGAGGCCATCGAGGGCGCACTGAAATTTGCCAAAGCTTGGCGGCCCAAAGCTAAGTTTCAGATTTCATTTTCCAGCGGCTATCACGGCAAAACCCTGGGCAGCCTCAGCCTCACGCCCAATCCCGAATATCAGGATGTGTTCCGGCCACTGGTTCCGGGGGCGCTGACCAGTCCGTACGGCGATCTGGGCGCACTGACCAGCCTGATCCGGCGCGTCGGCCCCGACAACGTGGTGTGCGTGGTGGTGGAACCCATTCAGGGCGAAGGCGGGGTCAATATTCCGCCCCCCGGCTTCCTGAGCGGCCTTGGGGAACTGTGCCGCAGATACGGCATCGTGGTCATTGCCGACGAGATTCAGACCGGACTGGGCCGCACCGGGCACTGGTTCGAATCGGCAGCGCAGGGGCTGGACGCCGATATCGTCACGCTGGCTAAACCGCTGGGCGGCGGCATGACCGCAGTCGGGGCGACCATCGTACGCCACACCATCTACAAAAAAATGCTGGGTGGCCTGAGCAGCAAACGCCATTCCAACACCTTCGGGGGCGGGGCGATGGCGATGGCCGTGGGCCTGAAATCGCTGGAATACCTGATGGAAAACGACCTGCCCGCCCGCAGCCTGCGTCTGGGTGCAGAGGGGCTGGCCCGCCTGAAGACCATTCAGGCCCAGCATCCCCGCCTGCTGGAAGACGTGCGCGGTCAGGGGATGCTGCTGGCGATGCAATTCAAGCCGATGCTGGGGCTGCCGCTGCCCGACGTACTGAAGGAACTGGTGTTCGAGGCCACCGCGATTCTGGCCCTGCGCGAACTGCATATCAGCGGCGTGATGGGCAACCTCAGCCTCAGCTCCAAGCGCACGGTACGGCTCACGCCTGCACTGGACATGCCCGAAGACGTGTTCAAAACCATGATGAACCGCGTGGCCGACTTTGCCGCCCGCAACCCCGCCGCCCGCAACATCCTGACCAATACGCCTCCCGCCATGACCGCGAAACTGGCCCAGTTTGCCGCGAGCAAGCCGAAGAAACGGACGCCGAGCGATGGGTGAAAAAACCTGATCGTAGAGGGTGGATCGTGGTTGGGCTTTTCCCACTCTCCACGATCCACCCCCTACGATCTCTGAGCTGGCTGACTCACCACTGACAGTTCTTACAGCTTGGTCAGCTTCGGATATTTCTGAATCGCCTCATCCTCACTCAGGAATTCTCCCTGGGCATCTGGACTCCAGACCACCTCGGCGCGGATCAGGTCGCCGGGGGTCACGCTGCTGATGGCGTTCAGGGCGGCCCGGACTTCGGCGGCGTTGGTGGTGCCTGCGGGGGGCAGGTTGCCCAGAGCGTGGGCGGCAATGGCGATGGTGACAGCCAGATACAGATCGCCGGAATCGTGTTCGGCCTTGTAGTCCTTGCGGTGCTGATAGCCGCTGTTGACATCTTTGTTCTGGTAGTTGCTGGTGGTCTGTTCAGTGAAGGCGGAGCGGGCTTCGGTGGCCCACGCGCCCACCTGAGAATCGGCGGCGTTGGCGGCTCCCTGGGCGCGTTCTACGTTGCCGTACACCCAGCGGTCAGGGTGACGCAGCGCCACCAGTGCGGCTTCCTGAAGCATCCGGGCCAGTCCCTCGTTGCTGTCGGGGTCGCCAGATTCGGCCACATGTTGCAGCGCCTTTTTCACCTCGTCGCCCTCGGCCATCAGCACCTGCACGCTGACCGCCTGCGCTGTACCGCTCAGGCCAGACAGCCCGCCGCCGCGTGTGAGGGCGCGTGCGCCGCCGCTGGCCGCCATGCTGCGGCGCATATAGCCCACCACCATAAACACCACGATGGCAAAGATGATCAGTCCGGTGAGGCCAAAGCCGCCGCCTCCGCCCCCGTAATAGCCCCCCCCGCCCGAATTGACGATGATGGGGCCGCTGTAGCCGCCGCCACTGTACCCGCCCCCGCTATAGCCGCCGCCTCCGCCGCTGTACCCGCCGCCCCCACCCGACGATCCACCGGAAGAACCGCCGGAACTGCTGCCGCCAAAGCCGCCGCCGGATTGGGCCGAAGCGGTGCTGTGCAGGGTCAGGGTTCCGAGGGCCAGCACGAAAACCGCAAACAGCAGCAGCAACACAAAGAGCGGACGCGAATGGGCCTGAGGGCGTGGATTGTGAAGGCGGGGCATGATGGCACAGTCTACGGGCCAGAGCCGGGCAAGGTTCCAGAATCGTGAGGGGGGCCTTCAGAGCTGTATCGGTGATGGGGGCGGGTACACTGCCCAACATGAACGACCAGACCCCCACCCCGTCCATTGTCCTGAGCGCCGAACAGTGGCAATCCTTTTTATCCAGCCTGTATGAGCGCGGCGACAAACTTGATCTGCGGGAAGAGGGCGGCGTGTACCATCCCCGCAAGGAAGCCGTGGACGCCTACGTGTTCAGTGGACACGCCGAAGCCCTGCTGAGCAGCGAAGTGGACGGCGATGTGTGGGGCACGCTGGAAGACATCGAAGAAACCGCCGAAACCGAGGAAGAAGCGTGGCAGAAAATCGTGGGCTTTTATCTGGGACGCGGCTGCGTGCTGATGGAGGTACAGCCGGAAGAAGTGGGCGAACCTGCCGACCAATGGCTGATTTCGGAGCCGCTGGCGCGTCGGCTGGGGCTGCTGGCGTAAATCCTAGGCGGTAAGACAAGCCACTAGACCGCTTCCCCATTCAGCGCCCGTAACTGGCCCGCAGCCGCCCCAGACCTGCCCGCAGGGAAATACGTTGCATGGGCAGATCGCGTAGCAGCACAGGTGTCAGGCCGCGTTCGTGCAGGCCGTGCAAGATCAGGCCGAGAAGTTCGGGCGTGACTTCGGGGCCGTCGTGTAGCAGGATCACGCTGCCGGGGCGCACCTGCTTCAGCGTGTGCTGGGCCAGTTCGGAGGCGGGCAGGGCCAGCCAGTCGCGGCCTTCTACATCCCAAAGCGCAATCTGGCGGCGGGCAAGGCGGGCCAGCAGGCGGGTGAAGGGGCTGTGGCCGCCGTAGGGTGGGCGGTACAGCAACCCCGGCGCCCCAGCCCCCGTTGCACGCGGATGCCAGCGCACCTGCGCCCATTCCTTCCACGGCGGCAGCAGCAGGGCCGGACGGTGCCAGATGCCGTGCGCCTCCAGTTGGTGGCCTGCTTCCGCTAATGCCTTCATCAGCTCTGGGTGCGCGGCGGCCTGCGGAGCCGTGACGAAAAAGGTGGCTGGTGCACTGTACCGGGCCAGCACCGTCATGAGCGCTGGGGTGCGGGGGCTGGGGCCATCATCGAAGGTCAGGGCCACGTGGGAGCCAGTGCGGGGGCCGGAGCCGAGCGCACCCCATCCGGCGGCGCGGCCCAGTACATCGGCGGCCAACACGGTGAGGGCCAGCGCAAAGCCGCCTTTGATCCAGGGAAATAGAGGGGTAAGTCGAATGGCGGTTCCTGCCTTTGCGTGGGCTTTGTAGCTGGGCTGTGAGAAAGCGGGTGCCTGACCTACAGCCCTGAAGTCCAACACTCGGGAGCAGTCAACCTTCTCGGCCGACCACCCAGACCACAGCTTATCTGGACGGCCTCTACGTCTGCGCTGCCTTTACGTCTGTACTGCCGTCGGAAAGGCTCGCCGGAACACTGCGTAGGCGCTGGCGGTGATCAGAGCCAGCACTGCACCCACCACGAAAGGTCCGTTGACACCGATGGTTTGGTAGGCCAGCGCACCGATGACGGGGCCGAAGGCGGTTCCAGCGTTCTCTACAGTCATCAATGCGCCCCAGGCGGCGGGACGTTCGGCCTCGGGCAGCGTGCCCGTGACCAGGGCCGACCAACCGGGTGTCACGCAGCCGTAGCCGATGCCCAACATTGCCGCGATGGGATAAAACGCCCAGATGGGCGGCAACGTCGCGACCAGCACGAAGGCCGTGCCGATCAGGGCAAAACCGCTGGCAAGCACCAGACGGGCACTCCCCCGGTCAGCGATTCTTCCGGCAAAAGGAATGGTGGCGTAGGCGATCACGCCGCCCAGCGCCAGAATAGACACCAGCGGCCAGTACTCTATGCCCAGTTTTTTGGCGATAGGAAACAGCAGCGGCCCAATCAGCGACAGGGTTCCGGTCTGCAGGAGCGCCGCAGGCATCAGCGGCAGCAACGAGCGGGCCACCCGGCGCACACTCTCTCTGCTGGGAGCAGACGGCGTTTCATGTTGGCGCACCCGGCGCATGGGCATCAGGAGCGCCCCACCTATAGCCAGCAGTTGCAGGCCGCCTGCCAGCAGCAGCGGAAAGTTACCGCCCTGCTTACCAATCGCGCCGTAGACCAGCACCCCCACCCCGATCATGGGCAGGGCGAACATGGTGACTGTGGAGAGTGCCCGCCCGCTGTAACCGGGCTTGCTGGAATCGGCAGTCAGGTTCACGACTCCCGGCCACATCACGCTGAAGCCGACCCCATGCAGGGCGGCCAGCAGAATGAGCAGCCAGAACGTATGGGTAAAGGGCAGCAGCGCCAGCGCCAGCAGGCTCAGCAGCGCCCCGCCCGCCACCACAGGCCGCAGACCGTAGCGCGAGATGGCAACCCCTGCCGGGCCGCGCATCAGCGTATCGGCCACCAGGTGGGCCGTGAGGGCCGCACCCGTTGCCGTGATGGGCAGGTCGAGTCTGGAGTGGGCCACCAGAGGCAGATACCCCACATAGATTCCGTTGCGGACAAATTCGGCGCAGGCTACCGCCAACGTTGCCCCAATGACAGGCACCAGTGTTCCGGGTTGCAGCGGAATCCGGTCGGCAAGAGAACGCTTGCCCACGCTCATGCACGGACTCCGGGCACAGCAAAACGGGTGCAGCCAGGGACAGATGGAGGCCGCATGAAGATGACCGGGCGAACACCTGCTAGCCTGTCCGGGTGCCGGAATTCTCGGTTGTTATTCCTGCGCGCAACGAAGCGGTGTATCTGCCCCTGACGTTGCGTGCACTGGAACGTCAGACCCAAGCCCCTCATGAAGTGATTGTCGTGGACAACGGCAGCCGTGACGCCACCGCCGAGGTGGCCCGCTCGTGGGGAGCGACGGTGATTCAGTGCCATGAACGCGGGGTAGCGCGTGCCCGCCAAGCAGGACTGGAAGCGGCGCGGGGCGACTGGGTGGCCTCCACCGACGCTGACTCTTTGCCCGCCCCCGAGTGGATCGAACGCCTGAGCGCTGCCGCAGTTGGCCGGGTCGCCCTGTACGGCCCCATGCGTTTTTCGGAATTGCGCCGCCCGCTGCCGCAGGTGTCGGAAGCTGCCTACAACCTGTTTTTGCGGCTGTGCGTGCTGGCCGACAAGCCCAACTTGGCGGGGGCGAACATGGCCTACTCGCGCCTGGCTGCGGGTCTCGCTGGAGGCTACCCGGTGGTCGAGGCCTACGAGGATATTTTGCTGGGGCAAGCACTGGCACGTCTGGGAACGGTGGCCTACGTGCCCGGCGCACTCGTCGAGACCAGTGCGAGGCGGCTGGAAGGCGGATTGATCCCCTTCCTGTGGCGGCACGCGCAAAATATCAGCGGTCATACACGAGGCTACTTCGAGGAGTAACGGCCTCTGTGAGCAGTGGGGAAACCGCGCTGCTAGGCGCACCGAGGGCACGGGCATACACTTCCAGCACCCGTTCGGCCACACCGCCAGGCGTCGTGGTGTGGCCGAACTGCCGCGCACCTGCCGACATCTGCTCCCAGAGTTCCGGGTTGCCCAATACGTCACGGGCGTACTGCACGAGGGCATTCACGTCGCCGGGCATGGTCAGGTAGCCGCTGTGCCCATGCGACACGCCGCTGAGGGTGCCGCGTGCGCCCACCGCCACCACCGGCACGCCCATCAGTTGCGCTTCCTGCAAGACTAGGCCCTGCGTTTCGGTATCGCTGGCAAACAAAAACAGTTCTGCAAGGCGGTAATACGCGCCAATTTCTGTCCACGGGCGCACGCCCACAAACGTGACTCGCTCGGAAATGCCGAGTTGACGGGCGTGGGCCTCCAGATGCGCCCGCTCCGGCCCCTCTCCAAGGATGACCAGATGCGCGTCCGGCAACTGAGACAGGGTATCGAGCACCAGATCGAAGCGTTTCTCGCGGGCGAGGCGGCCCACCGACAGCAGGCGGCGCGTGCCCGCAGGCCAGGGATTCAGAATCGGCGGCGCGGCTTCCAGCCCTCTGGGATCAATACTGGTCGGAATGACTACCGGATCGCGCACCCCCATATCACGCATCACGTCCAGCATGCCGGGAGTGGGCACGATGACGGCGTTGGCCCGCCCGTACAACTGCCCCGAGACCCGCGACACCAGCCGGGTCATGCGGTCGAAGGAGGTCAGGCCAGGCACATAGTGCGTGTAGGCCGCCAGATGCGTGTGATAGGTGGCGATGTGCGGCACCTGCCATTTCCGGGCCAAGCGCACGCCAGCCAGCCCCAGCGTCAGCGGCGTATGCGTGTGCACGATGTCGTATTTGCGCTCGAAATCCTTGCGGGTGGGCCAAGCAAGGCGGTAGGTGGGCAAGAACATATAGCGCAGGCTGGAAATCCGGTACACGTCGGTTCGGGTATCCACATGCTCGGGGAACTCGGGAGCCACCACATCCACATGGTGTCCACGTGCCCGCAGCTCGTCACTGAGCAGGCCCACGCTGGTCACGATGCCGTTCTGGTCGGGCAAGAAGGTATCGGTAAACAGGCCGATTCGCAGCGGGCGCTCCGTCAGAGCCGCGCCTTCCGTGAGGGCAGAGGCCGCAGCTCTGGCAACCGCAGTTTTGGTAACCGGAGTCATGTGCGCCCCGCGCTGCTGCGGGCCATACTCGCCGGAGTTCTCGCTCTTGCCCACTGGCCTTTGGAGATAAAGGAAAACTGAAGCATCGTTAGACAGGAGCATACCGTGATCAGCATGAGAGCGTGCTGTCAGATCGAGATTGTTTGGCCCCAATGCCGCTACAGTCAGGGTTATGCCCGTCTTCTCGCGTTCATTGATCCTGCCTTCCCTTCTGCGTGCAGGTGCATTCGGCACGCTGTACGGCGGCGCTCCGGGTGATCCGCATGTTGGCCTGACCGTGCCCGTACAACAGGCTTCAGAGTTGGAAGGAGCGCTGGCTGCACTGGCGGGGGCCAAGATTCAGGCCACACTGCTGGTTGCGGCTGCTCTGGCCCGCACTGCCCCAGAACTGCTGCGGGCCGCCGCCGAAGCTGGGCATGAAATTGCCGGGAGTGGACATCCCACCGGAATCAGTGGGCTGGAAGCGGCGGCGAGGCAACCCGTGACCCTCTGGGCGCTGGAAGGTGCAGCCCTGACCCGTGCGAATCTGGCGGCGCTGAGGCGCGGGGGCGTGCAGCCTCTTCCCTTTCCGCAGGCAGCGGCGCAACCGGGGCAAATCCTGCGGGTACTTCCGGCAGACCTGACCGCCGCCCTGCCTGACCTTCTGGCCCTCGGCTACCGCCCTGTGCCCGTGGGGGCTGTTCCCGGCCTGCGCCACGCTACGCCCCGAGACCTGCTGATCTATGGGTACAGCCGCACCGTCGAAGACCGCTTTGCCCGTGAGCACCATGTCATCGATCTGGCTCAGCGGGCCGACGCCGTGATGCGCGTGGCTCCGCGTTCAGAGGTGATGCCGCCGCTGCCGCTGCCCCCGCACACGCCCACCGCCGAACTGCATCTGCATTCGCCGCGCATCGTGGGTATCAATGCCCGCAGCTCTCTGGCCGCCTACCGCGCCTACCAGCGCAGCCTGAAAGATGTGGCGCTGGCCCTGCACACCCGGCCCGAACTGGCGAGCGCTCAGGCTGTGTACGCCGTCACGCTGTTTCATGGCCCACTGGAAAAGAGCGGCTTTGCCCTGCTGGACTTGCCGCCCCAGCAAGCGCGGTGGTTCGGCGTCGGCTTCCGGCTGTTGCGGGCAGTGTACGGCACTCCCAAACCCCCCAGCGAGGCGACCCCGAAAATGGCCTGGATGACGCGGGAAGCGTTCCTGGCGCGGCATGGGTAGGGCATTGAATGCCTTTGATCAAGTTATAAATGAAGCAGCGAGTGGTAGTTCACGACTCATACCAAATTCCGTTCCATAAATCAATGTGTAACAATGATACTTTACAGACTTCTCCTTCAAATTCCTCAAATTTCATACTTGCCCAATATTTAAATCCGTACCCCCCACTGCGCCTTGGTGAGAATTTATCTTCAAGCCAATCGATGAATTTCTTATCAACGATCTGAATTGCCCTTTGGACCGTTACAAATCTGGGCACATGATCACTATTTATATATTCCAAAATACCCAGCTCGCAATTCTCAATACGACCTTCGAGCAGCTTTTGTCTAAAATTCGACTGTTCAAATATTTCTGAGAACACTTCTGCACGCCCTCGGAACATAGCTGATACTTGAATTGTATCTCCTTCAAAATAGCCACCAAGCAGGACAGTGTCGTGGAATCTGTAAATTCCCCCACTCAGATAAGGCAATTGATATCTAGCCCAGTTTTTAAAATCATCACCCTGCACTCTGTATTCTTTTTCCTGAAAATAAAAAGTATGCATTTCTTTGGTGTGGTATTTTGAGGATAAGATTCCTTTATATAGATTTCTCATGTGCAACCTTCTCCACAAGCTTTTAAATCTAATTCTTATATAGTGAATATAAATACAAGTTTAAGGTGTCCTTCTTAGATTATTTAACATTTTCTAGCGTTCTTCTTTCTAGCTGTTCTAAATTATTTGGCTGACTGTTAGATTACTTGCAAAAGATTGATCTCACCCCGGCAATGTAAACACCAGCGTCGTGCCCTGCCCCGGCACGCTTTCTACATCCAGTTCACCGCCTGCCAGCGCCACCCGTTCGCGCAGGCCGATGAGGCCCAGGTGCCCGGCCTGAGCGCGGGCCTGCGCCTGATCCGGCGTAAAGCCCTGACCGTCGTCGGTAATCGCCACGCGCACCCCTTCCGGCGTGTACTGCACGCGTATGGCGGCGCTCAGAGCACGGGCGTGCTTGTCCACGTTGTTCAGGGCTTCCTGAGCCAACCGGAACACGGTCAGCTCGATGGTGGGCGGCAATCGGCGGTCTTGTCCGGCCACCTCCAGGCGGGTATCGGTGACGGCCTGAGTCGCCAGCCATTCCAGCGCGGGTAGCAAGCCGAGGTCGTCCAGCACGCTGGGGCGCAGGTTGCGGGCAAAGCGGCGCACGCTTTCTATGGCGTTGTCGAGGTCGGCGCGGATGTCGTCGGCGCGGGCACGCTGCTCGCCGGTCAGGTCGCGGGCAAGGCGGGCCACCCGGCGGGTCGTGGCGGTCAGCACCTGCGCGGTGTCGTCGTGCAGTTCGCGGCTGATGCGGCGGCGTTCTTCTTCCTGCGCCTGCGTGAACAGGGTCAGGTAGGTGCGGAGTTCGCTCTGGCGGCTGGTGGCGGCCTCCAGCGCCTGCCCGCGCCGGGTAATCTCGTCGGCCAGCGTCTGCAATTCGCTGAGGTCGCGGGCCACCATCAGCACCGAGGGCGCGGCGGCAGGCTGTCCGGGCGTTCTGACCGCACTCAGGCGCACTTCCAGCCGAATCGGACGGTCGGCCCCGCCCACCTCGATCTCGGCGCGGCCCCCCACGGCACGCACGCGGGCGGCGTCCAGTGCGGCGTGCAGGGCGGGGCGCGTGGCAGGCGTCGCCAGAGTCAGCAGCGGTTGTCCGGTCAGCGGCCCCAGCAGAGGCCCCAGCAGAGCGGTGCTGGCGGGATTGGCATAGGTGATCACGCCGCCCTCATCGGCAGAGAGGATCAGGTCGTGTGCGCCTTCGGCCAACTGGCGGTAACGGGCTTCCTCGCGGGCCAGTGCCGACAGCAGCCGCTCGCGGGTCAGGGTCAG
The DNA here is from genome assembly GCF_000378445.1 of Deinococcus aquatilis DSM 23025. GTDB lineage: Bacteria > Deinococcota > Deinococci > Deinococcales > Deinococcaceae > Deinococcus > Deinococcus aquatilis. The sequence continues at coordinate 18,504 of NZ_KB899699.1, read as the reverse complement.
GGCGATCTGGTCGGCCACCGAGCGGGCCAGTTGCAACACCCGGTCACTGGGTGGGTCGGTGCCGGGGTCGTCGGCGTACAGGAATCCCAGCACGTCTTCCCCACTCCGCAGGGGCACGATCAGGGCGCTGCGGGCCACCGGAAGGGTATGCCTGCGCGTCAGCGGGCGCGGCCCCCGGCCCAGTTGGGCGTGCAGACCCGTCAGATCACCCTCGCTGGGCGAGTGCAGATTAAAAGCGGCGCACCGGCTGAGGCTTCCGGCCTCGTTGGTCAGGGCCAGCAACCCGCGTGAGGCGTTCATCGCCAGCACCGACAGGCGCACCGCTTCGGTCAGGGCGGCGTCCGACTGGTCTTCGGCCAGCAGGCGGCCCACATTCAGCAGCACGGCGGCTTCTCGCTCGCGGCGCAGTTCTTCTTCGTACAGGCGGGCGTTGGCAATCGCGAGGCTGGCCTGAGCCGCGAAGACTTCGGCCAGTGCCAGATCATCGGCGTCCAGCGGCAAGGGGTCGCGGAAATAGAGCGTGAGTGCGCCAAAAATGCCCGCCCCTGTTTGCAGCGGCAGGCCCACCACCCCCCGAAAGGGATACGTGCCCTGCGCCAACAGTTGCCGGGTATAGCGGCTGCCTCCGCCCAATCCTCCGGTGATGGCGTCGGCCGTCTGAGGATGGGCGTGGTCGCGGGGCAGGTCGCGGGCGGCCACCATCGCGCGGCGCTCCACGGCCCTGCCCGTGACTCCGGCCCCCACTTTGGCCCGCACCCGCAACACGTATTCGCTGGGCAGCCCCACCGCGTTCCTGATAATCAGGGTTCGGCCATCGGGCAGGAGTTCGGAGACGCCCGCTGCATCGGCGCGGAACAGGGTCACGGCCCGTTCCAGCAGTTGCGCCAGCGTATCGGCCAGATGCAGGCTGCCCGCCAGTGCCGCGCCCGCTTCGCGCAGGGCTTCGGCGGCTTCGCGCTTGCGGGTTTCTATGCCGTACAAGCGGGCATTGTCTATGGCGAGGCTGGCTTGTTCGGCCAGCGCCAGCACAAGGCGGGCGTCGTCTTCGCTGGCACTGGCTCCCGGCGTGCGGCTGTCCACGTACAGGAGGCCCAGAGGCCGCCCCCGCGCCGTGAGGGGCGCGATGACCGCCGCCACCGGATCAAGTTCGGCCAACCCTGCCGCCAGTGGCGTGCCCGCATCCCGCCCGCGCTCGAAGCGGATGGCCTCGCCGCGCTGAACCAGCCGCTCGAAGCTGACCGGGCCGACGCCGATGCCGCCCGAAAACTCGCCCTCGAAACCGTGCGTAAAAATCTCTCCGGTGCGTGCGCCCGCCTCCCCGAATTCGCTGAACAGGCCCACGAAGGCCCGCCCAAATCCAAGGGCCAAAGCCGCGCTCCGGGCCGTGACCGTCAGGACTTCGGGCAGATCGAGGCTGCCGCCGAGGCTGCGAACCAGCCCCTCTACAGTTTCGGCCACCCGCCCCCGCCCACGTCGGGCCTCCCGCGCCTGCACGCCCTCCAGCGCCAGCGCCAGCAACGGCGCAAGCCCCAGCAGGCTTTCCACGCCCGCCGGATCAGCGCCCACGAATTCCAGCACGCCCGCACCGAAGGGGAGGCAGGCCAACATGCCTTCTTCCAGCACTGTGCCGCCCGCCAAGGCCCGCGCGGCCAGCGTGCCGTCGCTGAGGGCCAGCCCGCGCCCCTCTTCGGCCACCGGAATCAGCGAGCCGCCCGATACGGCCCACACCCGCACGCCATGCGCCCTTACCGTGCGGCAGGCATAGTCGGCCAGCGCCGCGCCGTAGGTTTGCACGTCCAGCGCGGCACTCAGGCTGGGCGGAAAGGCAGGCAGAGCAGAGACGAGCGACGCGGCAACAGTCATGGCTAGAGCTAGTTTAGGACGCATGACCCGCCCAGCCATCGTTCCCGAACTGTATGTCTCCGACTTCACACGTAGCCTGACGTTTTATACCGTCGTCATCGGCTTTGAGGTGCGGTATGCCCGTCCAGAAGAACGCTTTGTTTACCTGAGGTTGGGCGCAGCCGAGCTGATGCTGGAGCAGCCGACCCTGCCCGAACGCACCTTTCTGGCGGGTGAACTGGTGTTTCCGTATGGACGCGGCATGAATCTGTCGGTGCCTGTAAACGATGCAGACGCCGTGTATGAGCGCGTGAAGCAGGCCAATGCCTCTGTTTTGCTGCCCCCAGAAGAACGCTGGTATCGGCAAGATGCACAGGAAGCCGGTAACCGTCAGTTCGTGGTGGCCGACCCAGACGGCTATCTGCTGAGAATCGTGCAGCCCTTGGGCACCCGGCCCAGCCTGCCGAGATTGCCAGCCTGAACCCCTCCTGAGTCCGTCCTCATCTGTTCATGAGAAAGCCGGGTTAGGATTTCTCATATGTTTGACCGCGATGACCGTCATTTTCCCGTAAAACGTCTTTTGCTGCTGGGTGCCCTGATCGGCGCAGGCGCGTACTACCTGAGCCGCGAGCAAAACCGCAAGGCGCTGGATCAGAAACTGGCCGATCTGGGCCTGAAAGACAGCGTGCAGGACATGGGCGAAAGCGTTGCCAAGGGCTGGGAGAAGACCAAAGACGCTGCCCAGCACGCGGGTGACGTGATTGCCGACAAAGCAGGCGAAGTCAAGGACGCCGCTGCTGGTGGTGCAAACGCCGCCGCCGACAAAGCCAAAGAAGTGGCAGGCGACGTAAAAGCCGCTGTGACCGGAGCCGCCGACAAAGCCAAAGACGCCGCCGCTGACGTGGCTGCCGACGCCAAAGACAAGGCGCAGGATGTAAAAGCCGAGGCCCAGAAAGAAGGTCAGAAGTTCGTGGACACGGCCAAAGACAAGGCGCAGGACGCCACTGCACAGGCGGGCAAAGCCGTAGACGCCGCCAAAGATAAGGCAGGCGAAGTGGCCGCAGGTGCTCAGAAAGCTGCCGATAACGCCCAGGACAAGGCCGCAGAGGTGGCCGCCGATGCCAAAGCCAAGGCCAACGAAGTCAAGACCGACGTGAAAGGCGCGGCGCAGGACGCCAAAAAGAGCTGAAGCCAACTCACTTTTTATCAACTCCTCTACTCGCCAACAGAGTGGAGGGGTTTTTGTTTGGAGTAGGAATGGGAGGCAACAACAACCCCCCCATTGCTGTGCAATGCCCCCCCTCAAGGGGAGGAGTAAACACCCCGACACCCCTACCCCACATCGTCCCCGCCCAAGTCCGTGTGAGGCCGTCGTGCGTGAAACGCGCGGGCCAATTCCAACGTCAAGACGACGGGCGATTCAGCTTCAGATGAGCGAGAAAGCCGAACCAAAAAACGACAAGATCACTCCTGCCGAGCGCAGCGAACACTCCCCTGACCCCTTTGGGGGCGGGGGCTGGGGGGTGGGGGTAAACGTCGCAGCAACCCAACAAGCCCACACGCAAAAATGCCAGAACGACACCACACCGTAACCCCTGCCCCGCCTCCTTCCAGGCAACTTCGCTACACTGCGCCCATGACGCGCCGGAACCATTCAGACAGCGGCACGCAAACGCTAGACCGCACGGCTACGCAGCGCCCGCGCCTTTACCGGGTGCTGCTGATCAACGACGATTACACCCCGATGGATTTCGTGGTGATGGTACTGGAACGCTATTTCCGCAAGGGCGAGCAGGAAGCGCAACTGGTCATGCTGGCGGTGCATCACAAGGGGCACGGCGTGGCGGGCGTGTATACCCGCGAGGTGGCCGAGACCAAGGTGGCACAGGTCACGGCCCACGCCCGGCAGGAAGGCTTTCCGCTGATGCTGGTGGCCGAGCCGGAAGGAGAAAACTAGTGATCGGAGATCATTTACAGATAACAATTGGCCGAGCCGCCGACTATGCGCGGGAAGCCGGACACGAATACGTGACGCTGGAACATCTGCTGCTGGCCCTCACGCACGACCCCGAAGGCCGCGAGGCGCTGCTGGCACTGGGCGCGAACGTGGACCGTCTGCGCGATACGTTGCAGCAAACTCTGGATACCTTTGAAGTGCTGCCCGCCGATGAATCAGACCCAGACGATGGCCCCGATTTTACGTTGGCGGTACATAGGGTGGTGCAGGGCGCGGTGCTGCAACTGCACGCCAGCGGCAAAGGCAAGGAGGCCGCCGATGGAGCGCGGGTGCTGGTGGAACTGCTGGAAGAGGAAGACTCGCCCGCCCGCGCTGCGCTGGAAGCTCAGGGAATTATGCGGCTGGACATGCTGGGGTATGTGTCACACGGCACGGCCAAGGTGGCAGGCCGCAGCCGCGAACGCCTGACGGCGGGCATAGACGGCCCCGCAGAGACGGCAACGGCAGAAGACGCGCCCGTAGATCCCCTCGAAGCCTTTACCACCGACCTGACCGCGCAGGCCCGCGCTGGGGCCTTTGATCCAGTCATCGGGCGCGAGGCCGAATTGACGCGGGTGGTGCATGTGCTGGCGCGGCGCGGCAAAAACAACCCGGTCTTGGTAGGAGAACCGGGCGTGGGCAAAACGGCGCTGGCAGAAGGCCTGGCGCAGCGGATCGCGGATGGCAAGGCCCCCGGATTCCTGCGCGGCGCGTCGGTGTATGCGCTGGATCTGGGAGCACTGCTGGCAGGCACGCGCTACCGGGGAGACTTCGAGCAACGGCTGAAGGGCGTGTTGGCTGCACTGGACGGACAGAACGCGGTGCTGTTTGTGGACGAACTGCACACGGTGGTCGGGGCCGGAGCCACCGAGGGCGGCAGCATGGACGCCGCCAATCTGCTGAAGCCCGCACTGGCACGCGGCAAACTGCGCCTGATGGGGGCCACCACCCCTGCCGAATTGCGTCACCTCGAAAAAGACCGGGCGCTGTGGCGGCGCTTTCAGCCGGTAGAGGTGCCGGAGCCGTCCGAGGCCGACGCACTCGCCATTTTGCGCGGGCTGGCTCCCAAGTACGCCGCCCATCATGGGGTGACATACACGGAGGCCGCCCTGGACGCCGCCGTGCGCCTGAGTGCGCGGCATCTGCGTGACCGATTCCTGCCCGATAAGGCCATAGACGTCATCGACGAGGCAGGCGCGGCCCGGTCTTCTGCGGGTGCGGGTGGCGAGATTGCCGAGGCCGACATAGAGGCGACGGTGGCCCGGATGGCCCGAGTCCCGGTGGGCGCGGTGAAGGCCGAAGAAATCCAGTCTCTGGCAACACTGGAAGCCGATCTGGGCAGGCGGGTGCTGGGGCAGGCCGCAGCCGTGACTGCCGTTGCCAGCGCCGTCAAACTGGCCCGCGCTGGCCTGCGCGATCCGCAGAAGCCTCAGGCGGCCTTCCTGTTTGCTGGCCCCACCGGAGTGGGCAAAACCGAACTGGCCCGCGCCCTCGCGGATCGCCTCGGCGTGCATCTGGCCCGCTTCGACATGAGCGAGTATCAGGAGGCGCACACGGTGGCCCGCCTGATCGGAGCGCCTCCCGGCTACGTGGGCTTCGATCAGGGCGGCCTGCTGACCGACGCCGTTGCCAAAAACCCGCATGCGGTGGTGCTGCTGGACGAAATAGAAAAGGCGCACCCGGACATCTACAACCTGTTTCTGCAACTGATGGATCACGGCACCCTGACCGACCACACGGGCAAAAAGGTGGATGGGCGCGGCCTGCTGCTGATCTTTACGACCAATGCCGGAGCCGCCGACGCCAGCCGCCCTGCCCTTGGTTTTTCGCGGGAAGGGCGGGCCGGAGAATCTGCCGAGGCCGTGAAGCGCACCTTCAGCCCCGAGTTCCGCAACCGTCTGGACGCTGTGCTGCACTTTTCGCCGCTGGCCCCCGAGGTGATGGCGGGCGTGGTCGACAAGTTCCTGCGCGACCTGACTGCACAACTGACCGAGCGGAACGTGGCCCTGACGGTCACGCCCGCCGCCCGCGCATTGCTGGCAAAGCAGGGCTACGATCCGCAGATGGGCGCACGCCCGCTGGCCCGCGTGATCGAGCAGAAGCTGAAGCGCCCGCTGGCCGACGAATTGCTGTTCGGACGCCTGAAAGGGGGCGGCAAGGTGACGGTGGGAGCCAGTGGGGATACCCTCACCTTCAAGTGAGGCAGAGCATGAACCCTTCCCCGCTGTTGGTGCGGCCCAAGTGTCTGCCATGATGCGCCCGTGACCCTGCCGCCCGACGCCCCCTCCCCCACCGACGTGTCTATTCGGGGCCGCCGCCCCCGCGACCTGCCCACGCTGCGGCGCTGGTTGGCCGACCCGGAAGCCGCGTGGCGCAAGTGGGACGCGCCGTATTTTCATGCAGCCAGCACGACTGCTGCCATGCAGGATTACGTGGAACTGCTGGGCACTCGGCCCCCAGACCCCAACGAGCGCGTGATCGATGTGGGCGGCGTGTGCATCGGGATGGTCAACCGCTCCGAGGAAGCTCCGGCGGGCGGCGGCTGGTGGGATCTGGGCATTCTGGTCTATGACCCGGCCCACTGGGGGCGCGGCGTGGGCACGCGGGCACTGGAGTTGTGGGTCACGGCCACCTTCGAGGAAACCAACGCGCATGTCGTCACTTTTACCACCTGGGGCGGCAACGAGCGCATGATCCGGGCAGCCCTGCGGCTGGGATTCCGGGAAGCGGGGCGGGTGCGGGAAGCGCGGGTGGTCGCAGGCCAACGCTACGACAGCGTGAGGCTGGACATGCTGTGCGCCGACTGGGAAAGGGCGCAGCGAGAAAGTTCTGGACTATGAGCACCAAGCCTGAAAAACAGCCTCTGAATCCAGCCGGATTTCTGGCAACCCAGGACCTGAAGGAGCGCGGCTGGACGGCGGCATTGATCGCCAAATTTCTGGGCACGCACGACGCGACCCGCCCCAATGGACTGAAAATGGGCCGCCGACGTTTGCCCCCAGTCAAGCTGTATACCGAAGCGAGGGTAGAGGAAGCCGAACGCGACGAGAATTTTCTGATCGGTCAGGCCCGCGCCGCCGACGCCCGCGAACGCGCAGAGAAAGCTAAAGCCGCCCGCACTCTGGCCCGCGCCGCCCTGCTGGAAGCCGCTGCTGGCAGCTACCGCCCTGTCATTCACCCCGAACCGCTGAGAAAAGGGGCAGTAAAAAAAGCCCGCGAGCCGTATCTGCCCAAGCTGGCAGAACTGCAAGCCCGGCTGGAAGCGGAAATCGGCAAAGTCAGCGCACGGGAATCAGCCACCCTGGCGGAGTTGCTGCGGGCGCGGCTGGATACGGCCTTGGCGGCCGCCTATGCGTGGTATCCCGACCCGGCAGCGAAAAAGCCGGAGCCGGAACCCAGCCGGGCAAAAGCAGGCACCGCCAAGCCCAGCGACTGGCGCAAGTGGGACTGGGACTGAAGCTTCAGGTCATCAGCTCTGGGCCGTAAAAACGGTGTCTGACAGCCTCAGACATTTACCAAAAGCAGTGGGCCGGAAGCAGATGCCCCGGCCCACTCACCACTTACCGCCTGTTTACTTCAGCAGTTCCAGCGCCTTTTTCAACTGCGCGTCGTTCTGCGTGTCCACCACCGCTTCACCCTGTACGGTGCTGCGGCTGGGGCGCTTGACTTCGCCCGTGTAGCTGAACTTGCCTTCCTTGTCGGCAGTGACGGTCACGGGCTTCCCTGCCACCGTCAGGGTCAGCTTGCTGCCCGCCGTGATGCCGCTGCCGCTGAAGTTCAGGGGCGTGACGTAGCGGGTGTCTTTGACGACCACATCAGGCGTGATGCCCTTCTTGTGAATCTCACGGCCCAGCGGCGTCAGCCACGCACTGTTCACGATGGCAACCTTGCCGCCGTCTACGGTGGTGATCGGAATCTGGGCCACGCCCTTCCCGAAGGTCTGCTCACCGACGATGGTGGCCCGCTTCTCATCCTGCAAGGCTCCGCTGACGACCTCGCTGGCACTGGCGCTGTTCTTGTTGACCAGCAGGATCAGTTTGCCGGTGTAATCGCTGTTGCGCTTGCCAGCCTTGCCGTACACGGTGGTCTTGCCGTTGCGCTCCCGCAGGCTCACGATATTTCCCTTTTGCAGGAACTGGTCGGCCACATCCACACCCGCGCTGAGCAGGCCGCCGCCGTTGTCGCGCAGGTCAAGAATCAACTTGGTCACGTTCTTCTTCTTCATGTCTGCCACGGCAGCGGCAAACTGTTCACTGGCCTTCTCGTTGTAGAAGGTGTTCAGGGCGATGTAGCCGATGTTGCCCGGCAAAATGGTTTCTTCGACGCTGACGATGACAACGGGTTGGCGCTCCATCTTCACGGTGTAGGGCTTGCCGTTACGGGCAAAGGTCACGTTGACGAAGGTGCCCTTGGTGCCGCGCACGAGCCGCACGATTTCATCCAGTTTGCTGGTCAGCACTTCCGTATCAGCGATCTTGACGAACACATCACCGATCTGTACGCCGTTGGCCGCTGCCGCACCGTTCTTGTACACGTTGTCGATCTTGCCGCCCGTGCCGTCGGCGTTGGCCGCCACCAGCGTCACGCCGATGCCGTAGAACTCGCCGCTGAGGTTTTGCTGGTCTACGGCGTTGTTGGCAGGTTCACTGTAGTAGGTGAATTCGTCGTTCAGGCTGCCGATGGCGCCGTTGATCGCGCCGCGCAGCAGCTTTTCCTGGTCCACGGGATACAGGTAATACTGGTTCAGATCACCGATCACCTGAAGCAGGGTTTTGCCTGTGGCCGTTTTGGTGAGATCAGATTGCGTATAGCCGCCCAATTGCGCGTAGGCGACGGCGGCAGTGGCAACGAGCGTTCCGGCCACGAGCGTCAAGCGTTTTGCGTTCACGGCGTCAGGATAGTGCGTGCAGGTGAAGGACGTTTGAGGCCGAAGTTACCAGCCTGTAGGTCAGGGGGCGTCGGTACTGGAACGGAAGGGTGGCCGGACACGTCCCCCGGCCCACCCTCATGAGGCGGCCTTCATGGTTCGGTGAAGAGGCTGGGCTATGCTGCACCACGAGCATGACTTCATTCTTCCCAATAACGCTGCCCTGTCTATCCGCTGCCGGGGAAAGCGCATGATCGATTTCAAACACGTCACCCTCGAATATCCCGTCACCCGAACGCTGGCCCTCGACGACATCAGTATGCATGTCGGCAAAGGCGAATTCGTGTATCTGGTCGGCCATTCCGGGGCCGGAAAGAGCAGTTTTATGAATCTGGTCCTGAAGCGGGCGCTGCCCAGCAAGGGTGAAGTGCGTGTGGCAGGTGAGGCGCTAGCCCATTACCGGGGAGGCCGCACGGCCCTGCTGCGCCGCCGCATGGGCACCGTATTTCAGGAAAACCTCCTGCTGCCGCACCTAAACGCCTACGACAACGTGGCCTTCGCGTTGCGCGTCACGGGGGTCGCGCAGCGCGAATGGCCCGCACGGGTCACGACGGCCCTCAGAACGGTAGGCCTGGAACACAAAAAATACGCGCTGCCGCTGCAACTGTCGCAGGGCGAGCAACAGCGGGTGGCGATTGCCCGCGCCATCGTGTCCGATCCGCCGCTGCTGCTGGCCGACGAGCCCACCGGAAACCTGGACCCAGACAACAGCCGCGAAGTACTGAAGGTGCTGCAAAACGTGAATCTGCGCGGTACGACGGTGGTGGTCGCGACGCACGCCCGCGACCTCGTGGAAACCTTCCGGCACCGCACGCTGACGCTGCGGAAGGGCAAACTGGTGCGCGACGACCCTTACGGCGGGTACGCGCTGTGAACCTCCCATTCTTTGCCACCGGAATTCAGATCGCCCTCTCACCGGAGCTTCTATGACCTACCACTTCCGGCAAGCACTGGTCGCCATGCGCGGCAATTTTACGGCCACGCTCGCCACCCTGATGACCATGACCCTGACGCTACTGATGCTGGGGTTCGTGCTGCTGCTGACGCTGAATGTCAACCGCACGCTGGAGCAACTGGAATCCCAAGTGGAAGTGGCGGCCTTCCTGAATGTGGGCACCGACGGGGCGGCGCTCCTCAAACAGGTGCAGGGCTTCCCGCAGGTGCGCGAGGCGAGGTTGGTGAGCAGCGAGGAGGTGCTGGAGGAAATGACCCGCGACTCTCCGTATGCCCGCGACGCCGTGACACTGGTGGGCAATCCTTTTCCGACCACGGTGAGGATGCGGGTGGGCCGGGTAGAGGATTCGCGGGTGGTGGCCGCCGCCGTTGCGCGGTTGCCGGGCGTCGGTGATGTGGAATACGGCGCGGGCTACGTCGATCCCACCGTGCGTGCGCTGACCGCCATTCGCGCTGCCGGATACGGCCTGGTGGGGCTGCTGCTGATGGGCACCCTGTTCAATATCCTGAACGCCGTGCGGGTCGCCATGTATGCCCGCCGCAACGAGATCAGCGTGATGCGTCTGCTGGGGGCCACTCGCGGCTTTATCCGGATGCCGCATGTCATTGAGGGCGTGCTGCTGGGCGTGCTGGCCGGAGCAGTGGCGCTGGCCGTCCTGACCCCTGCCTACTTCGGACTGGCCCGCCGCGTACAGCTCCTTGCGCCTGTGTTTCCCGTCGTCACCGACCCCGCCGTTCTGGCACCCATTCTGGGCGGCGTGGCCCTGCTGGGCATCACCATCGGCCTGCTGGGAAGCCTGTTCGCCTCCCGCCGCTACCTTCAGGAGCTGGAATAGTGCGGGTCGGACGAAAGGCCGTCCTGCTGCTGGTATCGGCGGCGCTGCTGGCCGGTGCCCAGACCACCTCGGAGCGTCTGGAGCAGTTGCAGCGAGACCTCCAGCAGCAGCGGCAACTGAATGCGGCGCAGGCGAAGGAATTGGAGCGGGTCCGCAACACCATCCAGAACCTGACCGTGCAGCAAAAGGCCACCCTGACGCGTCTGGACGGGCTGGGCCGCAACGTAACGCAACTGGTGAACGAGGTGGCGACGCTGGCCGCCCGCACCCAGTTGGCCGAGCGACTGCTGGCCGATACGACCGCTGCCAAAGGCCGCACCGAAACGCGGGTTTCGCGCCTGCAAGAAGACGTGCGCCAGATTCTGAACACCCTCTACCGCGAGCGCAGTGGACGCTACCTGCAACTGCTCTCTCAGTCCCGCAGCCTGTCCGACCTGCTGATTCGGCTCAATTACAACAACATGGCCGGGAAATATAATGTGCAGATCATCGAAACGCTGCGCTCCGAGGTCGCTGCACTGAAACAGCAGCAGGCCCAACAAGCCCAGCAGACCGCTACCCTGAAAGACCTCCAGACGCAGCGGGCCGAGGTGCTGGCGAACCTCAAAGAACGCCGTCAGGAGCAGCAGACACTGCTGGCGAGTCTGAGAAAATCGGAACAGGGGCAGCGCACTCTGGCCGCCCAGACCCAGGCCGAGCAGGCGCTGACAGGCCGCACCATCGACAATCTGGTTGGGGCCGTGGTGCAGGAACGCGCACGGATCGAGGCCGAACGTCAGCGCCGCCTGGAAGAGGAGCGTCAGCGCCGCCTGGCCGAATTGCGCCGAATTCGGGAAGCTCAGGAACGCGCACGGATTGAGGCCGCCCGCCTGGCTGCCGTGCGTGTAGCACAGGAACGCGCTGCCCGGATAGAGGCCGCCCGCATTCAGGCCGTGCGCGAGCAGCAGGAACGCGAACGCCTGCAACGGGAACAGGCTGCCCGCGCCGCCGCCCAGCGCAGTGCCGCCGTGCAGCAGGAGCAGCAGCGGTTGGCGCAGCAGCAGCAGGAGGCTGAGGCCGCGCAGGTCGAGGTGGAGCAGCAGATCGCGCCGTTGCCGCCCAGCAGTGGCCCCAGCGGATTTCCTCTGCCAGGCGGTCAGGTGTCGCAGGGGTACGGTGCCAACGGAGCGCAGTGGGTGGTCCTGAGTGCGCCGGGAGGCACCCAGGCTGCCGCCACTGCTGCGGGCAACGTGATTGCCGCCACCTATTACAACAGTCTCGGCTGGGTAATTCTGGTGGATCATGGCGCAACGGTCAGCGCCTATTTCGGCCTGCAAGACCCGCAGGTCAGCGTGGGCAACCGCGTCGCTCAGGGCACACCGCTCGGCGCAATCGGCGGCAGCCCCATCTTCGGCCCCGACCGGATGGCGTTCCAGTTGAACAGGGTCAACGGAGCCACCCGGCAACCCGTGAATCCGGGGTTTTAGGGCGCTTCGGCACTTGCCCCCTCCGCCCCGGTCTGATACTCTTCCTCGGTGCGCTCCCGGTTGGCTGCTGACGGGCGTATGAACCCCGCCATCCTTGCGGGCGCTTTACCCTCAGTACATCCTTCCCCGAGGTTTTTCCCATGGTCAAGATTCGCCTTTCCCGCTTTGGTTCCACCCATAACCCTCACTACCGCATCGTCGTCACCGACGTTCGCCGTCCCCGTGACGGTGGCTACATTGAGAGCCTGGGTCACTACGATCCCCGCAAAACCAGCGAAACCTTCCTGAAGATCGACGCCGAACGCGCCGCCTACTGGATTGCCAATGGTGCGCAGCCTACCCAGACGGCCCGCCGCCTGCTGAAGTCTCAGGGCGTCAAAGTCGCGTAAACCGGCCTTCCGGTTTCGTTCAAAGCTCCCTCGGGGGCTTTTTTTGTTGTCCAGAAGAATGGTGTTGCTCGTCAGGAGTTGAGCCTCCGTCGAGGTAAACCAAAATGAGGAAGGTCGGCTTGACCACTCTGGCCCGCTTTGTTCGTTTTTTGTTCGCTGTGGTTGTGCCTGGTCTAAAAATCAACCCCGCTGGTCTTCAACTGGCCTGACCCGGTGCTTTCAACCCATGCACCCCCCTTCCAGTGTCCCCACCAACGGGGGCATAGGGTCAACATTTGTTCGTTCTGAGCGTACAAAAAGGCCGATTCTCCGACCAGATGCTGTAGACTGCCGCCCATGAAAACCGACCCCGTAGACCTGACGTTGTTTCTGGCACAGAGCGTGGTGGATCAACCCTCGCTGGTGCGGGTTGCCAAACGTGGGCCAACCATCGCGGTGCGCGTCGGTCCCGGCGAGGAAGGCCGGTTGATCGGGCGGCAGGGACGCGTGATTCAGGCCATCCGTACCCTCGTGCGGGCCGTCAGCGATCCCCGCGAACGCCTGAATGTAGACCTCGACGCGCCGCGTAAGCAGCAGTAATTCTTCTCTACATTCTTCTTTCTGACCAAAAAGTAGGCCCGATGACACACACCATACGAACTGGGCGGCGGGGATGACCGCGCCCACCGACACCACCCGGCTGGGATATTTCTTGGGGCCGCACGGCGTTCAGGGCGGCATCAAGCTGTATGTGCTGGGCGATGCAGGCCAGATTTTGAGCCTTCCCCGCGTGTACGTGGAGGGGCGCGGTTGGCTGCGGGTGCGCCGGGCCGATCCGCTGGCCCCCGGCGTGGCCCTTCAACTGGCCGGAATCGCTGACCGGGAAGGAGCAGAAGCCCTGCGCGGCGCGAACGTCTATGCTGCCGACGCCGATCTGCCGGAGCTGGAAGAGGGCAGCTTCTATTACCACGACCTGCGCGGCCTGACACTGCTGGACGCGGCTGGCACAGTACTGGGCGAGGTCAGCGACGTGATGGATGCTGGCCCGCAAGACCTGTTGGTGGTACAGCACGGCGGCAGGGAGGCTCTGTTGCCCCTGCAGGCCCCTTACGTTGATGTGCAGACCGAGGCGGGCCGTCCGGTACGGATCGTGCTGACCGAAGACGCGCCTGCTGGCCTGCTGGACGATGACGCCGGAGAGTAGCCGCCGCCCATGCTGACTTTTTCGTTTCTCACCCTGTTTCCTGAACTGCTGGCCCCATTTGCCACAGAAGCGATTGTGGGAAAGGCGAGGGAACGTGGCCTGATCGACGTGCAACTGGTGAATCTGCGCGATTTTGCGGGCAACCGACATGCCAAAGTAGACGACACGCCCTACGGCGGCGGCGCGGGCATGGTGATCCGGGTCGATGTGGCCGAGCGTGCGCTGGCAAGTCTGCCCGAGGCCGATGAGGTGATCCTGTTCAGTCCGGCGGGGCAGCCCTTCACGCAGCGGGTGGCCGAGGAACTGAGCGGCAAGCGTCATCTGGCCTTCCTGTGTGGACGCTACGAGGGGTTCGACACACGGGTAGAAACGAGGGTCACGCGGGAACTGAGCATCGGGGATTTTGTGATGATGGGCGGAGAGGCTGCCGCCGCCTGCGTGCTGGAAGCAGTCGCGCGGCTGATCCCGGGCGTACTGGGAGACGCCGATTCACACCGCGCCGACTCGTTCTCCAGCGGCCTGCTGGATTACCCGGAATACACCCGCCCGCTGGAGTGGGAAGGTGAAACCGTGCCAGATGTCCTGCGCGGCGGCAATCACGCTGCCATTGCCACGTGGCGCAGGCAGGAGGCAGTGGCCCGCACCCTGGCCCGCCGCCCGGATCTGCTGGCCTCGGCTGATCTCACGCCCCAGGACAGCGCCCATCTGCTGACGCTCGGCGTGCCTGACGAGCAGTTGAAGGCCTGGAACGCCCCACCACCACCCGTGCCCAAACGCAAACGCAGGCGCACCCATGCCGCTCCACTGGAATCACCTTCTCCCGAAGACCAAGCTAAGGTACAGGCCAATGATCCGACCCCTGAAAAGTAAGCTGTGCCTGAGGGCTTCTGTAGCTTCCGCACAAGTCGTAACCCCCGTTCAGGGCGCAGGATAAACGCACCATGTCCGCGCCTCCGGTTGTCCCGCTTTTTCCTTTGCCAAACCTCGTGCTGTTTCCGGGGCAAGTGCTGCCTCTGTATGTCTTCGAACCACGCTACCGGGCGCTGCTGGTGCGCGTGCAGGAAACGGGCGAGCCGTTCGGCATCGTGCGGGTGCGCGAAACCAGCAACGAATCCAATCTGCCTTTTCACGAGCGGGTATCCAGGGTCGGCACCTACGCCCACCTGATGCAGGCGCAGGGCCATGAAGACGGCACCAGCAGCATCATCGTGGTCGGCGGCGACCGCTTCCAGATTCAGGAGTTCGACCTGACCGAGCCGTACCTGAGCGCCACCGTAGAAGACTGGCCGTTGGAACCCGATCCCCTGGGCCTGCCCGCCACCGAAGCTGTGGCCCGCCGCCTGCTGGCCGACCTGCTGAGGCTCCGGCCCAGCGACGCCGCAGCCATCCGCGACAATGCCCCCGACGAACCGCTGCTGCTTGCCAGTTTTGCCGCTGCCCTCCTGCCTCTGACTCCTGAGCAGAGGGAAGAGGCGCTGGAAGGCAAGACCCTGCTGGACCGCTTGGACGTACTGATTTCTACGGTTCCGGCAGGAGCGCGGGAACTGAACTAGGGCCGTGAGCAACAGGCCATGAAGACGGCGCGGGAGGGACAACCCCTCAGCGCCGTTTTCGTGCCACTGCCTTCATCCATTCAGTTCGGAGCTTACGGCCTGCAACTCATGGTCAAATCCCACAGCAGTTGTGCAAAAGAGACCGTCTCTTTGACCGAGCAGACCGAGTGAATATCATCGCGCAGAACTGCCCTGAAGCATTTGTCAAATGAAAGCGTCAGAACAAGAGGCTTCTGACGCTTTCATTCCCCCAACGGCTCTAAAAGACCACCGTTTTGTTACCGTAGACCAGCACCCGGTCTTCCACATGCGCCTTGACGGCGCGGGCCAGCACCTGCCGCTCTACGTCACGGCCCATTCGCATCAATGAATCCGGCGTCTCGCGGTGAGTGACCGGAATCACATCCTGGGCAATGATCGGCCCAGCGTCCAGTTCCTCGGTCACGTAGTGACTGGTGGCCCCGATCAGTTTGACACCGCGTTTGAAGGCGGCGCGGTAGGGATTTGCCCCGATAAACGCAGGCAGGAATGAATGATGGATATTGATGACCGGACGGCCAAAGCCCCGCAAAAAGTCGCCGCTGAGAATCTGCATATAGCGGGCCAATACCGCGAAGTCGGCTCCCGCCTCGTGCATCAGGCGCACCTGTTCGGCTTCCGCTTCGGCCTTGTTTTCCTTGTTCACCGGAACGACATGAAAAGGAATGCCGAACATATCGGCGTCCCGGCGCAGGTCTTCATGGTTGGAAATGATCAGCGGAATTTCTATGTGCAGTTCGCCCCGGCGTTTGCGCCACAGCAAATCCAGGAAGCAGTGATCATAGCGGCTGACCAGAATCGCCATTCGCTTGGGCTGGGCCGTGTAATTCACGCGCCACTGCATGTCGAAAGGCTGGGCAATCACGCTTTCAAAGGCCCGCTCGAATGCGCCGCGTGCCAGGTCGAGGCCGTCGAGATGAAATTCCATTCGCATAAAGAACTGGCCGCCGCTGGGGTCAGTGGTGTGCTGGTCGGAGTGCAGAATATTCGCACCGTGATTGAGCAGAAACTGCGACACGGCAGCCACGATGCCCTTGCGGTCTGGGCAGGCGATGGTCAGGGTGGCCGTATTGTTGGGATCGAGCCGGGCCGGAACAGAGGAAGTAGGGTTGCTGGGGTCAAGCGGGGCCGTCATAGCCGAGCAGGATAGCACCGGGCCAGATGGTCAGCACCGGGGCAGTCGATACCGCAGCAGACAACCCTGAGAGGGCAATCATGAGGGAATGCAGCAAAACGCGCCGCAACAGTGCCCAGACTGGCCCTGATTTCTCCTCTTCTCTGCCCTTCAACCACAACAACCAATTCACTTCCAGCCAAAGGTGCAGTAGGCTGGCCCGCGTGCAGAACGACCCGAAAGCAACTCCAGCGACTTCCAGTGTCAGCCCACTGGCCTATGATCCGCGTCCACATGCGGAGTTGTTGGTGGCCTACTGCCTGAACGTGCAGCCCCTCCAGCGAATTCTGATTGCGGGTGGCGTGGCGGGCCTACCGCTGGTGCGTGAGGTGGCCCGCGCCGTGTTGAGAGCAGGCGGGCGGCCAGCGGTGCGGCTGGATTATCCAGGGCAGGAGGACGATGTGGCGGCGCTGGCGGCCGACGGGGTGCTGGACGTACTTCATCCCACAGAATTGGCCGATATGGAGGGCATGGACAGTACCCTCCGCATCCTGACGCCGGAAGTGGGGCAGGTCGATGGGGTGGACGCCAGCCGACGCGCCCGCCTGACAGCTGCCCGCGCACCGCTGGCCGCCGCCCGCGCACGCAAAAAATGGAGCCTGACGCTCTATCCCACCGCGCACGCCGCCGCGCAAGCAGGCATGTCGGAGGCTGACTTCGGCGCGTTCGTGATGCGGGCCATGTTCCTGGACCGTTCCGACCCGGTGGCCGCGTGGGGCGAGGTGCGCGATCTACAGGCCCGCCTGATCGAGCGCCTGAGCCGCGCAGACCGGGTCAGGATCGAAGCGCCCGGCACCGACCTGACCCTGCGTGTGGGCGGTCGAAGCTGGGCCAACAGCGACGGCAAGCGCAACATGCCCAGCGGCGAGGTGTTCACCGGGCCACTGGAGGACAGCGCCGATGGATTCATTACTTTTGACGTACCCGCCGAATATGCGGGCGTGATGGTGCGCGGCGCGAGGCTGGAATTCCGGGAGGGCGTGGTGGTCGCTGCCCGCGCCGACGAGGGCGAAAGTACCCTGCTGGCCGCCCTGAATACTGACCCCGGCGCACGGCGACTGGGTGAACTGGGTATCGGCTCCAACAGCGGTATCCAGACACCGACCGGCAACATTCTGTTCGACGAAAAAATTGGCGGCACGGTGCATCTGGCACTGGGCCGCTCCTATCCAGAAACAGGCGGCGTGAATACCAGCGCGATTCACTGGGATCTGATTGCCGATCTGCGGCGTGGTGGCCGGATCACCCTGGACGGAGAGGTCTGGCAAGAGAACGGACTGTTTGTCCAGAACTGAGTCGATTTCAGCAAATGTGTGGGCAGAGCACCTGAAGCCCCAACCGAAAAGCTCCTGAAGAACGACAACAAGGGGACGCAATCTGTTCTCCTGATGCCGTTCTTCAGCACAGAATCTGGCAGGAGGTTTATAAGTATCCACTGAGTCAGTAATGGCCAGTAGGGTTTATTTATATACGTTAGTTTATGTGAAATGAAATATACCACTGAGTTAAACTGAGGAGGATGAAATGGACAGCCTCTTCTGCTGCGGCACAGCCCGATCCTGCCAGACGGCGGTTGATGACAGTTCACGCTACTGTCGGACTATTGGTCATTTTCTTTATTCTGTATGTGCCAAACGCCGTTTTGGGGGTGGGGCGATTACTCTTCATCTTTATGGGACTTGGGGGAATCATGACCCTCATCATCTTGCTCAGGAGGCAGTTACATTTGGCCGAGCAATTCTGGGCCTGTATCTTTACTGTATTTGCAGTAATTTACGAAGTCTTACGCATTGTCGCCAACACTCCGCTCATCCTACCTGACCCCCTGAATGGTTATGTCATCCCTCTGTTGGCTCTGACCTCAGTACCCGACACTTTCTGAATTGAGCGTCTGGCTGGATTTCAAAAGCCCAATGAGTTGCAGGGCTTCCGCCTCCCCACGCTCGTGGATGCAGACGAACGTCCGCACGAGGGTCCGGAGGCCCAGCGTCACCACACTCCAGGCTCGCCGACCGTGCGCCTTCACAGTGCAGGTTTGGAGAACCCCCACCAGCACGCACCAGACGTACGCCAGGGTCAATAGGCAGAGTAGGCGCTCCACGTGATCGTGGAGCGTCATGTGGGTGCTTTCCAGCTTAAATCCCT
>NZ_KB899698.1 GCF_000378445.1 Deinococcus aquatilis DSM 23025 | reverse complement strand
GATACCGTTCACCAGTTGCGCGGCCTGATCGGCAGGAACCTGCTGCAAGAGTCCGGTGAATTGCTGGTTGCCCACCACCTGTCCGATCACTTCCGAGTAGGGAATGTTCTGGCCCGCGACCTTGGCGACGGTGGGGTCTTCGGCCTTCCAGTTCAGGTCGATGTATTCCAGTTTCATATCGGCGGCCAGCTTGTCGCCCCACGCTTCCACGGCAGCGTTCTTCTTCTGCTCGTTCACGGCGGTCAGGACGTCGGTCTTGGCCTCGGCAAATGGCTTGGGCGTGGGCGCGAGGTACTTCTCGACTTTCACGATGTAGAACTTGCCGCCGCTCTTGATCACGTCGGTCACGCCGCCGCTGGTGAGGGCAAAGGCCGCCGTTCCTACCTCTGCGGGCAAAGCGACCTGCGCCACAGGGCGGGGTGCGCCGTTCTCGATGGGGCCGAGTGCGCCGCCCCGGTCTTTGCCTTCGCTGCTGTTGGCCGTTGCCAGCGCCGCAAAGTCGCCGCCCGCCTTCACCTGGGCCAGCAGGCTTTTCGCCTTGTCTTCATCGGCCACCACGATCTGACGGCCCACGATCCGGGCGTCGCTCAGAAAGTTGGTCTGGTTCAGCGTGTAATAAAGCTGCGCTTCGGCGTCGGTGGCGGGCGCGGCAGTTTTTTGGATGGATTCCACTTTGCGCTGTACGGCCAAGCCGTCACGCACCTGCTTACGGAAGGCCGCGTCGGTCAGGCCCGCACCTTGCAGGGCGTCTGTCCACTTTTTGTTGTCGGTGAGCTGGTTTTGCTCACGCACTTTGGTCACTTCGGCATTCACGTCGTTCTTGCTCACGTCAATGTCTTTGGCGGCCTGAATGTAGAGCACCTGACGGGCCTTCTGGGCCACCACGTAGGTCTTGAAATCGTCGCCCAGCAGTCCGGTGTCGGTGCTGCTCAGCACGGGGTTGCCGCGCCTCAGGGCTTCCAGGTCTTCCACGGTCACGGTCTCGCCGTTGACCTTCAGGGCGGGCGTTCCGGTCTGGCGGTTAAACAGGCTGCCGAGGTTCGGCGTGAACTGGTAGGCCATGCCCACCACCAACATCAATGCCAGAACGCCCAGCAGGACGTTCACGAACTTCTTGTTCTTCACTTGATCTCCTTCAAGAACGGATAATGACCTTCGTGTATGTTCTGTACGGTGTTCGTTCTTCAACCAGCGCAGCAAGGCTTTAGAGTCCAATTGGACTGAAGTTTCTCGGATCGCCCATTGTTTGATGAGGGCAGGCATTCCATAAGAGCTCCAATCTATCGATAGAGGTGTAAATTTGAGGTGTGGGATCAAGTCAGCTCTTGTGCTGGAGGTGTCCTAGCGTGCTGCCTCGACCTGAAGGCAAGTCTGATTTCTACCGGAATCAATAATCTTAGAGTCTCCAATTCATTGGGTCAGAGAAGAAAGACCTGCTGAAAAAACTTTTCCTCCAGTCTCTCAGGCATAGGGTCACGGTTTCCCGCTGATGGTGATCAATGTTGTTGTCCCTTCCTGGGTGGCCAGATACTGCAGCTCCGCTGTTCCCCGTCCCAGAAAGGCCGCGTAATTGCCCGGCGCGATGGGATCGTCGGTGAGTTGCCGGTACCCTGCGGCGCGGAACAGGGGCAGTAGGGCTTGAGGCTGCCACCCCGGCACCCGGTACATCTCCACCCGGCTGAAACCCGACCGAATTTCATCCCGGTAGCTGGCGCTGTAGGTGGGGCATTCTGGGATGAACCCTTCGGGCAGCGGGGTCATGCCGTTCCACAACGTTCCAGGACGCTCGATACAAAACAGGGGACTTTGCCAGCGACGTTCATTGAGGAACCACCAGCTGCCGAGCGCAGCCAAGGCGGTGGCGGCAGCAGCCACCAGGATCAGCACCGACTTCATTCCCGGGCGTGTTCCAGAGCATTCTGGATGAGTCCAGTGACGTGGTCATCCAGCAGGCGGTAATACACCACCCGGCCTTCTTTCCGAAAGGTCACCAGCCGCTGGGTACGCAGCAGGCGCAGCTGATGGCTAACCGCGCTTTCAGACAGTCCGATCACGGCCGCGAGATCACCGACACACAACTCCTGAACATGCAGGGCGCTCAACAACTGCAGGCGAGTGGGATCGGCGACCATTTTGAGCAGTGCGCTGGCGTCGGCGACGCACATGGGGTCGGGCAACTGTTGACGCAGTTGCTCCACCGCACTGGGCGGCAGGCGACCGTCTTCAACAGATTGAGAATTGGTTCTCACCTGCACACCATAGCGCACGGGCCAACAGTTCAAAGTCACTCCATTACCGCCCGAACATCGCGCGCCACGCGCTCGACGTCCGTGAGCTGGGTGTAATCCCAGACCACCCGGCGCTGACCGGCGGCGTCAATGAGATAGACCCCTGTGGTGTGATTGATCTGGTAATCGGTCGCGCTCTTGACGTCTGTTTTCTGGAAGCCCACGCCCCAGGCAGCGGCCACGTCGTACAGAGCAGGTTGAGGCACAAAGACGCCCTGGGCCGACGGACTGAAAAACCGGACGTACTCGCGTAGCCGCTTCACATCATCCCGGGCCGGATCAAGGGTCACCAGGACGCTGCGAAACCGTTCCCGCTGATCAACGGGCAGGGCAAGTCTGACCCGTTCCAAAGCGGCCAGGGTGGTTGGACAGACATTGGGACACTGCAAAAAACCGAAGAAAACCGCGACAGTTTGCCCTCTGAGGGTGCTGAGATCGAAAGGGCGCCCGTCTTGCCCTGTTCCTGCCAAGGCAGGCGCAGAGGTGTTTGGATCGTAAGTGGTGCCGTAAAACGCAACAGGACTCTTCCAGCGGGTGTACCCCCAGGCGCCGCCGAGCAGCAGGGTCACTGCGACGACGCTCCATAAGAGTGAACGCCACCAGGGCCGGGCAACAGGGGCGGTCGATGAGCACTCAGTCATACAACAATTCCTTTAAGGATGAAGGTGGGCCGCGTGATCTCCATGGCGGTTGGCCTCCTCCAGTTGAAGCGTTACGTGCTCGATGCCGTAGCGCTCAGCGATGGTTTCTACTGCGTCCTGAACGCCTGCGGCTGGAGGGGGAACCACCAGGTGGACAGTGAGATTGTGCTCGCCCGTCGTCACGCTCCAGACATGCAGGTCGTGAAGTTCGGTGATGCCGGGCACCCTGGCGAGTTCGGTTCGTAGGGCGTCAAGGTCCAGGCCTTCCGGCACGCCTTCAAGCAGCACATTCACGCTAGCTTTGAGCAGGGCCCACGTCCGGGGGAGCACCCACAAGCCGATCAAGGCCCCCAGAACAGGGTCAAGCCACGTCAGGCCGGTGAAGCGGATCAGCAGGGCGCCGACAATGACGGCCACCGACCCCAACAGGTCGCCCATGACTTCCAGGTAGGCGGACTTCATGTTGAGGCTGTCCCCGCTGCCGCTCACCAAGATGCGGGCACTGATCAGGTTCACGATCAATCCCAACACAGCCACAATCAGCATGGGTATGGTCTGCACGTCCACCGGTTCTTGCAGGCGCCGGTACGCCTCCACCAGGATATAAATACCGATGGCGAACAACGCCCCTGCATTCACGGCGGCGGCCAAAACCTCAGTTCGTCGGTAACCGAAGGTGCGCTGGCGGTCGGCAGGGCGGGCCCCAATGCGGATGGCGAAGAGCGAGAGCGCCAGCGCCATCACGTCGGTCAGCATATGGCCAGCATCAGAAAGCAAGGCCAGACTGCCAGAGATGAACCCGTAAATCACCTCCACCACCAAGAAACTACCGGTCAAGGCCAGAGCGGCGGTCAGTTGCCGGGCGTTGGCCTGCCGTCCATGGCTGTGGGCATCAGTCATGGTTCATCTGGTCCATCGGAGCAGGGTCGGCAGGCAAGGGGACAGTGGGCCGCTCACCCCGCTGGGCCAACAGGGCGTCAATGGCCCGCAACTCGCTGGTCTGAGCCACCACTGTTCGCTCAGCAAAGGCCCGAACTTCAGGCCGTTTTACGCGGTTGAGAGCAGATTGGGCCATCGCCACCCCTCCCTGGTGGTGCTGACGCATCAGAGTCAAGTACTGACGTTCAGCAAGGGCCACAGGCACGCTGTTCAGCTGCCGCACCTCATCTGGACTGGCCAATCCCATCTCTTTCGGGTTCATACCGGCCATTGGCGCCTCTGACCCAGAGAGCGGCTGTCCCCAAGCCATCAGCCAACCGCTCATTTGCCCAATTTGGGCTTGCTGGGTCAAAGCGACATCCTGGGCCAGCAATTTCACCGCTGGATCCGCCGCCCGCTTGAGGAGGGTCACGCTCATGGTCACGGCCTGGGTATGGTGGGCACTCATATCCCGAGCAAATTGCACGTCTGGGCTGGTTGAACTGGGCCACTTCGGCCAGGTTGCGGCAGCGGCAGCCACCAGCACGAGACCTGAGAGCACAGCGTACGAGACTAGACTGTACCGTTGTACGCGCCGCTGCACGAGGCTCCGATCTCTGGGGCGTCCCCACCTTGTTCATATTTCGCGAGAAAGGTCTTGATCCGGGGGTCAGAAGCATCGTTGAGTGCTAGTTGTTTATTCCACGCAGTGACCACAACCGGCGACTGCTGACTTTCGTGTGGCGACACCAGCGTATGTGTGCGGCCATCGGCCAACTGCTTGAGCTGTGCGACCTGATCGCCAGCGAGACTGGATTGGTAGGTGATCCAGACAGCGCCGTGCTCCAAGCTGTGGACGGCATACTCGTTGTAGAGTGCCCGGTCGTAGACCCCGCAGTTTTGCCAGGCGGGATTGTGGGTGCCTCCAGTGGGTGGGGTCTGGGCATATTTGAGCTGCCCCTCTTGATGTTCCCCTTTGTTCTCAAACGACTTCACGCCTTCAATCTCTTTCTCGCCCTGGGAACACGCAGCCAGCACCAGGGGCAACAGAACAACCATCCAACGTTTTTTCATCATGACTCCTTGGAAATATCACGGCGGGCAGAGGCCAGATGTCCGGCTTTCCGATCCTGCCAGAGCGTCTGCACCGCCAACCAAAAGACTCCAGCACATACCAACACGTCGGACAGGTTGAAAATCGGAAAAGGACGGCCTGTCAAGACGCGAGAACCCACATCCAGCAGCGGTGAGGTGAGGTAATCCACCACCGCTCCCCGCAGGAGGCCATCTAAACCATTGCCCAGCGCACCGGTCGCAATGAACGAGAGCGGCCACCACAGCTGACGGGTCACCCGGCGTTTGAGCAGGCCCCACAGCAGGCCCGTCCCCACGGCCACTCGCAACAAGGCCAAAGGCAGGGTCAAGCTGCCCAGGAGTCCCCAGGCCATGCCAGTGTTCAAGGTAAACCCCAGATGCAGCAGACCCGGCAGAACCACACGGTCAGCCCCTGGAGAGAGCGTTTGAACTGCCCAGTACTTCAGCCCGGCCTCTAAGCTTAGTAGGGCCACCATGCAGGCCACGACAGGCCAGAGATGTACATCTCTGGACGAAATTTTCCGTGGTGACGTGCCGCTCACGGACTCGCCGTCCGCCGTGCCAAGGCCGCGAGCACTTGAGGCCGTTGCTGCTCAAACGGTCCGAACAGTACTTGACCATCAATGACGGTCACTGGGGCAATTCTCAAATCGAAGCGGCGCTGTAATTCAGGAAGGGCCGTCGGATCGGTGCGGAGATTTCGTTCTATAAAGGCTGCTCCCTGCTGGGCCAAGAGCCGCTTCATCGCTTCGCAATCCGCGCAGTTGGGCACGGTGTATACCAGCAGTTCAGGGACAGCGGTCATGCGCGGAGAGGGGCAGCCACGGCGGGTGGCGCGGCCTGGCCTTCCGGGGTTCCTTTCCAGCGCAACAGCCTCAGGGCATTCGCAGTCACCAAGACAGTGGCCCCCGTATCCGCCAGAATCGCCATCCACAGGTCGGTGTACCCCAGCAAGGTGGTGACGAGGAAGATGGCTTTCAGTCCCAGAGCGAAGGCAATGTTGGCCTTGATGTTGCCCATCGTGGCGCGGGAAAGGGCGACCAGATCAGCCACGCCCATCACGCGTTCACGCAGCAGAGCGGCGTCAGCAGTCTCCAGCGCCACATCGGTACCGCCCCCCATCGCGATGCCCACGTCGCTCTGCGCCAGGGCAGGGGCATCATTGATGCCGTCACCGACCATGGCAATGCCCCCCTGAGCTTTGAGGCCGGCGATGATCTTCAGCTTGTCTTCGGGCAGCAGGTCGGCTTGCACGTCGAGTCCGAGGTCACGGCCAATGGCCTGCCCGGTGCGGGCGTTGTCGCCGGTCAGCATCAGGGTGTTGACGCCCAAGCGTTGAAGCTGGGCCAGGGCGGCTCTGGCATCGGGGCGAGGCTCATCCCGAATGGCGATCAGGCCCAAGGCGCGGGTGTCGTGCAGCACCACGACGGTTCGGCCCTCGTTTTCTAGCGCGGCAATCTGGGCTTGGAGCGTCTCGTCGAGCGTCACCAGCGTTTGGGCGTAACGCGGTGAACTGACGTGGACGGTCTGGCCGTTCACCGTGGCGGTCACGGCCTTGCCCGGCAGCGCCTGCGCGTCCGTGATGGAAAGAGGCGTGATGCCGCGCGTCTTGGCCTCATTCAGGATGGCTTTGGCGAGGGGGTGGCTGCTGCCTGACTCCACGCTGGCCGCGAGTTGCAAGACGTCCATTTCGGAGCCTTGGAGCGGTACGATCCCCGTGACCCGGGGCTTGCCGGCAGTGAGGGTGCCCGTCTTATCAAACGCTACGGTTTTCACGTTGCCGATGCTTTCCAGAGCCGCGCCGCCCTTGATCAGCAGACCACGGCGCGCCCCAGCGCTGATGCCGCTGGTGATGGAGGCAGGCACACTGAGCACCAGGGCACAGGGACAGCCGATCAGCAGCAGGCTGATGCCCTTGTAGATCCAGGGGTACCATTCGGCACCGAAGAGGAGGGGTGGCACGACCGCGACCAGGGCAGCGACCGCGACGACGCCTGGCGTGTAGTAACGGCTGAAGCGGTCAATAAAGCGGGCGGTGGGCGCCTTGCTGCCCTCGGCTTCCTCCACCAGATGGATGATGCGGGCGATGGTGTTGTCGCTCGCGCCCTTGTCCACGCGCACGGTCAGCACTCCATCGGTATTGATGCTGCCAGCAAAGACGGAGTCACCTACTGTCTTCACGACGGGGACGCTCTCCCCAGTGACCGGGCTGTCATCCAGGTTAGAGGTGCCGGTCAGGATGGTGCCGTCAGCAGGCAGGCGGGCACCGGGATTGACTTGAACCGTCTGGCCCACCTGCAGGGCGTCGGCGGGCACTTCGCGGGTCTGGGTGCCTTCGAGCAGCAGGGCCGTTTTGGGAGCCAAAGCGGCGAGGGCCTGAATGCCAGCGCGGGCCCGACCTGCCGCCACGCCTTCGAGCAACTCACCGATGGCGAAGAAGAACACGACGACGGCGCCTTCGGCTGCTTCCCCGATCAGGACTGCACCGATGGCCGCGATGCTAACCAGAGTGTTGATGCTAAAAGGGTCGCCCAGCCTCGCGCTCGCATAGGCTTTCCGAGCCAGCGGCCAGACGCCCAGCAGGGTGGCAGCCACGTACCCGTAGACCGACCACTGAGGTTCAATAAACCCGAACAGCCAGGCCAGGGCGAGCAGCAGGCCAGAGGTAACGACCAGCTTGCCCTGTCCGGTGCGGTACCACGGGGTGCCTGCTGGCACGGGCTCATGGGTATGGCCGGGCGCATCATGATCGTGGTCGTGGCCCGGTGCCGAGTGATCATGGTCAGGGGCAGCTCTGGATGGGGTGACGGCTCCGGGGACAGCGGGCGAGGGGGCAGGAATCAGTGAGGGCGTGTAGCCCAGCAACTTCAGGTTGCGCTCAATGGTGGCCCGGGGGGTCTGGGTTTCGTCCAGCGCCAACGTGAGGGTCTGCTTGCTGAAGCTGGTTTTGACCTCTGCCGTTCCCGGCAGGGTGGCGATCATGCGCTCGACCTTCTGGACGCAGGAAGCGCAGTCCATGCCGTCGACAAAGTAGGTCAAGGGCAGGTCGTCGGTGTGGGGAGGCGAGGCAGTCATAGGAAAAGTATACATGAGTACTTACTCATATGAAAGTCCATTCAGAGATGAAGATGAATTGTGCTTCTGTTCACGGAGGATGGTCCATGGGCTTCTAGGCTGAACTCTCAGGAGGCAAAACATGACGATGCAATCCCAGATCAAAGAACACATGCCCGTGATTTGCGCAGAGGGCCACACCCACGGCCAGGTGGATCACTTGGACGGCGACTATCTCAAACTCACCAAAGACGATGCGGGCCAGCATCACTGGCTGCCACTGAGCGCCGTGGATCATGTAGACGAGCATGTCCATCTCAACCTCAAGCATGACCAAGTGCAGCAGCAGTGGCTGAGTGAGGATCCGCATCCAGAGCACCGGCAATAACGAGGATTGACCGGGGGTCCATGATGGGCCCCCTTTCTTGTTGTCCCCAGTGGCAGGAACTCTAGGAGGCTACGGAAGGTGACAGTGCGTGCTGAAACTGTTCAATCCTCGTTCAAGCGCGGTGTTTTCCTGAATTCCCTCATCCTTCCCAGTGGATAACCCTAGGCATGTCCAGAGTTATTCTCATCCTGAGCCGCACCGTCTGAGTTTCTCACGATTTCTTGGTGTCGAGAGTTGTGATCCATTCAGGGTATGGGTATGTGGCCGCCGGTGCCCTCAACGCAACGCGGGTGGTCTTGCCTCAGGTGGTGACCACCCTCAGGGAACGGGGCCGGACCTTGGCGAATTGGATACGGACTGCAGGAAAGGTTGCCGCCTCAACCCGGCAAGTCCAGAGCAGAACGCAGATGACATCCGTAGGGGGTAGATTGGGCAGTGGGCCTTGCTCAACAGGGGCTCGTTTTCATTCAGGGGCGTCCATTGGGGACGCCCTTTCTTCATGCACGCTGCGGCATACCCGTCGCGAGAACGGATTTTGGTACACCGGACGGACAGATCTCTAGTTGACATCGCACAGGTTAAACTGTGGCCTATGACCCTCACTCGTTTGTTCTTCCTGACAGCCAGCTTGTTAGTGACGGCCTCAGCTGCGCCCTTGACCCTCACAGTGCTGCACACCGACGACCTGCATGGCCGGCTGGAACCCACTACCATCGGGCAAACGACCTACGGCGGCTATGCCCGGCAAGCCACCTTGGTCAAGCAATTCAGCGCCCAGGACCCCAATCCCCTGGTGTTGTCGGGCGGCGACACCTTTCAGGGCACGTTGTTCTACAACGTGTATCAGGGACTCGCGGACGTCTTGTTCATGAACCTAATGGGGTACAAGGCGATGGCCGTGGGAAACCATGAGTTCGATAATGGCCCGGAAGCGCTGGCCAAATTTGCCCAGAAGGCGAGCTTTCCACTCCTGGCCGCCAACATCGATATCAGTGCTGAGCCGCTGCTCAAGGATCTGGTCAAACCGTACGCCGTGCTGGCCGTTGGTGGAGAGAAAATTGGTGTGGTGGGCGCCGTCACGCCCGACCTCCCCCTGATTAGCAGTCCCGGAGCGAACGTCAAGATGCTGGAACTGATGGACAGCCTCAAGAGTAGCGTCACGGCGTTGCAGGGGCAGGGCATCAACAAGATCATCTTGGTTTCTCACCTCGGCTACACACTGGAGCAGGAGGTGGCCCGCAGCGTGCCTGGCATCGACTTGATCGTGGGCGGGCACAGCCACACGCTGCTGGGCACCTTCACCAACAAGGATTTCCCCGCCAGCGAAGGGCCGTACCCCACCATCGTCAATAATCCGGACGGCAACCGCACGCTGCTGGTGGCCGCGTGGGAGTGGGGCAAAGTGCTGGGCCGCCTGAAGGTCACGTTCAGTGACGCCGGAGCGGTTGAGGCGTGGGAGGGCAACCCGGTCCCGGTGACGGCTGACATTGCCGAAGACCCCACGGCCAAGCGCATGATCGAAACGTTGAGCGTGCCGATTGCCAACTTGCGCGGCCAAGTGATTGGACAGACTGTAGCTGGACTGAACGGCAACCGCGAAATCGTGCGCAAGCGAGAGAGCACGATGGCTAATGTTCTCGCCGATGCCAGCCTCGCCGCCGCCCAGCGTGCTGGAGCCACCATCGCGTTCGTGAACGGCGGCGGTGTGCGGGCTGGCATCAACCCCGGCCCGATCACGTTTGAAGAAGCTATCACCGTGCAGCCTTTCGGCAACTCGCTGTCCGTCCTAGACTTGACGGGCGCTCAGATCCGGGCGGCACTGGAACACGGCGTGGCGACTTGGAGTGAGAACAAGGGGCAGTTCCTGCACGTCTCGAAGGGGGTGAGCTACACCTTTGACCTCGCCAAACCCGCGGGCAGCCGCGTGACTGCTCTGACGCTGAACGGGCAGTCCTTGGTTGACACCCAGGTCTATAAAGTCGCCATGAACAACTTCACGGCAGGTGGCGGCGACGGCTTCACCATGTTCAAAGACGCCAAACGCCTCGACACAGGAACGCTGGACGTGGATATTCTGGTCAACTATCTGAAGGCCACTCCAACCGTTGATGTGCAAAACGAAGGCCGCATCGTGATTGTGAATGAACCCAAGTGAGCGCTGACTGACGAGGGAAATTCTAAAAGGTGTCGCGCCTGAAGTGGGCTTGAAGCAATTTGCGGGCAGGGCTGGCCTGTGATTAGGTCACCCTGCCCTCTTTTGCAGTCGTTCACTCCGTTTGGGACATGAAGTTCTGACTGGTCGTCACTGTCGATTAAGCTGGGCATCTTCCCAAGCACAGTGCCTGCATAAGGCGACCTAAGGACACTTTGGGAGATCTGGGTCGCACCTTCTTTCTCTAGGCACACAGAACCTGTACTGGAGAATAAGACTGTGCAAACTTCACAACTCAGCGCAAGGAACTCGATAGGTGTTGATCATTGGGTGATGGAGTGCAGGCCAGCGGGCCAGCTGGCGCCGGTTTCATCCGACTGGAACGGTTGAGCTTTCACCTTCAGAGCTTGATTATTTACAAGCGGGTGGCCAACTGGGCCTTGACCCAGAATTCGACGAAACTCTTGACCTGTGCCAAGAAGGCCTCAAAGGTCACCGCCTTCGTCAAATAGGCACTCGCCCGCTGCTGGTAAGCCTGCTGAACATCTTGCTCACTCTGTGAGGTGGTCAGCATGATCACGGGAATGTATTGGACGAGCTCTTGCTCTTTGAGCACTTTCAAAACCTCGAACCCGTCCATGCCCGGCATCTGTAAATCCAGCAAGATCACATCCGGCAAAACGACGCCTGGGAGATGGAGTGCCGTCAGCGTGTCTAATCCACTGGCAAAGGTGGTCAGATTGCAATCTGCACGGCACTGCACGAACGCTTCTTCGGCCAAGGCCCGGTCAGCAGGACTGTCATCTATCAGCCACACCTGCAGCTTCCGCGGGTAAATCATTGTGCGCAATCCAGGCTGAACTGGTGACGCCTAGAAGTCATTTGAAACATGCCGGGAGTGTACACCCACGCTTTTGGCCGCATGAGTCGATTTGCCCGGGCACACTTGACTCTCAGCGAGACTGACTCGATTCCCCAGAGGAAGAGACCTCGAATGGACAGGGCAGAGGCGGGGATCTTGAATCCTCGCCCTTTCCCCAACTGGACTTACAGACGAGTTTTTAAGG
Source organism: Deinococcus aquatilis DSM 23025 (assembly GCF_000378445.1). GTDB lineage: Bacteria > Deinococcota > Deinococci > Deinococcales > Deinococcaceae > Deinococcus > Deinococcus aquatilis. The sequence goes on along the minus strand of NZ_KB899698.1, from coordinate 154,858 downwards.
TGGCGGCTACTTTAAACGCCACTTTCTTCTCCGCTGGAATCTGGATTGCTTCACCCGTACTGGGATTCCGCCCTGTTCGAGCCGCCGTCGCTTTCACACTGAACGTTCCCAAGTCCGGCAAACTCACCGTGTACTCTTGTGTCAACGCCTCTACCACCGCCTGCAGCAGGGCGTTCACCACACCGTTACTCTGCGCTCTGGTCAGCCTCGCCTGTGCCGCCACCTGCTCAATCAACTGCACTTTGGTCCGTTTTCCCCTTTCCGTACCTCCGTCAGAAGGGGAGACTTGCGCGGCATCTGAGGCTTTGAGGGCACGCTTTGGTTGGCTGTTTCGTCATGCCTGCAGTGCGCCCGCCGTAAGCGTTCTGACGCAACCTCCCCGCGTCACCCCCAGCCCGACCATCCTGAAGCATGACCCTGCCCGACTCGCCCGTCACGCACACGGGCCGCGTCCTGCGTTCCTGGCACACCCCCACCTCCACCGGCGCTGAACTCTTGCTCAGCAGTCTCACTCATCTCCTCGTCTACGGCCCTCTGCCGCCCGTCACGCGGGGCGCCACCCTGAAGGTCACTGGCACCTTGAACCGCAACGGCAGCCTGGATCTTCAGCACGCCGAACGCTTGATTCCCGCCCGCGAGATCGCCTTCACGTTCTATACCCGTGCCCCCGGCTTGGGTGGCGCTGCTGCAGCTGCCGCCGTTGCCGCGTTCGGCGACGACACGCATGACACCATCCGCACCCATCCCGGGGTGTTGCGACACACCAAAGGTGTCTCGCCCAGCGCGGCCCGGTCACTGAGCAAATTCGCGCGCAATAAACACCGCCTGTATGTCGCTATGACCCAGCTCGCTGTCCAAGGCTTGCCACCAGAACACGCGTGGCCGCTGCTGTACCGACATGGGGCCGCCGCGCCAACCTTCCTGGCTGCCCACCCGTATCACGCCGTTTTACTCGGCACCCCGTTACCCGTCCTCGATGACGCGGCCAAACGCGCGGGCCTGAGCCTCTTCAATCCCAGAAGAAATGCCGCCCTCGTCGGGGTGACGCTGCAGCAGGCCGCCACTCAGCACGGGCACACCTGCCTGAGTCGCCGTGACCTCGCCGGCGTCCTGCGCGACGAACATGCCCTAGATGAAATGGAGATTGAGACCGCTTGCCTGGAGGCCGTCAACTCCAACATGGCTGTTCCGGTGGGGAACGCGCTCTACCACCCCGCTTGGTACCAGGTTGAACGCCGCCTCGCCCGCGATGTCGCTCGGCTCTTAGCCACCGATGTCGCCCCCCTCCCAGCCCAGGTTCCCGCACACCTCACCGCCGAACAAGCGCACGCCGTTCACCACGCTTTACGTTCCGGCCTGATGGTGCTGACTGGCGGCCCCGGAACAGGGAAGACCACCACGCTCAAAGCCATCATCGACTCCTTTGAACAGGCTGGGCTCACCCCGATCCTCTGCGCACCCACCGGGAAGGCAGCCTTTCGCATGACCCAAAGCACGGGCCGCCCCGCCACCACCCTGCACCGCTTATTGAAGTCAGACGGCAAGACCTTTCACCGCAAGGGCTTGCTCGGGCAAGTCTTCATCCTGGATGAAATCAGCATGTGCAGTAGCGAACTCTTGAGCGCCTTCCTGCACTGCCTTGAAGCCGGTACTCGCGTCATTCTCGTCGGCGACGAAGACCAATTGCCCCCGATTGATCCGGGCTTTCCCCTCGCTGCCCTCATTCAAACTGTCCCCACCGCTCGGTTGACCCAAACCCAACGGCAGGCCGCAGGCAGTCCCATCCTCAAGCTCGCACAACAGCTCATCAGTGGGGAAGCCCCAAATCGAACCGGCGTGCCCTTTCATGCCGCTCAGGGAGCAGATGACGTCGCCCAGCTCGCTAGCAGGGGCGCCCGACCCATGGTGCTCACCGCAGGCAAAACCGGGCCGCTCGGGGTCATCGCCCTCAACGCTGCTTTACAAGCGGCCCTGAATCCCGGCGAAGGTGGCCTCAAGACCCCAGGTGGCCTCTTGCGTGTCGGTGATCCACTCCTGATCACCAAGAACAACCACGCCAGCGGCCTGATGAACGGCATGACCGGACAGGTCGAACACATCGTCCCCGCCAACGCGAAAAAGAAACAAGCCCTCGAAGTGCACTGCTTGGTCGAAGGTGAACCCCGCCTGTTCAGCACGCTGGATCTGCCCTTCCTCACCCCCGCGTATGCCATCACCATCCACCGCGCCCAAGGCAGTGAATGGCCGCACGTCATCGTCGTCCTCAGCGAAGACCACGAACTCCTGCTCACCCGGCAACTCGCGTACACCGCTGTCACCCGCGCCAAGGAGAGTCTGATCGCGTGCGGTTCCCGGCAGGCCTGGGGGTGGGCCGCCGAAACCCCCACACCCCCAAAGCACTCCCGGTTGCTTGACCTCTTGCGGGCTTGACCACAAGCCGCGTCACCCCCAGCCCCCTCACTCTGAAGACCGGGCCACACCCGAAGGAGACGACACCCACCATGACTTCACCCCTGTTCCCCGCTGACCCCCTCACTGCCGCCCTCGATCACCTCTGGCCTGTCCAGCAGTACGCCCAGTTCCACACCAACACGCATACCCTCACCCTCAGCGCCCCCGACCTCCGTTCAGCGCTGGACGGCCAGCCGGTCACCGCCGGCGTTTCGCCCCGCCTCACCCTCGGGGCATCCCAAGCCACCATCGTCTCGCAGCGCCTCCCCGCCACCGCCATTCCCCTCACCGCTCGCCTGGGCACGCACTTCATCCAGTTCTGGCCGACGTCCGAACCCGGTGACACTTCTCAGCCACCCACGCAGTCCTTCGGTGAACTGCCCATCGGGATCGTGAACGGCCTCTTGCGCGACCTGGACGGCCTCCGCCAGCAAGAATGCCGCACCTTCTTGCAAGGCTGGACGGTGCGCCTGAACGACCTCCCCAATCAGGCCGGCGCCCTGCTCTCTACCTTCAGGCAGGCCCAGTTCCCAGAAGCCGTCAAGAGTGTCATCGCGGCCATCAGCTCAGGCCAACCCTTCTTGCAGACCGTCTGTCTCGGTCCCGAGCTGCTGATGATCGGCGGCACTCGGGGTTACCTGACGGCCACCACCTCGGCGGATCACCTGCCCTTGACCGGGCCTTCCAACGAATTACGGCGGTTGTTCAGCCTGCCGTAATTACCCCCAGCGGGGGGATGGACACCCGCGTCACCCCCAGCCCCTTCACCGTACAAGCACGGCTCAACCGCCGACAAGGAGTTCCGTATGATCCAGTCTCGCCCCCCATCCACCCAGCACACGTCCGGCTTCACGCTGATCGAATTATTGATCGTGATCGCCATTATTGCCGTCCTCGCCGCCGTCCTCATCCCTACGTTCTCCGGCGCGCAAAAACGCCCTCGGGATGTGGCCGCTATCCAATGCGCCCGCGCCATTCTGACCGCCGTGGGCCCGTACCGTCTTCAAGCCGGCACGTCTCCCAACAACGTCAGCTTGCTGGGCGAGGACGTCTCAGAAGTGTGTGCGGGCCAAGGCGTGCAGGTCCGCCAGTACGCGGGCGCTACCCCAAAAGCCGCCACTGTTGGCGACGGCACCATCACCGCGAACGGCAACAGCGTCGCGTACTGGGTATGGCATCCCGGGGGCACGGCTGCGTACTACACCAGCCCCCTCGACGGCATCAAGTTCGGCAAAAACCCGTACTGAAATCCATTCCGACCCTGAGTTGCCCTTGAAGGAGCCCGCATGACCCCCCTACACTGTTCCAGACCAGTCACCTCGACTCAAGGCTTCACGTTGATCGAATTATTGATCGTGATCGCCATTATTGCTGTCCTGGCGGCGATTCTCATTCCCACCTTCGCGGGGGCACAAAAGCGCCCGTACGATGTAGCCGCGTTGCAATGCGGGCGCGCCATTGTGACGGCGCAGCAGACCTCCAAGCTGGAGCGCGGCACCTACAGCACCACGCTCCCGGCGCTGGGTGAGGACGTGCAGGAGGTCTGTCAGACTGCCGGTCTTCGCATTGATATTCACAGTGGGATCGTGTCAGATCCGGCGGCGACGACCCCCATGGTGATGAGCGGGAACGTCGACGACTTTGCGTTCCGGGTCTACCATCCGAATGGCAGTGGGTTTTACCGCTACTGGCGGAATTCCCCGACGCCACAGACGGGAGGCGACCGCTTGAATCGCCTGTTCAAATGGAACGGGAGCTGAGGATGAGGCTCGTGCAGCCTGTCATTCGAGCAAGCCCCAGTCACGCAGTGTGGACACTGCGTGACGAATACTGCTCACCGCCCCACGTCAGCCTATTTCAATTTCCCCCAGGAGTGCTCATGCTATCCCCATCCCGTCGTACACCACCCGTCCACACTCAAGGGTTTACCTTGATTGAACTCTTAATCGTGATCGCCATTATTGCTGTCTTGGCGACTATTTTGATTCCCACGTTTGCAGGGGCTCAGAAGCGTCCCTTCGATCTCGCCGCGGCACAATGCGGCCGCGCCATCGTGACCGCTCAATTGTCGCTCAAAGCCGAAGGTGGGGCCTACATCAGCCCCGTCGCCAGCCTCGGCGAAGACGTGCAAGAAGCCTGCACCGCCCAAAACGTCAAAGTCGCCATTGATTCGGCCCCAGCCAACAATCCCGCCGCCACCGTCGGGAATGGCGTCTCCGTGGCTGCAGACAATTTTGCCTTTCAGGTGTTTCATCCCAGTGGCACAGGCTACTTGCTCTACAACAAGAAAGACGGAACAGCGGCGAGCGGCTCACGGCTGAACCGCGTCTTCAAATGGTGAGCAACGCCCAGTGGGCTGAGTGAGTACGTTGATGCCATGAAGAAGCCGCCCCTAAGGGCGGCTTCTTCATGGCATAGCCAGGCGCGCCTCTTCAAGGAAGGACGCAGTCGAATCCAGGAATACCCAACTGGACCACCCTGGAGGCTGCGTGCGGTCTGGAGTGGAGTGCCTGCGCGCCCGCGGATGCTCAGGATGCTCTAGCGCCGCAACGACGTGAGGTGGAGTTGGAAGTGGCCGAGCCGCAGGTGAGTCTGGAGCGCTTACGTGCGTTCACGCAGGGGTTGAAGGTGGCGGGCGCTCGGCACTGAGTTGTTGGTTCCTGTTGAGTTGACGCGGTGGGGGGTGGCGCGTGGCTTGGGGGTAATTAGAACTAAACAAGATTAGTACCACGGGATAGAGAAAAATTCGGGCCAAAATTGGGAGCTGGGAAGGCGTCGCTTAGCTAAAAGTCAACCTATCTCCGTTTCGAGATCCCTCTTTTGCTCTGTATCCTCTATCGCCTTAGCACCCTGAATTTGACTGGAGCGGGCAAGAGATAGGGCTGAGGAGAGCCGACCCCAAAGAGCGCTCCAAAGGTCGCACGGAGTTCATATTCACCTGGCGGCAGCGTCTTCCAATCCATTGTCTCCACCTTCCATTGACCCGAAGCTAACGTCTTGCTCTGCCCCGGTTGAAAGCTCGCTTGGTAGCCAATGGAGATACAGACCTCCATTGAAGGTACGGGGAGAACAATCTCCTTCGTGGCAAGCCTCCGAATCTCCATGTGGAAGTCGCAGGCACCATGTTCAAACGCCACCACGCTTGAGCCAGTGTTCCGTACGATCAGTGAGATCGGCAGGTGTTGACCTTGCCGAACGGTGGCAGGGAGGCTCAGCTTCGCTTCCAGAGGTGCGTTCAAGGCTGGTCCCGTGGGCAAAGCGTGAGGAGGCACGGTCACGATCACCACCGCATCGAGCGGCACACCAGCAGCGCGAAAGACGGCTTCGGCTTCATCCCGTTGAGAAGGATCCCGTAACCCAAAGACCAACCGTTCAAGTCTGGATCCTGACTGAGAGAAGGTCTGGCCTCGGACAGCCTTAAGCGCCTCATAGGCTACCGCCAGAAACTCCACCCGGCTGCCCTGAAGGAAGCGAACCTGACCTGGCTGTGCACCGAGCACCTGAAGAAATGAGGCGTGACCCGCCTGAACTGCCCTCAGAATCTGGAGACGAACCACAGGATCAGTGGAGTTGACCGCTAGGTACAGCGTGCCACCGTAGACCTCGAAGCCGATGTACTCCGGATACCTTTCATGCAACTGCTCTTCAGTCCCTGGGAACGGGTTGATGTCTTGGGGTTGAGTGCGCAGGGAGGAAACAGCCGGAGGAGCAGCGAGAGACTGGGCCGAGGCCGTCAGTCCCTGACACATCAGGACAAGACTAGTCTGAATGACGACGGACTTCAGCATGCTTCAGGGTGGGGCTTGGATGCTGACGTGGGATGAGCAGGGAAAGCGAAGTGCGAGAGGTCTTAAAAAACTTGATATGCGGAGAGGATCTTTCCTAATCGGTTTAGTACTAAAAAAAGAAGGGGGAAAAGCGCCCACACCCCCCGCATTCTTGAGACTGACTGAAGGGTAGATTTTGCCTCCAGACCTCACACTGAGAGCATGAACGTGCTCCCTTCTGTCTTGATGGGCAGCGCCGGCGCGCTGAGCGTGGTGACGTTGCTGCTGCTGTTTACTGGCAACCTTTTGGCCATGGCGGCCACCGCCGTTGCCGCCATCCTGCTGGCCGCTCTGGCCATCCCCAAACTTGACCAGCTACAAGAAGACGAGTTCCCTCTGCCTCTTGACGGCTAGACCGACGCCAATACTTGGGCCAAGAAGTGCGCGTGCTGGCGCGTCATGCTCAATCACTCGCCAGACAGATCATTGGCGCTGTGGCCTTAGCGTGCCGAAACAATGGGGGCACAAACCCCCCATTCCGTGAGCACCCTGCCTCATTTCTGCCCACACCAGCCCTGATCTTTTTCTAGGCTGCAGCGATGCGCGCCCTCCTTGAAGTGTTCACTGATGTCCCTGGAAAATCCGTGCTTCAGCGCCTGGCTGAACGCCGCCTCAAGAGCCAAATGGAGTACTGGCCCGAAATTCACGGCCCGCTGTTCCCCGACATGGTGGCCGCCTACATCGAGGGCTTCAAGAACGGCAAAGTCCCCACCGAATTCGACACGCCGGTCGCCGTCGCCTTGGCCTTCATGATCGGCGACGGTGACCGAATCAAAGACAAGAGCCTGGACTAGAAAAGGGAGCCGCATAGGCTCCCTTTCTGCTGCTCTGGATCTGTTCGTTAGATCTCCTGCAGCACCCAACCCAGAAAGTGCGTGGGCTGGCGCTCGATGATCAAGCATTCCCAGGTGTTCTAACCCTCAAGCCCCCTTACCCACCCCTTCACGGCCTTCCTGTGACCACGCCCGTTTTTTGCCGTCTAGCACGGCGTCATTTTCCATGCCTTTCTGAATTAGGCGAACTCTAACCCCGTGTACTGCTCACAACAGAACACGCCCCCCGCGTCACCCCCAGCCCCCTCACCATTCAGGTATGCCCCCACCTCGCCACACCCAAGCCTTCACCCTCATTGAACTTCTGATGATCCTCGCCATCATCGGCATCCTCGCCGTCGTCCTCATCCCCAACCTCCTGAACGCTCGACGCCCCGCTTACGACGCCGCTGCCCTCATCTGCGCCCGCACCCTCTGGCAATACGCCATCGCCGACCACCTCGACACCCCCGCCGCACCCTTCGCCACCGCCCAAACCCTCATCCCCCGCGCCCCCGCCTGCCTCGCCACCCCACAACTCACCATCCAGACCCAGACCACGCTTCCCACTACCTTCGAGTACACCGTCTTCCATCCCGGCGGCCGCAACCTTGTCACCGCTACCCGGCAAGGCATCCAGGTCACCCGGCGCCCATGATCGCCCAACGCCACACCGACGCCTTCCTGGCCTCTCCCTTTCTCGACCTCGTGCATCTGCATGCGCGGCACTTCATCCCACCTGTTCGCCTTCAGTTCACCACCCCGCACGGCGCGCTCACCCTGAATCCACGACAATTCCGGCAAGGATTGGCGCTCGCGCGGCCCACGGTGCCCGCTCGCCTCGGCACCACCCCAGTCCACGTCCAGCTCACCCTCTCCACCAAGCACGTCACCCTCACGCCACATCCTCACGTTGCCCCCTGGCTTTCTATTTCCCACCGGGAACTCACGGCCCACCTCCACGCCCTCGATCAGGCTGTCTTGCAGGCCTTCATCACTTACTTGACCAGCACCTGGAATATCACTGCCACGCTCTTCAGGCAGCATTACCCGAGTCCACACGCTCTCCCACACCTGCTCCACGCCTGCGAACACGCCCTGATCCACGAAGCCTTGCCTACCCTGTTCGCCTTGCTGTTTCACCCCGGCTCTGTCCCTTTCGTAACGCAGATGTGTCTGGGCCCTGACTTCTTGGTTCTGGGTGGCCACCCGCTGCAACGACAGCTCCACTTCACGCTCAGCCCGGAAGTCCACATGCTGGACGCCCCCATCCAAGCCCTTCGGCAGCGCTACCCGAACGCTCACCCCGGCATGTGAACCCCCGCGTCACCCCCAGCCACGGCATCCTGAACGCATGCATGGCTGGCAACATACTTCAGTGAACCTCAGCGCCCTGCTGCCCAGCACGGGCGCACTCCTGTGGCTCGGTCACCCCGATACGGCCCTGGCCTTCAGTGCCGCCTTCCTGTTCGGCACGCTCCTCGTCACGCCAGATCTCGATTTGCACCTCAACGACGCCCGACGCCGCTGGGGGCCCTTGCGCTTCATCTGGGCTCCGTATGCCGCCCTCAGTCGGCACCGAGGAACCAGTCATACCTATCTTTCTGGCCCGCTGATTCGCCTAGCTTACCTCGCGCTCTGGGCCTTACCGGTGGTTGCCCTGATGCTTAGCCTCCAGCTCGACGGCTTCCCACCCGTCATCCCGCTCACGTGGGTGATCACGGCCTTGCTCGGTTACTTCACCAGCCAATGGCTGCACCTGCTCTGTGACGGCATTTTGCCTTTCCAATCCCGTAACCCGAAGCGGCGCAGGCGCTCGTGAGATGCGCTCGTGTTCGGCGTCTGGCCTTGCATGGCCTCCCCCGACGCCCGTTCGTGCAGCTGCTCGATCGACACTTCGCCGCGCTTGACCGAGGCCAGGTCTTCACGGCCAGATGCCTGGAATGGCGTCTGGCGCTGCTCTTGTTAGCCCCTCACCAGCCTTGCTCGGCCACGATGCGCCGCACTGCTGCTTTCACCTGATTCGGCAAGGCTTCCGCCTCAAACTCGATCCCCGCGTCCGCCACGCTCAACGCAGCCCGATACGCTCGAGGAGAACGCAAGGCATCCCACACGTCCGCTGCGGCCACCAGTGCCGTGAGCGGACTTAATTCGCACGCCCCGAACGGGTATCCCGTGCCCGTCACCCGCTCGTGATGGCTCCGCACCGCGAGTTGCACAGCCGCTGGACACTCCGGCCAGACTTGAGCGAGCAGCGTTGCCCCGATTACGGGGTGATCCTGCATCACGCGCCGCTCTGCCGCCGTCAAGGGCCGCGGGGCCTCCAAGACCGCTATCGGCACCCCAAGCTTACCAATATCGTGCACGTAGCCCGCAATAAACGCCTCGCAGGCATTCACTCCCAACAGGGGCGCGACCGCATGCGCTAACAGGGCCACACGGGCAGCATGAATGGGCACCCGCAACCGAACCAAATCGTGTACACCATCGGGAACAGCGTCGAACAAACTAGGGGCAGACACGGCACTGAGCATGCCTCAGAGTGACGCCTGTTGGGGTGACGCCCCTGTCAAGCGCGAGCGCCCCCCCATCAGAGCGGCACGCCTTGCCCCGCGTCACCCCCGGCGCCCTCACCATCCAGGTATGCCGGAACCTGCCCAGACTGCCCTGCTCACCCTCAGCCTCCTGGTCGCCAGCGCCCTGAATGCGCGCACCGCTGGACGCCACCCCCTCCCCACCCTGCTCCTGCCTGCCGCCCTCGGTCTACTCACCACTGTCTTCCCCAGCACCACCGGACTCTTGACCGCCCTCACCCTCACGCTGCTCTTGACGATCCTGAACGCACGTGGGAACACGCACGCCCTGCCTGTCGCACTGACCTTCGCGCTGTACGTTGCCCTCACTGCTGGCCTCGTCAGTCTCGCGGCCCTCGGCCTGCCCGTCCCCGCACCCCTCCTGGCCACCACCGCAGGCGGCTTCCTCGGTCTCGCTGCTGGGACTGCCGCTCTGCACCCCACCTTCGCGGCCCCCCGGCTGCAGTGGTTGCTCGCAGGCGTCATCGGGCTGAACGCTTACGTTCTCACCGCCCTGCTCAGCACTCCTGGCTCAGAACTGATCGCCGTCATCGCCGCGCTGGCTCCCGCCCTGCTTCACCGCATGGGAGGGAAGCATGTCGCTGCCTAACAGCGAGTGTCAACGCTTACTGGACGCCATCTCTGAGCAACAGCCTCAAGCGACAGACGATGGTCACAGCGATCTCAGTCTGACGCTCACCGCTCAACACCATGGATTCCCAACCCTCGCCCGGCCCGCGCTGTTTCACCTCCTGCATGTCTATCTCGGCGTGCCTGCGCTCCACACCCCCCGTTCCGAACTCATTGCCAGTTTCGGCTTCCTCCGGCAGCTGACCCGCGACCGACTTCAGTACCCGCACGCCACTGATATCGAGCTCTATCTTGCACCACCCCCACATGGGCGCTGCCTGTTCGTCACCCTCCCAGCAGGCCATCCCTCTGCCCATCTGTTGACCCGAACCCTGCCCCCAGAGGGCAAACGCCTGGGTCACACCCTGGTGTACGGGCTCAGCGCCGCGCCCGCCCTACAGGAGTGGGCCACCGCACACCGCATTCCACTCCCCTTTACACCCGCCGACGTGCAGGCCGCCCGGGAACGCTGTGGCGGCACCGTGACCTTCACCATGCAGGCTCACCATTTCGACCACGCCAATGATGTGCTGATCCAGGGCTACAGCTCGAGTGATCTCGACCGCCTCCGGGACACCATCCACTTCCCCTGCCGGCAACCCCGGCCCGATCGGTGGGAATACTTCACCGCCATTGCCCTCACCGATGTCCTGGAACTGGCCTTCCAACATGCCTTAGATCTCCGAGTTCGAGGCCCTGAGCTGGGCACTCCCCCACGCCTGATCGCGGCCGCACCACACCACCGCATCTCGTTCGCTGCGTTTCTTCAGCAGGTCTGGGCACCTATTCAGGACTCGTCTAGACATTTGCACGACCCCCATCCCCCGTACAAAGGAAGCAATGACCCCCATCCCACCCCCGCTCAACCCCTCCATTGAACCCTTCCTCACCGCCCTCGCCCGCTTCGGACACGACACCAACCGCCTGCTCGATCCTGACCGCTCCCCCATCGCTCTGGCCCGCCGGTACGGCATCCCCGAAGCCGACCTCACTGCGGCGCTGCAAGCCAGCGAGTACCCCGTCGTCTTCACCCTGTCCGAAAAAGATGTTCAACCTGGCATGCATCACGCCGAACACCAAGGGGGGCTGATCTGGGCTGCCGATGATCCCTTCGATCCTGAGAGTCAAGCCGTCGCGGGCGGGAATGCTGGGTTCTACGCTCTCGCGCAACCCCGGATTCTCCCCGCCATCACGGCCCCCTCTGTTTCCCCCCAACCCCAAGAGCAAGCCACCACCATCATGCAAGCCCTGAACAATCTCGGGTACGGCCAGATCCAACTGCCCGAGCTCTACCTTGCCAATTACCACAGCACCCTGCTCTCCCAGGGACGCATCACCGAAGAAGAACTCGCCCGCGCGTACGCCCACCTCACGCAGCACCCGTACATCGACGTCCGCCGTGATCCACCCCACCAGGACGCCCGACACCTGCTCAGCACCGCCATCATCCGCAAACAACGCATCATCCCACACACCCTGCGCCCGGACGGCACTCTCGTTGTCCTCACCAGCAACCCCACCGACCATTTCGGCCTCTCCGCCGCTGAAGACGAATACCAGCACGGCATCCACCTCGCCGTCACCCCCGCGCCCGACTTAGAACGCCTCATCAGCGAACTCTATGACCGTCCTGAACAGGAAGCCGCCCTTGACCGCGAAGCCGCTCACCGCCGCCGTCAAGGCCCGAGCACCAGTGACGACTTCAATAACGACCCGGACAACGCCATCGTTCAGCGCGTCGAAGCTGCCATCCGGGATGCCGCCGCGAACGACGCCTCCGACCTGCACTTTCAGCCCGAAAAAGGTGGCATGAAAGTCCGCGAACGCATCCACGGCAACCTGATCGACCGCGGCATCATCCCGGAAGAACTCGCCCCACAAATGATCAACCGCATCAAGCTCATCGCGGGCATGCCGCAGGAACTCAAAATCCCGCAAGACAAACGCATCGTCATGAGCCTGACCGGCCCCCGCAACCAGGAACTGCGCTTACGTGTCAGTTCCCTGCCCAGCAATTACGGGGACTCCATCGTCATGCGGCTGTTGCGCGACGTCTCCACCCTGCCGGACTTGCACACCCTGCCGTTCAGCGAGCGCAACCAGGAAGCCCTCACCGACGCGTTAGCTTCCTCCAGCGGCATGGTGCTCGTGACTGGCCCGACCGGGAGCGGCAAAACCACCCTGATGCATACCATCCTGCGCTCGAAAAACGATCCCACCATCAAGATTCTCGCCATTGAGGATCCCATCGAGTACGAGCAGCCCGGCATCGTGCAGACCGAGATCCGCCTCACCGACGATCCCACGACCAGCCTGACCTTTGCGCGAGTCCTGCGTTCACAACTCCGCCAAGACCCAGACATCATCTTCGTAGGCGAGATCCGCGATACCGAAACCGCAAACGTGGCCGTGCAGGCCAGCCAGACCGGGCACCTTCTGCTCAGCACCCTGCACACCAATACCGCCCTCGCCACCGTTTCTCGTCTGATGGATCTCGGTCTCCCGCCTTACCTGATTGCGGAGAGCTTGCGGGCCGTCGTCGCCCAGCGCCTGGTGGGGATGCCCTGCCCCGATTGCAGCGTCATTGAGCCGATGCCTGAAGAATTCCGTGAGGCCTACGGCCCAGATTTCAAACGCGGCACCGGTCTACGAGCCAGTGGGGGCACCGAACTCTGCCCGGTGTGTTACGGCACCGGCACGCACCGCCGCATCGCCATCCATGAGGTGTTACGGATCACCGATGAAGCGCGGGCTGCTATCCATGACCGCGATCTCCTCCAATTGCTGAACGTGGCCAAAGGGGACGGTTTTACGTCCCTGCGGCACGACGGCCTCACCAAAGTGGCCGCGCATCAGGCCGATCTCGCCAGCGTCCTGGAGGCCACCCAATGATTCGTATCGAACCCGACCACATTCCGACCATCCTTGATGACCTCACCGCTCAGGGCGCCAGCGACATCCAGTTCCGCACCAATCAGCCGCCTCTGATCTGTCTGCACGGCTTGTGGAAGCCCATGAGCGAGTACGCCCCTCTGACGGCTACGGATATTGAGGCCATTCACGCCAAGATCTGCCGGGATGACCGCTGGCAGAACTTCCCCGAGCACGGCCCCTGGGACGCGGATTACCGCACCAGTAGCCAGAAGAACAACTTCCGAGTCTCCGCCGGGAAAGAACAAGGCCGCCTATACCTTGTGCTGCGTCCACTGCCCCGCGAAACACCCACCTTCGAGCATCTCAAGACGTTGGACGATCTGATTGGCGCACCCGACCGCTCCAGCCACATCCAGGGGGCGTTTATCCGCGCGCTGAGTGCCAAACGCGGTCTCGTGCTCGTCACTGGAGCGACCGGCAGTGGAAAAAGCACCACCCTGGCGGCCTGCGTCGAGTACTTGAACCTCCATCACCACTACAACATCATCACCATTGAAGATCCCACCGAATTCACCTTCCGCTCTAAAAAGAGCCAGGTCATCCAACGCGAAACTGGGGTCGACACCGGGTCATTCTCCAGTGCCCTGCGAGCTGCATTACGCCAGAAACCGAACGTCATCCTGGTGGGCGAAATGCGGGATGCCGAAACCATGGAAGCCGCTTTCCGTGCAGCCAGTACCGGCCACCTTGTGCTCTCCACCATGCACAACAACGAAGTCGTGCAGGTGATTGAGCGCATCACGAACGAGTTCCCGCCTGAACAGCAAAACCGCGTGAAATTCCAACTCAGTGAGGTCTTGGTGGGTGTGTTCGCCCAGCAATTACTGCCGACCCTGACCGGCGGGCGTCAAGTCGTGCACGAAGTCATGTTGCTCGATCAACCTACCCGTGCCCTGCTCCGAGGTGAGGACTATCAGCAAGCGCTTCGGGACGCCTTGCGTGTCAAGAACGATGTCGGTAACCGCTTGATGGACGAAGAGATCCTCCGCTGCTACCAGGAACAGCTCATCAGCGAGGACGTGGCCATGGAGTTTGCCATCAATCCCATGCAACTGGAAAAAGACCTACACAAACCACAGGTCAGCCGATGAAGCTCGTCAATGCCCTGTTCATTCAAGAGGATACGTTCACCCTGCTCAGTCCAGCGGGCCTGCTCACTGGCCCCTTGACCGAGCTGCGCGCGGCCGCCACCAAACTGAAAGCGAGAGGGCCAACCGCCCTAGTGATCGCGGGCGAACTGAGCACCGTGAAACTGCCCCCCGGCCTGCCCCTGAACGCCTTACGGCCGTTCGTGCAGGCACAGTACCCGGAACAGGTCATCCTGTTCCCGCCCCTGGCAGACGTACAGCCTGACCTGACCATCGCGTTACTGGGGAAGCCTGCCCTGGAGCGTGCTCGCGGCGCTGTGCGCGGCACCGCCCTGAAGCTCGTCCACGTGCTCACGCTCGCAGATGCGGCTCAAAGTGCCACAGGCTTACGCGCACCTCTGGCTTTATTACATGACACCGGATTGGAATACGACCTCACGGTGCATGGGGTTGATAAAGCCCAATCTCGCCGGAGCAAACGGGCTCGGGGCGATGAAGCAGAAGTCATTGAGCAGCTCCGGCGCGTCACACAGCCCTTGTTGATCGCAAGCGTCACCCCAAGCGTGATCCTCTCCGGCCCAGCGGCAGAGTTCGCATCAGCGGTCGAAACCGCCCTGAAGCTGCCAACCCTTCCCTTGACCTTGGAACAACTCCTGACCGGGGCATTACAACCCGCCGAGCACATCGCGCTGCATGTCTTGCACACCCCGCGCACGCTGGACAAGCCATTGCTGGGCACCCTCGCATTCGCCCTCCTGGTCAACGGGGCGCTCTTCGGTTGGGGCGCCGTGGAAAGTCGCCGTACTGCACAATTGGAAGCTCAAGCTCAGCAATTAGAGCCCCAAGCCGTCCTCTACCGCGCCCTGAAAGCCGCGAACGACACCCTGCAAACCCGCAATGACCAGGCCCGCCAACTCACCGGCGAGAAAGGCCCCTTAGCCGTGGATCTTCCCTTGATCGCACAACAGACCGTGCTCTCTGGAGGCCAACTCACCGCCCTGAGTGGCCCGAACGTCCCGGATGCCGATGCCATTCGGCAGTACGGTCGGGCCGTCAGCCGCACGTACAACATTGAAGCCCGTACTCCGGATGCCCAGCGCCTGATTGACGGGTATGGCCATGCCGGACTGGCTGTGCACGTGAGCGAGGTGGCGTGTACGGCAGACGGCTGCCAGGTCAAAGCGAATGTCGGCCCCGTGCTCCCCACTCGTCCCCCCAGGCCACCCCTGCCCGACAGCTCCGGTGGCATCTCAGGCGTCACTCCCACCACGACCAGCACCCCTGTGACCAGTCCCTCTGTTCAGACGACGGGAGGCACACCGTGAAGCTCAAGACCATCCTCCCCAGCCTGCTCACCCTCCTCCTCGGCCTGGGCGTGGCCGCTCGCGTCACCCTCCCGAACGCGCAAAATCGCGCTGCTGAACGCGCCGACGCTCAGACCCGCGTGACCGCTTTAGAAGCTGAGGTCTCACAGCTTCCCACCGAGCGCGCTCGTGAGACCGCTCTGAAGGCCGATCACGCCCGCTTGCAAGCGACCTTGCCGGACGCTGAAGCCTTACCCAGTGTCCTGAACACGTTCTCCAGTGCTGCCCGCGCCTTAAATGTTCAGCTCGGGCCGATCAAGCGCACCGTGAAAGCCAGCACCGTGCCTGGTGTGACGGCCGTCGATCTCGAAGTCGCCCTCACGGGCACGTACCCACGTGTGCAAGCCCTGGTTCAAACCCTCGGCCAACTTGACCGCGCGTACACCACGCAAGGGGTGACCGTAGGCGTGGACGACGCTGCACTGGTGAAAGCGGCGTTAAAAGTCACGACATACACACGGGATGCCACCCCACCTGCCGCACCGGCTCAACCGGTCACCAGTGTGACACCCACGACAGGAGCCACGCCATGACGAAACCAACTCCCCCGGTCACCCCCGCCCGACCACAGCCCGCACCCGCTCGCGTGGGGGCGGTTGCGCCTGCAGCTCCTGTTCGCGCTGCTGCACCCGTCCAACCTGTACCAGTGGCTCCAGTACAGGCTGCCGTTGTGTCGCCAACGCCCGCAGCAGTGCCTCAGGTGCCTGTCACCGCGCCAGCCGTGCCAGTGAGCGCCGCTCCTGTACCCAACCTAGCCACGCCCAGCCCGGTGGTCGCCACTGCGTCTGTCCCGAGCCAGCCAGCCGCCGTCCCGGTCACGCCCACTCCCGCTGTAGTCAAGCCGGTGGAGGCAAGCCACCCTGAACCCGCAACGCCACCCCTTGAGCGCCCTGTGGAACCCTCTGCCTCTGCTCAGCCCTCACCCCCTCCAGCTGGCGTCAGTGCAGAGGCCGATCCCTGGGCTTCCTCCACACCAGACCAGACTTCAACTCCATCTGAACCCGCTCTCCGTGACTTGATTCCAGACGCGGTGGAGAGCGGAACCACCCCAGACCCTCGTGTGGATGCGAACGTCGCAAAGACGCCCTCCCCTCGCTTTGGCTTCAAGAAAAAAACTGCTTCAGGCCCTTCGACCTCCACCAAGCCAGAGCGCCCCAGCCCCGCTATAGGGTCAACGCGGGCCGCCACCGCCTTGAAGACTGCACGCCTTCGACTCCCCAGCTTCGGGCGCATCAAGAGGCCCCTCGGAAACACGGTTCCACCTGCTGATGATGCCGTGCCCGCACCCCTCGTCCAAACGAAACGCCCGTTGCCCCGTGCAGCGCTGTTGGGCTTGACAGCGGCACTCCTGATGGGGGGGGCCTTGCTGGCGAGGCAGCTACTCACCCCGGCGTCGACCGATCTGGGCACCACCCCGCTGGAACAGCTCACGCCTGCTTCACCCACCGTCAGTGCAGGCGAGCCGACGGGACAGACCACCCCAACGCTACCGGGTGATTCAGCAGCCTCTCGCCCGTCATCCCAACCGAGTGACGCGCGCTCGAATCAGGGATCAGACCCCCGTTCGGCTCAGGCGACGACCGCGTCACCCCAAGCTTCCGCGAACACGCCGGCCACGCCCACCAAGCCGGTTCAAGTCAAGCCTCGCCCGGCGACCACCCCGACCACGAACCTCACGGCGTCCAACACCAACCCGGTCGCGGGACGGATCGTGCGGCCCGACCCCCTGCTGGCACGCACGTTCGGCTCAGCGCGGACTGCGAATGCGGCCAGTGCCAGTACGACGGTACAGGGTGCCGCTGCCAGGAGCTTCCAAGGCACCACCCCCACGAACGCTGTCGAGGGCCAGCAGACGGGCACACCCCAGCAGACTGCGAGTGTCGCTCGCGTGTCGGCGGTGGCCGCACCTTACGGCTCTCCCCCACCCGCCGCACCAATTCCGGTGTCCCGTGTGCCTCAGGCCCAGCCCGTCCCGGCTCCTGTCCCCGTGTCTACTCCCTCCCTCCTGCCCCCCGTCACGGCGCTGCCCGCAGTGAAGGCTCAAGTTTCACCGCCCCCGAGCCGTCCAACCACGATTCGCTTGCCCGACCCGACCCCGCTGCCGCCCATCACCCTCTCGCGGCCCACCCCCCCCAGCACCCCACCCTTCGTCACCCCCAGCAGTCCAACCACGCCGCCCAGTTCGCCGGTGTCCATCACCCCACCGACAACAGTTGCCCCAAGTGCCAGCACACCGTCTGTGACCTCGACACCCGTCTCGCCGACGGAGGGGATTCGCTATCTCGGCTACGTCTCTGGCGAGTCTCCAATCGCCATCATCGATGTGCAAGGCCGCAGCGAGACCGTCAGTGAAGGCCAACCCATTCCCGGTACCACCCTGACCGTACACCGCGTCACCCCCAGCGCCCTCAAGGTAAGTACACCGGACGAGGCGCCTACCTCGCTGCCCCTAGAGGTCACCCCATGAAACGATTCCCTGTTCTCCTGCTCACCACCGCTCTCCTCCTCAACTGCGCCGCTCAGGCCCAGACCACCCCCAGCGCTCTAGGCACGCCCGCACTCCAGAGCCGGGCCCTGGCTGTGCAACTCCCCGCCCACCCCAAGCTCAAAGTCAAGCTCACCGTCACGCTGCCTTCCGGCGCACCCCTCGGCACCGTCCTGACCGCTATCACCAGAGCCAGCGGCCTGACCCTGGTCACGCGGGATGTCCCGGCATTGCCAGTCACCCTGAACCTGAAAGGCCTGACCGCGAAAGCCGCCCTGGAACAACTGCTCAGCCTGTATGCCGATCAGGTCAGCGCTCAACTCATCGGCGACACCTTGCTCGTTGCTCCTCCCGCCGTGCTTGCCCGCGCACTGCCCACTGCCGCGACCCGGAGCGTGCTTTCGCTGCTGGTGACCGAACAGAACGCGACCCGCATCAATGCACTTACAGGGGCCACCGTGACGCCCTTGGAGAACGTCACGATCCTCTCTGGTACGACCGAAGCCGTACAGGACGCCACCCGCTTGCTCCAACCGGATCGTCCGACGAATGAAGCACTCGGATCAGCTACGGAACCTCTGGGACGACTGGAGCCGGACATCGTGATCCGCACCTTGAAGGATCTGCACAACGTGCCTGCCACCATCGCATACGGCCGGGTCTACCTCACCGGGACAGCGGAAGGTTTGCGCGAAGCACGGGCGACCTTAGTGCAGTTGCGGCAGGATGCCGAACAGGCCGCGAAGACTGCTGAAGCCGAACAAGCCAAGGTCGCCGAAGCGGAACGAGTCAAAGCGGCGGCAGCCGTGACTGCGACTCCAGCAGCCACGCCCGTCGTCACCCCACCCGCTCCTACCCCTGTCACCCTGGTGCGGCGCACGTTCACTACCCCGCTGGCTGACGCCCTCGTGACCCGCATCGTGACGGCCGTCGCGCCCGAGCTGTCTCTCGCTAATCTCGGCAACGGTACGTACGTCGCTCGGGGAACACCCGACGATCTGGAGGCCGCCCAGGACGCGCTCACCCAAGCGCAAGCCCGTGAAGCCCGGCGTGTCACCATCGTTTATCCGGCAGCCGCTCCACATGCCGCTGGGATTGCGACCCTCCTGCCCTTTGCCACCACCCGTACGGTGAACGGTGGTCTGGAAGTGCGCGCCACACCGGATGAACAGCTGCGGGCCAGTGCGTACCTACAACAAGCGATCCGCACCACCCCCACGCCAGAGCCTGACCTGACCGTCACGGTGCGCTTGGCGAGTGCCGATCCCGCTACAGTCGCAACACAATTGCTCGCCCTGTACGCTTCGCCTGCCAGCACCACCCCAACCGCCACACCGGAAGCCCCCGCCACGAACACGTCCAACACAGCCGTCGCGGGTGGCACGCTTACCCTGACTGCCACGACCACCCCGACTGGGACACCGCCTGCCACACTGGAAACCCCAGTCACTACCCCCACGGCTGTCCAAGGTGTCCGCGTTATCCCCGACCCCCGCACTCGCAGCGTGATGCTTACCGGCCCAGCCGCGACCGTCACCCGGATGCAGCGCACCATCCAAGACCTTGACTTGCGCCTTGCCGACGTTCGTATGGCCCTGCGCGTCGAACAACTCGATGACTCCACCGGCCAGAACCTCGGCGTGAACTGGAAAGCAGGTCTAGGCGGCGTCACCTTCGGCCAGAACGACGGCGCGCTCACGGTTGGTTACGCCCCAACCGCGAGCCCCCTGACCTTAGAAGCCAGCTTGAACTTGGCTCGTTCACAGGGCAAGTCCAAGACCCTGCTGAACACCACGTTTGTGGCTCAAGACGGCCGCACAAGTGCGTTTGCGAGTGGGGGACAACTGCTGTTAAGCAACGCCACCACCAGCACCGGGAATGGTCAAACCACGACCAGTACCACCCGGCAAACCTACGATTACGGCTTAAGCGTCAAGCTCACCCCCCGCCTCGCACCAGATGGCCGGGTCGAACTACAGGTCGATGTCCAGCTGGGCGGCAAACCGACCACAGGCGTACAGAACAGCGTGCAGGTTGAAACCCAGTCCCTGACCACCGTGGCCACCCTCACCCCAGGCGAGACCTTGGTCTTAGGCGGGTTGATTACGACCAGCACGGGCGAGTCCCGCACGGGCGTGCCGTTCCTGAGTTCCCTGCCGTTGATCGGGCCGTTGTTCGGAACCACCAAGCAGAGTCAGCAGCAGAGCACCCTGCTCATCACCTTGCAGGCCGCAGACCGCCAGAACGCCAGTGCCCCAGTGGCCAGCAGCGTTCCGCCTGTGACGCCACCCGAACGTTAAACCCCTCACCCAAGTCGGCATCACCCCAAGCCCCTTCACACTGTTTTCCGAGGTCTCGCCATGAAATCACTGCTTCCCCTGTTCGCCCTGCTCACCCTCGCCGCACCCTTCAGCCTGGCCCAGACGGTCAGCCCCAGTACGCCCAACACAACGACGAGTGCTGCCCTTAACACGCCCACGCCGTTTCAGGTTGACCTCTTGCCATTCGGCACGGTCACCCTCGCCGATGGCAGCTACTACATCCCGGATTACCAGGGCACCGGGATTGGGGTCTACGTTCAGAGTCCGGCCCCGCTCAAGATTGCGACCTTGGAAGAGACCGTGCAGTTGCAGACCCGCTGGACACGCTTCCTCAATCCCCCCACCGCGAGCACGCCCGCGCCCGTCACACCGAGCCTGGCCGCCTCGTCCACACCCGTCGCCCCAGTGGCACCCGCCAAACCGCTCGTTCAGGCTGTTGCCTCCGCCGTCCCAGTGGCACCCGCTCCTCCACTCCCTGTGGCGCCTCGCCCAGCCACCAGCACCTCTCCCTTGCCCGACGCCCTGAAACTCGCGTTCCAAACGCGCAAAGCAGGCAACGCGTACGTGTTGACCTACAGCGTCACCAACACCAGTCAAACCAGCGTGACCTTCGATCCAGCCCAACTGGTCTTGACCCAGGACGGCAAACCCCTCGCTGGACAGCTCTCCATCCGGAATGATTCCGGCACGGGCCAAGTGCTGCCCCGCACCGCCCAGATCGGGGTCATCACGGTGCCTGCCCGCAGCACCACCCCGATCACGCTGAACTGGAAGATCACGGACGCTCAAGGCAAGCAGTGGCCCATCACCTACGCTTGGAAGCCACAGTAACCGGCGGACAGGCATGAATAAGCTCTTAGAAGCACTCACGGCACCCCTGGTCATCGGTTTGATCTCCGTCACCCTCACGGGCTTCCTGTTCGTGCTCACTACCACAGTGGTTACGCTGTGACCCAGTTCAATTACGAGGGCTACAGCGCCTCTGGCAAACTCCAGAAAGGCAAGGTACGGGCCTCGTCCCTGGATGACGCCCGCACGGAAGTCAAAGGCCTGGGCGTCACCGCGACCAAAGTCATCAAGAACCAGGACATCACCCTGCCTTGGAACAACCGCAATCCCAGCCTGAAAGACCGCGCCATGTTCACTCAACAGTTCGCGCAACTCATTGGGGGTGGCGTGCCACAACGCGTGGCCCTGGGCATCGCCGCCCGGACGATTACGAATGAACGCATGCGCACCGCCGTGGAGAAAGTCCGGGTAGCCGCTGAAGCCGGAGAAGCGCTGGATGATGTGTTCGCCCGGCAAGAGTTCAGCACTATCTTCGATCCGGTCTTCGTGGCTTTTATTCGCATGGGCCGGGAGGCAGGCGGGCTGGCCAAACCCCTAATGGAACTCGCGGACATGTACCGCTGGCAACTCAAGATTCAGGGTATGGTCAAAAAAGGCCTGATGCTGCCCGGGATCATTGGGGCGCTGTGTCTGGTGGTGACGTACTTCATCATGGCGAAAATCGTCCCCACGTTTATGCAAATCCTCGATCAGTTGGACACACCACTGCCCCCCCTGACCGCTGCTGTGAAAGCGCTGAGCGATCTGCTCTCCAATCCCTACTTCACGGTGGGATTGCTCCTCGCCTTGGGAAGCTTGATCTACGGTGGGATGCAGTACCGCAAGACCCCACGCGGCAAGTTGCAGTTTGACCGCCTGATGTTGCGCCTGCCCGTGGTCGGGCCGCTCTTGAAAACCTTTACCCTGGCTCGGTACAGCAAAGCGGTCGCGGTGATGCTCAAGAACCGGATTCCGTTGCAAGACACGCTGACCATCGGCTCTGGCATCGCCTCAAACGAGGTCTACCGGGCCTTAGTCCTGGAGATGCGGGCGCAGGTGATCATCGGGGAACCGATGTGGCACATCATGCAAGAACACCCCAAAGCCTTCCCAGAACTCTACTGGTCGCAGTACCGCGTGGCGGAGGAACAACAATCCCTCCCGGACACCCTGGCGTACCTAGGTGCGCTGTATGACGACGAAGTCAACAGTACAGTCGAAGGGTTGACGACCGCGATTGAGCCATTCCTGATCATGTTTCTAGGTGGTGTGGTGGGCGTGATCGTGGTGAGCGTCTTCCTGCCCATGGCGACCATGATCAGCTCCTTGTCCAAGTAAGTTGTCAAATCCAGTTCAGTCTGTCCCCGTAAAGCTCAGTCTGTCCTGACCCGAAATGACGCTCCTCACAGAGCGTCATTTCCCGTTGTAGACGGCGCTCCTCCACTACACCGCCGCCAGGGCAAGCCTACGCCCCCGCATATTTCGATGCATGGACAGACTCAGTTGGATGACTTGCCCCACACGCCACCCAATCCTGCTGTCTGGAACGGCATTTCTGCCCCCACATCTTCCCTGTGTCCTTCATCAGGTCAGTCTGTCCTGAGACCACCGGCTATTTTCCCCCGCCAGCACGCACTGGATTCCCAAAACGCCTCCATGCCGCACCATTGAGGACCTGCTCCACTGGACGGGGCCGGGAAGGGGGCGCCGTCCTTTCCGTCCCTGATGGGTCAATTTCACCTGAACCCGTCTCTGGACCAGGGCGCAGCGGGACGCATCCAACCCTCCCGGTTGCCCAAAGGAAGGTTCGGTCATGAACGAGTCCACCCCAGTCCAGATGGAGTTCAGCACGTACACCCTGATGCTCGCCACCGGGCGGGAAGGCGACCAGGTCCTGGAAGTCATGGTCACTCTGGCCCGCAGCTGTGAAGAGGCCCGCCGCGACTTCCTCAGACATTTCTATCCCGATGAATGGGGCATTCAGCAGCGTCTGGCCCCCAGCGTCTATATCTGGTCTGGTATTGACCACCACGCCCTGGGCCGCATCTTTACCGAGCATTTTTTACTCGGCCTGGAACAGGACGGCATCCGGAGCGGCACCTTCCGGATGCGGAGTGACCAGCCCGCGGGCTGAGAAGGAGAGAGATGAGCAAGTTCACGGTGTACACGGTGTCCCTGAACCACTTCGCCACCGGAGAGGGTGTGTTAATGCAGGTGGTGGTGGCCTGCGCCCAGAGTGAAGACGAGGCGCTGGAGGTGTTCTGGCACGCGTTTTACCGTGGGGAGCCGCTGCCGAAAACCTTCTGGCCGACGGTGCGGCGGGGCGTGGCCCGCGAGCTGTTGGGGCACTGGTGCACCGCGGGGGCTCTCGACCACTTGGAAGCGTTGGCACTAGCCTCCGACAATTTGAACTTCAGTCTGAGCTGTTCGTACGACCTGGAATGAGGAGCGCCCCGCGCTGCCGGATCGACACGCTGTCGTTGCGCGTGGTCACCCCAGGGGAGCCTACCCTGCAGCAGCTGCTGGTGACCCAGGCCACGAGTCTGAACTTGGCAGAAGAGGCTTTTGGGAACGTGTTCTATGCGCATGATCCGCTGGCCTGGGTACTACGATCCTCAGAACTACCTGATGTTCGGCCTTGCCTCCATTCTTCTGACAGACCCGTGGTGAACCTTTGAGGGAGCCCTCAGCCTTAGAGGGAAGATGCGATCATGGAGGATCAGACGAGGCAGATCAGAGCGCCGCAGACTGCTTGCGTATGCGTCAGCCACGCATCCTCTTTCCCGAATACGGATTGCCCCTGGTTCTCCGATCCGTCCGAATTGAGAACGCTAACTATGGAAAATGATGAGTCAAGCCTGAGCTTCATGAACATGTCTCGGCTTGGCAGCGGCACAGACAAGCAGTCTCGCCGTCAGGTGCCGCAAAGTTACACCACGGCGTCGACAATTTTCTATAGCATCATGGGAACCACCATGACTCACGCCCCTCAACCTGTTCCTTTACCTGCGCCTTCTACCCTGGGCAACATCGTCTGGGAAGATGTGGAGGCAGCCGTAGCCCGGGAACAGTCGAACCGTGAAAAGTACACCCCCTCTATTTCGGTGTTCCGCTGGTGGGCCAGGCGTCCCCACAGCCTGATGGGGGCGATTATTGACGCTGCTGCCCTGACGACTGGCAACAACGACCTGTGCCTGTCTGACCCCTTCAGTGGCGGGGGCACTGTCGCGGTGGAAGCCGCCCGGCGCCACCTGCGCATGTACGCTCAAGACCTGTATCCCTGGCCAATTACCGGGCTGATGACCAGCGTGGCGCCTGCCGAGCTGGAGGAGTTCGACACCGCCGCTCAACTGCTGCTCGAGCGCCTCGAGCCCTTGAGCAGCCATTACCAGCGTGACGACGGCCGCACCCTCTCGCATGTCATGCGCGTGCGCGTCGGTTGCTGCCCCACCTGCACCAAAGACGTCTATCTTTTTCCCGAACATCTCCTTTCCAAAGCCTCACGACACCCCGACGAGCAGCTCGGCTTCTACGGTTGCCAAGGCTGCGGACACGTCCACGCCCAGAAGATCAAGGGGGCCAAAGTCACCTGCCCCGCCTGCAAGTTGATTCATAAGCCGCAAACGCGTGGCACAACCCTCAAGCGGTGCGTTCACTGCAAGCATGAGGCCATCACCACCGCTTTTTACGGACGCACGCCGCGCTGGAAAGAAGTCCTGGTTCAGGAAGTCACTCTTGACCCGCACGGCCGTGCCCGCGCGAAATTGCGCCTGACCGAAGACGGTGATCCTCTCACCGATCTGACCACGGCTCAGCCCGCTGCACTGCACGTCCCGCTGCAGGCGGGGCAGGAGACCAACCGTCTGATGAACGTTGGCTTCGAGACCTGGGGCGACCTCTACACGCGGCGTCAGGGCGAGACCATTCTTGAAGCACTCAAGCAAGTCGCCGCACTCGAGGTCTCGCCAGGTTGCCGCGACCGGCTGGCCCTCGCGGTGATCGGCATGGCCGAGATGCCCGCCTATCTCTGCCGGTGGGACCGTTTTCACCAGAAGGTCTTTGAGGGAATCGCCAACCATCACTTTGCGCACACCACCTTCGTGGTCGAGACCAACCTGCTGTCCCCGGTGGGTCGCGGCACTCTGGGTCGCCGCATTAAGGGTGCCCGCAAGGCGCTGGAATGGCGCAATGAAAAAATGACCATGCCAGGCGGCGCCCTCAAGGTCAAGCCTCAGGAGCGCATCGCCACCCTGCCCCGGGGGCTCACCGTGGCGATCGGCAGCAGCGAACAGCAGGCTCTTCCGGACGGCTGCATTGATTTAGCCCTCACTGACCCTCCCTACTTTGATGACGTGCAGTACGGCGAGCTCGCGCGCCTTTTTCACTTCTGGCTTGCCCAATACACGCCGTTGTCCGCCTACGACGAGCACCAGGAAGCTGTGCCGAACCGGGTTCGTCAGCAGGGCGCTGACCACTACCAAGACGCCATCATGGCCTGCCTGAAAGAGACACGGCGCACCCTGAAGCCTGAGGGGCGGCTGATTCTCACCTTCCATAACCGCAAGCTCGCTGCATGGACAGCCCTGGGCAGCGCCCTGCATGGTGCCGGCTTCCGCATCAGTGCTCTGGCCGTGACCCACGCCGAGAACAGCGCCGACCACTCCAAGCGGGGCGGCAAGGGCATGCTGCACGACCTGGTGATCGAGTGTGTGCGCGACGATCAGCCCGGCGGGCCACCCACCGTCGTACACGCGGGTGAGGGGCAGGAAGCCCGCGAGCTCGTCGCGATGGGCCGGGCACTCGCTGAGGCTGCTGCAGCGGATCAGCCAGGCCAGGCGGCCACCATCTTCCAGTTGCACCTTAAAAAGCAAGACCTGAAAGGCGAGCGGATCACTTGATGTGGGTGCGGGCGTTCCTGCAGCTGGCGCAGATGGAGCGCAGCGCCGCACGCGGCATGCTGCACCACCAGGTCCTACCGCGCGGAACCACGCCTGCCCAGAAGGCCACGGCTCTTCTGGCCTCCCAACTGCTCACTCGCCCCTCCGGGGAGCGGCCCCTGGTCAACATCGTGATGCCGCCAGATGGAGCGCAAAGCGCCGTGATAGCCGCTACCGGTCTACTGGTTACCGATTTCTTGCATCAACATCTGGGAGGCCAGCGCCTGAGTGGCAACCTGTTGCTGGTCACCCACGCCATCACCGGGAGCCTCGAACACCTGGAAAACCTGGAACTTGAGGGCAGCGATATTCGGTTCAGTCAATTCTGGTCGGTCGAATCGTTCTCTCGCTACCACCCTGTCGTGGATGACCGCCCCCACGTCATCGTCGCCAACCCTGGCTGGATCACTCGCTTGGAGGCCCTCCCCAGCAACATCGGCGCAGTGATCGTTGACGCCACGCACCCACGGACGTTCTCGCGCCTGGGTGAACTGGAACGCGCCACGCGGGCCGCGCCCCTGCGAATCTTTCTCACGCCGCCGCTCGGGGAACGCCTTCTCGCTGAGCTGGGGAACCCTGCCGCGCGTCTGACCTGGCTGTGGTCCCCCGGCCCGCAGCAGGCCGTGGCAGAGGAATTGCGCGGTCCCGCTCCAAGCACCACTGCCCCTCAGCGCCGGGTCTACGTGTGTCAGGACGACCCAGCATTCGACCGTGCGCTCGCTGAGGTGCGCGGGTTGCTCGTGACCCTGATGGGGCTCGCGCGCAGCGCCCCCGCCCTGCTGGACGCCTGGAGCATCTACCACCGAATGCGCCAGCTGGCTGTGCCGCTGCTGCAGTACGAAGCGCTGGCCCGGAAAGGCTGGGGCGGTCTGATGCTGCGTGAGCAAATCGACCAGCTGACGGGCATAAGCCTGCCCAACGCCGCCCTGCAAGGCCCCTGGGTGCAGCTCACGGCCTTGTTGCGGGAAGCTTACGACCTTCTCAGTCAGCGCCAGGAGCCCGTGAAGCTCTACGCCCTCACGCAGCGGATCGAGACCCTGCTGGGCGAGCCTGGCCCGCCCCTGATCGTGGTCGCTCCCAGCCGGGCCGAGACCGAGCTGCTGCGCCGGGCCGTCACCCTCCTCATTCCTGGACTGGACAGGCACGAACTCAGCGGACAGATCGAGTTCCTGCATGCCCGTGAGGAAGCGCGCCGTGCAAGCGCCGGCCAGACTTGGCGCAGTGTCCTGCCTGGATACCGCCACGGGACGCTGCGCTACCTTGACGTCTATCCCACCGTCGCCGCGGAAAGCATTCTTTACCCCCACGAAGTGCCGCTTGAACAGGGCCTGCACCACCGCAGCTATGCGGAGCTGGAGGCTTTGGAAGCCACCGATCACCTGCGCTCGACCCTGACGTGCTTGGGTATGACCTGCCCCCCCGGTGACCTGATGACTTCCTCGCCCCGCCCTGAACTGCACATCGAAGGTCTGGATGGTCAGCCGATTCGCCTCCTGCAAACTGTAGAGACCCAGGGCCTGCACCTGGACATGGACGAGCTCGTGAGCGCTGAACTGCGCCGCTTGGACTTGGAGCCAGGCGCACCGGGGATCCGCCCCTCGCCCCTGCAAATGTCTGGGGGGCAGGTAACAGTGCGCTACGAAGACGGTGAAGTGCAGACTCTACCTGAGAAACGCATCGTGGACGTGTTCTACCCCGATACCGGGCAGCTGGTTCGGCACTGTGCCAGAGATGTGGCCGCAGGCATGCACGTTGTCAGCATGGTGGACGACGCTTACAGCACATTGTTCGAACGCCTGGTGGAGGTGCTTGACGCACGGTCTTCGCGCGGGCATCAGATCGCCCTGCAGCTGTGGCGGCACGCCAAAATTATCCTGCTCGATCAGTACCCGAGTATTCGCGCCTTGGAGCGGGCGCTGCAACAAGACGGCCTTGATGTCCACTACACCACCCTGCGCAGCTGGTTGACCGAGTTCGGCAACGAGCCGCAGAGCTTTTCCCACATGCGTCTGCTTGCGCTGCGCAGTGGGCTGTACCCGAACGAGGCCATGATCACACACACCTACGAAGCGATTCAGGGGGTGCGCAACCGCAACCGGTCCGCCGGTCGGGCGCTGCACGCCGTGCTGCGTGCCATCGCCACCGGCGAGGGGTACAAAGCCGCTCTGAACAGCTCGCGCCAGCTCGACGCACACGTGAGTGAAGTGCTCGCAGCCGTGGAACTGCGCCGCGTGACGCAAGTCACACGCCTGCAGCCCACTGCTTCTGTTGCTTGACCGCCCCTCTGCCCATCCAACTTTTCCGAAG
Source organism: Deinococcus aquatilis DSM 23025 (assembly GCF_000378445.1). Taxonomy (GTDB): domain Bacteria; phylum Deinococcota; class Deinococci; order Deinococcales; family Deinococcaceae; genus Deinococcus; species Deinococcus aquatilis. The sequence continues at coordinate 126,301 of NZ_KB899698.1, read as the reverse complement.
GAGAAATTACGTGAGCGCTCCCCCCACCCGTTACCCACAGGAAATCGAGATCGTCAATCACTTTATCAACCGCCTGGAACGCCGGCTCGCTGGCCGGGAAGAACTGACCCTGGTCAACCGCCTCCCCATCGACGAGTGCCATCTTGGTGTTCTGGCGCCCTGGCGCAATCCTGATGAGGCGGAGCCTCTCGATGCCGGGGAGATGGCTGAAGGCGAAAGCCCGGCTGCCCCGCTGAAGGTGGCCAGAGCAGTTCCCCTCGCGGCACCCAATCCCAAGGCGGAGACTAGCGGCGAAGCAGACGACGAGGAGCCGGAGGTGCGCCGAGCTCCAGTAGAGCGGGTGGACGACCAAGATGTGCCGCGCCGCCCCCCCTCGGCTCTGGGGTGCGAGCTGATGCTCACCCCTGTGGACGGGAAGGTCAGCGTCACCGTGAACCTGTCCTTCGCCTTTTACACCACGCACCTGCCAACCTACCGCCAGCAGCTCGAGTCTCTCGGCGGCACCTACCGGCCGGGCACCGCCCCCAAGGCCCCAACGCCCCCTACTCCAGTGCCGAAAGGGAAGCGCGGCAAGCAGTCGGATACGGCGATGACCCTGGCATACGCTCTGCGGCGCAACGCGGTGCAGCTCGAGAACCTAACCTTCACGCTGGACGCGACCAAGATGACCGAGCAGCGGGACGCTGGCCGAATTCAGACTGCCCTGGACGACGCCATCACCCGCGCCCTGGTCGACCGGCCAGCCCCGGAGAACACGATGGCCACCCGCGCTGGCGCGCAGCTGACCGAGGCCGATTTGAAAGACGAGCCGGCCTTTGAAAAATTCATTGCCGCGCACATGCGGGACAAGAAGCCCGGTCGACCGGATCCAGCGCTCCAGGCTTCTCTAATGATCCGAACCGAGCCCCAGGCGAACGGCAACGTGCGGGTCAGCCTGTACCTGTCCAACGACACGCTGCGCAATGATGTTCGCACCCAGGACAACGTCAACATTCTGGCCGACGCGCGCTTGTGGGGCGACGTGACCCAGGGGATGGTCGCCCCGATCGAAATCCTGCCCATTCCCCGCGACTACCAGTACGACCGGCGGGTCTGGGGGGTCGGGCACAACACGTCCGTGACCATCGACCAACACACCGGGCACTTCGAGACCCATGCCCTTGCGCGTTTCGACCAGCCCCGCCTGACCACCAAAGATCATCTGCCCACCGAGTTCGGCCGCTTCGCTGAGAACACCTTCGATGTGCTGGCTGAAATTTACGCGGCGATGGAGGCCGAGGTCACCCACTGGCAGGACAAGGTGTTGGGCGCGAACAGCGAAGGCCTGACGCCGGAAGAACTCATTGAATGCCAGACTGACTTTGAGAGATTCCAGGGAGAAGTGCACCGCTTTGCCGCGGGCATCGCGGCGCTGCGCGCGCAACCTGAGCTGCTGCGCGCTTTCCAGGCAATGAACCGGGTGATGGGACGGATCGCGGCCAAAAAGGGGTTCGACCGGTGGCGCCTGTTCCAGATTGCCTTCATCGTCACGCAGCTGCCCGCGCTGGCGCTGCGGGAGAACGTGTCTGAGGGCGAAGATCACCTGGGCCACCACCATGACTGGACTGGAGATCTCGACATTGCGGATGTACTCTGGTTCCCCACCGGCGGCGGCAAAACCGAGAGCTATTTGGGGCTGATCTGCTGCGCGATCCTGTACGACCGCCTACGGGGCAAGACCATGGGAGTGACCGCCTGGCTGCGCTTCCCCCTGCGGATGCTCAGCGTGCAGCAGCTGCAGCGCGCGGTGACGATGATCCATGAGGCGCAGATCGAGCTTGACGGGCTGGGCATCCAAGGCGAGCACGACAAGCTGCTGCTCGGATACTTTGTGGGCAGCAGCACCACACCGAACACACTGGACGACAAGTTCTTCAAGGATCACGCCACGCCAGAGAGCTGCGAGAAATTCAAGATGATCGCCGACTGTCCCAAGTGCGGGGGGAAGGGCACGGTAAAGATGGAGCCCCGCCCCAAGCAAAGTCGGCTCTACCACCGCTGTCAAGACCCGAAGTGCATGTATTACCTGCCCGTGGTGATCACTGACGCGGAGATCTACCGCACGTTGCCGGCGCTGATCGTCGGCACGGTGGACAAGGCGGCCACGCTGGGCATGCAGGAGCGCTTCGGCATTCTCTGGGCCGGGCCCCGCTGGAAGTGCCCGACCCACGGGTACGGCAACATCGACTTTTGCATCTACGGCTGCGACCTCAAGATGCAGGACATCGCTAAACTGCCGCTGATTCAACCCAAGGACCCCTCGCCGACCTTGCACTTGCAAGATGAGTTGCACCTGCTGCAAGAAGAGCTTGGCGCCTTCGCCGGTCATTACGAGACTTTGATTCGCTATTGCGAAGAGCAAGCCGGCGGTAAAAAGTCCAAGGTCATTGCTGCCACAGCTACCATTGAGGGCTTTGAGCACCAGACCCGTCACCTCTATGGAGTCCGAGACGCCCGGCGCTTCCCGAGCCGCGGCTACAAGCGGCACGAGAATTTCTACGCCAAGATTGAGGAGACCGCGCCCGGCGTGGCGAAGACCGCGCGCGTGTTCGTGGCGTTCCGGCCCAGCGGGCTTTCTACGGAAGCGGCCGCCCGCTGCGCGCGAATTCTGAATTCGACCGTCACGAAACTGTTCGAAGAAGAGGCAGCCACCCTCGCAGCGCTGAAGGAGACAACCACGCCCGGGGAGCTCGCCGCCCTGCGGCACTACTACTCCATGTCGCTGACCTATGTGGCCAGCCTCACCGGCGGCACCCGCGTCAAGGACTTCCTGAACGACGCCAGCAAGGAAATTCTGAATGGCGCGCGGGATCTGGGCGTCCGCTATCTCTCGGGACGGTCGAGCACCGGGGAAATTGCGGGGGTGATCGAGGAGATTGAGAGCCCGGAGGACTGGAAGTCCGCGTTGCACGTCGATGCGTTGGTCGCCACCAACGTGATCAGCCACGGGGTTGATTTGGAGCGTTGCAACCTGATGGTGATGGAGAAGTATCCCGCCGAGACGGCCGAATACATCCAGGCCTCCAGCCGCAGCGGCCGCAAGAAAGTCGGCCTGGTGGTGGTCGTGCTGCCGGTGCGCAATCTGCGGGCGTCCAGCATCTACAGCCGCTTCCAGGAATACCACCAACACTTGGACCGCATGGTCACGCCGGTGCCGGTCAACCGCTTTGCCAAGCAGGCGCTGCGCCGCACCCTCAGTGGCACCGTCGCGGGGCTGATCTACGGCCTGGCTATGCCGACCGAGAAGGACAAGCCGCAGAAGACGAGAATGACGCAGCTCAAGAACGTCACCCAGGCGCTGAAATGGCTTGACCGGCCACTGACACCCGGCGGCGCGCACCTGTGGATCACCGACCACCTGCGCGGCGCTCAGGCGCTCGGTGATAGCAACTACGACGCGGAACTTGAGTCTGGCCAGGTCGCGCTAATTGATGAAGCCTACGGGCTGCTGCATGCCCGCCTGGTGCAGCACACCAAGACGGCTGCACGCCAGAACCTGGGAGACGCGCTCAATCCAAAGCCGATGACAAGTCTGCGCGATGTGGAACGTTCCATTCCCTTCCGCCCCGATAGCGTCCCCTACGACACGCTGGACTGGTTCGAGCACTCCGGCAAATAAACCTTTCCCCGGGGTAAGAGGCTGAGCGAGCCACCCCCGGAAGCTCTGCCCATTTTGAGGACTTCATGCCCAGAGAACTTCAGCGCGGCCAGACGCAGGTCTTGTACCGGTACCTGCCGGAAGCGATCTTCGACCACGACGACTTCGGCCTGTGCCGCGTCACCACCATCGAACTCGACCCCCTAGAAGAAGACAGCCTCAACGACATCGCGCTGTTCGACGCGATCGGGGACGCCGTTGGCCAGTGGACTGACACCTTCCGCACCCGTTTCCCAGACGTACGCGACCCCGCCAAGCGGATGGGCCGCTTTCGCATCGGGCAGCCGCGCGCTGTGGGTTTCACGCCCTATCCGGAGAACGTGCAGTGCCGCAAGTGCGGCTACGTGACGGCGTACGCTGACGTGGAGCGCAAAGGGAGTCGCCGCGCCCAGTGTCCCCGCCATGGGTGCAGCGGCACGATGAAGCAGCTGCGCTACGTCGAGGCACACAACTGCGGGCGCGTTCAGGAACTCAACCTCCCCCGCAACGAACGCTGCCCCAGCTGTGGAGGGACCGAGGCAAAGCTGTACGATCCAGGGCGTACAGCCCTTGCCCGCTGGGTGTGTGTGAAGTGCGACGGGCAGATTCGTTCCCTGCGCATGACGCCCTGCAAATGCGAGTACAGCGAGGACGCCAAGAAGCAGAATCGGCCGAACCACGAGCGCTACATGCGCGTCTATCCCACCGGCGAACCGGGCCTCTACAACCCGCTGGTTGTGACCTTCATCAATTTTCGCAAGAGTGACGAGCAGCGCCTGCGCGATACGCCAGATGCCGAGAGTCTGCTGCTCGCCCGCGCCTGGGGCGTGCTGGACGGGAAAGTTCTGGATCTGGCCCGCGAGCGTGAGCAGTGGGTTGGGGGGAATGCCGCGAAGGACGAAATGAACCGCCAGATTGTCGAGGCGCTTCGTAAAGCGGATCCTGGGAATGCGTTGGTGAAGCAGTACGATGATAAGGTTAACAACCCTCCCGGTCAGGATGCCATCAATCAGGTGACCACCCATCTCGGGATGGCGCTGGGCGGCGCCCCTTCCCGGCGCTTGATCGAGCATGTGGCTCTGCGCGACAACATGCGCCTGACCACGCCGCAGTTGGTGGCAGAACGACTCACGGACCGCGGCGAGGCAGTCCGGGGCAGTGAGTTTCTGGATGGCGCCCAAAAAGCCATGCAGAGTCTGGGACTGTGCACGGTAGAGGCGGTGGAGGACTTTCCTATCGCGCAGGCTGCGTTTGGCTACACGCGGGTGACCAAGGATCCTCGGCGCAGCTCGGTCAACCCTTTCATGGCGGACGAAGACGGCCGACTGCCTCTGTACACCCTGCCCACAGAAACCGAAGCGCTGTGGTTCCAGCTGGATCCGGTAAAGGTGGCCAGCTGGCTGGTTCGCAACCAGATCGTTGCTGGGCCGGCGCCGACGGACCCGACTGCCGCTTGGGCGTGGCTTTGGCGAACGGCGCTGCGGGATCCCAACGTCGCGCCTGGAGAGCTTACCCCCGCGGCAGAAGCGGTGCAGACGCTGCTGCATAGCATCAGTCACATCATGCTGCAGCGCATGGAGTGGAGCGGGTACGCATCGTCGAGCATCGGCGAATACCTGCTGCCAGAAACGCTGTCGTTCGCGTTGTATGCCAACCGCTTTACCGAGAGCAAGATTGGTGGGCTGCTGACCCTCTTTGAACAGCGCTTGCCGCTGTGGCTGCATGAGGCCGGTCAGCAGGGGCGCGACTGCATTTATGACCCGATCTGCGCCCACGACGGCAGCAGCTGTGCGGGCTGCTTGTACCGCGAGCACAACTGCGTGCATTTCAATAAGTACCTGTCGCGTGCGCTGCTGTATGGCGGTCCGTTGCCGCAACACGCTGGCTTCGGCAAAGGGCGCATCACCCACGGGTACTGGACGAGCTGGACAGAGTCCGGCGACCGTTGATGTCTATGAACCTGACCGACCATCAACTCAGCCGCATGGCGGGTGCCCTCTGGGCGCGCGTGGGTCAGCACACTGATTACCACGACCTGGTGTGGGCAGACGACCTGCTGGGGTCGGGGGGGCGCGACATCCTTTGGGCCGAACTGCAGGCAGCAGGCGCCCTCAAGGAAGGGGAAGTTCAGCCTCGCCCCTTGGCTGGCTACCTGGCGCAATGCAGCGCTGCGCTGGAGACGCAGTTGCTGTGGACGCTGCCTCAAGGGCTTCAGGGTCAGGGCCTGAGCTATGTGGAAGGCCTGGCGCAGACCATCCAAAGCGCGCAGCGCGAGCTGCTGTTGATGTCCCCGTTCATCGCGGCGGGCGGCGTTCACGTGATGGAGCGAGACCTGCGTGATGCCTTACACCGGGGCGTCCACGTTACTCTGATCGGCCACGACCTTGGGAACATGAGCAGCGCGCAGAGCAGGGCGATTGAGGCGCTGCGGCAGGAGGCCGAGCGCATGAAGGCCGCCTTCAGAGCCTATACGGCTAATCATCAGAGTGGTCTGCTCCACGCGAAGCTCGCGGTGGCCGACCGAGAGCGGGTGGTGCTGGGCTCGGCGAACATGACTGGGCATGGCTTGGGTATCAACTTCGAGGTGGGGGTGGTGCTTGGGGAGCCCCATGCGGGGCATGTCGCGCGCACCTACGATCAATTGTTGAACAGCGCGCTGGTGAACCACGTGTTTACCACTCGCGTCTAATTCCGGCCAGCGGTAAGCCCACCCTGCCTAAAGCTCGACCCGTGTCCAAGGTCGGGCTTTTTCGGCTCTTGAAGTCTGCCCCTAGGGGCTACCCAGCGGCTGGCAACAAGCAGAGCGGCCCAAAGAGATCGCTTTTAACGTCTTGAAAAGCGCAGGATGCGGATACCCTCCAAGCGATTCGGTTAATATACGGTACTCAGAAGTATCGTACTTTGAAGTATGTCTCCCCGCTTCATTGGCCGCCAGCGCGAACTGGGTGCGCTCCAGGCTTTTTACGCCTCTGAGGGCACGCCTTTGGCGACCGTGCGTGGCCGGCGCCGTGTGGGCAAGAGCACCCTGCTGCTGCACAGTCTCGAACCCGGTCAGAGTGCCTACCATCAGGCCGCCCAGCTGACGCCAGAGAACAACTATGCGCGTTTCCACGACGACATGACCGGGGCGCTCACCCCCCTGGTGCAGCCGGGAAGTGCCAGCGACATCAGGCACGCGCAGAACTGGCGTTCGCTGATTCTGGCGCTGGGTCAAGCCGCCACCGAACTGGGACGCCTCACCGTGGTCATCGACGAATTTCCCCACCTCAGCCGCGGTGACTCCACCCTCGAATCGGTGCTGCAAGAAGCCCTGGGCCGGATTGAACGGCTGGATCAGCCCTTGAAGCTGGTCTTATGCGGCAGCTCTCTCCGCCCCATGGAAGCGCTGCTGGAACGCAGCGCCCCACTGCATGGCCGCAGTGCGCTCAATCTGGTGCTGCGGCCCTTCGATTACTTGGAAAGCGCCCAGTTCACGCCGGCCTGGACGCCCGAACAACTCGTCCAGGCCCGCACCGTCTTCGGCGGCATGCCCCAGTATTTGGGCCAACTTCAGGACCAGCTGAGTGTCGGGGAGAACTACGAGCGGCTGGTTCTCGACCCGGATGGCCCGCTGCATGAAGAGGCCCACTGGCTGCTGAGTGACGAACTGAACGAACCGCGCATCTACGCGTCCATTCTGAGGGCGATGGCCAGAGGCCACAGCAAAGCGGGCGAGATTATCAGCGCCGCGGGCATTCACGCCAGCAGCTTACAGAAATACCTGGGGCGTCTCGAAGAGTTGGGCTTGGTGCGCCACATCCGCTCGGCGCATGCCACGCCCAAGACCCGCCATCAGCGCTACAGCCTGGCCGATCCCTTCATCGCGAGCTGGTTTCGGTACGCGCTGCCTCACCTGAGCGCCCTGAAGATCCGCGGTGGTAAGGGGGCCTGGGATCAGCTGGTCGCGCCCGGCATCAATACGGACAAGAATGCAGCGCCAGGAACCTTCGAGGACATCTGTCGCCATTGGACTGCACTGCATTTGGATGACTTTTGGGAAGGGGAGCACGGTGAGGTCGGCCAGCTGCTGCAGGGGAAGGGTGAGCACGACGCGGAGATTGACGTGGCCTGCCGCCTGGGCCGGGGCCAGCAAGTCAGCTGGTTACTTGGGGAGTGCCAGTGGACGGCCCCGCCCCAGGGTGGGCGCGCGTTGCAGCAGTTGCAGGAAAATGCCAAGAAGCTGCTGGGCGAAGCCTCGGTGCGCCAGTGGCTGGTCTTTAGCCGTGCTGGCTTCCAGAAGGAGTTCAGGGCTGTCCCTATGGAACACACCCGCCTGATTGATCTGGCTGAGCTATACCGGACGTCTTGGTGAGGGTGCAGCGAGCTTCCTGGCCGCTGCTTTCGTTGGGCGTCTGCCACTCGATCTGGCGGTGGAGCAGCCTGTCACGGCCGCTGCGGAAACTTGTGCATATCTGCGGGCAACTCCACCGCGCCAAACCGATTTTCTCCGTACAGCACGTACCGCTTGGCAGCAACCACCTCGTAACCAAGGGCCAGGTGTGCACGCTCGACCCGTGGCCAGGTGGGCCACGTGAAATCCCGCAGGTTGATGGTGGCCACGAACGCCGTTTCCACCCAGTCGTGCATCGGCAGATGCCCGCGGCGCGCGGCGTCCAGCGCCGCCGGATCCCCGACAGTTGCCAGGATCGCTTCGGCGCATTCTTGCAGCGCGCGCGCGTCCTGCTGCAAGTGTGCCTCCGCGTCTTCATCCAGCGGTGGTGGACCGATTGGATCATTGATCTGCTCCAGCAAGGCGTCGTGCGCCTTCAGGGCCGGAGCGATCGCCTTCGCCACCAGATCCAACGCCGCCACAGCGTTGCCAGCCTGACCCAGCAACGCCAGGGCCTGTTCGATCTCGTCGCGGGTGGCGTGGAGGGCCAGCATCAGCCTTTCGCGTTGCTCAGAGCCCAGTGGGGGCAGTTTGAACGTCATGGTGGAGCAAGGATAAGCGCTCCTGGCTGGCCACCCTCATCCTGCCTCAGGCGGCTCTCCTCATGTCGAGTTGCACAGACCCTAGACGCCACAAGTGCATGCACGTAGAGAGTGCCAGAGTGCCAGCAGGACCGCGAAGTTGCCGCTCACGTCCTGATGGTGCGGCCGGAGCGGCCTTCCCCCTGCCGCTTGCGGCGAGCGACAGGGGCTCAGGTTGGGCTGGGGGTTGAACCCCCGCACCGCGCTCAGATAAGGAGGCACACCCAGGAAGGAAGTGGCACACTCAGAGTGATGAAGCTCCCGCGTGCCCGACTGGCCCTGCCGCTGCTCTCCTGCACCCTGCTGCTCACGGCGTGCCCGGGCGACACAACTCCGCCTCCCCCCGCTCCACCGGTGGACGAGGCCACCCTAATCGCAGCCATCGACCGCACCCCAAAGCCCCTGCCTGACCTGCGGCCTGCCGGGCTGGGTGAGGCGGGCACCCTGGGAGGGGCGACCTCCGCTGCGTTCCCGCTGGGGCAGGCCATCTCCTTGGAGGCCCGGCTCACCCAGTTCTCGCCTGGGCCGGCCTTCCGGCTGCCTGACGCGGGCCGCATCACAGCGGCGGGGCGAGCTGAGGTCCGCCTCCCTGCCGCCCCTGACCTGGCAGGCAGCGAGCGACTCACTGCCCTGGAGTGGGCGCGCGAGTTCAATGCCTTCGAGCCGTGTGCCGTGAACACCCTGCAGGTAGATCCCGGTCAGGAGGGCGTGCGGATCACCCGTGTGGACGCGGTCACCCGCAACCCAGCGGCGCGGACCAGGGCACCAGGCGTGACGGACATGCGGGCGGGAACTTCAGATCCGCGACCTGACTTCTCCCCGCAGCCGGCCTTCGCGAACGTCTGGCCAGTCAAGCTGACCGACACCTGGGACATCAGCGAGGAGACCGGCTACCTCATCCACGCGGACGGGAACGTGCGCCTGCGGGGGGAGTTGCGCTGCGTGTTCAGCTCCGTGACCCGCCTGCAGGACGCCACCCAGTACAACCTGTTCGTGAATCTGGACTTGCGCCGGGGCTGGAATGTGATCCGCCGCCGCCTGGACGGGAGCGTGCCGCACGGGACCCTGGAGATCGTGGATCTGGCGCTGAGCGGGGGCGCCGGTGACTTTACCTTCGGGATCACGACATCAGGGGTGGGCCAGGACTGACCCTGAGGGGAGCAGGCCTGGCGTGAAAGCCCCAGCATGGGCGTGAAGCCAAGAGGCCTGTTGGCTTCACGTGCGGGTATGCAAGCGTTTTCCTCTTCATTCCCCCATGCGCCTGCCGTACCGATCTCGGTCATGTGCCGCCCGGTGAAGTGCCCCCGCACGGGGCTCGAGTCTTGGGGCACAGGGAGGCGTAAGGCCGAGTCAGCGCCTCCTGGGAGCGGAGACAACTTCGCGCACGCCATATAAGAAATATTCTTGAAGCTGGGTCCTCGTTCCGTTGGGCCACCAGGGGTGCATCGGCCAAAAGCGCTTTAGCTCAAGAGGATAGTCAGAATTGAGGACACGCTCAGCTGGATTACCCCCAGGACAGGCTGCTTTATGCATAAGCAAAAGCCCGTGCTGAACACGGGCTTTAAGACAGACTCAATTTGAATTGACATAAGTTCAACGTTCCTTCCAGTGCCCTGCGGGGCACTGTTTTTTGGCCCCTCACCCGAGCTGGAGACGCCCGCATCACCCCAATCCCCCTCACCCTACAGGCATGCCGCTTCCTTCTTCACCCGTTCGTGCCCTGTCCTTGCACTGTTTCCGTGTGCCGCACCCGTTACGTTGCCCGACTTGCGCCACCATGTTGGTCGAGGTCTTCCAAGACGGTGTTCAGGTCAAGCGCGGGCGAGATTGGCTGCGAAACAGCGAAGCTCTGTCTGAACTCTCCGCGTTCCTGCAAGCGCAAGTTGCCTCACCCGTCACGGTGTACACAGGCGTTGATTTCGGCATCTGCCCAACCTGCGCGGCAGGCTATGGGATGCCTGAGCTGAAAGTCATTCACGCTCAAGTGGATCTGGCTTTCATGGACACTTTTCTGTATGACGGGCCTCCTGGCCCACTGCAGCTCGCAGGCGTCACGCATCCAGCGGTGGCTGCCCCTTGGGTGGCCTCACAGCACGTCACCCCAAGGGGCGTCCTTCACCACCACGTTTTTGGGCCCTTCCACTGACCGGGCTACGGCTCAGGGCAGAAACAATATTGATGTCCCTCTGGCCGGCCTTGCATGACTTCGCCCGTCAGGAACAGCACTGGCCCATAGTCGGCATTCGGCAAGCGGTTCGGGCCCCTCACCTGGTGCAGCACTGGGACGATGTCCTGGACACCGCGTTTTGAGTCGGGGCCTGCACCCCTGATGGGGGGGGTCAACACTCGCGTCACCCCCAGCCCCCTCACCGTAAGCGTATGCATCCTCTTGCCCCACCCCCCGGTTTCACCCTGGTCGAACTGTTGATCGTCGTCGCCATTGTGATCGTCCTGGCCGCCATCCTCATCCCCACCTACGCGGGGGCGAGGCGCAAAGCCAGCGAGTCCGCCGCCACCCTGCACGCCCAAACCGTCCGCACGGCCCTGAACACCCATCTGGCGGTCAACCCTCAACTCACGGCCACGTCGCTCGGCACACTCAACTGCACGGCCGCCACCACCCTGACCGCTTCTGGTCTCACGAGTGGCAGCACGGGCAACGGATGGGACGCCGCACCGAACGGCAGTACCTGCACCGCCCAGCCGAGTACCGCCCGCACCTACCGCGTCACCGTGACCTACAGCGGCGGGACGGTGACCGTCCCATGAAGCAAGCAGCCATCCAGGGCGTGACCCTGACCGAGGCCTTGATCACCATCAGCATCCTGATCGCGTTGATCACCGCGAGTGCCTTCCTGATCCCCCGGTATGACCAGCCGCTTGATGCGGGGCAATTTACTAACCAACTGGCACTGCAAGTCGAAGCTGCTCATGCTCAAGCCAGGCAAACCGGGCAGGTCGTCACCCTCACCGGGCAGGGTGAACAGGTACTCAGCACGGGCGGGGACACGCCACCTCTGACCTTCCGAGGCAGCGCCCTCTCCGGCCAGCTCACCGTCACCCCGACAGGAGACGCCAGCGGCAGCCTCATCCTGCGCGCTTCAGATCAGTGCGCCCGCGTGGGCTTGGCCCCCTACGGCACGGCCCGCCTGAGTGCGTGCAGCGATCCAGAACCCACCGAAACCGCCGGAACCACCGCCGCCCCACCCGTCGCGACCACCCCTAGCACTCCAGCGAATCCGACCCCCCCAACCGCCTTTGAGCCAACAGAGGAACCCACAACATTCCCCCTCCCTGGCACGGTCAAACCCCCGAAAGGCCCAGTCGGCCCGGGCACCACCCCGGATCCACCCGTGGACTTGCGCTGATGCGCCGCACAGCCGGCCTGTCCATCGTCGAGGTATTGCTCGCGGCCGCCGTCCTCCTGCTCGGCGTCCTCGGCTTCACGCTCGTCACCCAGCAAAGCGCCGCCAGTGTTGCTCGCGGCTACCTCTCCAGCGCCGCCGCGACTGCCCTTCAAAACGTCAGTCAGCAGATCCAGAACGGCCACCCGGACTACACCCGCACCCGCACGCTCACCCCCACTGACCTCACCCAGCTCGCTACCGAGGGCGGTGTACGCCAGGAACAAAGCGCAGCCCTGAACGGCACGATCACCGCCCTTGCCAGTGATCCCCCCACCTACCGCGTCACGCTCACCAGCCTGGATTTCACGCTCTCCGCCCTCGTGAACGCCCCAGGAGGTGCCCCATGACCTGAGTATTGCCCTGCCCTGCCTTCCCCGCTCTCTTTGGAGGTTTCCTATGACTCAATCCGGCACCCCGCCTCCTCACCGTGACCAAGGCCTCACCCTGGTCGAGATCCTCGTCGCTATCGCCATCGCCATGGTGCTGATGGGCTTGATTGCCCTCGCCCTCCCCCGCCTGGCGGGTAGCGCGGTCGCCCAGACCAACACCGCCCGCACCGTCCAGACCGTCACCACCCTCACCCGCGCCATTACGACGGACTTTAAACAGGACGCCTTCGCAGGCTTCCTCCAAGGCAACGCCACGAGCATGCAGGCCGTCTTTACGCAAGGCGCAGGCCGCACCTTGAAACTCACGGACGACATGCTCACCGGTAAAACCATCCTTGCCCCAAATCTCGGCGTGGAACCCGGCGGCTACGTCCTGCTCATCGCAGGCACCGGCCAGGCCAAAGTGGTCAAGGCCACCGCTGTGAACGGGGAAGCGGTCACGGTCTCCTGCCCACCTGGTCTGCCCAGCAACGTCGCGATCAAGGCCTACCGCGCCCGACTCTTGTCGCTAACCGTCCAGGGCTCCAAGCTCACCCGCACGGATGGTGACCGCGTGCAGGTCATGAGTGATGCCGCTACTGGGTTGCAGTTCTCGTATGCCTACGTCTCGCCCACGGGCCGTTTCTTACTCAACCCGCCCGGCGCACCTGCCAGCCGTCTGCCAGAAGGCACCCTCACCGGCTTCGTCCCTCAGATGAAGGACGTCAGCACCCGCATTGACGCCTCCGACATCGTGCCTGCCGAACCCGGCCGCGTCGAAAGCTTCATTCCCTGTGAAACGCTGGCTGCCCTCATCGAGAACGGCTCGAAACTCACGGTCGGGATCGAAGGCCTGCCCAGCGGCACCACCCCGGACGTCACCGTAAACGGCCCAGACGCCAGCGTGGACGGCGACCGCCCCACCAGCACCCGCGCCTACCTGAAAGTCGTGCGCGGCACGTACTCCATCACGGTCCGGGATGTCATCGTGAACGGCATCCGGTACCGCGGCGAAGCCCGCAACAGTCCCACGCGCTTAATCGCGCCGTGGGGCCAGATCATGATGCTCGCCCGCTACACCCAAGTCAGCGGGAACCTGAACATCAATGTAAGTGGCCTGGGCGTCGGGATGACCAGTAACCTCGTCCTGGCCGGACCGTACGGACAAACCTTCACGACCGGGAATGCACTGCTGGAGATCAAGACTCTGCCTGTCGGCACCTACACCTTGACCCCCAGTACGGTGAATGGTACGGATGGTACGTACAGTGCGCCCGGGTTGACGTTCACAGTGCTCGAAGGCCAGACCACGACCATCAACGCCGCCTTCACCCGCACGCCCACCTTAGGCGGCATGACCCTGAACGTCTCCGGCCTGCCCACAGGCGTGCAAACGACCCTGACCTACCGGGGGCCGATCAACGGAACGACCATCGGTCAGAATGGGCAGACCACCCTCTCTAACTTAATTCCTGGCACGTATTACTTGACCAGCACATCAGCCATCGTGGGCAGCGCAACCTACACCACGCCCGCGCTCACCATTACAGTCGTACCGGGCATCTCCACCCCCGTCAACGTGGTCTACACCGGCTCAGGCGGCACCCCACCCACAAATCCGAGTGCGCCCGGCGTTGGCAACATCGAAGTCATCATCACGGGAATCGGCGAACCGCGCAACCAGATCGCCAACCTCTCCGGCCCCAGAGATGAAGTGCTGCGCGTGACAGACAGCACAGTCACGTTCAGCAACTTCCCCGTAGGCACGTACACGTTAAGGCTACCGAGCCTGGTCCTGAATTCTGGAGTGACGGTCACCCCGGATCCAAGCGGGGTCTCCATGACGGTCGTCGCGGATCAGACGACACGGGCACGCTTCACGTACACCCGGCCTAGCGGCCCAACGCCCCCAGGAGGAACACCACCCACAGGTGGGCTGCCACCAGAACGCCCAGAACCACCAGAAGGTTGTAGTGACGGCGCCCTCCGCTGCATCGACGGCGATACCATCGGAGACGCCGTCGAGATTGGTGGGACAAGGTATCCAGCAAATACATCCTTAGATGCAGTGATCGATACGCCTCGGGGATCGATGACGCTGGAACAGTACTTGGAGAATTACAACCCCGAGTATGGTGATATCGATCAGGCGTTACGGTCCACCTCGTGGGGGGTTAACCCGAATGCGGACTCCTGTGCAGCAAGAGGCTGCGATGTGCCGGAGATCCCGGAGTCAGGTTCAGGGCCACGGGATCCTTCGGAGCCCATCACGCCACCCGAGGGGACACCGCCAGAAGGCCCACCCCTGCCACCTGGATGGGGTGGAGAGCCCTCTGAGCCAACCCCACCCACTGAAACGCCTGACCCACCCCCACCTCCGCCGCCACCCCCTTGTCGAACAAATTGCATAGAAGAGTAGTCGGATCTGACGGCCTGACACAAAGTATGAGAAAGCGTCCCGGTAGGGGACACTTTCTGTTTGTGAAGACCGAAAATGTCGCCGGGGACGCCCCGCGACTGTACCAAGCGATCCTGCCCCACCTCCACCCTGCCCTCTGGAACGATGTCCGCAACACCCGTACACTGGCGTGGATGGTCAGCGGCCTGGTGCTGTCCCAGAGCGTTTCCATCCCCGCCTGGCTGCCGCACATCCACTCCCAGGCCACAGTCGCCCAGAGCACCGAACGTCGCTGCCGACGGTGGCTGGAGAATCCAGCCATCGACCCTGGCAGCGTGTATGGCCCACTCATCACCCGAGCCTTGCGCGACTGGGGCCCGCACCCCCTGACGCTGGCACTGGATACCAGCGTCCTGTTTGAACGCTTTTGTCTCATTCGGATCGCCGTGCTGTACCGGGGACGAGCGGTACCGCTCGTCTCCCGTGTCATCGAACACGCCAGCGCTCAGGTGAGTACCGAGCAACTTCTTCCCCTTCTGGCTGAAGCTAAAGGTCTGCTGGACTTCCTCGGGCGACATGATGTTCGGCTGCTAGCGGATCGGGGCTTTTGCGACACGGCCCTTATGGGATGGCTGCGGGTCTGTGGCTGGCACTTCCGCATCCGCATCAAATCGAGCCTGATTCTTGCCGCTCCAGACGGGCAACGGGTGTGCACCATCGGCGAGATCAAACTCGCAGCGCGCGAAACGCGCTGCTTCCACAACGTCACCCTTACTGGACACCGATTCGGGCCGGTGCATGTCGCTCTGGGCCGTCCGTGGGACGGCCCAGAGCAGTGGCAGGTGGTCAGCGATGAACCCACCAGTCTTGCAACGTTTGCTGAGTACGGCGAGCGCTTCCAAATTGAGGAAGGATTCTTGGATGACAAGAGCGGCCTCTTCGGTCTGGAAGACTCCAAACTGCGTGATGCCGCCAGTCTCGAACGCCTGATCCTGGTGATCTCCGTGGCCACGCTCTTGCTCGTCTCCGAAGGACTCCAGATCGTGCAGCAGGGTGTTCGCAGAACCATTGATCCCCATTGGAACCGCGCCCTGAGCTATTTGAAGCTTGGTTTACGCGGCGTCCACTTCGCGCTGAGCCGGGGGCTGGCAGTACTCAATCGGCTGACCTCCAGGGGGGCGCCGATCCGACGCCTCCCGGACGTCGCAAGAGATCGCAAGTCAGCCCTGTGGACGCTTTGGAAGGCGGCTGGGTGCTCAGATTTCGCTCTCTCTCATAAATTGTGTCAGGCCGTCAGGTAGTCGGATAGAAATGACAGTGCCCCACTTCGTCAGTGGGGCACTTCTTTCGCAGGATTTAGTCTCAATCTTGAACGAGTTTTATAGTGCAGGTACCTGTACCTTTAGTATCTCCTGTTAGAAGATACTGGTTTGATGCTTTGAGACTGATAGACCAACGACCTTCAAATGTAGGAGGATTAAGGCTAGAAAGCTTTGGAGAACGTAAATCACAACTACTTGTAGCTCCTTTAGTTTTAGTCCCAGTGGAGTGCCAATAAGCACTGATATAAACTGGATAGGGGCCCACCAAATCTGAATATAGAACTCTAGCATCAGGGCGCTTTGTTCGGTAATCGAAGCCGCTGTCGTTGCTTGCTTTGGTGACTGAAACCAGCTCGAAGGTAGCGGCGTCGCTGTAGCCTTGGCCGCCTTGGGCGGTGACTTCCCAGCGTTGGCCAGGGGCAAGGGTGAAGCCGTCAACAACGGTGACCAGCGGTGTATGCAGTACGGGCGCACAGGCAGAGAGGATGAAGGGGACCAGGAGGGCCAGGGGAGGCTTGAAAGACTGTTTCATGGGGGAACCTCCAGAGTAGGTCTAACTGCGGCAGAGCGAGTTGAAAACAAAGGTGAGAGAGCAAGACAGGCTGCACGAGTAGGTGGCCGCGTAGGGCCGGGGCCGTGCAATACCATCTCGCCCTCTCTCCTCTTTGGAGCATCACCGCGCTCCCAAGTCAAGCACGACCCCCAGAGTGTGGAGAGAATCACGCGATGATTTCAGGCACGAGCTTCTAGAAAATGACCCTGTTTGATGTACTGGACTACCGGAACTTGGTGGGATTGGAGGTCGCCGACTACCGGAACTTGGTGGGATTGGGCAGAAGAGCTACCGGAACTTGGTGGGATTGGGCGCTTTCAGCTACCGGAACTTGGTGGGATTGGAGGTCGCCGACTACCGGAACTTGGTGGGATAGGGTAGAAGAGATGCCGGAACTTGGTGGGATAGGGCACTTCCGGCTACCGGAAGTTGGTGGGGTTGGAGGTGTCCGATTACCGGAACTTGGTGGGATTGGGCAGAAAAGGTACCGGAACTTGGTGGGATAAGGCAAACAAACTACCGGAACTTGGTGGGATTCAGAGGGAAAATTGCGCTCTAGACGGCCTACTGCGCCTGACTCTGATGATGATCATCATTTCTTTTAATAGCTTTTAAAAAGATTGATCATCAACAAGGACAGAGGGGACTCTTATCCTCGCATCAGTTGCGTCACCCCCAGCCCCCTCACCCTTTGGTCTATGAGTAGAATGTTTCCATGGTCAAAGAAGGTGCAGTCGTGACTCGCATCCAATACGAGCGGAATCTGATTCAGCTCGGCCTGATCTTGGCTGTCCAAAATGTCGACGCCAGTCGAACAAGCTTTAGTCGCCAGGTGGTCTCAAACGATATTTTTGGAATCACGACGTCTATCACCTGCACCGCAAACAATGGTTTTACTGTGCCGCATGGCATCGACAATGACATTGCGGCAGCATTTATCTCACTCTTCATTGAGCAGGGGATGCCCGAGAATGGGGCCATCCTGACGACAGGGTACAGATTACTTACTATGGTGGGATTGTCTGATGGTGGACAGAATTACAAGATACTGACGGAATCGTTGGACCGCATGCGAAACAATTCTTATGAGGTCAAACAAGGATGGCTGAATGCCTCCAAGTCTCAACGCAGCCGTGGAATTCGTTATCAATTTAATCTAATTTCTGATGTCCGAACTGTCGGTGAAGTCGATGAATTTGGCAATATCGCTCTCGGCGCTGAGAGCTATATCCGTATTCAATTGCCTCAAACCCTGATTGATAACATCAGAAGTGGATATACTCGCGCTTTTGATATGGACCTGTATCAACAAATAGATACAGTTGTGGCGAGAAGTCTTTATAGAATTCTGGAAGAAGTCCGTGATCCTGATGAATCTGCGGCTCCGCTTCCGTGGGTCAAATTACCTGTTTTGAGTTGGGGGGAGTTTTTGGGGTATAGGAATTCCGATGCCAGCGATATTCGTAGGTATTTGAAACGTGCACATCAGGAACTCCTAGACCACAAGTTTTTGCAAGCTGTTGAATATTCAGGCAGGGGTAAAAACTGTGAGGTCAAATATATTTTTAATCCCGATCAAGAAAAGAGTCCTCCTGCTGATCTTGTCGCTCTGTTGACGCAGCGGGGTTTTGGTTTGGAACGCGCCCGCGCTTTAGCAGCTGAATTTGGCCGTTCTCATGTGGAGGATGCAGTAAAACGTTTTGATCATGCGCTCGCCCGCGGCACCAAGGTCAGAGGACAGGCCGCTCTCCTGACGACCATTTTGCGGACACCTGAGAATTATCCTCTGCCTGAAGCTTCTCCTGTCATCAATGGCCGTGTCTTGCCTTCCTCCAAAGTGTTGCCAGCGGCTCCTCCCAAAGATCTGGTTGAACCACCGACGGACAGCGACGGCATGGTGCGGAGCATTCTCGCGTCCTTGGTCAACCGTGAGAAAATTAGTGCCGCTGAGGAGGCCGTGGTCATGGCTATGCACGCGCAGGGGCGGGTGACACCTATGGAGGTGACCGGGTTAGTGGCTCATCCTCAGCCCGCAGAAGTAATTAACCGCTGGGTGGTGCGCTCGACCGCGTAACGAGGCAGTACTGCAGCACGGGCCGACACTCACTGGTCGGCCCGCTTCTGTTGCTCCATTTTTTAGAGCAGTTGATTGATGTCGCCGCTTGAGGTGGGGTATAACTTTTGTTATACTGAGGAATGAAAACAGCGATCTCCCTGTCAGATGGCTTATTTGAGCGGGCCGAACGTTTTGCCCAGGTGAAGCGTTTATCCCGAAGCGAGCTCTATGCCACGGCACTTGAAACCTATCTCTCCCAACACGAGGACACTGGCATCACAGCCCAATTAGATGCCCTGTATGCCGAGGAAGACAGCTCCCTGTCACCAGAAATTCGTGAACTCGGCTTCACCGCGTTGCGTCGGGTCGAGAATTGAAGCGAGGGGAAATCTGGGACATTGAGTTCCCCTTGATTGAGCGCGAGAACGCGGAACCGTACGGACATGGCCCAGTCGTGATCGTGTCCAGTGACGTGTTCAACGCGAGCTTGATCAAGACCGTTCTGGTGGCCATACTGACGTCCAACCTTAAACTTGGCAGCGCACCCGGCAACGTTGTGCTATTGGCCGATGCTCTGAATGGCCTGCGGAACGACAGCGTGATCAATGTTTCACAGGTTCTCGTGGTGGATAAGATTCGCTTAGAGCGCCGCCGTGGCAGGCTGGACGACGTCAGCAGGCAACTCTTGGATGCTGGGCTGTTACTCGTGATGGGCCTGCCCTGACCGAGTGCTCGGTAGGCCGCACCCAAAGGAGCTGGTATGGCTGCCCTTAAAAATTCAATGTTGCTGCCCGTGCAAAATCCCGACATCATGTACCGCAGCGAGGCCTTGCCTGAAGATATGCGCCTTCGTCTGCGTCAACTGGGGTACGCGCCCCACGTGCCTGAATTGCTGATGGGAGGTTTGCCCATTGTGTACTCCGAAGATGGCCTAGTCGTGGAATACCCTACCGGGCAGCGGGTTAAAGTAAGGCGACACAAGCAGTATGACGCTCAGGGTGAGTTTCAGCGGTACTGATATCAAGTGGTGGAGTCGTTGTCTCCTGCCGCGCGTTGATACCTGTTTTGGCGCGGCGGTACAGCAGCATGGGCTGACAAGCTGAGGTTCGGATCAAGAAAAATCCCCCAGCGGTGGCCGGGGGTGTCGTTTTGGGGCGAGTGACGCGACGGAGGGGCGCACGAGAGGCTTAACCGAGGCCGAGGAGTTGGATCAGCTCAACCAACGTTTTCAGCGCCAAAAGAATGGAAGCCACGAGAGCCGCCCACTTTTGTGCCTGCGCCAGTTGAACTTGTTTCCTTTTTTTGGTAGCTTTCTTGTGCTGTTTCAAGAAGCACCACCTTTCCGGGCCACACTGTTGAAGCAGTGCGGCCCGACCTCTTGTACGAGGGGTGGCCTCCCTGATCCCCGTTGTCATAATCCCCGTCCCAATCGGACAGGACACAGAATACACGGTTTTTAGAGGTAATAGAAGGCGGTTTACGCCCGAGCAGGGGAAGCGGATAACGCGCTGGGTGCAACTAGGCAAACTGAATTTAGAGACCGTGCGCAGTTGTCTGGCCCTATCGACGTTGGAACTGCAGAAACAAGTTGGCAAATGGGATCAAGAACTGGACTGACCTGAACGTCAGTATCTCAAGAAGGCACCCCAGAGGAGGACTCTTAGGTGTCTTTTTTGGTCTCATTGCCGTTGCCGTTTTTCGTTGATCGCGTTGCCGTTTTTTGTTGATTTCGTATTTTCCCGTTGCCGTTTTTCGTTGATTGCCCAAAAAAGACCGTGTGAAACAGCATATTTTTTGGCCCTATGCTGCATTGCATTCTTTTTATCTTTAAGAGCTTTTAAAAGAATGCAGCACCAGCAAGGAGCCGAAAATTCTTGGTCACGATCCTCTGAGCGGGCCCGGGTCGGAGAGACCGGAGTGCTGGATGTTCCGGCAGGTAGACCCTTGGAAGTTTCAAAGACCTGAGCGGCCGAGGACTGCCCTTCCCGAAGTGCTGCAGGTTCGTTGGACGGTGCGCTCGCCTGCCTGATGGGACAGCAGCACGGGCGAACAGACCGAGAGACTCAAGCAGGAGTGGGCCGAGACCCCCCTTCCGCCCCAACGGCTCCTGAGCGGCTCAATTTGGCCCCTCTGAGTCTATGCATGTCCCGTTGATGCAGGATCGCTCTTGCAGGCCCCTTCACGGCCTTTCTGTGAGGGTGATCTTTCAGGTCGAACTGGGCCGACTTTGAGCGTCTTCCCTGCGTCACCCCCAGCCCCTTCACTGTGAAGGCATGCGCCACCGCACTGCTGCCTTCAGCCTGGTCTGGGCTTTGATCCTCTTCGCCGTCTTTGCCCTGCTCGCCGCCGGACTCTTCCGTGTTACCGAAGCCCGCACGACCCAAACCCGCGCTTTCGTGGACAGCACCCTTGCCTCTGTCACCGCCCGCAATGATCTCAGCTACGCCGGACGCCTCCTGGCCGCGAACGCCACCCGCATTGTCCGGAGCTTGCCGGAAACGCCGAATGATCCCACTGCTTTGACCCGCGCTGCTCAACAGATCGCCGACAGCTGGTGTACCCGCACGTCCACCGCGAGCAGCCCCGTGACCTTCCGGATCTACTTCACTCAGACAGCGTGTGGTCAAGCCTTGCCCGCAGGGATCCGGCTCGATCCGGTGACCTCGCAACCTGGGGCCCTGACCACCGTGCAACTGCCCTTCGTCCTGGTCACGCGTCTAGGAACCGGGCCGCAATCGGTTCGTACGGGTTGGCTGGGCGCGACCTACGGCGCCTTCCCGTTGGCCGCCACAACCCTGTACGTGCCGGGAGACTTGACCTTATCGCCGCGCATCAATATTCAAGGCACGGTGCAGGTGGACGGTCAGCTCACCCTGAACGGGGCGGTGAAGGTGACGGACGCAGTGGCGGTCAGTGGGTGTGGATTGAGTGCCCCAGATTGCCGGGGGGAACAGCGTGTGACTTTGGGCAGTTCGACGTTCCCAGTGATGCAACTCACGCCCGCTGTCGAGCGGCCGTGTCTCACAGTCGGGTGTCTGCAAAGTGGATCACTTAGCACAGGCGCTGGCGGGTATGGGTTGACCTGGGCGGTGCAGGCACCCAGTTCGCCGGTGCTCATTGCCGCTTCAGTGTTGCGGTTGGGTGTCACGTTGGAGGGAGTGCAAGTCCTGCAAGCCTGTCAGGGCAGCAATTGCACGTTGTACACCGCGACCCGCAATGGAGACCGGACCGCGCGCCTTCAGAGACAGGATTCAGTCACCGGACAGAGTGTGGTCGTGCAGGAACGCTGGGACGGCATGATCGTCGTGCCGAACGCGATCACGGTGAGTTCACTGGACGCGAACGGCCCATCCATCGGTCTACCGTTGACGGTGAGCAGCCTGCAACCGCTCCGGGTAGAAGGCAACCTGACGTACGTGCAGACCAGTTGTACGGACAGCAACTGCATGACAGGAGTTGGCGGCGAGGACATGCTGGGGTTGATCAGTCCAGTCGTACGGGTGGAAGCCGAACGTCTGCACGCGGCCATCTCAACAGGCACACTGTCGAACCCCAATGACCTGACCATCTACGGCTCCGTGGCGGGGACGCCAGGTGGGCCGGGGGCGCTGCGGATTCAGCAAGATCCTCGGTTTCGGGCAGGCCTCACACCGCCTGGAGTGCCTGTATTGCCGTCCAAGTGGCGGGAAGCGTTTATTGGGTATGAGAAGTGACCTTAGCCGATGGTTTGAGTGACAATCTTGATCCAACTGGGCGGGAACAGGACAGCGAACTGGCCGCGTTGCTCGCGCCAGACCCGTTCGAAATCCGGGTAGGTGATGGTGACGTAGCCGAGCAAGGGATCCATCAGGTAAACGACTTGCCGGGCGTCGTCGTAGCCCACGATGACGCGCCAGTGGGGGATGACGGCCCCAGAGGCGGCGTAATGATTTTGCAGGGCGATCAGGGGCAGGCGGGCGCGGATAGCCCGCCGGACAGTTTCCAAGGAGCCAAAGGAATATAATTTTGCCTGTAATCCGGCGGACGGTGCAAATGTTACAATTGCGGCAGATGTCATGTACGCTCGATCATTCGGACGTGTGGCCCGGCTGACGTCAGCAAGCGTGAGGGTAGAACCGAGGCCGTAATAGCGCAGGACTTGCAGGAGGCTGGCGGGGCCGCAGGCATTGTAGGTTTGGTGCACGAGCGGCATCCCGGACAGCACGAAGCCGGCGGGAGGAGAGGCAGCATGAACGGAGCCGAGTATGGACACGACGAAGATGAATACGAGATGGAACAAACGGGTCATGACTTGACTGTGCGCCCTGTAGGGGTGCCCGTGATGACGCACACGTACGTTCTGATGACGTACCTGAACCCGATCGAGATTCCCGCGGGTGAGGCTGTCATGATGCTTGCTCCCGACCAGTTCAAGGCCGTGGAGCGGATTCCAGATTGGTACTGGACGGTAGAAGAGCGGCAGCTCGGTTTTACGAATACTGGGCTGGTGGGGGATCAGGTGTTGGGCACGTATTTCACGTGTCGGCGAACGGCGGATGGGATGATGTTCAAGACGGTCATGGCGCATCCGGATGTGCGGCAGTACGTCGTGGTGGATCAGTCTCAGACGTATGCGCAGGCCCTGGAAGCGCATGCGTACTGGAAGCGCTATATGGCGCTTGATCCAGCCATTTCAGGAATGGATCCGTCGCACTGAGCGTCACCTTGAGCCGAGTAGCCAATTCTGGGTGACTCTGACTCACATCTCGGATGCGTTTTTGCACGATGCGGCGGCACTCTTGCCTCCACGCGTGGATGACTTCTGTTTCAGGGATGCCTTGCAGAAGAGGTGCTAAGTACACGATCGGCAGTTCGCGGGGTGAAATCAGGTACAGGCGGTCGATATCGGTGCGGATGGTGAAGGCCGCCAAGGTATAGCTGCCTCGCTCCGTGCCGAGTGGATCCGTGAAGCCGGTGACGGCTTTCAGGGCGTCTTTCAGGCGACTGACGGTGACATGCAGGCGACTGACGGCCTGTTCTCCGAAGACGTCCCGGGCGTCGTTGGCTGAAATTTTGCGGCGGTAAATCAGGCCGGTGAGCAGGTGCAGGGCACTCGTGCTGAGTTTGAGCGGGTGACCGTCCACGCTGACTTGCGGTCTCCGGGCAAGGAAGACGACGTCCAGAACAGGCTTGAACGTGGGGAGTTGGTGGATGCCGAGCCAGTTCGCGTACATCTGCAGAGTGCTGCGGCCCCACTGATCACTCAAGTGCTGGAGTTCGGCGATGGCGAGGGGCCTGAGATGTTCCGCTCCCCAGGTGACGATGGCCAGGACGGTCAGGATTTGCACGCTGGGGGGCACCTGTGCGCCCAATTTGAGCTGTTCAAGTGACGTAGGGGTGTGCTTGACCAGGGCGCGCAGGACGAAGACCGTGTCCTGGTAGGCGGGGTAGGGAGCGGCGACGATGGCGAGTTCTTCGAGGGTGCTTTCGAATTCGGTGCGCAGGACAGTTTCGGGCTCCTGCAAGCGGAGAAGACCGAGGCAGATGGCGCCGAGGGTCAGGACTTCGAGGCGTTGGGGCGTGTTGTTCAGTTGGCGGGTGGTCGCGCGTAAGGTGCGGGCTTCAAATAAGGCTTGCCGGAGCGCGGCGGGCGTGTGTTGACGCAGCATGATCCACGCGCGGTTCATTTTGAGTTGCAGGTGCCGTTCGGTGAGGTGACTGGGGACAATGGCGCAGCCTTGTTGTAAGAGCAGGTCAGCGATCTCGGGTTGGTCTTCGTCCGCGTAGAAGGTCGCGAGGGCGGCGTAGAGGGCGCTGAGTTCTTCGGGGTCGGTGAGGGTGTGGGTGAGGTCGCGGGCGGCGTCGGCATGGCGGCGTGCGGCCGTGCGTTGTCCTCGGTACGCCAGGGCCAGGGCAAGGGCCGTATGCGCTTGTGCTCTGGCCATCGCTGTCGCCTGTTGGGGCGCATCCAGCACTTGCTGGGCCTCAGGTTCAATCTCCGAGAGGGTGGTCAGCAGGCCGTTACGGGCCTGTACCGCCTCACCGAAGCTGAGTTGCGCGCGGATGCTCAATGCCTCACTCAACTCCGGCTGATGCTGTAAGGCTTCCCGGTACAACGCACGGGCGAGCACGAAATTCCCGGATCTCGCGCGCATGCGGGCCAGCGTCAGGGTGGCTGACAGCGGCGTGGCACCGGCTTGACGTGCTTCTTCGACCAATTGCAAGCCTTGTGCAGTGCGGCCTTCCTCGAACAGGGCCAGGCCGTAGACCACGCGGAAATCCGGGGTGAGCCGGTCACGCAGACGCTCAAGGGCGGGTTTGAGGGCACTCAGTTGATGGCTGCGCTGGAATTGATCCGTGATGCGGACGACGACTGCGAGGGCTTCATCCAGTGCGCCTGCACTGAGGAGCGCTTCAAGGGCCGCGACGGGTTGTGCGTGTTCGACCAAGGCCAGGCCGAGGGTATGTTGAGCGGTCTGGTAGGCCTTGGGTTGGCTCTGCAGGGCGTCGAGTAAGACTTGTCGGTACAGCGTGTGTGGGACGTACTCGCCGGGTGCGACTTCCAGACAAGGAACGCATTCCCGCACTGTTTCGAGCCAGTTGGGATGCAGGCCGAGTTGGGCTTGGACAGGATCGTGGTGACGCCAGAGCGGGAGGAGGGCGGCGCGGAGGAGGGAGGTATGCAGTTCAGGGGCGAGGGTGCTGGTCTGCGTGAGGATGTAATCGGTGGGGTCGCCGCCAGCGCGGAGGAAGAAGCTCAGCTCGGGCCAGCCTTGAGTTTGTTGGTACTGCGCCATGCTGAGCCCGAGTTGTGCGGCTTCTGCGGGCGTGAAGGCCAGATCGGCTTGGGTGAGGGTCTGGATCTTGACTTTCAGGCGGAGGGTGGAGAGGCGTAAGTTGCCTTCAGCGCGCATGCCGAGCAGGATGCGCACGCCTGCGGGCAGTCTGGGCAGCAGGTAGTCGAGCAGCAGGGTGCGGCTATCGGGGGTGAGGGTGTGCAGATCGTCGATGGCGATGGTGATTGGCACATGTTGGGCGAGGTCGCTGCGGAGGGCGGCGGCGGCATTGACGAGGGTCAGGGGGTTGTGGGTTCGGAGGTAGTGGTAGTGGGTTTGGGTGGGATCTGGGAGGCGGGCGATCAGGTGTGCGGCGATGTTGAGGGCTTCTCCGCCCGCGTCTGCACTGCTGATGTAGATGTCTTGGGCGCCGCGCGTGAGTTCTTCGAGTAGGTGTGTTTTGCCGTAGCCCCGGGGGCCGACCAGTGCGGTGACTGGGGCATCTGAGGCACGGATGCGTTCAATGAGGTGGGTTCGAGTGAGGTGGATCATAGGGTGCGTGGCGTTCCTTCGGAGGGGT
Source organism: Deinococcus aquatilis DSM 23025 (assembly GCF_000378445.1). GTDB lineage: Bacteria > Deinococcota > Deinococci > Deinococcales > Deinococcaceae > Deinococcus > Deinococcus aquatilis. Next base: position 100,176 of record NZ_KB899698.1, on the reverse strand, counting down.
GAAAGAGGCGTTTTATTCTGAGAGTTTCTTGAAGCGTGACTCATCTGACAATTTGGGTGTAAAAGGAACCGTTCTCATTTATTGGGGGGGATTCGGGGGTGCATTCTTACTAAGAACTTTCTGAGCGGTCTCTCATTCTTTCAAGAGGGGGTCAGAAAGGGGGTCATTCTTACAAGATGAGTGCAGTTCTCATGGTCATTAGAAGCTCTCTCATCTTATTTGTGATATACTCTGCATTAGAGAAGTTATTCCTCATCCGAGATGACTCAACGGTCCTTTTCATCTATAAAGCATTTTGGCACTTGAGCCGTATTTAGGGTGTGATTGAACGGGCAGTTTTATGAGAAAAATTCTCATAAAACCAGAAAACATCGACTGAGATGGCGCATAGAACACTAATGAGAGTTTCCAGCAGCGTTGTAAGAATTGATGGGGCAGATTTCCCGCATGTCTGCCACGCACGCTTTTCTCCTTGCCGCTCCACCCCAATGCTGGACGACCCGGGATCTGCATCAGGCCATGCGAGGGAAAACCTTGCTGCCTGTGAGCCGGGTACGAACCGGAACAGAACTGCGTGAACTCGCGGCCTCTCAAGCGGTGGTTCAACCAGTGCGGCATTACTACTGCCTGGCCGCCCAGCAAGACGAGGCTCGCGAAGCTCACATTCGTCTCCTGGTGGATTACCTCGCCAACCACGGGGCGGCGTACCGGCAGACCGTCATTCGAGACTTAGGCGTCTCCGCTTCGTTCTTGAGCTGGCTGTTGCGGGGAGTGGGCAACCGTGTTCACGTGCTGCGCCGGGACGGACGAGAAGTCTTGGAGCTGGGTCAAGGAGCGCAGACCGTCATGTTCGCACCTCATACCTTGGAGATCGTGCGGGAACGTCTACGCTATGAAGCCACGAAAGCGATCATCCGCAAGCGAGAACTCGGCCTTCAGGAACTGACGGTCGGACTCAACCGAACCATCAAGATTTCAAAAGAAGCGGTGCATCAGTATGTCCAGCATCTCGAAACGTTAGGTGAGGTCGCGCTGCGAACCGTGAAAACGGAAATGGCCTCGATTTGCTTCGTGGCGTCTCTACCTGCCTTGTTGTTCCCCGCACCCGTGGTGGCCCCGGTCGTGGCCCTGCCTGCGGTGGTTGGCCTGCCACTCGTTACCCCGCTGCCCGCCCGCCCTGCACCGACCCGTCACCAGCAGGTGCTCCTGACCGCCGCGCTCGGTCGTCCCAAGCGCACCTTGCCCCTGGGCGTGAGCGCGCCCGTCGTCACGCCGTTGTTCCCGGAGGCCCACGGCACGCCCATGATGGCCGCCGCTCCGGTGCTGTCTGCTGCAGGTGTTGAGCGTCCCGTTAATGGCTCGGGTGCGATGACGCCACTGGTCTCCGTGCCTGTGTGGGAGGTGAGGACGTCTCCCTGTGTAGTCGCGTTTTTTGAGCTTGAGCGGCCGCAGGCAAGGGGCACACCTGGTCTGCACCCGCGTCACCCCCAGCCCATTCACGATGCGGCGTAATCCCCGGCCGTCTCCTGGCCTGGGCAAAGGAGACCCATATGACTCATCCCGCACGCCCTGTTGTGGTGGCCACAGCATCTGTTGCCAACCCGACTCCTGGAGTTGTCGCTCCAACTGACCGGACACCAGCTCCAGTGGCCCCGATCCCGGTGATGCCTGTCGCTCCAGTGGCCTCACCTCTTCCTGAGGTCAGTCCAGCTGCACCCAAGGCCGCGGTACTTCCCGTACCCGAAGCCCCGCCCGCGCCAGCTCTCAGTGAGGCCAAGTCCCCAACTCCTCGAGAACGCGACCGTTCCCGCCGCACCACAGTGGATGACATCTACGTCACCCGTTCTGCCGGGCAGTACAGCATCATCCGCGTCGTTCGCCTTGGCAAAGACGGCACCCTGGTCGGCACGTATCACACCCGGGATCTCCCTACAGGCGACCACTGGGCCGCTGAAGCCATCCTCACCGCTGTGCTGCCCACCCGTACCGGCTCCATGGTGCGCCTGCACACGAATGACAAGGACATCATGGCCGCCATGCGTCTGTTCCGTGAGCGCACCAAGACGCATCCCAGCCTGACGGAACTCTCCCGTCATCTCAACCAAATGGACAAACTGCTCGTCATCGCCCGCCCGGAACGGGAACTGCCCATCTGGCGCTCCATGCTTGACCTGATGCAGCGCGGCGAAATGCCGGAACCCACCCCGCTCGTGACGTACGTCCTGCATACGGCAGCCTTTACGGATTACGAGAACGTCTACTACGGCGTGGTAATCATCGGGCAAGGGCAAGTCGTGGTGCACAGTGGCCGGGAAGCCGGGGATGACCTGGTGACGACCGAGTTGAATATGGTGACTTGGGCGTTGGAGTTCGCTCAGGGCGGTGGGCGCATTGACGTGCATCATTCTAGTGACGGGGCCCTGCGCATCTGGGAGCAACGAGACGTGCTGGTGCAGGCCAAAGGCGAGCAGGATCCCTTGGCATCAACGGGTGAGCGCTTACGGACGCTGTTACGTACGGCGATCCGTTTGAGTACGATCATTCAGCCGGCCAAGCGGCCGCATCCGGTGTACAACAAGTTCGCGCGAGCGGCGGCTGGGTTCGCGTTTGCCGAAGCAGACGTGTTGTGAACGTGGAGGCCGTGCGGCAGACGGGCCTTGTCCCGGAGGCCATCCTGCACCGGGTCGAGCACGGCCTGCAAGAAGGCGGCAGTGTGCTCACTCAACTGGCCCGGCAACCGGAATTGGATCTGCCTGCACTCTGGCAGGCCCTGGCGTCCCGTGCCGAACGCCATTTCATTCCGACTCCAGCGGCGGCCGGGCCAATTGATGCACGCCTGTTCGGGCAAGACATCGCAGTGGATTACCTGATCTTGCCGCGTGTGCGCGTATTCAACACGATCCGGGTGATCTCGCCCAATCCTCTGCGGCGAGTGCGGGAGCTGGATGAAGTGCGGGCGGTGTGTGCGGCCTGGGTGCCCAGCCGTCAGGTGACGTTCCAGATTGACATCACGACGCCTGCGGTGTTTCGGGAGTTGTTCGCGCTCACGTACCCAGCTGCGCCGAGTCACTACCGTTCTTCAGAGGATGCCGCTGCACTTGCCGCCCTCATTCCCCGACTGGCGTGGGGCATTGACCAGCGCCCGACCCCGGAAGAACTGACCCAAGCCATCGCCGCCTTCGCAGGACTGCCGTATGTGGACACCACCCTCTCCCCGCCTGACCGCAGATTGTGGCATGAGTTACCTGCCGGGCCACTCTTGCAGCGCCGCCTGGTGCCGTACGTGCGGCAGGCAGACGGGCGACTCGGTGTCCTGGGCGCTGTAGAGCGCAGTGAGGATGTCGCGGCCGTGCAGGTGAATGTGACGCGGTTGATGGAGACCCTACAAGTACCGCTGGTACTGGCACTCACCAGTCGCCGGGCGCTGAACATCTTACTGAGTACGTATCAACAGGAGGCCGAAACCGCATGAAGAACCGATTCTTATTGAGCGAAGTATTGACTGAAATGCCCGCATGTACGCATGGGACGCTGATTGCCGTGGTGCGCGATGCCGTGAACCGTCAAGAACTCAAAGCCGTTCCGTTCGGCGTGATGCCGGGCGGGCAGGGTGTTGAACTGGTGATTCAGGGGACGGAGGAAGCCAAGGCATGGGTCAAGGCCCTGCAAGAGGGTTTGAAGAGCATGTTGCGGGCGGACTGGAGTAAGAAAGGGCTGGGCGCTGCGCCATTCGATCCGGGGTTCGTGACGGATGAGTTGCTGGATGCCATGCTCGCAGCCAGTGAGAAGCCTGCGCCGTCCGCTCAAACGGGAGGGCAGAAGAAGAAAGAGAAAGGAACGAACGAGAAAGCCAGTTCGGGCAAAGACCAGACCGTACCGTCCGGGCCTGCGGTGTCCCCGCCGCTCACGAACCAATCCCATGAATCCCCTGCTGCGTGAAGCCCTGGCTGCCCTGGAGCGTGGCTGGAGTGTCCTCCCCATTCATGCGGCAGGGGCGGCCCTCAAGCAACCGCACGCGGGCCTGCTGATTGCGGCGGGCTACCGGGAGTGGGTTGAGGACGCTTCCCGTTTCCGGGCGGTCTGGAAGCCACTCCAACAGCAGGCTCCTTCCATCGAAGTCGTCGAGCACTGGTTCAAGGATCCCACTGGGCTGGGCTTGGCCTTGGTCACGGGGCGGGTGAGTGGCCGCGTGATCATTGACTTCGATGATGAACCCGGACGTGCACTTGCCCATGACCTCGGGATTCGTCCGCATGTGCGTACCGGGAGCGGGTATCACTGGCATGTGCAGGCCCCTGCTCACTTCGTGCCGAATCTCGTGGGGAAGAACACGACTCGGCCGGGCGTGCCGCAATGTGTGGACGTGCGCGGGGATGGGGGAAATGCTGTCCTGCCGCCGACTGTGGTGCCGAAAGGGCCGTACACCTACTTACGGGATCCAGATGACCTTGCGCCGCTGAGTGAGGTGCCCGTGGCGCTGCGCGAGGCCTTGGGACTGGAAGCCCCTTTACAGCCGCCCACGCCCACCTATCAGGGGCCGTTGCCGAGTGGGGAAGATCGTGTCCCCGCAGACGTGATCCTGACCTGGGCGCTGTCACAGGTCAGCACGGGCGGACGCAATGACACGGGGTACAAGCTCGCATGGGTTCTGTGCAACAACGGCTACCGGGACGATGAAGTGCTGGCGGTTGGAATGCGGTATGTCGCAGGCGTCCCACAACCCAGCGGCCAGCCGTACACCGCGTCCGAGTTTCAGGCCAGCGCGAGAAGTGCGCGGAACGCCCCGCGTGGTGCCCCTTGGGAGAATCGTCGTGTCTCCACGCCGGGGCAGGCCCAAGACGAACAGCGTCCTGTCTCCCGGGTGCCCGTCACCGCTGAACATGCCCTGCAAGACATCTGGGCCAGTCTGGATGAGGCCGGGAAAATACGTGCGGCCTACCTGTGTGCCTGGCAGTTCGCTCAACGCCGTGACACCCTCGCGAACGCCCTGACCTTCCTGCGCCTGCTCGGTCATGCCAGCGTCAGAGAAGCCCGGCGTGCGTTTGAGGAGCACGAGCGCGGCCAGACCCCAGACGGCACCCTGCCCGCCTTCCTGCAAGGACGTGGCGTCACATACCTGAAACGGGGGGCTTGACGATGACATGGGCACAGGCTCACAATCAGGGCACTTTCCCTTCCCCCTTTGTGGGGCCTTCTGTCTTGGAGCACGACCTCACCCGCAAGGGTCGGGTCGTGCTGTTCATTTCCCTTGGGCCGCGCAGTGTGGCCCGGACGCGTTCCAAAGCGTCCGGGTCCCCCCGAACGCCGCTGCAAGGAGATTCCCATGAAAAGCTACGCGATGGTCTACGTCACCGACGCTTCCCGCAAGTACGTCACCCATTATCTGGGCGAAGGCAGCAGTCCCGGCAACCTGGCCCTGATGGCCCGCACCCGGCACCCGCACTGCCTGATCTCGTTTGGGCCGTTTACCGAGCAGTAGTTCTCCCCTCCTGTGGGCCGTGTTGGTGCGGCCCGGATGCTTGATCCAAAGCGTCCGGGCTTCCGCCTGCACGCACCCAGCGGTTTGTCGCCGTTCTCGTTCCTTCGCCCGCACTCTGGGCGTCTGCCCGAGATTGCTTCCCCCGCGCTCACCCTGTGAGACAACAAGGAGATCTACCATGGCTCAAGGTATGAACCACACTTACCTGATCGGCGCTCTCGCTCGTGACCCCGAACTCCGTTACACCCCCACCGGTGTCGCGGTATTTGAGGCCGTTGTTGCTGGCGAAGATCACCTGATCGGCACCGATGGCAAAGAACGCCGTCTCCCCTGGTACCACCGCGTCACCATCCTCGGCAAACCCGCGGAATGGCAGGCGGAACGTAACCTGAAGGGCGGAGACGCCGTGATGGTCGAAGGCAGCCTGGATTACAGCCAGTGGGAAGCCCCCGAAGGTGGCAAACGCAGTGCCGTGAAGGTCAAGGCGCTGCGCATGGAACAACTCGGGTACAACCCAGAACTTGTGCAGGATGCAGGCGGCGGGGTTCGGATGCAAGGCGGCATGAACACCGTCATGCTGATCGGCAATGTCGTCCGTGATGCTGAACTGCGTTACACCCCTGCAGGTGATGCGATCTTGACGCTGGGTCTGGCCGTGAATGAGCGCTGGACAGATCGTCAAGGGCAAAAGCAGGAGAAAACCCATTGGATCGATGTGACCCTTTGGCGTGAGGTGGCTGAAGCGATGAAGGATCTCCGCAAGGGTGATCCCGTACTTGTGCAGGGCCGCTTGGTGAATGAATCCTGGCAGGACAAGGAAGGCCAGAAACGCAACTCGACGAAAGTTGAAGCGTTCCGGGTTGAAGCCTTGGCTCGTGGGAGTGCAGATGTTGCTCCGGCGACCCGTGCTGCTCCGGCCCGTCCTGCACCTGCAACGCCTCAACGTGAACCGGTCGCTGCGAGTGCTTCTAGCACGCGTCGTGCCCCCGCTCGTCCTGCCCCAACACCTCGTGGTGGTCTGGACATTGATCAAGGCTTTGACGCCTTTCCCCCGGAAGAAGACCTGCCTTTTTAAGCCTCTGGGCTGAAGCGCGGTTGTTCTCTTTCCCTCTCCCACCCCGTTTGGATGGAAGTGCGTGCACTTCTCTGAGTGGTGTGGCCGCCCTGCGCGGATAAACCCCTGATTGACCTTGTGTCTCAGGGGTTTCTTTTTGGTACACTTCACCCATCTTTCTTCTCCTCGTTCGCGAGGAGCTTTATGTTCTGGAGTACGACCCCCGGTGGCAACGCCGGGGGTCGGCGTGTGTTTTCGTCTGGAGGCCAGTATTCGTACTGGCCTCCCAGCCTGTATGACTGCTGCCTCCCTTGGATCATCCCGGATGCCCGGGCCCTAGGAGCGCATCATGATTCTATTCATCACCCGTCTCGGCCTGTCTGTCACCGCTTTCGCCACCTTCGCGACCACATGGGCCGCCTGGAATACTCCTGCGGGTGTTGCAGCGCTGGTCATGGTGTTCTCAGCGCTGAGTGTGCTGATGGTCGGGGCCGCCATGACGGACACCCATCAAGAGCGCCTGGACACCCTGCTGGAAGGGATTACCCCTCAGTCTGGAGTGGCCCAGGTCGATCTTCACTTCGCGGGCTTACCCGCCATGACGCTCTCTGTTCCGGAGCTGCACACGTTCGCCCAGTACGCCCGCACCCATACCTCCCTGACCCTGCTCAACCCCGCCATGACCGCCATTCCGGTGTCGAGTGTGGATGGGCGAGTGCGGTTCAGTGTGCTGGCCTTCGGTGAAGTGCTCGTGCTGAACTTTCGACTGGAAGGCACCTCGGTGCGCTTCCGCATTTTGATGTCCCTGAGTTCGGTCGATCGTCTGCTGGACGCCTTGACTTAACTTCATCCACTGCCCGCTGTGGGGTCATCTGACCCCGTCGCCTTCTTTCTGGTCGGAACCCCTCTCGTGTGGTTCCGACTGGAACTGTGCGATCTGGGTCTCCGGCTTCCCTCCAGGAGCTGTGATTATGCGTAAAGCCGCCCCCACCGAACACTTCGTACTCGCCCGCAATCACGTTGTCGAGGCTGTGCAGTTGCCAATCCCCACGAACGCCTTCGAGGACGCTGTCAAAAGCGCCCGGAATGCGTACGTGCGCCTGACCGACGCTGAAACGATGGCGTGCCATCAGGACGCCAGGGAAGGCACCCCTCGGCAACAAAAACGCGCCCGAGAACTCCTCGTTCGCAATGCGATGCCGCTCCTGTTGATCTCCGCGCGTGATTTCGCGTGGCGGTTCGGGGGTTGGCTGGAAGCGTTGGACGCTGCCCTACACTTGCTCAATCTGGCTCTCCCCCGCACGGAACTGTTGGAGAATGGCCGGATCAAGCGCAGTGGCTGGAATCCCCACCTGAACGGTGCACGCTGGCTGTTCTGGGTGGAGAAGACGCTCGCGGCGGAACTGCCGAAAATGGCGGAACGGCTGGTGGACGACAAACGGGCTTCTGGTGCGCCTGCGGCGATTGCGGCAGGTCGTTCGCGGTTGCTTACGACGTACGGGAATGATCTTGGTTTGCATGACGAGTTTCAAAGCGCTATGTCCGACTGGGCCTGCTCTCGCTTCACGACCGTGCTGCCGAAAGGCCGCAAGAATGTGACGCCGAAACGGGGTCACGGGCGGTATACGGTGCGCTTCGTGCAGGCCAGTGGGCCCGGGTTCTTTCGGGATCTTACGTCTGCATTCGCTTTGAAGACGGCGTATTTCACGTTACGCACGAACATCACCGCGTCCCTGGTGGCGCGGGCCGTGCGGACAAATGCGCGGGTGACTTTAGCGAAGCCTGGCTTAGCAGAGCGCACCCGGCAGCAGGCCTTCGCCCTCAGCGAAGTCACCGCCCTGTGGGTGGAACGCAACAGCAAAAGCCTGAGACTTGATGCCCTGGTGGGTGAGGATCAGAACGAGCGGTTGCAGGACATCATCGCCGCACCAGAGCCGACGCAGGCTCCTGTGTTTCAGGCCCCCCTGCATCAGGCTGACCGCGCACGCGCCTTGAGTGCGTACCGGCGGTATGGTGCCGTGTATGGCCCGATCTTGCTGGCCCTGCCTGTTCGTCAGTTGTTGCCCGTGTACCGGCAACGCGTGCGGGACGCGCAGGTGCGAGCGTACTTCCGCGCCCGGTGTGCCCAGTGGGGTGTGCCGGCCACGCAGGACGTGATCGCGTGCGCACGCACAGCTGCTCACCTCAGTGGAGTTTCACTGAGTGCCAGCGCTGCGGAGTTGCGTACCGCACTTGCTCCTGTGCAAGCTGCCTTGAGTGGGGGCCTGCACGAGAACCGCGTGTCTGTATTAGGGAGTGCCTTGGCGAACGCCTTACAAGGTCAAGCCCTTGCCCCCCGCATTACAGACAGTGAAGGTATCCGGGTTGCCCGTGAGTTACGTCAGGCGTACCCCAGCATCGCCCCCCGCATCAGTCTGGTCACCGCAATTCTGCTTGGTCGCAAGTTGGACAAGACCGGCAAAGCAGACCAGACATTCATTGCGGCGTGCGTGCAAGCGGACGTGCGCGTAAAACTGGCCGATCAAGCCTTCGCACTGCTGAGAGACGTGCCCGTGACGACCCGGAAGGGCCAGCGCGTGCGTGTTGCAGGCGGCTCGAAGTACGTACGGCCGGATCAGTTGACGTTGGAACGCCACGCGGTCAGTGCAGGCAGTCGGGCCGATGCGGCACGGCAGACCTTCCTGACGTTGCAGGCCAAACTGCACGTTGACTCCAGTCCAGCTCAGCTTCAACAGGTGGCTTTGGCAGAGCGAGTCAGTGACACCCTCACTGCAGCAGCCGAACAACTTGAAGAAGCTGCCACGCGCTTGACCTTCGGCCCCGCGCTGGAAGCCTTGCTCGCGGTGGACTCCGTACTGGACGACCATCTCGCCTTGCAGGATCCAGGGGCATGGTGGGCGGCGGCGTGGTGGGCCAAGCCCCTGCGCAACAGCGTTCAAGTGCACAAGGCACAGATTTATGGCGCGTGGGCTCCCGTAGCCCGCTGCGTGCTCCGCACCGCCGTCAAGGGTCTCCCTGACATGGCTGTACCTTTCTAATTCAAGATTCCTGACCGCCCGGTTCCCGTTCTTCGTCCTCACCAGTGTTCTGGCGGGGGCCGAGTTCGGGCCCCCGCTCCCTCAGGAGTTTTCCCATGACCTATCTCACCGCTCGTTTGACCCGTGGCAATCCTTCGACCCCGCACGCCGGCCTGAAACACCTCAAAGCCTTCGTGCAGGACTTGAAGAGCACCCAGACCCTCCAGATTCTCTCGACGCCCATCTGGATGAACGGCACCCTGAATCTCGGGGTGTTGGCACGTCAGATCCCGTCAGGGAATCACTTGCACCAGGACGTCCGGGCCTTGCTGAACAAGCAAGTGCCGGGTGTATTGGAGCAACTCGCCGATAAGCAAGGCCAAGCCGCCAGCAGGGCGACCCGCACCTCGGGTTCAGCTCCACTCGCCGGCTTGATGCCCAAGGCGCTCAACTCGCATGAACAGGCGGTTCGCACGGCGGTCTATGACCTTGTGAAAGCTGAACTGGTCGGACGCAAGCAAGCGGCTACGCTACGGGACGGTTTCAACGTGGCTGGGTTTACCAGTGACCGCATGAAACTGCACCGTTCGGATTTCATTGATCCCCTGACGGTCGTGACCGGACAGGGCGAAGATATTGACCTGCGCAGTGAGCAGGCCTTACGCAATCTCGTGCAGACACCGTTCGAGTTGACGCGCCTCCTTGATGATGGGGACGTGCGGAGCCGAGCGGAGGACAAGGCTGAGGAAGCCAAGTTGTACTCCCACAACGCGTACAGCGTGCTTTCAAATGCTTTGTGTGACGAGATCATGGAAGTCGAGGGCCTGCATATTCCGTCTGACGCGAATGTGCAGACCGTGCGAACTTTGATCGAGGGCATCAGCACCCCAGAGTTGTATGCACGAGTGTTGACGGCGCTCGAGCGTGAGGACGCGATTGACGACAGTCAGCGGACGTACCTGGTGGGCGGTTTACCAGCGTTTCGGACGAAGAAGTCGACCCCAGCCGCACCCTGGCGTCCGTACACCCCAACCGTTGAGCGGACACCCGTTGACCGGAGAGATGACGTCCAACCTGAGCGTCCGCGTTCAGCAGCCGTCATTCAGCCCGGTATTCCCATGCGCGCGCGAACCTTTGCACGTCTTCAGCAGCAACTCCGAGTGCTGATAGACGTCAAGCGCGAGGAGATCCAGAACTACATGACTTCAGCCTTGTCGGATGGAGATCTGAGCGAGAGCGCCGCCTATGACGAAGCTCGTAGCCTCATGGCCGCGAACGAACGCGCGATTGCCCAACTGGAATTTCAGTTGGATCACGCGCAGATCACCGAGGACGCCCCCGCCATTGATGCCCTGTTTATCGTGGAAGTCAACGGGCAGCGGCGCACCTTGAAACTGGTGGACTCTGAACCTGCTTTAGGTCAAGTCAGTACGCAAACCCCGTTCGGGCAAGCGCTGTCGACAGCCAAGCGAGGCGACGTGCTCACCGTGGTTCAGGAACGTGTGTCCCTGAGCCGCATTTTCACACCGATTATTGCGGGGATGAGCGCTTATGACGCACCCTTCAGTGATCGTCCCACGCGGCATCTCGTTCCGTTGGAGATCCGCACCCCTGTGTCTCTTGCCCTCACCGTTCGGGTGTTGGCCATCTGGATGCCCAGATAACCTGTCCCACCCCGTTTGGATGGAAGTGTCCCTGCTTCTCTGAACTGTGTGGCCGCCGTGCGCGGATGAACCCCTGATTGACCTTGTGTCTCAGGGGTTTCTTTTTGGGCTGTGGAGAAGGACGCCGTCCTGATTCTTTCTAGAGATTGACTTCTGTCTAGACAGCCTTGGTATCCGTCTTGACACCCGCGCGGCCCGCGTCACCCCCAGCCCCCTCACCATGCCGATATGCGAAGACATGCAAGTGCCATGATCGCGACCGCCCTGTTTCTGAGCAGCTGCGGCACCGGATCCTTCAGCAACCCGTTCGTCCAGTCCCTGGGCGTCACCCTCACTCCGAGCACGCTCACCCTCACCCCTGGCACCACCGCCCGCGCCGGGGTGACCGCCCTGATTTCCAGCACGGGCGAAGCCGCCACCGGCCTGACGATCAAGGCCGCCGAGGTGCCTACTGGCCTGACCGTTTCGGGCAGCACGGGCGCGGTCACCGTCAGTGCCGCTCCAGACGTCTCTCCTGGGGTATACAGCATTCCCTTGACGGTCACCGCACCCGGGGCCAGTGGAACGGCCCAACTCGCGGTGACGGTGCCCACCCCCACCACTCCGGGCTTCACGGTCACGCTGGATCCCGATCCGGTGGACGTCGTGCAGGGTACGGGGATGCATGTGGCTCTACGGGTCACGCCAGACGCCGGCTTTACCTCTCCAGTGCTCGTGACCGGGGTGAAAGGCAATCTGACGACCACCATTGATCCGGATGGGGGTGGGCTGACCGTCCAAGCCGCTCCTACGGCCGTTCCGGGCACCTACGTTCTGACGGTGACCACACAAGGCGGCACGGTTACACGCACTTCGTCTCTCACAGTTACCGTTACGGAGGCCACGCAATGAAACACTTCACGCACACCCTGCTCCTTGGTTTGACTCTGACGGCGTCCGCTTTTTCGATGTCTCATGCTGCCCCCCTCGCACCAGCTGCTCCTGCAACCACGCCGTATATGGGTGGGAATATCACGCGCGAGTACCGAGCTGAAGACCTGAAAACCTCGTACGGCATTCTGAATGTCGGCATGGGCGAGATCTGGGTGCTGAACTTGCCGGACACTGTGGTGGACGTCATCACGAGTAAGGATGGGGTCTTGCAGTTCAAGCAGACAGGATCACGAGTGATTGTGGGGGCGTTGGCTTCGAGTGGGTCATATCCAGTGTTGGTGATGACGCAGGACAGCGTGTTTTTCTTTCAGGCGCGGTTGAATCCCAGCCGTGGGGGTGGCGTGCGGAACATTGTGGTGCGAGCAGACCAGGCACCGGATGACGAGCAGGTGTTGCCGGGCTTTCCGAGTGCGCCGGCCACGCCTATGGGCGCAGTGACCCCGAAACCAGCGCCGCAGCCAGTCAGTCCGTCTGGAAGTGGCCGGGCACCGTTCAGTCTGCCTGTGAGCGCACTGGCGGCAGTCACGACCCCAGCCTTGAGTTTGCCCGCCCCCCTGCCGGTTCCCGTCAGTGTGACGCCCGCACCCGTGGTCAGTGCCCCGGTCGTTCGCCCGCCCGCCCCTGTCGCCACTCCAGCGGTGCTTCCACCTGCACCTGTCGTGACCCCAGCAGTGCTTCCTCCCGCTCCAGTGGTTCTTGCTCCTGCACCCGTCCTGACGCCTCCCCCAACCGCCGACCCCGCAGCCACGTCCTCGCTCACCGCCGTCCAAGCTCGCTTCACTGCGGCCATCGACGGCACCGATACCGTTCTGAACTGGCGTGTGCGCAACGATACCGAAGGCGATCTCCTCCTGAACGAACGCGCCTTACGGGTCTCTGGCGTGAATGGCCCCGCGATCTACCAGGCCACGCGGGCGAGTGTGCGGGTGGCCCCGGGCAAGACGGAGTACGGCACGGTTGTCGTGAAAGGCATGCTTGATCCGGTACTGAATGTGCAGTGGGCGGCCGCGCGGTTCGGCCTGGGGCAATCCGTGACCTTGACGCAGCGCGTGTCTGTTGGCGGCGCTGGCGCGTGGCTCGCTCCTCGCTAAATCACCCTGCACCTGAGCGCCGCACGCTCCTCCAGGGGCGTGCGGCGGCTTATGTGCAGGCCTTGATTCGCACGGGCGCTCAACGCCAGTCTCATGCCGAAGCCTATTTCGGGGTTGCTCGTTTCCAGGAGCTTCAGGCCGAGCAGGTGCTCAAGATTGTGTATGGCACCCTGGGCGCACTGGTGTTACCTACTCGCCTCGCCTACCAACGCCTCGGCATCTCCGGCCGCCCGGTATCCGCCTTGACCGCCACAGAACAAGTGGCCCTGAAAGAAGCCGTGACCCTCGCCTTAACTCGTGGGTACACGGTGGTCAGTGTGGGCGCCCGGGTGGTGCGGCTTCAGGATGCCCAGGCCCGGCAGCATGTCATGCAGGTGCGCGTGGCCGCTGGGGTGACCCCACCCCATACGGTGGCCAGCCTGATTCGGCAGTACTCCCCAAGTCTGCGGGCAGGCAAAGGCCGCTTGATCCTGGTCACGCTGCATCCCGAACGCTACGTGACCCAGGCCAAACGGCAGCCGCTCTTAGAGGTCTGGACACTCACCAATACTGCACGGTCATGACGTGCAGGCCGGGATGCCGGTCGGTGAGGTGACTGGCGCGCGCGGCACTCGCCACGCCCCAGATCACACCGGCATACTCCTGCTCGAAGGCCCTCAACTTGCGCCGGACGGCTGCCCGTCCATACCCAGCGTCGAACTCCACGGCCCAGCGGTCGTCGTCTTGCGTGAAGACCGCGTCTGGACGGGTGTCCCTGCCCCCGGGATCTGCCTGCCAGCCGTCTGTGGGCTGTGTCAGGGCGTGCCGGATCGCGGCAGTTCCGGCGAGGTGCGCGAGCCGAACCGGTGAGGTCTGCAAGATGTCTGATCGCAGGGCGCGGAAGGTGACGTCATGCGAGCGACTGCTGGACGTGAGCGGGGCGACGGTCAGTTTCAGGCTGGGAAAGACCTGGCCGTGGAGACCCAACCGATCCAATTGCGCATCCGTGAGGACGTGATCCACGGCCAAGAGGCGTCGGACAGCGGCCTGCACGACCATCGGACTGCGGTTACTGCTGGGCTGCGGCATCTGTGACATCCACGCGCACGTTGAGTTTCTCCCCGACACTGAGTTGCCCGAGCGGGGTCACACTGACTTTTGAATCGGGAATGGTGAAGGCCCCTGCCAGTGCCCCGCCCAGAGCGAGCCAGAAGTTTTGCGGGCGCTGCTGTTGTACGACCAATCCTGTATTCGTAATGGTGGTTGAAGATGCCGCTTGACTTTGCGCGAACGACTGCACGCCCCCAAGCAAGGCTTGCATGGCCGCTTGTGCCGCGTTCGGGGCGACCGACTTCACGCGGCCTCCGACGCCTGGCCCGTCTTGACCTTCGGCGTACGCATTCAGAGTGAATTGATTCGCGCCGACCATGACCCGGTCAAATTTCAGGGTGATGCGTCCGGAGCGTTCCTCCAGTGTGGCGACTCCTCTCCAGGCGGCCCCGTCCTCGCTCCGAGCCCAGACAGGGTGAGATGCGCCAGGGTAGACAGCGACAGCGGTTTCTAGAGTGACGGGCACCCGCATCCCTGGAGTGAATGGTGCACGGGCGGCCGCACTGATAGACGTGAAGCTTTCAGTGGGGTTGGAGGCGACGGGCGCGGCGGTCACCGGAGGTGCAGGAGGCGTGAGTGGTTGCTCTCCCGCTGTACTGCTGAATCCGGCTGACCCCGTTGGGGTGGTCGCAGGTGCGGACGTGCTGGACACCAGGCCTTTCGCCGCAGGAGCTGCTGGGGGTGACGCATTCGGAGTGGTGCTGACCACGCCTGCCGGAGGTGCATTCGTGGGGGTGGGCGCACTCGCGATCAGAGATGTACTGGGGCGAGTGACGGGGGTGCTTCCAGCAGTGGAAGTCAAGCCCGGGGTGACCGTTGGGGTGGTCTGCGCTGGAGTGGGAGTCGCGGAAGTGATGGCTGTCCGGGGCGTTGGGGTGGTCTGGGCCGGAGTTGCGGAGGTGATGGCGGTTCGGGGTGTTGGGGTGGTCGATTCACTCGCTGGGCTGATTCCGGAGGCCAGGGCGCGTCGGGGTGGTGTGGCCGAATCTGCGTTGGCAGCAGGGATTCCGGTGGTGAAGGCTTTGCGCGGGGTTGGGGTGGTGCGGGCGGGCGTTGGGGTGGTTGCCATCGGTGGCGTGAGAATGACTGGTGAGGGTGTGGGGGTGGCGGGCAGAGGGGTGAGCGGACGAGGGCTGACGGGTGCGGGGGTGGCGGCCTCTGGTACGGGTCGAATGGGCACGGGTTGAGACGCCGCTGGGGGTGACGCGGGGCGGGGTGAGCTGGGCGGCGAGGTCGGCTGAGGCATGATGAAACTCTCCTCCTGACTCGGGGTGGTGACCAACGTTTGATCGCTGCCAGACGGTACGGGCGTCGGGGTGGCCTCCTGAATTTGCACGGGTGCGGCGTCTGGGCTAGGGGTGACGCTCGCTTGATCACTCAGGGGTGTGGTGGGGGTGACCGCGTCGCCTTGGCTCGTGGGCAGCGCGCCTGGGGTCTCAGCGCTCTCAGCGGTTGGGGTGGTGTTCGCCGGGACAGCAGCCGTGTCTGTTGGAGTGGTCTGGGGGGTGGCCGTCTCCGGCGCTGGTTCACCTGGCAGGAGGGCGACGATCCCGATGGCTCCCAACATCACTGCGCCAGCGATCAGTGCCAGGGTCAAGGGGCGCACTCGGGCTTTGCCGCGCGCACTCGTGCCTTTGGTTTTCTTCAGGGCCGCCTGCACGTTCGTGCCGACATTGCCTTTCTTGGCGTTGCCTTCGAACAAGGCCCGGGCATCCTCGGTGTCCTCATCCAGAATGGCGGCCTGCAAGCGGTTGGCGAGCACAGGGTTCTGTGCATTGACGCGGGCGATAAAGGCGGGAAAATCGGGGTCTTCAGGCTGGACGAGGGTGAGTTCGGGATCAAGGGCGTTGAGTTCGGTGAGCAACTGTTCTTCGGCATCAGGGAGATACGGCATGTCTCTAGGGTGAGGGGGATCGGGGTGACGCGGCACAACACCGATCCGGGGATGGCCTCACTTCGGGGAGTGAATAGGGCTGTCTTCACGCTCTGTCTCACCTGAGTTCCTGTGAACACGACAGAGGACTTGAGGGGGTGCAGGCGTGGAGGCGTCGTGCCGATGGGGGGGGTTGACACTCGGTCACCCCGATCCCCCTCACCGTACAGGTGGAGGCAATAGACATGAATCACACCGTATCCCCGTCCACCCCCATCCTCACTCCGTCCGCTGCGCTGTTCACCCGGATTTTCACTTCGTTTTCCGGCTTGACCCTGCACGTCATGCAGCGCTTGTGCTTGCGCTTCACCCTGCTGCTCCTTGTCCTTGACCGCTTCTCCGTGAGCACCGCCCAGAACGCCGCGGCGTTCAAGAACGACCTGGACAAACCCGCCACCGTCTTGTGCGGGTACATGAACGTCCTGCCGCAAAGCAAGTGGATGGTCTTGATTGCTCTCGGCATGGCTATGCTCGGCGTGCTGTTGCTCGCCACTGGTCAACGCGGCGCGATGGTCTGGCTGGGCCGCGCCATCGTGATCGTGGCACTGGTGCCCGCCATCTTGGGCATCCTGAAGGGCCTGGGCATCGCCTGCTGATATGGACACCCCCTTTCCGCAATACAAGAAGGGGGTGCCCCGCTTCGGGCTCGATGACTTCAAGGACGTCATGCTCGCCATGCTCATGGCGGCCATTCCGTACTTCATCCTCGACCTGATGCTGGGGGACTGGAACTTCAAAGCCCTGATCACGTTCCCCGCTGCCTTCGGCATGTTCCGGTACGTGGCTGTGCCCCTGTTACGTCACCTCGGCCAGCGCCTGCCACCGAACTTCATGGCGTTGTGGTTTCGCCACCTCCGGTTTCAGGGCGGCTTGCTGCCCCGTCCAGACACGGATCCTCTCCCCTTTCGGGTGCGGTGAGTCATGGCCTACCGTGATGTCAGTAATGCCGTCAAAGTCTTACGGCAGGCTGGGAATCTCCCGGCCGAGCTTGCCTACCTCGGTCTGACCGACGGGGTGGTGTTCACGCGCGAGAACACCATGACCTTCGGGGTGAACTTGCAACTGGTCAGTGCGGCCCGCGCCACTCCGGATGTGCGGATCGAAACCCGTGACCGGATGGCATCGATCGCGCAGAGCATCCTGCCGGTGGGAACGACCGTCAAGTTCTATCTCGAGACCCGGCCCGCGACTCAAGCGAGTCTGGAACACTTTGCGCCTCTCCGGAAGGAGGGCAGCCCTCTGGAACGGATCTTGCAGGCCAATCATGCGGTGTACGAGCGGATGCGGGCGACCAAGTGGATCTCAGAAACGCACGCATACATGACGTTCACCCTGCAACTGAAAGGGCGTCCGAAGCACACGACCTTCCTGAATGGAGCGGAACGCCCGTATGTCGATGCGGCGCTGGCCTTACGGGGCCGTCTGGTGCGGCAACTCGCGGTGGGGGGCCTACACGCCCGGCCCATGACCTTGGAGGATGTCTGGGCACGGATTTATGATTACTTCAACCCGAGTACGGTGAGCAGCGCCAAACCACCGTACCAAGCGGAGTTTGACCAGCGGGACTTCGCGGGGGTGCAGCACGGGCGACTGTTCGGACGCAAGCCCGGCGTCAAGACCTTGCAAGTGGCCTCCATGCGGGCGCAAGCGGCCCGGTCAGCGATTGACTTGGATCATGACGGCTGCTTCATGCTGGGTGGACACCGAGTAGGGATCGTGAGTTTTCTACGCCCGCGCGGTTCCAGTCGGCCTGGCGACGCGGAAGGCATCATTACGTCCCTCGGCGGCACGCACAGCACGTTTATGACCGAGTTTCTGGTGGTGGACGCACCAAAAACCCGTGCAGAGCTGAACGAATCTCTGGACAAACAGGAAACGGCGGCAGGAGATCCCAGTATGAAAGCGGGCCGGGAGATCTACGGGCGCTTAGCCGAAGGCAATGCAGTCTTGCAACAAGTGGAGTTGGGCAACACCCTGACCGAAATGAGCCTGCATGCGGCGATTTTCGCGCGAACGCAGGAAGAACTTGATGAGCGGGTGGAACGCACCCTGTCTGCTTTCAGTGCCGTGGGGGGCTGTATGCCCGTAGTGGCAAATGCCGAGGCGATCAGTCTGTTTCTGGAGAATGCGCCATTTCATGGCAAACGCAGTTCGTACCAGACGGCTGCGTATGTCCTGAATGCCGCGGATTGTATGCCACAAGTTGGAGCGTGGCCGGGGCGCGGCCCATCTGTATTGACGCTTCGCGCGCGGAACGGGAACCTGATCGGCCTCTCCCCCGTCGGCCTGCAGAACGCGGGCATTGTGGTGACCGGGAAATCCGGGGGCGGCAAAAGTGTCGCCATGAACTTGCTCGCTTCCGGCCTAGTGCATGCGTACGACGCCAGCCTGACCGTGGTGGATCCCAAGGATGATTACCGGCCTTCTTTTCAAGCCTTGGGAGCGGGCCGGTCGATCATCAGTATCTCGCCCGGGGCGACGCTACCGAACGGGGAGCGTGTGGTGATCAATCCGTTTGATCTGCCCACGGGGATGCACAGTCCTGGGCCGGAGAAATTGGACTACCTGATGGAGTTCTTCCGGGCCCTGCGGGTGCATGACGGCAGTGGGTTGCGCCGCAGCATCCTCACGGACGCGCTCCGGGTGTTCTACATGCGGGCGTCCGACGTGCAGGAAACACCAGACGGCCCGGTGTACTTGTACCGGAACACGGGTGTCCTAAGTGATTTTGTGCAGGTCGTTCGGACGCTGAACACGATTGGGGGTGAGCCCGTGCAGGGCAACGTGCGGTATGCGTCTGAACTCCGGGATGTCGCACAGGAGTTGCAGGCCTTCACTGGCCGCACCCACTTGGGCCTGCTCTTGGATGGGCTGACCACCGTGGACGTGCAGGCTCGGCACCTCTACCTGAACATTCGCGGAATGATGGGCAGTGAGCAGACCAAGCAGCTCGGCGTGCTCCTCGTGCAGGAACTCGTCTGGAACCGCCTCCTGACCCTACCTGGCAAGAAGGTCGTCGTGATGGAGGAAGCGGGCGTGGCCAAAGACCTGCCAGGCATCGTGACCCTCACTGACCGCATCTTCAAACTGACGCGTTCCTTCGGGGTGATTCCGATCCTGGTCACGCAGGAAGTCGGCGATACCGTGCCGTATAAAGGGGTCATCAACAACGCGACGACCCGCATTCTGTTCCCAAGTGCGCCCGGGGAACGTGTGGCTGTGGCGGAAATCTACAACCTGAACCCGGCAATGCAGGCCTTGCACGCAAGTTTAGGCGGTGAGGATGGACGTTACCGAGAGCTGCTCGTATTGCAAGACAGCACGAGCGGGGTGATGGACGGCGACGTCGGGCAGTTGTGGTTATCCAGGGAAGCGTACTGGATGACGACGAGCGTCAAGGAAGAAGTCGAGCAGCGGACGGCATTGGCCGCTGAGCAGTTCGGGGGGGATCAAGCGCTAGCGGCGTTGCATCTCGCTCAGTTGGAGCAGCGTCCAGTCACAGCGTAGGGAGGGGAGCGCCCCGTCCCCAGACACACTCAGATCCCAGCCTCTTCGCCTGAGTTCAATGGTTTTTGTTCTGGAGGTTTTATGAATGCCCCACCCCTGACGTTGCCCTCCACGCGCCGGATGCGCACCCTGGCCCTCACCGGCCTCTTGGTGCTGAGTGCCCCCGCCGCCCGTGCCGATGCCCTGGACGATCTCGCCAACACGCTGTCGAATTTCGGCAGCGGTGGGCTCGGCGGCATGTTCCCCGCCCTGAGTACCGGCATGGCCCTGCTGAACACGGCGACCAGCATCGCGTCCATGATCCCCATGCTGGCTCCTATCGCGAGCATCTTCCAACAAGTGCTTGGCGTGATGAACAACGTGCAGGTCACGCTCGGCCCGATCATGCAGGCTGCTCAGACCGCTGGCACCTTCCTCAGATCGTCCATTGACGCGAAGAACACGGTCAAGAACCTGTTCGCCAGTCGGGACATCAATGACGTCATGAGCAACGTGCAAACCCTGACCAATCAGGTGGGTGGTCTCGGGGTGTTGCCGGCGAACTTCCAGAAGACGTTCGCGACGGATCCCCGCGCGGCAGTCGATACGGTGCGGTCTGCCGTGGACGCCCGGATTTCGCAACTGGTGACGACTGCCGATGCCGCTCGGCGTCAGAGAGACGTGAGTGGCTACCGGACAGCCCTGCAGCAAATTGATGAGCTGCAAGGCATGCGCGGTCGCTTGCGCCACCTCGGAGAAAGTGCAGCCGCGACCCTGGCGAACGCGAAGACCGCCGAACGCACCCAACAAATGGCGCAGCGAGCGGCACAGAACAGTCTGACGCTTGCCACCAGTCTGATCAGTGCCAATGACGCGGCCAGCGCGACCAAACTTGTTGGCGCAATTGGCGTGCAGCAGCTGAACACCATGAGTGCGGGCTTCGATGCCTTGTCCAATCAGCTCGCCCAGCTCAGCAAACAGCAGACGGTGACCAATGAGCAAAACGACCAACTGCTCGCGCACTACCAGCAGACAGATCGGGAGGCAGCGGCGAAGGATGCGATGCTGATCGATCAGGACGCCCAGCGCCGCGAGCAGGAAGCCAGGAGCATGAAGAATTCGGTGCGGGCCCTGAGTCAGGGGATCAGTACGAGCCTGAACCCATCCCGGGAGAAGCAGAGTGACTTCGGCGCTTTGATGCGGGGGGCCGCAAAGTGAATGCGCGGGCACTCACCGTACTGGCCGTGCTGCTGGTGTGGGGGATGGCGGCCGCGCAGGGTCAACCGGGTGAGTGCCCGCAGGCGGCCCCCGGTGCAGGCGAGATCACCCTGACCGCTTTTTTACCGAGTGCACCCTGTCTGATGGCACAAACCGTCCTCCTGACCGCAAAATGGGGGTTGTGGGAGGCTGCGGCCGGTCTGGGCTTGACGATCACCGCAGGGCTGGCGATGTTGCAACTGTTCTCGGCGGCCCGTTCCGGGATAGAGAAAGCGTTGATCCCCCTCGTCACCGCGATTGTGGTCACCTCGCTCTTGATCCCGGCTGCGCAGGGCACAGGTGTTGTCCGGGCCATGCAGGTGGAAGTTTTATCGCAGGTGCGGGGGGTCTACAACGCGTCTGCCACATTGGGGAACGCGGCCTTATCTAACGGGCCAAGCAGTGTGGCGTCGACAACGGCGCGGTTGGGCGAAAAGATCGCGGAACTGCTGGCCCGCACGCAGCATGCAAGCGTGGTGGAGATGCAGTTGCAGGCCGCGAAAACAGCGCGTGATCCAGCGTTTGAGGATCCCGGTCTCGCGCAGAAACTGTATGCAGATGCGGTCGCGAAGAGCAATGAAGGCATCTCGTTTACGGGCGTGCCGGGCGGACCAAACTGGATCTTCAATGTCGGCTACCTCTTGCTGTATGGTTTTTTCGCGATTTACGCGGGCATCATTTGGGTGGTCTGGGTCACGCTGGTCATCACGGTCATGCTGCTGCCGATTCTGATGGCCTGGTGCGTGCAAGGCAGTTTCAAAGGCCTGCAGAATGCGGGAGCCAGTGTGCTCGGGACAGTCCTGGTGATTGCGCTGATGCCCCCATTTACGGCGCTGACGGCCACCATCACGATTGGCATTCCAGGCTACTTCTTAGAGCAGCGGGTCAACACCATTAATACGGACGTGGCCGCATCTCTGACGCGCTATCAGAATGCCTTGGCGTCTGGGTGTGGGAGATTGGATGGAGGCTGCGTGTTACGCCGGGATGTGGTGTTGCCCATGCAGGCGGACTTAGCGAGCATGAAGGAGACGGCGACCTGGGCAATCTTGGCGGTGGTGTGCTTGTTCGTGGCGCTCTCCATCGGGTCGACGATGTTGCGTCGGGTGCCGGCCACGATCATGGGCATGTTCAGTCTGCCGGGCGGTGGGGAGAGCAGTGGCGTGGAGACCGCTGGGTTATCGAAAGTGCTGGGAGGCCTAGCGAAGATGTCAGGCGCGAGTGCGGCGATGAGTGCCGGGCAACGGGCCCTCGGGCAGAAGATGCTCGGCGCTGGGAGCGGCGGGAAAGACGGCGGGAAGGAGGGAGGCGGTGCGGAAGCGAAGTCCAGCGGGAGTGCCGGGTCAGGTGCGGTCCCACCGCCGAGTGTGACCAGTGGTGCTGCCCCTTCGGGTGGCGGGAGCGGGTCGAATGTGCCGCCTGCGAGTGTGACGGGGACAGGATCAAGCGCAGGATGGAGTCCGGCTGGAGGGAGTTCGTCTGTGGGTTCTGGGACTGTGCCTGCTGCGGGCAGCACGGGCGGATCCAGTGCAAGCCCTGCGAGCGGGACGAGTCCAAGTGCTCCAAGCGGTACAGCGGGCACGAGTTCCAGTGGCGTGACGCCAGCACCTGCCGCACGTTCGGCGGTGGGCCGGGGCATCGCCGCCGTTCAAGCGGCCAGAGCCAACCCGGTCGGTACGGCGAAAGCAGGCCTGCAAGCAGCGGCCGCCAAGACCGGCGCGGCGATCACTGCGGCGGCCTTTAGTCCTCAGGAGCAGGAACGATTCGCCAGTGCTCGGCAAGCGGTGTCGGATATCAAAGCGGATGTGCGTGACGTTCAGGAGGCACGTTCAACCGCGCGGGAGGAAGCAAGTTGGACCCGAGCCGCGGCTGTTCCGGCGCCGGCCAACCCGGATGCTTCGGAAGCGACCCCGGTTCGGCAAGGGGCGCATCCGAATCCCACAGCGGTCGCCCAGAACGCTCGGGCGGGTGGGGCGGACGGCCCGCAGAACCGTCAAGCCGTGGCTGGGCTTCGAGCAGGAGGCCAGGCGGGTGAATTCAGTGGGAATGTCACGGTCAGTACACCGGTCAGTACTGCGGCTCATCCGGTGGCGGGGGGCGGGACACCTGCTCCGGCCACCCCACCCGCACCAGTGACGCCTGCGCCCGTCACGCCGGCTCCAGCACCACCTCGGAATGAACGACGTCAAGGGGTGGTCACGGCCGCCCCAGTGCAGAGCGCGAGTGAGTGGAAACCGACGCCCGCTCCAGCGGCTCCGGCTACGCCAGCGAGTGCGCTGCCTGCTCGGGCAGGTTTGCGGCCTGCTCCGGCTCAGCCTGCACGTGTCCAACCAGCTTCGGCACCTCAAACGAACGCTGGGAGTTCAACGCCCGCGCCAGCTGCGCCCGCTCCAGTGCAGCCCGCGCCTGCCCCAGTGACACCCACGCCGGTTCAGCCTGCGAGTGCAACTCCTGCACCTGCACCCGTCACGCCGAAAGTGGATGACACCGAAGTCAAGCAGTAACACCTCGCCTTTGTCAGAGAGGAGCGGCTCACAGCCAGCTCCTCTTCTGCTTCCCCTCTTGGAGATCTCTGATGACTCGAACCGCGCCACAAGTCGGCACCCCCACCGCCCCACGCCTGCCCCCGATGACGCCCCCCGTCGCCACACTCGTCGTTGGCACCATCGGGGCTATCGGCATGTTGCTCGTTCAGTTCAGTGACGTGGTTGCTCATGTGATCGGCCAGATCGTGCAGTACACCCGCATTGATGACCGTCTCGGTGTGGAGGGCGATGCCTGGATCGCCATCGCAGTCGGCTGTGGGCAAGATGCTTTGTGCAGCCCGTGGATGTCTCGCGCGTTCCGGGACGGCATGGCCTGGTGGTGGCTGATCCTCCTCCTGCCCCCGATCTTCTCCATCCTGGTCTGGCGGCTCATGCCGAAGAAGCGCCCCGTGCAGGAGAAAGATCCTGGCCTCGCTATGTGGGAACGCAAGGATCGCCTCACCCGGTTTCTCCCAGGACAGGATTCCCGTGCCGATCCCTTTGTGGGGTTCATGGGGTACTTGAAATCTGGGGTTGGAGCGAACACCTTTGATACGAAGGAGTTGCCGCCGTTGTTCGTGCCGAGAGAGGACTGGTGTCAGAACACGTTGGTGTGGGGCGGGATTCGGAGTGGCAAGACGACCTCGTTCTTTCAGCCGTCCTTATTTCTTGGGGCACACTTGGGCGTGACGTGCGTGGTGTTCGACGTGAAGTGGCCGCAGAAGGATTCCGGGTTTTTTGAGAGCATCGGGTACTGGCACGCGCGGGGTCGGCGCGTCGTGTTGTTCAGTCCGTATGAGCCGACTGGCGCACGAGTCAATCTCTTGGCTGGGGTCCGCAGTGCCAGCGATGCACTGGAAGTCGCAGACGCCGTGTTCCCACCTCCAGAATTCACGGAGGAGCGAGGCAAGCACTACAACGACAAGAAGCGCTTCATGATCGCCATGCTGGTCTACCTGTTGGTCGTGGAGTACGGCGATCAGGTCTCGTTCGCGGACGTCATTTCGTATGTCCTGAAACCCGATGACACCCTGATGGAGTTCATTGAGAACGCCAATGACGCGCAGGCCCGGCAATTGCTGCTTGGATACCGAGAAGCTGGAGATGCGAACTGGGCGGAGACCAAGAACGGGATCATCTCCGCGTTGAAGGTGTTCTTCAATGCGGAAGTGGTGCGGGCTACGAGCGGCCTGCCGCACGAGACGGTGACGCTGGAGGATTGCTTCCGGCAACCCACGCTCGTGATGGTGGGCGTGAACCAGAAAAACATGATGGACGGCTCGGGCGAGATCCTGTTCCGGTTGTACAAGCGCCTGTTTGATCAGGCCGCGTTACGGGTGGCGGACGAGCAGGGCGGGAAGCTGCGGGTGCACCTGTCGTATTACATGGACGAGTTGCCTGCGATGGGGAAGTTCAATTACATGATGCGTTCGATGGGCACCTTGCGCTCGTTCAACATTGCCCACCACCTCGGCATTCAGAACAATGCTCAGGGGCAACTGGTGTACGGGGAGACGTACTGGAAGGCGATCAGTACGAACGTGGTGGCCCGCTTGGTGGTGTTCCCGCGTGGGATCAACGGGGATGACGCCCGGATGGTGAGTGACATGATCGGGAAGACGACCGCACTGGAAGTCAGTGTGTCAGGCAGCGAGAAGAACACCAGCTTGGTGGATGGGGGGCGGAGTGCGACGGCAAGACTTGTCGAGCGAGACCTGTTGTCGTACGAGGAGTTCAGTGAGTTCACCTTAGGGGAAGCGGTGATCCGCATGAACGGGCAGCACCCGATCCGGGTGCAGCTCGCGCCGATGAGCATGAAGACGGTGGAGGGGTTCGGGATTGCCCCTGGAAGCCGGACGAATGTCTTAAATGCGTTGTACCTGGAGACGGTCGCGCGGTGTCCGGGAGGTTTGATTGCGTACACGATGGGCTTGATTCGGGATGGGAAGTTAATTGGTGCACCACCCCGACCCGTGCCGGCATTGCCCGTCTCAGCTCAGGCGGGCACAGCAGTGACCCTGAACGAAGCGGGCACAGCAGTGACAGGCGGAGCTGCCTCCCTTCCAGCGATTGCCGTGACAACTCCAGTCCTGCATGTGCCGGTGAGTGCCTTGTTCGATTGGTTGATGCAGGTCGTTGGGGCCTTCGGGCAAGTCAGTCTGGTCGAGGGCCAGTTCAGTGTGCGCGTGTCCTCACTGCCCGAGGCGTTGCAGCACGAGACACTCGTGCGGCCCTTGACCATGATGGGTTACCTGGAGCGCAATCAATCCAAAGCCGAATTGCGGGTGACCAAGGACGCCATGCGGCAACTCCCAGAAGAGTTGCATCGGGAGTTGGTCGACCTGCCTGACCATGCGCCGGTGACGCGGTGGATGCAGGACAACGGTGTGTTCATTGACGGCCATCCGTTACGAGAAGAACTGAGGGCGGCAGGAGCCGAGTTGCCGGAGGTGCGGGCCAGCCTGGAATTGGTGAAGCCTCAGCCCGTGCCCGTGTTAGAAGAGTCCAGCACATTGGGCGTCAAAGTCGAAGCTGGGATCAGTCTCGAAGTGGAGCAGCCCCAGCCGTTCCTGGTATGCCCACGTGGGGTGCTCAAGGAAATGTTTGGGAGCACGCCGTTGACCTTGAAGGATCGCCGGGTCGGCACGCGCACGTTGGTGCTGATCCCGGTGAGTACCCCAGCGGTGACCGCGCAGGCAATCCGGGAAGCGAGGGAGGCCGCGCTCACCCCGAGCACCGAGCCGCGCAAGTCGCGCCGAGATCGCAAGCAAGCCGCGACGCATCTGGTGGATGCGGCCGTGCAGGAACATGCGGCGGTCACCCCCACGGCTGAGACGATGGAACCATGAAACGAATTCTTGCTGTTGCCGTTTTGCTCTTGAATATGGCGGAGGCCGTCACGGTGACGGATGCCTTGCGGAGTATTCGCGATGCCCGTCGGGAAGTCATCGCGGTGCTACCCGGTTTGATGCGGGAGGATATGGCCACGGCGCTGAAAGCCACGAGTGCCCGGGGAACGCGGGTGTTCGTGATTACGCGCGAAAGTAGTGTGCGTTCCGGCGGCTACCTCTTGACGGTGAGTCATGCACCTGGCGCTCTCTATACATACTTGATCGCGGGCGAGATTCCTGTGCCGTGGGTCTTAGTGGATGGGGCATGGGCAGTGAGTGGTCGGGCGCTGGATCAGGAAGGGGCTGGATCGGTGGAAGTCACACGGGCTGCCTCAAAGATCGCGCCGTTACAAACGTGGGCGCGAGAGGTTACGAAGCCCGGGCCAGTATCGAGGGTGGACGTACTGAAACGGCGGTACGCGAAAAACTGAAGTGGCCTGTTAAAGATCAGACGAGCGGCACCTGAAGTTGTGGGTGCCGCTCGTCTGTGGCGTTAAGCCGTGCGTACGGATGATGCAGTGGGCAAGGGCAGGGAGAAGATCGGGAGGTGTCCGACGAAGGTGCAGGTGATCAGCTCTTGTTCGTCCAGCCAAGCCAGGGCGTGAATGATCTTCAGCTTGGGGTGATCAAGCGCAGTGCAGATGCCCTTCAAGGTTTCCTTGCGCCCAAGTAAGAAGGTCAAGAGCTGCTCTTCGATCACCGAGCGGGGGCGAACAGGGAGGCCCGCAGGCCGCGCGCGGTTCAGGCTGTAATGAGGTTCCGGAGTGATTGTGGGATCGGGGGCGACAAAGCGGGAGCGGATCTCACCTTGTGCGAGGAGATCGGCGAGCACATGTTGTACCACAGGAGCATCAAGGTTCAGGAGGGTGCGCAACTGTTCGAGGTTCCAGAGGGGTCGAGTGTCCATGAGCGCGAGCAGGTCAGGTCGTGCGGTGAGGGCCGGCCTGGCGTACTTCGTATTCGTCATCGCCGCACTATAGAGACGAACTGTTCCGGGTGACGCTTGATTTACGCCGCGTCACCCCGAGCCGCCTCACTCTGGAAAGATGCAAATGACACTTGATGCATGGTTGGCCCGGATCCCTTTTCGTTACGAACTCTTGCTGCTCCTCGCCCTGCTGACCTGGGTACTCTGGTCAGTGGCTGCGGGCATGACAGGCGTGGCTTGCGGCATGGCCCTGGTGCTGCTCACCCTGATCGCTCGGAGTGTCAGCCAGCTCAAGAGAGGCAATGTCCACACGGTCGATGACCTATGACGCTCCGGCGCTTCATGGGATTGAAGGGCCGGTTGATTTCCTTGTACCTCTTCACTGCCCTGTCCAGTGCGGGGGCATGCGGGGCAATCCCCAGCACCCTGCTACAGACTTCCTCGCAAGCCGAACGTGCCTATGGTCTGCCCAAGAACTTGCTCGTGAGTTTGATCTGGGCTGAATCCCGGTACTGCACCTCGGCCGTCAGTGAGGTCGGCGCTCAAGGCTTAGGGCAACTCATGCCCGGCACCGCTCGGGAGCTCGGGGTGACGAACGCGTTTGATCCCACTCAAAACCTGTACGGCTCCGCGCGATACCTCCGGCAGATGTGGGAGCTGTTTCAGGATTGGCCGCACGCGATCCTGGCCTACCACGATGGCCCGGGCAATGTCCGGGCCGGGTACGCGAGTGCACGTGGAGTGGCACATGTGCAATTTGTGCTGGGCACCTACGACGCCATCCGTCGTTCCGGTGGACTGGTGATGCAGCGATGAGCGAGGCGATCCGGATCTTGCCAGGGATTGCTCGGGTCACGCGGGAGGTGCAGTGTGCAGCTCAAGCGGTCTACGACCTGAGTTCGGATCAGGAGTTTGAACACCTCCTAGAGAAACTGCCGCCACGGGTCAAGCCGTTGGTCGCGGGCCGGATTCGAGAGGTCGAGGAGATCAAGATGCAGTTGCATGGCCCAGTGGAAGTGCTGTACGGACATGCGCATGTGATCTACCCGGTGATCTTGAACAAGGATGACATGGAGATTCTGGATGCGGTCGGGCAGTGGCGAGCGGATGGCCGTCTCGGATTGGAGGGGGCGTTGCACCGGTTCGGGCGGATGGCGAGTACGGCCGGGCACACGAACCTGGTCACCGTCCGAGTGGCGAAAGCGTTCGCGGGATTAGCAGAACCGCTCCGGGAATGGATCGAGTGGGCAGAAGATGGCTTGATCATCCTGGGTCTGCCGGGTTCCGGGAAGACGGCGCTCCTCCGCGACGTGCTCCGAATCTTAGGGGAGCGGTTCGCGGGGCGGTTGTTCGTGAACGATTCATCGAACGAGATCTTGGGCGACGGGGAAGTGCCGCATCCGACCACGGACTGGTTGAGTCGAGTGATGATCGGGGATCCGACGCAGCAGTTTCCGAAACTGAATCAGACGGTGAAGAACTTTCAGCCCCGGTGGATGGTGGTGGATGAGGTAAGCAGTCCAGAGGATGCCAGAGCAATTGCTTACGCGCGTTCGCGAGGAGCGCGGACAGTGATGACCTGGCACGCGGGCAGTCTGGCCAGTGCGTACGAGGAAGCCGAGGAGCGCACCCTCTGGCCGTTGATCAAACGCAACGAGGCAGGCTTGACCGGCCCACCTATCGCGTCGCTGGGCATTCTGGTGCGGGGGCGCGGCGAGTATGTGGTCTTCGAGCAACTCGCCTCAGCGTTTGAAGCAGTGGCGGCAGGGCGGTTGCCGAACGGGATACAGGTCAGTGTGGCGCAGGCGGGACGATGGACGGCACGCGAGACCACCTTGACCGGTTGACCTCAAGGCAAAGCAACGCAGAAGACAGGAGGATGCACGTGCATCCTCCTGTTCTATTTGAGACCGAGCTTCAGTCGGGGCGGTGGACGGCGGCAGGCGTGACGGGTGCGGGTGCCGGGGTCACGCGGGGCAATGAGCGGGTGAGGTGCTCAGTCAATTTCCACAGGCGGTCGGTGGTGTCCACGAGTGCGTGGCGGAGTTCGGCGTTGGTCAAGTCTTCCAGCGTGCGGGCCTGGGGAGGCTGAGTGGTTGGGTCAAGGGCGACATACGAAACCGTCACGAGCTTTTGCGTGATCAGTCGAGTGGCGAGACGCACGCCGGAGATCAGGGAGGTCTTGTTCTGTTGACATTCTTGAATGAGCTTGACCATCAATTCAAACGTGGGCGTGTCCAGTTGGTAGAAGCGTCCGGAGAGCGGGTCACGCGGCAGGGTGAGGTTGGCGGCCTCTTCGTAGGCGTGCAAGCAGCGCGTGATGACGCTGCGGGTGAGGTGGAGACGCTGAGCTAAATCTTGTGCGGTATAAGGTGGCATGGCTTAAGTGTGCGGGCGCTTGGGGTGACGCGAAGTGCGCCACCGTTGAGGGGAGAGGGGCTCAGAGCACTTGCCATTCCAGCAAGCGCAGTTGCGAATCAGGAAACCGCAGTTGTCGATCAGGAAACTGCGGTTGCGAATCAGGAAACCGCAGTTGTCAATCAGGAAACTGGGGGTGCGATGGTGTGAAAAGAGGTCTGTTTATGAGGGAAATAGTCCGTCCAAGCTGACCTCAAATTGTGTAGTCTGGTTTACGTTTACATAAAATGGGGCTTTACATTTAACTGACACGTAGTTGTCGTTTTGGGTGGTTTCAGAGTTGCGTTTTTTTCGTGTGGCGGGGCGTGCAGGGTTTACATGTCACGTTTTTTAAACTTGATTCTATACTTTGGTTTAATGCGTCAACTAGTGTAAGTTACAAATCATACCTGTGATCCTATCCATGAGTGTTATCTGAGGCGGGTGTTTTCCATCTTTGGCCCACGCGGGGCGCGTGCCCGGAGTGCGTATGAGCCGCCTGATGATCAACGCCCTGGACGCCCACGGCCGTTTCGTCCAACTCGCCGCCGGATACGATCCAGCCCTGAGCGTGCACTTCTTGGATGTCTTCGATCTTCGTTCCCCGGACGCTGACCCGATCTACGACAGCATGTTCGAGCATCCGGCCGGCAAGAGCACGTACGGGTTGACGGAACTCGCTGCAGATGTCGAGCGCGTCCTGGGGCATCCACTCCCCTTGCTGATTTCTCTCGTGCAGAAATCTCCGCCCGGCCAATTTGTCAAACACCTCGGTGGGCTGTGTCACCCTGACATGGACTGACCTCCCTGCACCTGTGGCCCTGTGTTGGGCCACTGACTTCTATGCCTTACTACTATCTCGTCCTTCATCGTCCGAACGGTTCCGACACCCAGACGCTCGCCGAAGCGGTCGTCACTCGACCCACTCCTGCCGAAGCATGCGAGACCTTGGCAGGCGCCCTGAGTCTGAACGTCGCGCACCGGGATGTCCTGCTTCTCCACAGTGAAGGGCATGTTCGGGTTCAGCCGGGTGATTATTTTTTCGACGGTTACCGGACATGGATGGTGCAACCGTACGGCACCCCGGCGGCGTACCAGGGCATCGGCCTGTGCTTGAACTGACAGTCGGGGCCAGCGCGAGGCGCTCGGCCAAGGAGAAGCATGAAGCGATTCTTGCTCACCCTGATCCTCGCCGCCGCGCTGCACCCCACTGTCTCACCGCCCAAGGTCATGAGTGCCAGTCCAGTCGAGACCATCACCCTCAGCACAGTGGTCTTCGTCACCCAACCGTAACTCGCCTGCGCGTGGCCCCCGAGAGGGCCATTCGCTCCTATGACTGCCCTGCACTGTCTCTTCCTCGCCGAACGCCATCTCGCCGCCGCACATCAAGCAGCTCACCAAGCAGCGAATGATCCCAAAGATTTTCAAGCTGACCTCGCCGCCCGAGTCCACGCGCACCGGGCCTTGCAACAAGCGAATCAAGTACAAGCGGCTCTGACCTCTCCCCCAGTCTCTGGCCTGATCATTCGCACCCGGCGTTGACGCCTTCACTCGTGGCCCGCGCTTCGCCGGGCCAAGCAAGCGTATGAAAGGATTCCTTACTGGTCTTGTCCTCGCTGTCACTCCCGCCAAGAGCGGCACCCTCGTGCGCTTGGCCGGCATCACCCCGAATGGACACCTCGGCATCACATGGATTCGGGACGTACGCTTCCTGCCCTCCTGCTTGCCCGAACTCCCCATCGTCGGCACCGCCCTGCGGGTCATGGCTCAGGCCGCCTATGAAACCTGGCAGGTCGGCGCGGAGAAAGCGAGTCACGTGGTGGTGTATGGCGTGCGCGCTCAGCCCATCGAGATCGAGCACACGATCAAGAAAGGCGAGACCTTGTTCTTGAAAGGCGCCGAGAACGCGTTCACATTTTGCGGGCACCTGGTCAAACCCGCTGTCACGAAACCTGTGGGTGTCATTGAAGCCCGAGTGGCCGTGCAAGGAAAAGTGGACAAGCACTTCTTCAATCTCGAAGCCTGGCGGGATCAGCAAGGCGTCTTGATGGACGCCACGGCGGGAACGGAAGTGGAGGTGACGTGCATCCTGCGTCGGGACCGGCTGCCGGAACGGGCGGGTCATGCGGCACGGACGCTGGATGTCATGGAGGTGCAGGCCGGGCAACGCGTGAACGCCGTGCGGTTGTCCGAAGCTGCCGATTGAAGAACTTGGCCCCTAGTGGGGCCGAGTTGCTCTGAGGAAGACGTGGCCCGCGCTCCGCTCTGGGCCACCGAGTTGCTGAACGAGAACACGGGACGCCCCTCGCCGAAGGGCACCTGGTTCCCGACACCTGAAGGAATATTCGATGAATGAAATCAATTTTGTTCAGAGTGAAGTCAACTTTGTTCAGTCGCGCAGATGTTGTTCGCGTGCAGTCAAGTTCGTTCGTCTGCACCCCTGTACCGTGAAGTTAGGCCAGGAGGAAGTGCGCACCACCCTGCAACTGTTCATGATTGACCATGGGCCCTTCGACCCATTGACCTTCCGGGCCCCGAGTCTGCTCGTGACAGGTCAGGTGCAGTTCCGTGCGTCGCTCCGAAATTTACGGAGTTGCGTACGACTCGGCCCAAGTGAGACGCAGCCGTGGGCGATTGAACCTCGCACGGTGACCCGGGCGGTAGCGCAGGGCTGCCGCCGATGGGTGCGCCCCGAACCCACGGAAGATCGCTACAGGAATGATCGTCCCGATCTCCTGGCCGAACGATGCAAAATGCGCGCCGACGGAGATTCACTCAGCGACATCATGGAATACCAAAGGCATCAAGCTCTGTACGGCGACCACGCCTGGTAAGTCACCCAAGAGTCTTGGCCCCGAGTTGGGGCCAAGTTGCTCTGCGGGAGACGTGGCCCGCGCTCCGCTCCGGGCCCAGGGTGCGCATGTCTCTGCGACCTAACTTCACCGTCGGCAACCACAAGCCCGTCACTCTGCGCGCCCAAGACCAGAAGTTCTTCGTGCGTCATGATGCGGCCGCCCGCACCATCACCTTGACCTGGGCGGGCGACCTTCGGCAGCAAACGGTGCTCCTGGATCACGAGGCCTTTGAGTACGCCAGCGTCATCAGTGTTCACCGGCATGTCCCCCTTGGCGCACAGACCTTGACCTTGACGCGCGACCAAGCCTTCCGGGCCGCCCGCGTCTTGCGCTCGATGCATCACCCGGCCGCAGAAGCAGTGACCTACCAGGCGAGTGACCCGAGGGGGATCGACGCAGCGCTGTCGGTTCTCTCGGTGCGCGTGACTCGCACTCAGCAGCAAGGGCGCCGCGACATGTGGTGGCCGCACTCGGGTCGGGTCATCTTGCAAGCCACCCGTGCGGCCTGGCGTTCAACATTCCACGGCCAGAGTGCAGAGGGGCATCGGGCGTTCCATCAACGGATCACGCACTTCACGGCGCCTGATCGACAAGCAGAGGCAAGCTTCCTGCGGCAGGGGAAAGCGCACGGTCGGCACTTCACCATCGCCGAGATTTGCGCGGACGAGCATCTGCCCTTCTAAGGGGAGGCCCGGCGGGGCGGAGTTCGCTGGGCACAGACGTGGCCCGCGCTCCGCTTCAGGCCAGCAGCCCGTATGGATTTGCTCTTCGCTTATGCCAGCACCCTGACCGTGCACCCGGATCTGTTTTCCCTGCCCACCGACCCCACGGTGTACCTGACCTGTACTCCGAGCGCGGACGAGCTGGAGTTCACGGGCGGCATCCTCGGTGTGGCCTGGTTGCGGCCAGGTCTGGAGGCGACCGTATGGCGTCCGGGCGAGGTCACGCGCTCAGTCTTGCAGGCGCATCTCAATCGGGGCGATGACCTGGTCTTCATCACGGGCGAGGTCTCCGGCGTGCCGACCACGGATGGAACTGTAGACGCACAGTTGGAAGTGTCCGAGGTCAGGCTGGTGATTGGGGAAAGGGTTCGGCGTGCAGAGGTCTCGCGATTATGGTCAGCGGGGGACGCCCGGTTGCGTGCTCGGCTCAAGCACGTCGTCCTGAAGATCATCACTGCGTTGCGCTGAACATCACCTGTGGCCCGCGACTCTGTGGGCCACCTACACGCATGACCCTCACCGAGATAGCGCGTGCCCTTGTTCGTCAGACCTTCCCTCACACCGAGGTCATCACGTTCGGGCGGGATGCGCGGACGGGACGGTTTGGCTTCATACTGTACGGCCCGGATGGGGCACGCCCTTCAGCCACCTTGTTGCCGGCTGATCGCGAGACGTTGCGCTCCGCGTTGGAACCGGTGCTCCGGTTGACCTCGGCCCAACACCTGACCTTGTAAGGCGGCGGCGGCTTGCGCACGGGCGTTCCTGATCGCTCCCGCTGATGGGGCGGGGAGGGCGCGCTCAGGGCGCGCAAGGCGGGCGGCCCCTTCGGTCAAGCACCAGCCTCGCCACATTGACCTTCACCCACGTGACTGATGGGGCTGGGTCTGGACGCGCGCCGACAAGCGGCCCGCTGGGTTGAACGTAAACAGCCGGGGCCGGCGCGTGGCCTCTCCCCGGCCAGTGCGAGTTCCCGCTCCCGCTTAGGACTCAACGAGTCTTGGCCTGTCACCACAGGCCACCACTCAGCATGACGATCTTAGTTTTAAAGACTGATCTGTACCCAGTGCATCGTGGTTGTTCCTGCGCTTCCCACACGCCTGTGTTCGTGACGGCGCAGGCTGTCTTCGGGCACGGGGGAGGACAGGCGTGAACGGCTTCATCTGCTCGAGGTGCGGGCGACGCTTGCCTCCCTCCAACGAGGCTTGCCCCTGTCTGAACATGGACGACCAGACCTTCCAAGAGTGGGCCGAGGTGTGCGACAAACTGCGCGCGAACGCCGCCGAAGCGGAAGGAGAAGGGGAACAAGAATTGATTGGGCTGTGATGACCTTGCCTGCTCAGGTGTGGCCTGAAGTGTTCAGGCCACGCGTCGGTATGATCCGTTCTTTGAAAGGCACGCCCTTGAGTAATTTCGCTCCTGTCCAGATTCGGTTGGGTGGACAACTGTACCCAAGTGTGGAGGCGGCGTTTGCGGCAGCGAAGACCCTGATACCGGAAGAGCGACTACGGATTCTCCTGGCTCCAAGTCCGGCGGCCGCGAAACAACTCGGACGGCAAGCGACCCTGCGTGAGGACTGGGAGGACATCAAGCTCACGGTCATGTTGGAATTGTTGCGCGCGAAATTCCAACGACCCAGCTATCGGGCGTTGCTGCTGGCGACCGGGGAACAGGAGATTGTCGAAGGAAATACTTGGGATGACCGGTTCTGGGGCGTGTGCAATGGGGTGGGCGAGAATCATCTTGGTCGCCTGTTGATGCAAGTCCGCAGTGAACTGTGGGAAGCGGAACGCACCAGGGCCCTGGCGCAAGTCGCGTAATCGGGTGGGCGCGCCTTGTTCAACGCAAGCGCCAACCCCCATCAGACTTCAGTGTTATGACCTGCACAGTCTTCCCCAGTCCGAACAGACGGGGCCGGCGCGTGGCCTTTCGGGGTCAGTGCGAGTCACCCGCTCTCGCTCAAACCTGCCCTGAAAAAATGACACCTATATATTAAGGTGTAGTTTCTCGAGAAATGCTGCACGCGTGGCCCGAGGTGAACTCGGGCCAGCAGCGCGTATGACAGCAGCAGATATTCGAGCGCACGGTGGCGCACGCCTGTGCGGCAGTGGACGCAAAGCCGGAGAACTCTACCTCGAAAGCGGCCAAGTGATCGGCGGCTCCGAGATCCAGCACTTCCTGGTGGACTTGCCGGAACGCGTTGACCCCGAGGTCTGGGGCATCAGCGCCATTGGCATTACTACCTTCCAGGACGAGCATGGGGTCACGCATGTCCTGGACTGGGTGGGCGAGAGCCATTACCCGGAAGTGGCGGACTTCATTGAGGAAGCCAGGCGGATGGGTGTCTCCCGCAAAGTCAGTCACAATGCACCCGTCCATAACCTGACCCGGGACAGTCGCTTGTACCTGATGCACCCCCGTGCGGCCGTCACGAATGCCGACGTGCTCACGCCCACAGACTTGCCGGATTTCGCTTGCCCCTGCGGCCAGGGTCATACCGCCGCGCAGGGCTGTCTCGGATTGGCCTGGCATGCCGTCGCCAACTTGGGCACAGATCAGCGTCAGCTCTCTGGGGGGCAGAGCTACCGAGTCCGGACACCGTTGCCTGGGACACCGGAGTTTGGGCTGGCGGTTTTCATGATTGTGCCGATTACGGCCTTGACCGTGATTGCCCATCCAGACCCCCAGGTGCAGGCGAGTCGGGAAGCGCGGGCGGGCCAGAGCCGGTTGCCAGTCTTCGTGGCGGAAGAATGATCCTCTCCTTACGTGACCGGCTCACCCAGGCGGCGTTCCTGATCCAACCCGCCTTTCCACTGACTGACGGTCTGCACCCACCGGTTGGGTTGGCGTTCTGGCAATTAGGGATTCCGTTATCTCCCGGAACCTTCTTGACCATCCGGCTGGCCAATGGCCTGACCCACCTCGTCGTGCCCTGTCCTCCAAGCCTGTTGGAGACTCATGTTCAAGGTTTCGGTCTCGCCTTGCCTGCTGGATTCAGTGTGACCGGGTTTCAGCAGCATCAGAGTCTGGTGTTCCTGCTGGAAGCTCAAGCCGTGTACGCGACCCTGCCCATCACCGGACTCTGGATTCCTGATGATCACCTCGAGCGCATGCGGTTGCTGCTCGAAGCGCAGACCACTGGCTGGCGATGAACTGTGGCCCCACCACGTGGGGCCATGTTCCCGTATGTCCCCCAAGCCTAGTCCTGCGAAAGTGATGCCCACCCTCTTGACTGTCGATCTGCCCAAACCCCGCCGAACCCTGATCCCCTTGACGGCCTTGCAGGAGAATGCGCATGGGGCCAGCAACCATCTGCTTGGCAGTCTGCGCTCTGTCGGCCAACTGCACCCGATCCTCGTGGAGCAGTGGGCGGGCGATCATCTGGTCATCCACGCGGGCAATCGTCGAGTGGCGGCCGCGCGCAAACTTGGCTGGACAGAGATTCAAGCGGACGTCTACTGCCGAACTGAAATGACCGAGACCGCTTGGGCGCTGGTCTTGGCTGGCGACCACAACCGCTCGGTTAACCCAGTTGATGAGGCCCGAGCCTTCGAACGTCTGGCCAAGCAGTTGAGCTTGGAGAGCCTACAGGCCAACACGGGTGTGCCCATCCAAACCATTCGGGCACGTCTGGCCCTGCTCAGTCTGCCCACAGATGTCCTGGAGTTGATCGGCAGCAAGGCGCTGTCACTGGGCGTGGCTGAGCGGGCCAGCCGTTTGAAAGGCGTGCATCTGAATACAGCCGTGAGTGTCATCCGGAGTAAGGCCGCCGCGGACGAGAGCTTCACGCAACTGGATCTGAAAGCGGTCACGCTCGCCCGGCGTCAAGCGTTCGGGCAGTCACTGGCACATCTCCAGGTGTCTGCTCCAGCGCTGCTCCCTGAAGCTGAATTGTTGGCGCTGGAGATCCGGGAACTTTGCGCTCGACGACACGTGCCGCTCTCCGACGTTCTCGTTGAGCTGCAAGGTCAGAGACATGCTGTTGACACGCCGCTCTCCCCTCAGCCGCAAGCGCTGCACTGATGGCGCAACCTCAATTCTTGAACTGACGCATGGCGAGTTCATACTTCGCGATCTCAAACGGGCTCGCGCAGCTTCTCGCCAGTTGTAAGCGCAGCTCTAGGATGTCACCCTCATCCGGTGAGATTTCGAGATACTTCGTCATCAGCAACACAGCACGGCGGTCATCACGAATGTGCTGGTAATGTTCGATCTGCGCTCTGAGTTCCGAGGTGATGGCCGCGTGGGTTTCAAGTCGAACGTCCTCAACCCACCGGAAGCCTTCGAACTCGGCGGTCGCCAGAAACGGGCCGCGATATAACCCGACCATGCGGGAGACATCTCGCTCCCGCGCCGCGTCCCAGAAGTGCGTGAGATCCACAGTGACTTGGACATCTGGGGCGAGGAAATACGTGGGGGAACGCGCGGAGCCTCGCAACTCGATCACCGAGCGTCCGAGCTGTTGGCGAAGATCTTGAAAGCTTTGCCGGATATACCCTGCGCCATTCTCCGGACTTTTGTCCGGGAACATCGCCAGCTGGATCTCGGCTCGGGTTCGGCCAGGATGCTGGTGCAAGTAGGCGAGGAGCGGAATACTGCCGGGGCGATTGAGTTCGAGGCGTTTGCCATCGACGGTGATGCTGGGCTGTCCAAACGTGTTGATCTGTAGGGTCGAGACATTCTGGGCCGCGCCAATGGGGCTATTGATCAAATGCGCGATCTGATCGTGCAGCGGCTCTAGGTACGGTGCAATCTCCGGCTCGAGGATGGCGTATTGCAGGAGTTGCTGCGTCTCCTCGAAATCGGGCGCATACGGGCTGAATTGCCGGAAGTGCAGCATCAGGGTCAGGCATTCCCGGAGCAGGGTGGCCACCCGCGCGCTGTCTCCGAGTTGGTGGGCTGCTGCAGCGGCATGCAGCAGAACCCGGATCAGTTCCGGAGTGCGTCCTGCCTCCCGGCACCGCGTGATCGCCTGCTCAAAGTCTTGCATCGCGGCGTGCGGGTCACCTCGGCGGCGGGCCAGCAATCCACTGGTCAACCACAATTCCAAGGGCCAATCTGGCTTCATTCTGGGGTACCCAAACAAGGTGGCCAATGCTGGCCCTGGTTGCCCGTGGGCACTTTGCCACTCCGCCAGACGCGTCGTGACCCAGAGAATGAGATTCTCTTCCCCGAGGTCGTGTGCCAGTCGGGCGAGCCGTTGCAGTAAGGCGTCGGAGGTATCCGTCCCAGTGAGCCGCTGAATATCGGCTTCGACGCTGAGCAAATGAACTTCCTGACGTGTGGACGGATGTTCAAGCAAGATGGCCTGACCTTGTTGCAGATACGCTCGAGCTTGCTTGAAGTTGCCTTGCAGGACTTGGAGTTCGGCCAGGAGTTTCAGGGCGCTGAGCTGCGGTGCGGTATCGGCGGAGCCTTTCAAGTCTCGCAGCACCTCTTGGAGCAGGGTCGCGCCACGCCTTGGGTTGCCTGCTTTGAGGTGCATCTCCGCCAGCGTCATGCTGACTCGGGCGAAGGCAGGGAGGTCAGACCCACCCAGATACCCCTCCCAGGCTTGCTTGACCATGGCCAGACCTTCTTGATGCTGGCCCTCACTAAACAGCGTGACCCCCCACCACCTTAAGGCCCGGGCACGCAATTCTCCGGTCAGGAATGGAAAGCAGGTTTTAAACTGTTGGAGGGCTTCTGTGTGCCGTCCAAGGATGCGCAGGAGGTTGCCGTATTCGACTTGGGCTTCTGAATCGCCTTGGAATGCAGCCCGCGCCAGGGGGCGTTCAGCCGCTTCGAATTGAAAGGTGTACAGCAGGGACAAGCCTAGGAAACGCTCTTCAACCGGGGTGGAGGTCCGGCCCTGAAGAAGCGTATTCACTACATCGAATTGTTCAGTGTCAAATAGATGTTGAATGTCGTGCACGACGGCCCTCCTCGGTTCCCTACGGCCCGTTTCTTAAGCTAGCAGGTATGACCTTGAAGCGAGTGCTCACATCCATCATCACGGCCGTCTTGTTGATTGTTACGGGCGCCCAAGCTGCTGGAGCCTCGGATTACGGGGTGCGGCGTGTCATCCCCGTTCAGAGTGACCTGATGGTTCAAGACGCGCGATGACTCGTCCTGTGTTGCCCCGTCCCGGTGCGCCTGTACGCCCGATTTCGCACCCACTGATCAAAGAGCCGGCTATTCAATTGGTGATCGTAAAAGGCAGTGCGCCAGACTTTGGAGTTCGCTGATTCTAGACGCATGATCCAACGAGGCCCTCGCAAGTGAGTGGGGGCCTCTGTCATGTTCTAGAGTGGAGCTCATGCCTGGAATACCACAGCACTCTTTCAAACTGCTCAATACGCTCGGCTTTACCAGCCTGGTCAGGCTAGCCCAGGCCGCGCCCCCGAAAGATTTTGGGCTTTGTCGTGTCGTCACCCCTGACGCACCAGTGATCATTCAAGGGGAACCCGAATGACCCGTGATGCACTGCCTCGGCCGCCTCAACGTCCCGTTGTGATGCCGTTGATCGTCAAAGTGACCTCGTTGCCGATCATGAAGTCCGTCCGTGACTTTGGTCTCCGTTAAGCGCTCACGCTACAAGTTCAAGTGCGCCACCGGTGGACAACAGGTGGATGGATGCCGGGTTGACAACCGGCGCAGAAGTAACGCTTGGCCCACTCTTGCAGTGGGCCAATGTCAGGCATGGCTCCTCGAACGTTTCCGGATGGGTTTGAGCGGTTGCCCAAACTGCACGCGACCTTGCTTCCCCTGGTCAAGCGCGTGTACCCGACTGCTGTTCGCCTCGTGCTGCATCCGCAACGGCAGCGGGATCGTTACGGCTTTCCTATTGAGTGGGTGACGCTGGCCGCTTTTGACCGGGCGGCTCGTCTTCTGGCCCCGTTGCGGGTGGAAGAAGCGTTTGATCTTCTTGAAGCGTTGCAGGGCAAACATGGGGCGGGCTTGCGCGTCATTGAGCTCGCGTCACCCCCAGCGGCTTCAAGCTGAAGGCATGTCAACGACTGCTTCCGCTCCGGCCCTTTCCCCGCTGCTTAATGTTCTTCGGCATTTCCCGCACGCGATCGTCCTGGTCGGCTCTGCTGGTGCCCTAGAGGTAAGGGCCGCTGCACTGCCGCATGCCCAACTCCATGTCGTGCCGGATGTGGAGACCCTCACCGAGCGTCTCACCCAACTCAACGACGACAACCTCCTGCACCACGTCCTGCTTGATCCCGAAGTCAGCGTTCTCTGGTCAACAGCTGCTGGCCTGCCCGCCCCTTGGCTGAGTTTCCGTACGGCCTGAGTCGTGGCCCCAGGGGTGGGGCCACCCACGGGTATGACCGTTTCCTCTTCCGCATTATTCAGCCACACCACCGTCCTCTTTCCTGGGCTGCCCGGGAAAGGCCGCGTCGTGATTCCTAAACACTTGCACAGCGCCTCCGGGCAACGTGACTCTGCCCGTCCTATCTCCTGGGCGTTCGTGGAGGCCGCCTGCCACAGTCTGCTGGGCCGCGTTGAGGTGTTCGTGCAGGACAACGCAGTGACCATTCAGCATGCCACGAGTGGTCAGGCGGGCGGCACCCGGTTGGGTCAGGTCAGCCAGCTGCACGGTCAAGTGACGTGGCGGAACGGTGATGGCGTCACGACGCCCGGCAAACTGCTGCTGATCGAGGCCGTCTACTTCGACCTGCACCCGGAATTGAAGACCCGTTGGGAAGGCCTGGTGCAGGCGGTCAAGAACACGGGCGTGAGTCTGCCCTGCACACCGCAACAACTCGCGGCGGCGAGTCACCAGGCAGCTGTGAAGGACGGCATGATGGCGCTGGTGGATACGCTCTATTACGTGTGGAGAGATGCGGGCCGCAACAGTGTGGACGGCGGAATCTCCATGCCCCCAGCGTTCCCACAGACCTTCGTGCTGCTGGGCAATTCCCCGGCTGGCCCGAGTCTGAGTCAGGATGAACGCCTGCTGATTCGCCGGGCACGTACGGGCCTGCGTGCACTCTTGATCGGCCCAACTGGGGTGGGCAAAACGGAACTCGCCAAACGCATCACCCTCGCGCTGCAGGCCCGCTTGATCAGCGTCAAGGGTCGCCCTGGACTTGAAGACCGCGATTTGATCGGCGGGATCGCACCGACGCCGAGTGGACCTGCCTGGGTAGATGGCCCTCTGGCTCGGGCGTTTCGGCAAGCGGCACACGGCCCTGTCGTGCTGCTGATCGACGAGCTGCTGCGTTTTGATCCGTACCACCTGAACGTGTTGATCGGGTTGATGGACGACTTGAACGAACAGGAAGTGCAGGCCTTGACCGGTCAACCGTGTGCGGTGGGGCGGTATTACGCGCTGGAGTTGCCAGGCACGGGCGAGATCCTCCTCGCGGCCCGGAATCAACTCACGATGCTGGCGACCACGAATGCGGGTTCCGGGTACGTGCAGGCCAGTGGGCTTGATCCGGCGTTGCTGCGGCGTTTCGAACGGGCGTCCTTCCTGTCCTATCCATCAGAGGCGGACATCATGCCGGTGTACGAACGGTCGGCCTGCTCTCCCCTCTCGGCGGGGTGGGCGTACGCGTTGGAGGTGGCCACTCGCGCGATGACGACCGCACATGGGCAGAGTTTGACGCAACCCGGCAACATCGGGGTCACGCTGAACCTGCTGACTGAGCAACAGGCGCTTATGGAGGAAGGCTTGAATGAAAGCGAGGCATTTCTAGCCGCCGTGCAGACGACGTTAGCACCGTTTTGTTGCCCGCTGACGTCCGAGGGCGTGTTAGATAGTGCGGCCGTGAAAAGCTTGACGGTGACGGCGGAACGGGTGCAGCGTCCGGCCCCCGGCAATGCCCGAATGGCGAGCTGAAGCAGGGGTGGCCCCCAGGAGGGGCCAACTTCCCGTATGACAATGCATTGGTGGCAGCAACCCCGCATCCAAGCGTGGGCATGGGAACTCTGGCGGTATTACTCCTGGCGGCCCGGTTACCAGTTGACCCTGACCACCGCCTTCCCGACCGCGTATGTGGACATGAAGAATCAACGGGTGGTGTGCAACCCGGAGTACCCCATGCCGCCCCAGCCGGAAGCGCAGGAAGTACGGGACTTGCCGCGAGACACTCGTGCCTTTCAACTGCGCTACCTCGAAAGCCTGATCGCGCATGAAGCCGGCCATACCCATTTCAGTGGGGCACTCCCGCCTGGGCTGCTCGGCCAGCTGGTGAACAGCATTGAGGACGAACGTATGGAACGCCTGATGGCCCGGGATTTCAAGGAACTCGGCGCGTTGTTTGGGTTCGCAGCAGACGTGGATGCGGCCCATGCCGTGCACGCGAGTGGGCAAGGGGGCGATGTGCTCTACGGCTGCCTGTTCCACCGCTTTACCTGCCGTCATCCGGCGTGGTCGTTTCAGCCAGATGGGCTGGACGCGGTGCATTGGCCGGAGGTGCGGGCGGTGTTGGAGGCCGCGTGGAACGCCCCGGTCTACGCGGACGTGATTGTGGCCGCCCAGTGGATCCTGAATAGGCTAGGCGTGCCGAAAGAAGCACCGAAACGGGGTGACCTGCAACGGTTTCTGGACGTCAGTCTGGATGGCCTGCCGGAGATTCCGGAGGCCGAACAGGAGAAGGGTTCCGGGGGCGACGGGGCCGGAGTCGGGAGTGAGAAACGCCCGCCTCTTCCCGTCCTGGATGCTCTCCCCTCCCCTGCGGCAGTCAAGCTCATGACGACCACGGCTGGGTACGCTCAGGAAATGGCGCCGTTGCTTCATCCCCCGGTGCAGCCCGGTCGAGTGCACGCCAGTCGGGATCGGGGACGGTTTCGCTATGACCGGTATCAACGTGGGGCTGAACGCGTCTTCGAGCAGCGGGTCGAACCGACGCGGCCTGGCCCGATGCACATCCGGGTGGCGGTGGATATCAGCGGCAGCATGGAGGGCGAACGCTTGGAGACCGCACGGTTCCTGACCTTCGCGCTTCGACAAGCCGCCCAGTTGGCCGGGGTGCCGATGCTCGCGTTTGGCTTCGATGACGAGACGCATGCGCTGATTGAGCCCGAAACGCTCTTTCAGACGGGTCTCAACCGCATCGCGGCCCTCACGGT
Organism: Deinococcus aquatilis DSM 23025; assembly: GCF_000378445.1. Lineage (GTDB taxonomy): Bacteria > Deinococcota > Deinococci > Deinococcales > Deinococcaceae > Deinococcus > Deinococcus aquatilis. Next base: position 56,793 of record NZ_KB899698.1, on the reverse strand, counting down.
CTGTGGGGGCACCACCTTAGCCCCGACTCTGAAAGCCCTCTGGCAACCGGGACTTGCCGGGCACAGTTTGACGTTCGTCATCACGGATGGGAGCCTAAGCTCGCAGGATTACCGTGCGTGTCAGGCGCTCCGGGCGGGGCATACCGGGTTGGTCGTCCCCATTCTGCTGGTAGACGCGCCCAGTATCTTGCAGGCGTACCAGGAGGCGTTCGGGCAGTGTGTCAGCGCGGCGGAACTGCCCTCGCTGTTGCCGAAGGTCTTGGCATTTTTACGGGCCCTGCGCGCCTGAAACTAGGAGTGGCCCACCCGGGTGAACCGGAGTGGGCCAGCACCGGGTATGTCTCTGACTCAATCGATCAACTCGTGTGACCTTCGGGCGCTGATTGCGGCGCACTGTGGAGCGGAAGCGGCTCGTGGTCTGGGCGCGAAAGGCGGCACGATTCTGGATCCCCGACCCGGCAAGGCAGAATGCGACCCCAGCTTCAGTGTGTGGCACAACGGCACGAGCTGGATGTGGAAGAAGCGCGGGCGCAATGAAGGCGGTGGCACAGCATTCTTCTTCCTGTTGAGTCTGGGTATGAATGGCACGCAAGCCCGGCAGGAACTGCTGCGGTTTACGGGCACGCCGAGTACGTTTGACGAGGGCCAGGGCAGCGCGGGCGAGTGTGCAGCGCCGGTGCGGGTCAGCGTCCTGGCCGAAGCTCGTAAGGCCCTGGCGAAACTCACCCCCATGAAAGTACGCGAGGTCGACGCGCTGCGGCGCACGGTCAAGAACTTGCGGGAAGGCGAGGCGCCTCAACAGGACCTGGCTCGGCGAGGACTGTGGCCGACAGGAGATCTACAGGCGGTGGCGCAGGACGGACAGTTAGTCTTCATCGTGCGGGGGCCGGATGGACGGACGTGGAATGCCAAGCGCCGGAGTGTGGGTGAGGCGGAGGGGCCGAAGTACCGCTTACTGGTGAGCGGGATTGGCGCACCGGCGTGGTGCAATCCAGGGTTTGGACGGGCGTCCCGGGTGCTGCTGGTGGAAGGGGAGTTGAATGCGGCGGCCGCTTGGCGGGCCGTGACGGCGTTGGGTTTGGATTTCGACGTGCAGGGTGTCGCTGGTGCAGATGCTTGGCCGTTCCTGGAGGGCCTCGATCGGGAGGTCTGGATCTACGCGGATAGGGATGCGAGTGGGGAACGGATGCGGGCCCGGCTGCAGGACCTGGCGTTCGAAGTGGGGGCGCCTCGGGTGCGGCAGGTGCCGGCGTTAGAAGCGGGCGTGGATTTCTGTGATGTGCTGGGCGAGTCTGGAGTGCGTGCCCTAAGTGCGGTGCTGCATGCCGAACACGCGGTGCCAGAGCAGGCTATAGAAACGCTGTCGTGGCCGTTGCCCTTGTCTGCGGTGGCGCGTCAGCGGCCGGAGGCGCTGCTGGGGTTCAAGCAGCAGATCGGTGAATGGCCGTTAATGCGGTGAGGGGGGCTTGACTTTGAGAGGCGGTGATGCTCCAAAGAGAGAGGGGGTACGAGACATGCAGATTATCCACATGAGTTACCACGGGCCGGTGCTGGCCGTATTGAGTGCGGCACTCGCAGAGGTGGCGCAGGAGCGCTTGCGGGCGATCTATCCCATGGAGCGGGTGTGGGCCGAGGTGGCTCAGGGGCCGGAACTCAAAGGGCTAGAAGTCGCGGTGGTGCTGGAGGATCTGGAGATCGTGCAGGCGCACCGGATGGACTGGACGGAAGTGGACGGGCAGTACCGGCAGAAATCAGTGCGGGAGACGCTCCGGATCTTGATGGGGCGGTATGTGGTGGGGAATGCGCGAGGTCGGCGAACAGAAGCAGAGTCGTGGGAGGCCGCGCGTGATCTGGTGCTGGCGAGTCGTTCGTCTGGAATCTACCTGACCGGGCAATCCGTCGAGGAAATGATGCGCCTTTGATGATCGACCACCAGTGAGCCTTAACATTATGCGTATGCCTCTCTTGAAGAGGCATTTTTTGACTGAACTGAGCCCTGAGAGGCGAAGTCGAGGTGAGTCACTGAGCGTCCTCTATCGGGTCACCAGTACGGTTTGTAACTTTCTTGCAATGTTTGTACAAAATGTGTTACGGTCACGATATGGCTCGTGAACACCTCACCGTCAGCGCAGGTGACCTTCGCAAGTCACTCTCGGATGTGCTGAATCGAGCAGCACAAGCAGGCGAGACCACCTTGATTACTCGTCATGGTGCATCCATTGCCGCCCTCGTGCCCATTACGGTGTATGAGGCGTTATGCCGTCCCAAGGAGACCCCTATGTCGATGCAACCTGCCACTCGCTTATGTATGGCGAATATTGCTGGAGGAGCGGGCAAAACGTTTCTCACCCTTTCCATTGGTGCTGCCCTTGCCCGTCAAGGCTATCGTGTCGCTGTTCTGGACATGGATGCTCAAGCTTCTGCCACGAAATGGGTCGGATTACATGATGACCGCTCCAGCCCAGGTCTCGATCCTGAGCGTACAGCCGGGGTCGTTTTCCGAGTTGATGAACCGAGCGATGCAATTTTGCCAGACCCTATTCGCGTCCAAGATTTTGATCTGTGGCCGGCGAATGATGGCATCATCCGTGACGTCGCTCCGAACATTACGGCTGACTCTTTTCGAATGGGAAATCTTCGAGAGGCCCTCCGAAAACGTGAGATGGACTATGACTTTATTCTGATTGATACACAGCCTGGACGAAGCGCTGACCTACCAGCAGCTGTCGTAGCGGCAGATCATGTCCTTGTTCCTGTGTGTGATGTCAAAGGACTTGAGAATCTCCAAAAACTTGTGACGCTGATTAAAGGTGGACGTGCCTATGCGCCGAATTTGCAGCTACGCATGTTCATTCCCAATAAATATCAAGCCCACCGCAGGATGTCGCGTCGTGAGCTCGAACTCCTTCAAGGCTATGAAAGTGTTGCTGTCATCGCTCCTCCTGTACGTTTAGGCGATCTAGCGCGCAGTATTCAAGAAGATCACCGTTCGATTTTTGATATTGATCCAAAAGCTGGGATTACCCAGGACATCGTTGAACTCGCTCACTTCATTGTCAAGACTTTCCGTCCGCTTCAGCAACCTGTCGGAGCTGCCTCTCAAGAGGTTGCTGGATGAGTTCGAGTCTTCCGTCTCTCTCCGACATCATGGGTGTCGAGGGCCATCCCTCTCTTCTGCCACTGCCTCAGATTCAAGTGGTCTCTGAGCGGAATCCCAGGCGAATTGGAATGTTGCCGGAAGACAATCCTTTCGAAGAGTCTGTCCTCTCTGAATTAATCGACAGTGTGCGTGAGCATGGGATCTTACAACCTCTTCTGGTCAGGAAGATCGACTCCAAGTACCAACTGATCGCTGGTGAGCGGCGATACAATGCCGCACGCTTTGTTGGCCTGAAAGAAGTGCCTGTTCTGATCCGTGAGATGACGGATGCTGAGGCACAAATCTTTGCCATTGTTGAGAATGCTCAGCGCAAAAATCTTAACCTTGTACAAGATGCCTTGATCGGGCGTCAAATTATTGCACTCCATTTAGACATCCAGCCGGAACAAGTTGGGGCCTATCTCACGGCGATTCATACCGGACGTCGTCCGGATGATCGGAATGTGTCAGCATTTATTGCTCGGGTGTTTGGGAATACCTTGTCGACCTGGTTGAACTCTCGCCTGCCTCTTCTCAAATTGACTGAGTCCGAACAGCAGGCTCTCCTGAATGGCGTCCCCTTCGTCTTACTTAAGCCTCTACTCAAGTTGGATCCAGATCATCCAGAGCGGTCCCAATTGTTGAAGCGGATTGAAGCAGGTGAGCTGACGACTCAAGAGCTCAAAGCTGAAATAGAACGCCTTGTTGGGCGAAATCGATCTGTAAGTCCGATGCAGCAGCTTGGTCTTGAAACGAAAATGCTCCTCCCGAAGTTGTCTTCGCTCCAAGGTTCAGACCTCAAGCGTGCAGAGCGATTGCTCAAAGAACTCAACCAGCTTCTCGGGAAATTGTCGTAATTTCAGCACTCCATAAGTTCTGCCGTCACAGGCCCTTGGGTCCCAATCTGGTTGAGCATATTTTTTGAATTCTGGGGGTGATCTAAAATTTAGATCACCCCTTTTGCTGTCCTCATACATGTGTTGGAACTCCCATGCCAAGCGTTGATCTAAATTTTAGATCACGAGATCTTGGATCAACGAACGAGCGTTGTGGACAGTGAAAACTGACATCTAGGCTATACGTGCATTGACCACGCTGAGTTGTCCTACTCCTCACCTCATTGGCAACTTTCCAGTCTTGTTGCGCTGAACAGAACCCAAGAAGTTTCAGACCAATATGGTTGAGCTGAGTCCGTTCCAAAGCGCAGTTCTAGACGAGAAAACCTCTTGGGTCGACACGAGCACCGTTCTGAGAACTCTAATGCTCATTCTGTTGGCCTCACCTCTGTGGAAATTGAAGATGGGCCTGTCTTTTCCCAAATACGGGTATTGCTGAACAACCAGAACTGAACTTTCTTCCATGCTTGCAGACTTGGCCTGCGACCCGGTCGCAGGCCAGGACTAGGTATGACGTCCTTACCGCCTGTCCAGCGCCCCCTCACCACTGACCTGTTCGGCACGTACCGCCCCACGGTGAAGGGCAAACAGATCAAACCCGCCGTCCTGCCGACACCCGTCCAGCCGACAGATCAGGCCCTCGCTGCCTTTGCCCTGCGCGCGGCCCCGCAGCCTTCTCCCGCGCCCAGCTGCCACCCGTACGGCGTCGATGCCCTGCCCAAAGTCACCGACGCGGCCCGCGTCCACGCGAACGACGTTGCTCGGCAGACTGCGGCAAGTGGGGGCGAACTCACCGAGTCGGGCCGTGCTGCCCTGCGGGCCTGGAGCGGTGAAGGTGGCCTCGGCGGCAGCATCAACGCCTTCTACACCCCGACCGCCCTCACGGAAGTCGTCTGGGAAGTCGCCAGCGCGCTCGGCCCGATCACGCAAACGCTCGAATTCTCCTGTGGTGGCGGCATCTTCCTTTCCCGCGCGCCCAAAGACACCCTGCTAACTGCCGTCGAACTGGATGACATCTCCGCGCAAGTGGCCGCCGCCTTGCACCCCTGGGTCGCCACCCACGCGCTGAGCTTCGAAGCCTTTCACCAACGCCATGAAGGCCTGTTCGATCTCGTGATCGGCAATCCCCCCTTCGGTGTCCGGGGCGCGACTGCTCGCGTTAACCGACCCCGCATCACCCAAGCGCACTGGTACTTCATTCTCGCAGGTCTTGAACGCCTCCATCCCGGCGGCCTGATGGCGGTCATTGTGCCGGAAAGCATGCTCCGCAACCCGAGTGAACAGGGCTTGCGTGAACAGGTGCTCGACAGCGCGCATCTCCTCACGGCTAGCCCCATTCCCGAAGACGCCTTCAAAGCCACTGGAGCGGGTGTCACCACCGTGCTCCTCGTCCTGCGCCGTCACGATGCAGGCGTGCGGGAAGCGTTGGGCGCATTGGCCTTGGAAGAGCAGACTGTCATTCGGGACGCCCGTCTTAAGCAAGACCCAGCCCTGCGTGCCTTCATTGAGGGTCAGGTGTGTTTTCGATCCCTCCCGGATGGAAGTTGGGAACTGGCCACCACCTTTGTGCCCCTCGGTCTGTCCAGCTGTCAGAAGGCGGTCGTGCGGACGGGACGTTTTGGGGAACCCAGCTACGCAGGACCCGTGCAATTCAGCCGCGTCGAAGACCTGATTAAAAACGCCAAAGCACGCCGCTTAGATCTGTTGACCCGCTCTGCGGTGGAAGCGGCTGTGCGTACGCTGCTTGGGGTCGAAGCAGAGCACCGCGTTCGTGCCGCCCCCATCCAAGCCCACCCGTTTGTGGAAGGCCAACTCTCTGCGTGTGGCACGTACCGTTTCCAGCGTGGACAATGGGGCTACCACAGCGCTCTGAACCACCCGGCCACGTTGAGTGCCCTGCAGGTTGCGCAGAGCTTGACGGCGGCCCGGAGTGCCGTTCAGCGTCGCCGCTCGAATGCCGCGTCGGCCCGTGAGCGGACTCGGGCCCTGCACCAAGCGCACCTGGAGACGTATGGACCATATGACCTGACAACTCTAGGCCGGGCGACGGCCGCTGCACCCGTCCTGGGCGTGCTCCTGTCTGCCAAGGGAGAGGTTCTGGCCGCGCTCGCCGATCTGCCCGACCCCACGCCGGCGATGACCCCGGGCACCCTGACCGAGGTGGCCCAGCAGCTCGAAGCGTACGGTCTCTTGGATGAGGTGCACCTCAGTCAGCACGCGGGGGTCAGTCCGACCGTCGCCGCGGCCCACTTGCGGGCGGAGTACGCCTTCACGGGTCACACCTGGGAAGCGAATACCACGTACTACCGAGGCCGCGCCCACCAGAAAGCCCGCCGCGCCGAAGAACTCGCTGACACGGTCACGGGCCTGCGTCGGGAGGCCCTATTCGCGCAAGCGACTCGGCTCCGTGAGACCGCGCCTTGGGTGGATCTGGCCGACATGACGCTCGAGCCCCGGGACGCCCTGATTCCCGAAGCCGTGCTCACCGAATGGGTCAATGCCTACCTCGGGACCTTCGTCGCGGTGAAGCGCAACACTTGGGATACGGCTGGAGAGCCGACCCATCTGATCTATGCCAGTCGGGACGAGCACGGCCTCTTCCTGCGCATGCGTAACGCCCTGAACGATGACTTGAGCCGCGCGGAACGTCAGGCTATCTCCCCTGCCCGCGTCCGCTTGCTGGAGGCGTACCTGAACTGCCGCACGCCTGTCGACGCGGTGATCAACCAAGACTTGAAGACGACCGAACAGATCGCGGCGGAGCGCAACGCCCATCAGGGCAAGGCCATCCGGATGGAACACGCCTTGGCAGCGCACTTTCGTTCTTGGTTGCTGGACAGCGAGCATGCAGGCGCGGTGGAAACGCGGCTGAACGAGGAACGCTATGGCCTCCTAATTCCCGCACCGGATATGCGTACCCTCACGCTGCCGGAGTATCAGGGCCCGCTCGCCCACCCCTTTCAGGCCGGACATGTGCGCACGGCGGCCCGTTTGCAGGGTGCGATTCTGGATTTTGCCGTCGGATTGGGCAAGACGTTGACTGGCTTGATGCTCGCGGCGATGCTGCGCCAGTCCGGGCGAGCTCGTTTACCCGCGATTGTGGTACCGCTCAGCCGCTTGGGGGACTGGGTCATGAACGCCGCCAGTGCGCTCCCTGACCTACGCATCCGTGTGATCGGGGGCGAACCCGTACGCGGCCCGGATGGACAGATCCTTCTCGATTCAGACGGGGAACCGCAGTTGCGTGAGGACTCCGGTGACCAGCGCCGCCGCAAGATCGCGTCCCTCCTCACCGACGCGCCTGATCTGGTGGTGATGTCGTTCGAGGCTTTCGAGATGATGCCCATGCTGGAAGAGACCCGAATGCGCTTCGTGCAGAGCGACAGCACCCTGATGGCTGGAGTGGGCCGGAGTGCGACCTTCGACGAGCGCCACCGGAAGATGGGCGGGCACCGCCAGCTCGCGCAAGTGGAACGCTTCACGGGACGGCATCTGGCCCGCGTGCGGGTGGCCACCGAGACCGACATCCCCTTTGAGGCCACCGGCATCGATGCGATCCTGATTGACGAAGTGCAAGCAATGAAATCAACGTACGCTGCCCCCGCGGTCTACGGGGAAAGTGCCCCTAAATTTCTGGGTGGTGGGAACGAAAGTAATCGGGCGCTGGACACCAATCACAAGTGCCGCTTCGTGCGCGCGAATGGAGGCTGCACGATTGGCCTGAGTGCGACTTGGTTCACCAACTCCCCCCTCGAGATCTTCAATATGTTGAGCTTAGTGACGGATGCTTTGCCGGAGTACGGCATTCATAACGTCTCGGCGTTCACCGCGCGATTCTGTGTGATTGAGCCGCGGCTGATTACCGAGCCGGATGGCAGTGTGGCGTACCGCTCGTGTGTGGTGGGCTTTCGGAATCTGGACGAGTTACGGGCGATCATCGGACAGCATGTGATTCGGGAGACGGAGTTTACCTGTCAGATGCATGACCGCGTCGGGATGCCGCTTCCGCCTCTGACCACCGTTGAGCACCTGTTCGACCTAGCCCTGGTCGTGCAGGAACGCTATGACGCCGAGCAGGCTTTGGTGGAAGCAGCAGACAGTGAGGGAGAAAACCACTTGTTTGCAATCTTCGCGCGTCTGAGTAAGCTCACGCTGCATCCCCCGTTGTTGGACGTGGACGCACCGAATGCCCGCTTCGCGGCGTGCGTGCAGGCGTGTGTCGCGGCTCGGCAGACGGGTGGTCGGAATGTTGTGTTTATGTATACAGGTGGCGAGGACGGCCTCACTTACCGGGCGCTCAAGGAGATGCTGATCGCTGCGGGATACCCAGCCCAGGAAATTGAGATCATCACCGCGAGCACGCATCCGAGTAGTGGCGAGCGGCTGAATGTCGAACGGCGCTTCCGTCGAGGCGAGCTGACCTGCGTGCTGGGCAGCAGCGTCATTGAGCAAGGCGGGAACTATCAGGGCGGCACAGACATCCACCATCTGGATTACCCGCATCACCACATGGCGTTCGTGCAGCGGGTCGGGCGGTGCCGGCGTCAGGGCACGCGGGTAGGGGAGATCCGCAACCACTTGTACTTCGCGCGTGGGAGTTTTGACGTGTTGCGCTACCAGAACATGCTCGGCAAGAAGGGCTGGGCCGATCAGGTCTTCGATGCATCCATCACGACCTGTGAGAACGCGGCGGTGGGCTTTGACGGCGAGGAGATCGCGGTGATGCTGAGCCGGAATCCGGTGGCGACGCGTGCGGCGATTCGGGCGAAGAAGGAAGCGCGTGCGCAGGAAAGGCGTCAGGCGAGCTTGCGGGCCGACCTGACGGTGGTGCAGGAGTACTTGGACATGCTGGCCTTGTTGGCTCGTCGGGATGCGGTGGCGCGGAGCCGGGAGAAGGGGCCGAGCATGCAGGATGTCGCGGGCATCAACCGCCTGGTGACCGGCTTGCGGGCGCGACATGCCCAGGTGAAGACGCTCCGGGCGGCGGGCCATCCGTTGGCGGCGTTGACCCGGCTGAACGCACCCGTGGTCTGGATGGAAGGCTTGCCGCTGCATGTCGGCATGACCTTCACCGTGTCAGGAACGGCGTATGAAGTGACAGGCCTGTCCGGTGTGGAAGCGGGCGTGCCAGTGAAGGCCGTCGCCAGTGGGAAGGCCGAGGTATTGGACACAGCTCGCTTGGTGCAGGCCGCGGACGTCTTGCCCACGGCAGATCTGGCGCAGTATGGTCGGGAGCGTTTCTCCCTGTTGTCGCCCGCACTTCAGGAGCGCCTGGAACGGGTGGACGTGCAGGCGGCAGTACCAGCAAATCTGATCTTGACCCCTGCTCCTGTGGAATCAGGCTTACCCGCGCTGCGCTTGCGGTACGGCTTGAGTGTCACGGCCAGTGCGCCGAGTCGGCCTGGGGTGGAGGTGTACAGCCTGGTGGAAGGCCGCTTACGGTTGGGCGAGGTCGTGGGGACACCGCAGTTCTTGGTGGAATGGCGGGGCGTGCGGGACGTGCGGCAGGTGACCGTGGTGTTACCGGATGAGGGCAAGCGGGAGCAGACTCGCCGGTTGCTACGGGCGCAGGATCCGAAGTTGCGGGCCCGAGTGGATACCCTCTTGCAAGCCATTTAGGTCGGGGGGGGTGGGCCGCCTTATTGGGGGGGTGGCCCGACCCTCACAGCTTGGATACGCCTCGCTGCTTAGGGTAGAGGTCGCTCGCTTCACGCCAGCTTCCTTCTTATGATGACTCTCCCCTTACCTGTCCTTGAACACGACCCGTGGGCCTCCACTGCTGGAGGCCCCACCGCGGTCATGCCCCCCGTCCCCCCGATTGATCGCCCGTCGGTGCCCAGTCTGTTCCCTTCACAATTGGTTCTCGAACAGACCGTGCTTCAGGACCTGCTTCGGCATTTCCGCCAGCAAGGGCTGCCGTATAAAGCGAGTGGCGTCAGTCGACTGACGTTCGCCATCGTGCGGGCGGCCTTGCGTCTCGGCCACCGATTGATTGAGGGGCGGCTCCTGTGCATGCTGCCAGACCACCTCGGCCGCCTGCCCGCATTAGGGTTCTTAGCCCTGACCGAGAATGGGTTGAATGCCCGACCAGGGGCAGCCTTATTCAGCATGCCGCTCTGCCGCTTGGTGTTGGACGAGGTGTTTACCGACGACCAGGGGACAGCCGTGCGCCCGATTTATCAGTCGGTGGTGACCAGTGAGCAGCGGATCGAGATTGAGGAATTGGCGGAAGTGGTCGTGCAAAGTCCAGATCTGGCCTACCGTCTGGATCTGTTGGCGAGTCTGGCCGAACAGGGCACCCCGATGTGGAGTGAGGCAGCAGAACGGGCCCTCCGGGCGGGGGTGGATGCCCGGCATCCAGAGGCGCACCGGAGTGTACGCACCAGTCGCTTGAGCGTTCGTCCGGAGGATTTTTCTTAGCGCTGGGGAACAGATCAGTCTTGGCCCCCAGATGGGGGCCAAGGTGCGGTATGACCACTTATACGGACGCTGCCCCCCCTCTCTCCGCTCTGAATGCCCCTGTGCTGCCTGAGGACAAGGCGCGCGCGGCCCAACTCTGGGAGGCCGTCAAGGGCACGGCCTTGGAAGCCCCTTACCGGCAGGTGAGCACGGTGCATGCCGAGAAAGCCCTGAACCGGGAGAACTATCTGAGCTTTCTGGAGGCGCTCGAGGAGTTGTTCGTCGCCACGCCCGTCCAGAACGCCGCGCCAGTCGCCGCGTTTGATCCAGCGCGCCGGAGTCTCGCTGTGGAGGTCACCGCTGCACCGGTGGCCGAGGAGACTGAAGCAGATCCAGAGATGGAGCCAAATGAGGAAGGCCCTGTCGCTGTTGAACTGGACGAGGACCTGCCAGTCGCAGTGGAATCGGACGAGCCCACTTTGCCCTCAGGAGAAGGGGCTGGCTCAGCCTTGTTCATCCCGCAGAGCAGCGGTCTGCTCGCGCAACTGGCGGGCTTACTCGCCGACGGCGGCCAACTGACCCTGCAACTCCTGCGCGTGGGCGATCAACTCACGCTCGGCATCTTCCCACAACCTCATCCCGGTGAAACCCAGGCACAACCCCTGATGGTGACCGAGACGCCGGCGTGGCTCGATCTGCATCTGGTGCAGGCCATGCAGGGCTATGCGGAGGCCCGACGGGATGCGTTCCAGATCTGCCAGAGGGCCGCTCAGAAACAGCAGCAACTCAATCACAAGGCGACGGAGAAGCCGAAAACGCCTGCAAGCCCCGCGAAGGGCAAGCGTTTCCAGGTGGTGTTACACGCGGCCCCAGGCACGACCCTACAAGGCGATGTGGGCGGGACGGCGTGTGACTTAACTCTCGGCGAGAACGAGGTACCGCAAGGCAATCTGATGATCACGGCCACCCACCCGCTCTTCGGCGAAGTCAAAAAGACGCTGAGTATGTATGCGAATAAGACGCACAACTTTGAGGAACAACAAGGCGGGTGGGTGCGCGTGACGGTGACGCCCGTAGACGCGGCGCTCACGGCCACGAAAGGGGAAACCAGTGTGACATTCCACGGGGAGGTCCTGTTGCCTGCAGGCCGCTGGACGATCAGTGCGGAAGCCGCCGAGCACGAGACGACCAGCCAGCTCGTGACCGTGCGGGCAGGCAAAGAGGAGCCCGTGACCCTCACGCTCACGCCCATCACGATCAATTCGCTGTTCTGAACAGGCTTGGCCCCCGCTGGGGGGCCAACAGCTCGTATGAGTGATTCTCTTTCCACCCCAGTCCAGCCCCTGCAGCGCCGCTTCAAGTTCGACGGTCAGACGCTGGAAGACCCGAACCCGAAGCTGACTCCAGAGCAAGTCAAGGAGTTCTACGCGCCCCGGCATCCCGAACTCACGACGGCGGGTATCGGCAGTCCGGTGACCGATCTCGCGAAGGGCACGGTGACCGTGGAATTTATCAAGAGCTATGGCCGCAAAGGGTAAGGCGGTTCCCGCATGCCTGCCCAGTCCGCGGCTGCCCTCCGGGGTGGTGATCTTGCCCGGGGCCCACGACGTGGCCGCCAGTCGCTCCCTCGTGGCCCTGCGCGAGAGTCTGCGGACGTCCGGGAGTCTGCCGGTGCAGACCAGCGAGGCGGTCCCGATGCTGCCGTAAGTTGGGCCGACCGCGCTGTTCCGAAGCTCTCAGGCGTGGGCCCTGTGTTGTATCAAGCGGATTTGGATGGTTTGGCCGCGCAGTGGGTCGCGTTGCAGGCGAATGATCCGACGCCCCTGGTCCTGCCCTTGTTTGGTACTGTCCTGCCTGATCTTGGGCAGGAGGGTAGTTTGGGGGAACGACTGACTCGGGCCTTGAACGCGGCCGCGCCGTTGACTGAAGTGACGGTGCACGTCCAGAACCGGGACGGCCACTTGGTCTTTCAAGCGGCGGCCCATCAGGATGGGGTGGTGTCTCTTGGGCGCTTGCACACCGCACTGTGGGCAGTAGAGCCTCGGTTACTGCCGGGCATCCTCGCCGTCCTGGAAGACTCTTCGAGCCCGGTGATGCCGGTGCTTGGGCCGCGGGCGGCGGCGGAGATCGCGGAGTATTGGCACAACACCGATCACCTCTTGGAACTGGGGCTGCCCGAACATCTGGGCCGGGACGAGCCGTTCGAACTCAGCGAGCGGCAGGCCATCCGCTTGGCGCGCCGATTTGGCTTACCTCACGCGCGCCAGGTGCAGGATGCGACGCCGTGGCAGTATTTCCGCAGGTTACTGACCTTGCCAGAAGTGCTTGCCCAGCTGGAGGCCCTGCCGGAGAGGTGGGAGAAGCTCAAGGCCCTGGGCCCCTTGCTCGCTCAACTGGCCGAGGCCACTGATGCCTTACCGGAACTCTCCATCCAGGAGGCCAGCGAAGTGGGTGGCTTGCTCATTCCGCATACCTTCCTGACGGTCTGCGAGGCGCCGTATGGCATTGCGGAAGAAACAGTGGATGAATTTGTGCGTAACCATTGGGAAAGCGGAGACGAGGATCCGCAGTACGTCTTGCACGTGGACAACACGGCCGAGTCGCACGCACGTCTGGCGGCGTATCTCCAGCACGCTCCAGTGATCGAACGATTGTGCGAAGCCATCGTCGACCTCTTGACGGCCCTGGATGAAGACTGTCCAACGGGACCGACGAAGTGACCAGAACTCACGCGTGGCCCAACTCCGGGCCACCGACACCTATGCCGTTTGATGTCACGCTTGATCTACCGCCCAGCGAAGCCGCCGTTCCCCAACCGTTGCGGCCCGAACTGGCCTTGCTGCTGTACAGCCGCCAGAACGCCCATCTCCTGCTCAAACATCCCGTCCATGCGGGCCCAGACGGGAGCTGTTCCTTGGGCGCCGGACAGGCCCTGAGTCCGGCGGATCATGGCTACCTGATGCAGTTTCTCAGCGGTTTGGACCTGCAACTCACGCAGGCCACGACCTTGGCCGTGGGAGTGAACAGTTTGATCTGGTGGGTGCCCCCAGCTGAGCGTCCCGTGTGGTTTGATGCGAAGTATCAGGCGACGGCGAGTATTGCCCGGCTCTCCGGGCAGCCGGTTCCCTGGCCGGGGCTGGTGATGCGCGCTTCTGCGGGGCGGTTGCAAGTGTTTGCGGTGCGGGGAGAAGAACGTCCTACGGCGCAGACGCCACTGATGCATGCCCCCTTCTGGAATCTGTTCGCGCAAGGCGTGGTCTGTCGGGGCAGTGTGCAGTACCCAGCCGCGTGCACGCCCAGCTTGCAAGAGGCTTGGGAAGCCGTGTTCTTCCAATCCGTCTTTACTGGGCCGAGCCGGACAGATCGGTACATGAATTGGGGTGCCGGCTATGAAGCGTTGCTTGACCAGGCGCGGCAGCTTGGACACTTTCCGGAAGAGGTGCTGGTCGATGCTGGACTGACCTTACAAGCACTCAGTCGGACGTAACAGGGGTGGCCCCTCGAGTGGGGCCACGTGCGGGGATGCATCAGTTGACTTTTGATCCCCGGCAGGTCATTCGCGTGTTCCTGATTGGGGTGGGCGGGACGGGCAGCCTCTTGTTGACGCACCTGTTGCGGCTTGATCAAGCCATCCGGGCGCTGGGAGGAGCGGGCCTGCACGTGACGGCTTTCGACGACGATCAGGTGAGTGAGACCAACCTGACCCGGCAACACTTTGCGCCCGCAGATGTGGGCCGATACAAGAGCATCGTGCTGGTGGAACGCTGCAATCTGTATGCAGGCCTGAGTTGGGCGGCGTGGCCGCGCTGGGTGCAGGCGAGTGATTTCGGGTCACCCGTACAGGTGGTAATCACGTGTGTGGATTCGGCACAAAGTCGCCGAGCGGTGCACGCGGCCATGCTGGGGCGTTCGGTGGGGTACTGGTTGGATTGTGGGAATGCAGCCCGGACGGGACAGGTGATTCTGGGTCAGCTGAGCGGCCCAGTGGCGCAGCGCTTGCCGCATATTTTGGAGCGTGATCCGTCCATGCAGGTGGGGGAGGACGATGACGCGCCGAGTTGTTCGGCAGCGGAGGCGTTGACCCGGCAGCATTTGTTCATCAATCCAAATGTGGCGTTGCAGGCCGCGCAGCTGTTAGGGGAGCTGCTGCTGCATGGACAGACGGCGACCTGCGGGGCGTTTATTCACTTATCGCAAGGCGTGCGGGTGGTGGCCCTGCCCGTGCCGGAGGGTCAAGTGCCAGCGAGACGCGGAAAAGCACCGAAGCCACTCTTGGTGCCCGCCAAGATTCGTGCGCGGCGGCCACGTCGGGCGAAGGTGTAAGCAGTGGCCCCAGAACGGGGCCACCCAGCGGTATGTCTGAAGAGGAACTCGAGTCATGGCTCAACACGTTTCGCTGCACACAACCGCCCGTGCGAGCCTTCCCAGCGCGAATCTTTCGCGAACCATTGACCGCCGCCCTGGCGCACCTGCTGCACGCGTCGCCCAGCCCAGCGTTGACCCCAGTGCCCGGCCCACCCCCGCCGTTGCTGCCCTAGCGGTTCCACTCGCTCACCGCTTGCCGACAGGGTTCCGCGTCACGCCCGTGTCGCCCAGCTTGCAAGATGAGACCTGCGACTTGATCCTGACGCTGACTCGGCAGGGCATCTTGCCCCGGGTGCAGCCACAGGCGGACGACACGCCAGCAGGCTACCTGTGCCGAGGCTATGCGGCCGCGCATCAAACGGTTTTTGATCTCGCGAACGTCGAGGTGGAACTGAGCATGTCGCGGCACTGGATCTCCTTGGTCGGGGCGCAGCCCGTCTTGGAGGTGCGGGTGCTGCCCCCACAGGCGTGGCCGACAGATCGGATCATTGACCTCCGGGGTCTCCGGGCAGACTTGGCCCGTTCTGACCCGCACTTGTTTGGGGCGTTGGTCGGGGGCTTACGAACAGCCTTGGCGCCGTACGCGCCGATCTTTACCGCCGAGGATGCCTTGCTCGGAGAAACTCAGTTCCTCTTTGGCGAGAGTTGGGAGGAGATGACCGAGGAGGCGCTGAGCGAAGCGCATCAGGGGTTGTTGCTGAACGTCGGTCCCCGCGATCTGGTGCGGTGGGCCGACCGGCAGGGGATCCCCCATCCGTATGCGCTCGGGCCGAAGTATCCGCGCCCCCTCTGGACCGCGCCGAAAGCCGTGCGAGATCGCTTGCTCGACACCTTGTGTGGGCACGTCCATCCAGGTTTGCGGCAAGCGGGCGAGGTGTTACGCTTCGTCGGGACTCTCCCGGAGCACTGGGGGTGTGCGCGGGAGTGGGCAGGACAAGGGCTGCACCCGGGCCTGATTCATGTCGTGACTTGCCAGGCCGATCCGGTTCGAGATCCGGTGCTGGAAGTTTTTCGGGATCTGGCCGATCTGGTGGGCACACCGGATGAGGTTGAAACCGAGCCGCTCCAAGTCTTTGGGGTGCACGATCAAGCCTCACATCAGGACGTGCTCGCGTACGTGCAGGCCGTGGGGCGCATTCAGGAGCAGGTGGCGGAGATGTGGGCGAGCTTGAGCGGTTGAAGGGGTGGCCCCGAGCTCCGGGGCCAGTCCCGTGAATGTCCGCAGTCTTCCGTTTCCCTGAATCCTCAAGCTCCTCCTCTACACCCGCCCTGAATCAGCCGCAGTTGGCTTTGGTGCTGTATGCGGGCGAGCGCTCGTTCGTGCTGAAACATCCTCTGACTGCGAACGCCAAAGGCCAGCCCGTCATGGGCGCGGGACGAGGGGTGAGCACCAGAGATCGGCAAGCCTTGTTGCAGGCGTTGGGCGTTCAGGGCCTGACGCCGGTTCAGCCGAATACCTTAGCGACATCGCCCGTCGCGTGTGCATGGTGGGTGCCGGCAGGTGAGCGGGCCTTGTTATTTGAACCGAAGTATGGACAGACGGCCACAGTCAGTCGACTGTCTGGGGTGCCGATTCCTTGGCCGGCGTTGGTGTTCATCGCGTCTGCGGCCCGCTTGCAGGTGTTCGCCTTGCGGGAGAATGTCCGCCCGACATTGGAGACCCCGTTGATGCATGCACCGTTCTGGAATCTCTTTCAGGGCGGTGGGGTGTGCCGAGGGAGTGTGCAGTACCCCACGGCCTGTACCCCGGGCTTGCAGGAGGCATGGGAAGCCGTCTTCTTCCAGTCCGTCTTTACCGGGCCAAGTCGCACGGATCGGTACATGAACTGGGGGCGGTCGTACGAGGAGTTGTTGAGCCACGCCCTCAAGCAGGAGCAGTTTCCGCTGGACGTGCTGATGCCTGCAGGGGTCACCTTACACGAGGCGTTGAGTTGAATGATCAGCCTTGGCCCACGGGGTGGGCCAGGAGAAGGCATGATTCATCCTTCGAGTCCGCACCTTCGGCTGCTCGCTGACCAGCTCTTGCACCTTGCTCAAACGCTCGACCTGAATGGGCAGCAGGAACCCGAAGTCGGCGATCAGTTACGTGCGATGAGCCAGCACTTGGAAGTCTTGGAGGACGATCTCAGTGCGCCGCCCCCAGTGGCCGTGTGGGCCGCGGGGATTGCGACTCGTGCCGGACAGTACGAGGCGTTTCGTCGAGCGGATGACGCATGAGGCGCCCGAGGTTGGCACAAGTGCATGCAGCGTACTTACCGGATGTGCCTCTGGAGCAGTTGTGCGCGATGACGTTGGGTACAGAGCAAGCAGAGACCGCCCGGCAGCAGGGAGCGGTGGCTCGGCGGATTCGGCGGGAAGCGGAGACTCGGCTGACGTGGCGACAGACGCAGGCGCAGGTTCGGGAACGCCAACAGACGCCGGAACAATTGCAGGCGGCCGCCGAGGAACTCTTACGTTAACTCCAGGGCAGTGGTGGCCCCCTGAGATGGGGGCCAACCGTGCGTATGTATCAGCAACATAGTGATCTCGGGCTGCTCTGTCCGCCCCAACCGTTTCCAACCGTCGACGCCCACCTAGGGTGGTTGCGCGAGCAATATCGCGCGCAGACGCCCGTGCGCACTCGGCTGTGCCGGTTGGCATCCTTGGTCGCTGCAGGGCGTCCCGTGCAGTTCCATGGCTCACCTGTGGCGGTGACGGCAGTGCAGCAGGCCGTGCGGGGGTATGCGTGCCAGAAACTGGGCTATCAGCCTCCCGTGTCCGGGTGCAGCAGCGCGGCGGTGCTGGAGGCCTTGAACGAGCACGGGCAGGTCAGCGTGACGCAAGTGGTCGGCGGTCTGCCGGCTCGGATGTACGCGCTTCGGCAGGACGGGGTGAGCGTACAAGTGACCTGTGTGGACGGAGTGACGCGACGCTTGACGCCTGAACGCTTCGAGGCGTTGTTCCGCGAGGCCGTCTGGGTTGTTGCCCCCAGGTCTGCCTCGTCACCGCTTGCCGCCTAAGTCGAGGGGGGTGACACGGGATCTGCCCCGCGTCACCCCCAGCCGTCTCACCATACCGAGGGGATTGATCCCCCACTGAACTGAAAGGAGTTTGACCATGACGCACCGCAACCCGAACTCAATTGACCTCGGCCCTGAAGATTTGCTGAAAGCGCTCGAACGCTATGCCACGCTGAGAGACACCATCCAAGGCCTAGAAGTGGAGCGCGACGCCTTAGCCAGCCAGCTGAAAGAGGCCCTGACCGCGGATCCGACCTTGCGCTTGCAGACCGACTTGTACCGCGCGGATGTGCGCAAAAGTATGGCCACAACCTACCCGACTGAGCGATTCCGTGAGGTCTTTGGGGATGCAGCCACCCTGGAAGTCTCGGTGGTGGACAAGAAGAAAGCAGACGCCCTGGTCAAAGCGGGCGAACTGGATGGGGCGGCCTTGAAAGCCTTGGCGGTGACCAAGGAACGGGCGATCAGTCTGGTCTTGACGGCGGTAGACGGGTGACGGTGGCCGAACCGATCCCGCGCCACTTGACGCCGACGCGTGAGGCTGCGGTCTTGTCTGCCTTGGAAGACCAAGGGGGGCGAGCGAAGCCAGGCCGACTGGCGGCGGCATTGCAGACGAATATTCCTGCGCTGACCGCGTGGCTGGAGGAGTTGGTGGAGCGCGGTCTGGTGCGCCGGGTGCAGACAGGCTTGCATGTGGAGTGGGAACGGGTGAACTGGGTACTGGACAAAAACCTGGTGTGTGAGGCGTACATGCCGCGCATTACGGCCCTGTTGCTGGGGCGGCGGGAATTGGCGAGCCGGATCGCTCAGGAACTCAGCTTGCCTCGGGTGGAAGTGGAGGAGACCTGTCGGGCGATGATGCTGGCCGGGCAGTTGGTGGGCACGCCCGTGCAGGCGACGTACGTGTACAGCTTGGGGGTGCGTGCACAGGTGCGGGTGGATTGGGACGTGGTGGCACGGGTGGAGACCAGTCCAGGAGCCGTATTTCAACGCGGGCTGAGGCAACGCTTGGAGGACTGGGGGCAGGATGGCGTGCGACCGCTACTGGACGACGGGGCAGCACGGGCTGAGCCAAGCGGGGTGCCGTTGAACGCGTTGCCTCTGCCCTGCCCCCCGACTGAACCTGCGGTCCTGCCTCGCGTTCAGGTCACCTTGGCGGTGGAGGAGCAGCTGCGCGAGTTGCTGCCGGGTCGTCAACGCCGCCGTGCTGGGGAGACCGCTCGGGTAGCGGCGCTGTTGGGGTTGAGTGTGCGCCAAGTGCGTCGGGCGCTGGCCCGCATTCCGGTGGAGGGTGGATCAATATGAAGAAGACGGGCGGCTGTCTCCGTTCGTTCAGAATGGGGTACGCTGCATCTAGGAGGCTGTTGCCATGACTGTTGCTCTGCACGGATCGACCCTGCCCGACACCGAGCGTCAGCGCCGCCAGAAGGCGGTGAACACGGCCCGAGCCAGCGTGCGCCTGGAAGGGTTTGTGCTGGATGAATTCGTTGAAGGCCTGTATGCCCAGTATGTCTGTGGCGAGCTGGAGCTGGCCGAAGTGGTGGCGCAGGTGCAGCAGTACGCTCGGCGCAGTGCCTGACCCACACGCCCTCGAAGGTGTCCTCACATCCGCCCGGATTCTGGAACTTCAAGAGTCCCCTGTCAACGGACGTTTTGACGTCGCTCACTTGAGAGAAGCGCATCGCCGGATCTTCCAGGATTTGGCGCATCATCGTCCGGGTGAGTTCAGGCCGCAGGTCCGCACGCATTTCAAGACGCGCGTTCTGGAAGGGGAAGGGACGCAATATGTGATTGGGTACGCGGGGGGCGACCTGGGCCCGCGGGTGGAACGCGTCTTGAGTGAGTTGCAGGGCGGCGCGGCGCTGGAAGGCTTGGCGCTCGACGAGTGTGCGGAGCGCTTGAGTCAGCTGTACGGCGACCTCGATCATCTCCACCCGTTTCAGGAGGGCAACTCCAGAACCTTGCGCGAATTCACGCGCGAATTGGCGCTGCATGCGGGCTACGAGTTGGATTGGTACAGCACGAGCGCGGACGCGAACACCCGTGACCGGCTGGATGTGGCGCGGGATCTTGAAGTGTATGAGCGGCAGTATCCCGGCCTGAACGCAGAGATGCTGAAGGCGTACGGCCGTCACCGGGACTTCGCGCAGATGCATCATGCGTCCCATATGCTGACGGTCTTTCGGGAGCGGGAGCGGTTGGCGAGCATCATTCGCGAACAACTCGTGCTGCTCCGGCGAGTACACCCGGCGTCCAGCAGCGATGGGACTGCACAGGGCTGAGCGGAGGTGGGGCGCTGTGGCCCGTATGACGGGGAGGTGTGTCCTCAGGGATCTCTGAGGTGGCCGCTTGATGGAGCCAACACCCGCGCTGGTGGGGGGCCCTCGCGTCGCTGAGGGCCGCGAAACTTGCGGGGCGGAGTGCGGCCTGCGCCAGTGGAACCGTGTCTGGGTGAATTCTGTTTTGAACAGAATGGGGAGTAGAATGAGGGCGATGACTGGAGAGGTGATGCCTCAAGCGCTGGAGATCTTGCAGCGGGTCTGGGGGTACAACGAATTTCGGGGCGTTCAGGCGCAGATCGTGCAGACGGTGGCTGGGGGCCGTCACGCCCTGGTGCTGATGCCGACTGGTGGGGGCAAAAGCCTGTGTTACCAGTTGCCGAGTTTGTTGCGGCCTGGGGTCGGCATCGTCGTGTCGCCCCTGATCGCGCTGATGAAAGACCAGGTGGATACGCTCCGGCAGTTAGGCGTTCGTGCCGCCTTCCTGAATTCCACGCTGACCCCCTCTGCTGCTCGCGCGGTTGAGCAAGCCGTCCTGGCGGGCCGCCTGGACTTGCTCTACGTCGCTCCTGAACGCCTCCTGCTTCCTCGGACGCTGGACTTGCTCCATCAGGCGCAAATCGCCCTGTTTGCGATTGACGAAGCGCACTGCGTGTCTCAGTGGGGCCATGACTTCCGCCCGGAGTACCAACAGCTCAGCGTGCTCGAAGAGCACTTTCCGGAGGTACCCCGCCTGGCTCTGACCGCGACGGCCGATGACCGCACACGCGCGGATATCCGCCGAGTTCTCGGCTTGACCAACGCACCGGAATTTATCTCCAGCTTTGATCGACCGAATATTCAGTACCGGATCACAAACAAGGACAAACCCAAAGACCAACTGTTGGAATTCATTCAGACCGAACATCTCGGAGATGCCGGCGTCGTGTACTGCCTGTCGCGGCGGTCGGTAGAGGAAACGGCGAGCTGGCTTCAGGAGCAGGGCCTTCCAGTGGTGGCCTACCATGCCGGCCTCGCCCCGGAGGAGCGGAACCGGGCACAGGAGCGCTTCCTGAATGAGGAGGGCGTCATTGTCGTGGCGACCGTGGCGTTCGGCATGGGTATCGATAAGCCGAACGTGCGCTTCGTGGCTCACCTCGATCTGCCGAAGAGTTTGGAGGGGTACTACCAGGAAACCGGACGGGCGGGCCGAGATGGGCTGGCCAGTACCGCATGGATGGTGTACGGCCTCGCCGATGTGGTCAACGTGCGCCGGATGCTCGCGGACAGTGACGCCCCAGAGGACGTCAAGCGGATTGAATCCGGCAAGCTGGATGCGCTGCTGACGTACTGCGAGACCGCGTCCTGCCGTCGTCAGGTGCTGCTGGGGTACTTTGGAGAAGCGTATGCCGGCCCGTGTGGGAACTGCGATGTGTGCCTGAACCCGCCGAGTGTGCGGGACATGAGGCGAGAAGCGCAGATGGCGCTGTCAGCAGCCATCCGAACAGGCAACCGGTTTGGTGCGGCGTACCTGGCTGATATTTTGCTGGGCAAGGAGAATGACAAGAACAAGCGGCACCGGAGCCTCCCGACGTATGGGATTGGGAAGGAGCATGATCCGAAGGTCTGGCGGAGTGTCCTGCGGCAGCTGGTGAGTTTGGGCTACCTCACGGCGGGGCCGTATCACGGGTTGACGGTCACGCCGCAAGCGAAGGCGATCTTGAGGGGTGAGACGCCGTTGCTGTTACGAGAGGACACCTTGCTGCCTCGGCAAGCAAAGCGTACTCGGGAGAAAGCTCAGGCGACTCGGGTGGCGATCGGTGCGCACGACAAACCCTTGTTTCTGGCTTTGCGCGCTTGGCGGGCTGAGCGTGCGGGGCAATTGAAGGTGACGCCGTACGTGATTTTCAGTGACGCGACGTTGAAGGCGATTGCAGAACTGCGGCCAGGGAGCTTGCATACGCTCGGGACGGTGAGTGGGATTGGGGAGCGGCGGTTGGCGGAGTACGGTGCGGAAGTGCTTCGCCTGGTGCGAACTGGGGTGCACGAGGAGCAAGCACGCCCTCGGGGCACCGTGCAGGCGCACGAGTTGGGATTGGCTCCGGAGGTGAGCTGGGGAGCGGTGGGGACGCCCGTGCACTCGTTGACGCCTCTGGTGGGGGCAGAGCAACGCTCTGCCGGAGGGCCGTCAGGAACAGTAGCTGCCCCGTCCTCTCGGGTCACAGAGGTGCCCAGGCCTGCAGAGGTCGTGGACGCTTCGGGGGCGCGCGACGTGCCGGTGGAGCGTTCCAGCCTGGCGCACTCTGCAGGGGTGGGGGTGGCCGCCCAGCCCTCTGGGGTGACCGAGATGTCCAAGTCACCGCAGGCGATGAACGATTCAGACCCGGCGATGGTGCGCGAAGTGCCGGAGGAGCCTGTGGTTATGTCAGGTGCGGTGCAGGCGGCTGAACCTGACGCGGCGGTGGCGGTCGCGTTAGGGGAGGCGCGGCGCGCCTTGGCTCGGGAAACCGGGTATGCGGCGTACCTGATTTTCCCGAACGCGACGTTGACGGCGCTCGCTGCGCGTCGACCACGGACGATGGCGGAGTTAGTCGGTCTGCCGGGTTTGGGGCCGAAGCGGATTGAGGCGTATGGCGAACGGATTCTGGACGCGATCGCGAACGCACTGGAGAGAGAACCGCACGCTTTGGGAGGAGCCGAACACGCTGTTCAAGAACCTCTGCCCTCAGAGACCGCCGAACTCCTGCATGTGGCGACGCTTCTTGAACAGGTAGCGAAAGACCTCCGCAGTGGTCAGGCTCAGCTCAGTTCCGGCACCCTCGTGACGATCTGGCGCGAGGTGTTCCCTGAGGGGACAGGTGCCAACTTTGATGGCTCTCAGGTTCAGGAGAAGGATGGCGTCACGACGCTCGTGCTTCGCGTCAAACGAGAGACGTGAGTGGAGGTGCGGTTCGCTCGCAGACGTCGGCGTTCCAGACCCACCATCAAGGCTTATTCGTTCGCGGCCGCAAGACCCAGACCTGCCCGGTGGTTTGGGTCAACCAGGCGTGGTATTCCGGTGGCAGCGTGAGCGTCCGCTCCCAGACTCTGACATCGCCTCTGGCCCAGGTGGTCGCCGCCTGCGCGGGATCCAGCCACGTCTTACCAAAGCGGGCAGCAGATCGTGCCGCTCCACAATTTGGACAACGAAAGGTGTGTGGTGCTGTTGAAGGCCAGGACACAAAAGGTGCGGTTTGGGGCCACGGCACCAAGAACCCCGCATCAAGGTCGAGCGTCTGAAAGAGGGTAGTCAGCTGGGGACCCAGCTCTGGGTGGATTCCAGGCGTCATCACCAGCTGGGTCGGTATCTCCGGGTCGGCGACGAGGACGGCTCTTGTCAGGTAAAAATTCTGGAAGCATCGAAAGCACCGTTTGGGTTCCGCCACGACCCGCAACTGCACGGGCTGGTCTGGGATGGGGAACAGTTTGAGATGTCCGCCTAAGGCCGCCCGAGTGAAGCTGGTGAGGTTGAGGTTGAGATCCGGGATGTGGCGGTCGTGACTGAGGTAGAGCGCGGGCGTCTCGTGCTGCCAGGGTTGAGCCTGCCGCAGTCGGCGTTCATGTGTGCGCATCAACCAGAAGCCCCGGACACCACTGGCCCGGTAGAGCGCTTGCCGGGCGTGCAGCTCCTGTAGCACAATGCCGCTGCGCTGTACCTCGAAGGCCACCCGGTGCCGGCCTCGCTCACATAGGACATCGGCCCGCCACCGCTGGCCCTCTGGGGTGTGCCCACGGACTTCGACATCGGCCACCCACCCTGCGGCTCGTGCGGCTCGCAAGATCTCCACCTTGGCGAGCACGTGCAGTTCACTCTCCCCGGCATATTCACAGGTGCCTCGGCTGTGATGTGCGAAAAAGGGCAGACCTAGGACACTCCGCTTTGGAATGGCCCGCGCTTCACAACAGGTCATAACGAGGTCGGTGGCGCCACGCAGCGCTTCAAACGCAGGTGAAGGCAAGTCCACACTGACTAATCGGATCTCTCCGTGAAGGGCGGTGAGCGGCACGGCCGCAGTGTAACGACCTCAACGTAGGCGTGTTGAGGCGTGGCCCTGAGGGGGCCTGCATCGGGGATGCAAACAATTTGGCTGGAAAGTGGGACAGAACTGACGTTGACGCCTGTGGTGGACGCGCTGGGGCAGAGTGTGGTGTGGCGAGCCGAGGAAGGCGTGGGCGGTCTACCAGTCACTCAAGTGGCTGCCTGCATCACCGCACTCGAACAAGGTCTAGAGGCTCATTTTGTGGATGATCAAGATCCACTGGCGGTGGCGAGCGTCAGCCTCACGGCCCAGACGCTGGGCTTAGTGTTGGAGGAGGCCTCGCAGACTTGGCGAGTGACGGCCGCGGATCGGAGGCGGTTGGCGCAGACCTTACGCGTGGTCGTGCAAGAAGAAGCAGAGCGCGTGGAGTGATGGACGGGTTGCCGCCCGTGGGCCGTGCAGCACGCTCGGGCGGGCGGACGTCCAGTCCCGTTCACTTCTGGAAGGTGAGTTGAGCCGTCGACTGAACGTGTCTCGACACCTTGCTCGACGCCGAGGAGAGAGGAGATACTGAGCCGATGACCAAGGTGATCTTGCCGACGAACGAACAGACGATCTTGGCGGTGAAGCGTCCCCAAGGCCCGCCGAGTGCGGCGTTGCGGGCACAGATCGTGGCCCATGCCGTGAGCAGTTTGCGCTTGGAAGGGGTGGAAATCACCCCTGAACAGAGCTCTGCTTTGCAGGAGCAACATGACACATCTGGGCAGTGATGGGAAGCGGTTTTCGCCGGAAGAACTTGAGCGCCTGACCCGGGCGCTCATTTCTTTGGAACTGAGTTGCTTGGACACGGCTCCGGAGGCCCTCAGCTCGGGGGTGTTGTTGGCGTGGCATACCGCGTTGTCTGCAGGGTTGGATCGCATGCAGCCAGGTCAGTACCGTCACGCGGACATCACGTATGGCTTTGAAACGGGCACCGCGCCGGCGCTCATTTCAGCGGCGGTGGAAGACGTGATGGTGACGCATCAACAGGTGTTGGCGGAATGGTCAGAGGCACCGACCACGTCCGAGGTTTTATTTCATGCCACCTGGATCCATGCGGAGTTGATTCGCATTCATCCGTTCTGGGACGGGAATGGCCGTCTTGCTCGGCTGGTGCAAGCCTGGCTGTGCTGGAGTTATGGCCTCCAAGTACCGATATACACGAACCGAACGGCATATCTCGGCGGGTTGAATCGTTACCACTCGACTCGAGATTTGAGTCTATTGATGACCGTAACGTGGGCGAGTCTCCCCGCAGCGACCTGAGTCTCCGGCGGGCGGCTTGCACGCTATTGATAACGGCCAAAGTCTGAGTCGGTTTTCGTCATCAATTGAACGTGCTAGACAGAACCTAAGAATCTGGAACAGTTTGAGGCCCATGCGAACTTACGCTGTTATCAACACACGTCGACGTGACCGGGATGGATGAATCTTTTACGTCAGCAAAGCTGGGAGGAGCATGACACAAAAGATGCAGCCAAACATAGTTAGTGGAATAGCGACTGGGTTTTTCACCACCAGTCCCAGAAGAAGCAATGCTGGAGCGACGTACGCGAGAATGAGCCAAAGACCGTCTGATTGGCTGAGTGCGGAGACATAGAGGAAGAGAAGTGGAGCAATTAAAGCAAAGAAAAAGACAGATATTATATAGTTGGGGGCATATAGTCTTTCAAATAGGCCTTTAAAATGAAGAATGATGACTGAAGCTACGAGGCCGAGCACGATTCTCGTAAAGACAACAATGAAAATTGACATATGACTCTCCTGCCCATTACAGACAATATGGGTGGTACACACCCCTACTCAAGGTATTATTGATGGCGGCGTAAGTTCACATCGCTTGCAGACGATCCTACATTCTCAAGCTTCATCTAGCACGCTTCATCGCTGTTGGAAGACGACTCGAACTTTGGCCGTTATCAATAGGTGAGTTGGACTGGGAGGAGAGGTGAAGAGGCCCAGCTGCTCCTCGCCTGTCCAACTGGAGCAGAGCGGGGAGTTGAATCATGCGGCCATTCATCGTGGCTCTTGTTCCAGCCGTCCGTCTCTTCCGGCGTGTGAAAGGTGGTGGCCCCAAGTCTGGGGCCCAGCTCACGTATGGCCAACCTGGTAGTAAAATTGCGTCCCGATCTGCTTGACCTGCCGGGTGTACTGGCCCGATGGACGCAGAGCAAGATCCTCAAACTGGAAGTGGATGGCGGCGTGGTGTACGCGGCTGCTCAAACCGCGCAAGCGACCACGGCCCTGATTGTGACGGTCACGCCTCTCTCCTCTCCCCTACCAGACGGATCAAACATGGCCCTGAACATCCTGGGTGAAGCGGAGAATCCTTCGCCTGCGCGGGCGAGTCGGGCGTTGACGAAGCTGCTGACGCCGATGGACGGCTTGTTTGCAGTGAATGCATCTTGGCGGGAGCGGTGTGCCGAATGGCAGCGCCGAACCAAGGCGGCTGAGACAGGGGAACAGTTGTTGGGCGAATACCCAAACGCCGATGGGGATGTGGGGTACAACCCAGTCGGGAAAGACGCGTTTGAACGGGATGCGAGACGCTACTTAAAAGCCGTGTTGCGACACTTGGGCTGGACAGGCAAAGTGACGTACAACAAGGCCGGGATTGCGGTGTCAGGAGAAGCTTGCTTCCATGCCGCTCCAGGAGGAGGTGATATTGGTGTGTTCGTGGAAGTGTCGGCGGGTGGCGGCTGGCATCCGGTGGTGCCGAGTCCGAGTGGGGTGACGGTGCTGTGGCATCTGGAGCCGTTGGGGGGGCAGGATCGTTGGAATCCTGTGTTCCGGAATCAGTGGGTGGGCTGGCGGCGGAGTGCGACGGCCTTAGCTGACCAGATTCAGGCGGCACACGCGGCAGTCAGCCCGCCTGTCGCGCAGTCCGCTTGAACCCGGATGTTGCTTGAGCAACGGTGGACAACCCTGGAAGACCGCAACACGCGGGGCAACCGCAGATGTGGGCCCCGCCCCGGACGTCCTGTCCTACAGTGCGGTGATGACTCATGCTCCTCTGGATGTCCTAATTATTGGTGGCGGTTTTGCAGGCTTGAGTGCGGCGTTGTATAGCGCGCGGGGGATGAAGCGTGGGGTGGTGGTGACGGCGGGGCCGAGTCGGAATGCGCCGTCCCGGCAGGCGCATGGGGTGTTCACGCAGGATGGGGAGGATCCCGTGCACTTGCTGCAGGTGGCGCGGGATCAATTGCGGCCGTATGACTTCCCGGTCCTCGAGGCAGGCGTCATCCGCGTCGCTGGGGAGAACGGGGCCTTCATCGCCACCCTGGCCGACGGCCAGACTGTCCAGGCGCGCAAGATCATTCTTGCGACAGGCGTCCGGGATCTCCTGCCGGATGAGCCGACCGGTCTGCGAGAAGAGTGGGGGAAAGGTGTACATCACTGTGCGTACTGCTACGGCTGGGAAATCCGGGACGGGCCCACGGCCTTCTATCAGGCTGCACTGGGGGGCACGAGTGGCGTGCAGTCGATCTTGTACCACCAGAAGATCAGCCGGGACATCCTGGTGTGCTCAGACCGTTCCTTGGACTTCACCCCGGAGCAACGGGAACTGCTGGAGACGCGGGGAGCTCATTTGATGGATGCCCCGTTGGTGCGTGTGGATGGGCGGGAGGGCGGGGTGCGCTTGACCTTCCAAGACGGCACAGTGGCAGATCGGGCCGTGCTGTATGCGCATGGCGAGCGCCGTGGCCAGGTGGAGTTGGCGGTGCAGTTGGGCTGTGAGGTGACGCCGAGTGGGATTCAGGTGGATGCCCAGCAGATGACCACCATCCCCGGGGTGTACGCGGCCGGGGACGTCACGAGTGGCAATCAGATCGCGTTCGCGGTTGCGGGGGGTGCGCGGGCAGCGATGTTTGCGGCCTCAGCCCTGTTTTATGACGACCTCCCGGATGGGGCCAAGGCCGAGGACGCATGAACGCTGGCTCCAAAAGCACGTCCGTTGCCCCAGCGTCTCGTCGATTCGTCTGGCCACCCGAGCGTCGTGCGCCGCGTGACTTACCACCCTTGGGCCTGCATCTGACGGGACGCACGGTCGTTTTGGTGGTGGATGCGAACTTGATCATCCGAGACCTGAAGCGCACGGCGAAGACTCCTGAAGGGCCCCGCCCTGCTCTGTTTGAGCTGTTGTCTGCCCCGCATGGTCGGCTGGTGATGTCTGCGAGTGATCTTGCGGAGGTGAGTCCAGGGATCTCCCGCTTGGAGGGGAACATCCGACGCAAGTGGCCGCAGCAGGCCGAGGCGATGCTGCACGTCTGGCGCACGGAGGTGGCTCCGCACGTGATGGTCTTGGATCCGGCCGGGATTGCGGACACGGCCCTGAGTGCGGCGGTGCGGACACCCGAACGGGATCCAGATGATGCGGATTTAGCGTTGTTGGGGTATGTGCTAGATGCAGATGGCGTGCTGACGTATGACCAGGAGGCTTTTGCTGGCCTGCTGCCGACGTTAGGGCAGCAGGGGGAGCATGGCCGGGTGTTGAGTGCGTTTCGGGATGAGCTGCGGGTGCAGGAGACGTTCGCATTCGTGTTTGGGCTGCCGGTGTCGGTGGTTGCGACCGGGCTGGGGACGGCGGTGCAGGCGTTAACGCGGCGGGGGATCTCTCCAGGGATTCAAGGGGCAGTGGCTTTGGGTCTGGGGGCCGCGCTGATGCTCTGGCCCAGGGGCCGGGCGGTGCTGGGACGCGTGCTGACGGAGTATGGGACAGCGGTTGAGGCGTTTACGCCGCTGCCCAAGGTTCACGCGCAGATCAAGGCTCAGAAGGCGCGCGTGGCGTTCGCGTGGCCAGAGACTGAGGATCCGGTTGTGCAGGTCGCGCGCTACTTGGTTCGTCAGCAAGGCGTTTGTTCGTGTACGGCGCTGGTGAAGAGACTGAACTTGCCGTTGACGGCTGGGGCATTGTTCGCACGCTTGGACGCACATCCAGGCCTGTTCACGTTGTATACAGGACGGCGTTGGGGGATTCGGTTGTCCGAGGAGTAAAGCATCAAGAGGGAGGTGCCGACAGGCGCTGGTGCGAGTCAAGCGGCGGTACGTCATGCTCTGTCCTGCTACCGCGAGGCACTCTCGTCGGACTGGATCAAATGGCTTACAGCTTCGCCACTGGCTACACGCATAATGCAGGGGAGGACAAACCCTATGCGCGATTTTCTGCCCCCAACGCTTCGATTTATTCTGGAACAGCAAGCGCGTCGAGACCGGCTGCTGCCCGCCCAACAGCTGTTGAGGCTCTCAGGGTTTCAGAGCCTCCGTTCGCCCGCTGACTCGTTTTTCAGGTCTTTGCCCAGCACCTTGACAACCCAACAGATGATCAGCGGTCCTCGTGGGATCGGAGCCTCGGTGCGGTCACCCGTAGAGGACTTACACAAACAGATGTTGCCAGCGATGAGTTCGAGCTTCGGGACAGACAAGCTGTTGCGGCATGTGCTGGGTACGCCGTTATTTGCATCGCTGCCGCAACGTCAAGGAAAAAATGTGTCAGCTTGGCACAGCATTGTTCGTACGGAGACGCTGGTGGGGCGACGTCTGTTATGGGCGACAGATTTCACGCCTTATGCGTTGAAGTTCGCGGTTCAGGGCACCGTACAGTACGACCGGTTTTTGACGCAGCAGCGGGAGCAAGAGCAGGAGGTTAATGCTCAGACGGAACAGGTGGTCAAACTGTTTCTCGAGGAGGGTTGGTACATCCTCCCCGTGCTGCTCTATTCAGATTTCCTGCTGCCCATCACACTCTCGCGTGCGGCGGAGCAAGGATTTGATGCGGCCAAAAACGTGTTAATACAAGCCATTCAGGAAGTGCAAGTGGATTTGCAAGGCTACATCTCAGAAAAAATTATGGCGTTAGGTCTCCCAGAAGAACGGGCACTGGAGCGTCGCACATCTGTAGAAAGCCAGTTCACTCTGGCGTGTGAAGGAAAGCACGTCGACAACGTAGCCTCGTTTATGATTGGCGAGGCAGAAGGTTTGTTCAACGATGTGACTGCGCGGTTTGGCCTGGAAAAGGCTTGCTTCTACACGAATGACCAGGCAAAGATCCAACATCGTACAGAGGTACTTGACGGCTGGCACAAACGAATCAAGGACGGCCAGCAACTTTTTGATGAGGAATTCACGCGCAGGCAGTACAAGATGTTTACGCGCACACGATCGAAAGTTGTGCCTCAGCGCGATCAGATTCAACATGGTGAACTCGGCTTTCGAAAGCAACAGCATGCGCTGTGGGCAACAACGTTTCTGGTGCTGACCTTAGACTATTTGAGCGCGCTGACGAAGCTGAGTGCTGAGCCAGCAGAGCTGTAACTGGACAAGATGTGACCCAGCAGGTGCTCTCCATCGATCAAAGGTACGCTGACCGTAACCACTGATCAGGTGTGGCCCTGTGAGGGCCATGGCGACAAATGTCAATCCTGTCGCAAGTACGTTCTACGGAAGAGAACTCTCTCAACCCACTCCCATTGAACCGGGCCAAGCCAATCCGGAAGAGAGTGACGCGCGAGGAGGCGAGCGCCCGGAATGCTCAAAAGTGGAATACGCGTCAACGCGCCGCGCTGCCCTTGTTCGTGCACGCTGGACTGGAAGATCATCTCGTCCAAGTAGGCGTCTTGGTCGACCGAAGCCCAGATCATCAGCTGCAGCGCGTGGCGGACTTGACTGAGCGTATGGCAGAACTGCATGAGGCGTGCCGGGCACGAGCAGAGACATGGCGCCAGGTGTTCAAGACGCAGTGCCCGGAAGCGTATCCAGAGGCCCTGTGGAAGCTACGTTACCTTCGACTGAAATTTCCCAGCATGCGTTCTCCGGTCTCGACGAGTGATTTCTGGTACACGGCGCTCAGGCGTGCATTGTCAGCGGAAGCGTTTCTGGCCGTCTTGGAAGAGCACTGGCCAGCACATGCGGCGGTCTTGAAACACGGCCAGAGGGTGCAAGCCAAAATCGCCCGCCAAGCAGCGTTAGGGCAGAGCAATTCGTGGTTCCCGGACGGCCCCCCCTTGTGAATCTTGAAAACGCTCCGTACGATGCGCGGGGATGCGTACTTACCCTGAAGCCCGGCCCCTGACTGGCCTGCCGACCTTGCTGATTGTGGCTTCTTTGTTGATCATTACGGCTGCGGGGACGCAGATGCCGGGCTGGGCACAATTGATCCTGGCGTTCGGGATTGGCTTCATTGGCTTGCCGAGTGCGTTGTTTCTTCCGATGCTGATGTTCTGGCTGGTTCGGGATACGCCCGAGCAACGCGCAGAGTTCTTCCGCTCACGCAGCCGCAAGCACACCATTCATGCGTTTGCGTTGATGTGTGCCGTCACGCTGGTCTTGGCTTTCTTCCGCAATTCCGTCTCTTGATCCTTGTGCACTTGGGGTCAGCGTTGGTGGCGGGCGTGCGGTCCCTGTGTCGTTAAAATTTGACGAACTCTTGCACGCCCATCACGAACAGGACGGCGCCGCCCACAGCCACTTGCACGGGATTGACTGAGCCTTCGCGCTGCTCGTCTATGGGCCCGTTGTGCGTCACGAGACGGGTGTGGCAGGTCTGTTGGACATGCCGTTGTAACTCGGCCAGTCGTTCGTCGGTGACGCCGATCATGAGGGTGGTATTGCCTGCGCGCAGGAAGCCGCCAGTGCTGGCGAGTTTCGTGACGTCAAAGGCATTGGCGGACAGGACCCGAACCAGTGCGGAAGCATCCGCGTCTTGAATCACAGCAAGCACGAGCTTCATGAGGCGCAGGATAGCAGCGCGACCGTGAGGGCGGCGTCATGAGCGCGGAATGGTGGAACAGCTCCAACTGGTCGTCCGTCAGAGGCCGCGTTGATCGCTGAGGTCAAGGCGTTCAAGCGGCGCCTGAACGATCATCCACAGGACGCCGGTATCACCAGGAGTGGCCCGCGCCCAGTGGGGCACGGGCAAGCCTCGCGTATCCCAGATGGGGAGAAGCGAGGGTGTGATGACAGAAAAGAGTGTTGGGGAAGGGCAACCAGTCAGTTTGGTCGTGGTGGATGAGATCGGCACGCACATCACGGTGTCTGCGGCGGACTTGACGGAATTGCGGGTGTTGCAGCGGCGGTATGGCGCGCAAGGCTACCGGCCAGCCGGGAACGTGCCAGCGGGGGGTTATCAATTGCCGTATGACCTGCACGACACGTTCGATTGGTCACTGATTGGGGCACGGCCGTGGATCAGTCCGGAGGGTGACAAAGGCGTGTTTCATGACGGGCATTTCTATAAGCAACGATTGCTGGAGCCGGTGGATTCACGAAAAATGAAACTACCTGCGGCGATCAAGTACAGCCGGGGAGCCAAGAACACCGATGCAGACGACGTGAAGGAGAAGGCAGAGGGAGAATTTGAGTACCGCTCGCTGATTGTGTTTCGTGGGCGAGGGTTGGTGCGGCCAGAGTTTCAGTTGCCGGGGCGGCGACGGCACACATTGGCGGTGCAGGGCACGGAGATCGAAGAAAACGCTGCGGATTAAAGCAGACCAGAAGCGTGGCCGGGGGTGATGCCCCGGCCTTGTTCGTTTGATCTGTAGGGGAAGCCCTATGGCAAAGGAGCAAACGCATGAATGCAGCAGAACTGTTATGGGAGCGGGCTGTGTTAGCCGTGCGGTTGATGCGGGGCGTCTGCTGCATGTGCCAGGGAGCGGGGCGTCTCGGGCATTTGTGTCAGTATGCAGAACTGGGAGAAATTGACATATCTGTCAGTGCAGACCAGCAGGCTTCAGGAGTTTCAGTACTTCAGAATGTCAATTGACAGCTTTGTGGTGAGGAGCTAGAGGTCGAGAATGCCATGAATCACGAACAACTCTTTCTAATAATGGCAGGAATAGGGCTTCTTGTTGGGATCGTAATGGCTGTGCACCGGAAAGCTTTGATCCGTCACATTGTGATAGCAGTGGCACTTCAAGTCATTACGTTCTATGCGATAGCCATCCTAGATGCATTGACGCAAGGCAATTTTTTTATATTTAGTGCATTCTTGGCTATTCCATTTGCGCTTTATTTCGGACGATATCTTTGCAATTTGCTGCAAACTTATCTCTTTATTTACGCTGTTTTCTACATCTTTCCTGCACTTTTAATTTTCACTGGAAAATTCTATATTTAGAGCGTTAGTTAAACAATGAGAGTGCGACCAAAATAGGACTTCGTGCAGCTGCACGAAGTCCTATTTTCTCTGAACAGGAAATACACCTATTTTGCCCGTCAGAACGACCCGCGGGGAACCTCAAGCGCAAGGTAGGGAACTGGAGAACGCAACGGATTAAAGGAGACCAGAGACGTGGCCGGGGGTGATGCCCCGGCCTTGTTCGTTTGATCTGTAGGGGGAGTCCTACGGCGAAGGAGCACGCGTATGGATGCAAGAGAACTGTTAGTGGAGCGGGCGGTGTTGGCGGGGCGGTTGACGCGAGTGGAAGCGAGACAACTGGTCGGTCGAGAAGCGGAAAAGATTCTCACGACCTTAGTGGAGGCGGGGCGGTTGTTGCATGTGCCGGGGAGTGGTGCATCTCGGGCGTCGCGGTCGGGGCATTACGTCCCAGTGCAGCACGGGCAGGTCCCGAGTGGGGAGGTCTTGGACCAGGCGGCGATGGTGTTCGCGGGGCGGTGGGGAACGCTAGCGGCCTTTGTGGAGGTGTGGGGGGGATCACGCATGGAGGTGCTGGGGGTGTTGCTGGGATTGCGGGCACAGGGGCGGGCGAGGGGTGGCTCCGTGGGAGCCACGTATGTGTTTCAAGTGGAGGAGGTTACTAGAGGAGTAAGGATGGAAGAAACCACCCTCCCCGTGCTCTCCCCTCCCCCACTTCAAGTTCATCGCTGAGCGCAAGCAGAGGCTAACGCCAGCACAAAAACAGTAAACAGGTCAGTCATGAATTCCAAAACAAGAAAGCCAATCCACACCCATGCGCTTTATTCCCTCAATAACTCCCCGCGTCACCCCCAGCCCCCTCACCATCCACGTCAAGGAGTCCCCACATGACCATGACCCCCCTCCTCCTCGCCCCCACACCCAACCGCAACCGACTCACTCCCCCTACCAGACCGCCATCCTCCACGCCGTCCAACACCACACCCACTCCATCACCGTCAACGCCACCGCCGGCAGCGGCAAAACCACCCTCATTCAGATGATCGCAACATTGTTAGACGAACAACACCTCGTTCAACCGAGTCAACCCGTCGGTGTACTTTCCTTTAATACCCACATTGTCAAACCCCTGCGTAAACTCGTCCCAAAACAGTTCGACGTCCGCACCGTCAGCTCCCTCGGACACCTCATCTGCACTAAAAATCTGCCAAAACTCACCTTCGAGCCCGACAAGTACAAGGGCCTGATCACTGAACATTTACAGAACAGTCGCATTGCCTCTCCCGCCGCTCGCCGAGAACTCCGCGAGCGCCTGAACGCCACCCTTGACCTGCACGTCGGCCATGGTCTCGGGCTCGACACTCCCCTCAGCGACTGGGCCGAACAACTCAACGATGTGGACGCCCCCATCATCGGCGCCGAAGACACCCTCTACCAGCTCACCCACCGCATTCTTCGCCAAGGCCTGCAACAACTCCAGCAACACCAGGTCATTAGCTTCCTGGATCAAGTTCTCGCCCCCACTGTCTTCGGCTGGCGACTCCCTGACCCGTACGCCTTCCTCCTGGTCGACGAACTCCAAGATCTGAGTCGCGCCCAGCTCACCTTGCTCCAAGCCGCCACCAACGACACCAGCCGCCTGATCGGCGTCGGCGATGGACATCAGAGCTTGTATGCCTTCAACGGTGCAGATGCCCACAGCATGCAGCGCTTTACCCAACTGTTTCACGCCGTCACCATGCCCCTGTCCATCTCCTACCGCTGCCCCACCCGCCACGTGGAACTCGCCCGGCCTTATACCACGGCGATTGAAGCGGCCCCACACGCGATTGGCGGCACCCTGGATGACCTCACCGGCGAAGAGTTCGAGCACCGCGCCCAGCCCGGCCACCTCGCGCTGTGCCGCACCAACGCCCCACTGATCGACTGGTGTTACCGGCTGACCGCGGCGGGCGTGCCTGCCCTCGTGCGCGGCCGCGACCTCTCCCGCAGTCTCGTCGTCCTCGCCCGGGACGCCGCCACCTGGGATGGTCAGAAGGCCCGCCGAGATCAGGTCAGCGATGGACTCAGCCTCAGCACCTTCACCTCGAACCTCAATGCCTACGCTGACCACCTCGCCCGCCACCTCACGCACGAGGCCGAACGCGACGGCCGCGATCCTGACCTCCGACTTGCCGGCCTCGCCGACCGCATCACCGCCCTCAACCTCGTCCGCGAACGCAGCCAGGCTCAGACGCTTGGGGAACTTACCACTGCCATTCGCAGTCTCTTCCAAGGCGACCCTGAGAAGTGCGTCGTCCTTTCAACTGTTCACCGCGCCAAAGGCCTCGAAGCCGACACCGTTTACATCTTGGCCCCCGAATTGCTGCCCCACCCCAGTGCCAACACTCCGCAAGCCGAAGCCAGCGAAACCTGCGCGCAATTCGTCGCATTCACCCGCAGCAAGCGCGCCTTGTACTTCGTGGACGCTCCACAGAGCCGCATCCCGGAATATCTGAGAGCCACGGCGTAGCACGGGCAGGACTCACGTCACCCCGAACGCCCTCACCCTTCAGTTGTGTCCTCCGGAGGTACCCCATGCACCAGCTCCCCATTCCCCCCAGCGAAGTCCGCCCGACCGCCTCGTTCGACAGCGGCAACACCCAAGCCCTCGTCACCCGCCTCCAGCGTTTCCTGGAAAGCCTTGAACCACCGCTGCACCATCCCGAACACCCAGATCTCCTGCCCGGCGAACACCCCGAGCACGCGTATCTCGCCGGACATCTCATGCTCCTCGGCTTCCAACTGCTCTTAGTCCGGCGGGAAAGCCCAGAATCACTGCGACTCCTCCAGGACGCCGCCTTTACCCTGACACGATTCCATCTCAAGGCCCAGGACTTCACGTTCACGCAAGCGGCCTACGACATCAGTTCGTTTTATGGCTACCTCCCCACTCATGCGGCACACCTGACCTGGAACGATCTCCCACACGCGATCCGCATGATGCACAGCACCGCTCAGCACGCGGGCCTCCCCCTCGATCTCACCTGGCTGCCCGGTGGACTCGCGCACCGCCTCATCCCCCCCACCAGCACGGCCGCCAATCCGCTGTGCCCACCCCCGCTTGACCTCTGCCCTCCACGCACGGCCTGTCCCGCGCACCAGTCCCGGGAAGCCGATCTGCTCTCCCACTTGCCCACCGCATTTCAGGTTCCAGGAGACCGCGAGGAAGCGCTGGCCACCCTGCTCCTGCTGCACTTGAATGCTGGGGTCTGACTAGCGAAGGAACAGAAATCCGCCCTTGGGTTCCAGATCACAATTCAATCTGCTCAAGGTACGCCTGCACGGTGTCAGGATCACGCAGGGGACGCAGTTGACCTTGGGCAATCTCCTCTGGCAGCTTGAATTCGTAAGTTCCCAGCATGCGGATATGCCCATGCAAAAGCGGCGTCAGGCGGGAGATGTCCCGCTCGTTCTCAATCTTCCCGGCCTGTCTCAAGTCGTCCAGGGCAACGCCCATATACCGGGTGTTCCATAGCACGATGGCATTGACCACCAGCCCCAGCGCGCCCAGTTGATCTTCCATCCCTTCCCTGTATTTCTGCCGCAGTTCGCCCTTCCGTCCGTGGAACACAGCCCGGCCCACGCCGTGCCGCTGTTCGCCCCGATTGATCTGCCGCAGGATGCGCCGCCGGTACGCCTCATCCCCGACGTAGTTCAGCAGGAACAGGGTCTTCTCGACGCGGCCAAACTCAGCGATAGCCCGTCCCAGACCCGACAGGCTGCCGCCGCGTTGCAAGGTTCGCATCACCGCCGTGGCTTTGACCTTGCCCAGCTTGAGTGATCCAGCCAGGCGCAGCATGTCTTCCCAGTGGGCGGCGATCAGCCCCTCATCGACGACGTGGCGGCTCAGGTCATCCAGCGCGCCGTAATCGGCCTCGCGGTCCAGTCGCCAGAAGCGCTGATCGGGCAGATCGGCGAGCCGGGGGCTGAAGCGGTAGCCCAGCAGCGCGAACAACCCGAACACCACGTCGCTGGAGCCGTGCGTATCGGCCATAATCTCGCGGGGGTCAAGGCGGGTCTGCTGTTCCAGCAGGCCTGCCAGGATGAACAGCGAGTCGCGCAGCGTCCCCGGAATCACGATGCCGTGAAAGCCGGTGAACTGATCGCTGGTGAAGTTGTAGTACGTCACGCCACGCTGGGAGCCGAAATACTTGCGGTTCCATCCGGCGTGCAGGGTCCTCACTGGCACCACAAAGCGTAGCCCATCGGCGGATGCCACTTCACCTCCGCCCCAGGTGTGCGCCAGCGGCAGGGCGAACTGGGCGTCCACCAGGCGGGCATTGGCCGCCGTGATGGTCTCAGCGCGGACGTAGTTCTGCTGAACCCATGACAGGCGCGACAGGGTGAGCGCCTGAACCTCTGGCGCGGCCACCGCCGCCAGACCGATGTTGCACGCTTGGGCCAGCAGAACCGCTGTGACACTTAAAGGCAAGTCCCGCAAGGTGGAGGTGCCATCGGTGACGTGGGTAAAGGCATCGGCCAGCCCCGTAAAGGCATGCACTTCCAGCAACAAGGCGGCCAGCGGCACGGCGGGAAGACGCTGGGCCACCGCCTGCTGAAGCCGCTGAAGGCTGGGCGGATCAGGGGCTGGTTCCAGAGGCGTCAGGCGTAGCCGGGTTCCACCCGGCTGCCCATCCAGTTGCAAGGCCGTGTTTTGGAGCAAGGTGCGCTCCACCTCGCGGTAGGCACCATCCAGCTCAAGGCGCAGACGTTCCAGCTCTGGTTGGGGGTCCAGCGAACGGTTCAGGGCGCGGCATACATCGTTGCTCACGGCGTCCCAGGCGACTCCATGTAACAGTTCAGCGCGCGGATCGCCGTAGCGGTCACTGCCGGGTGCAAAGACCTCACGCCGCCGCAGCGCACTCAGTGCCAGTTGAGCGTACAGCCAGCGAATCAGTCGCACGGCCTGCCCGCCGTCAAAGTCACAGTAGCCCAGAGCAGCCACGATGATCCGGCGGTGCTGGTAGCGGGTTTCCTCGCGCAGGGCGTAGCGGGCGATCACGCGGGCGGGCAGATGAAGTTGATCAGCGACGTGGCGGACCACGATGGACGGCACCTGCACAGGGTTGGGCAGGAATGAACCGAGAAAGCGCAGGGTGCAGAGCTGCACGGCAAAACCGAGCTGGTTGTGATCGCGGCGGCGTTCGGCAATCAGGGCCAGCTCGGCTTCGCTCAGGAAAAAGAAGTTGCTGAGTTGTTCGGGGGTGGGATCGCCCGCGTAGCGTCCGTACTGTGCGGCCTGTTCGTCGCTCAGAAACTCGACGGGCATCGCCTTAGCTCTGGCGTTGCAACAGTCGGGTAATGGTGCTGGGATGGACGCCGAACAAACGGGCGCACTGGGCCGCAGTGCGCTGCCCAGACCCCACCGACTCACGAATGTCCTGCTCCTGGTGCGGCAGCAACTTGCGCTTGCGCCCACCAACGCGGCCTTCCAATCGGGCCTGTTCCAGCCCTGCATTCGTTCGCTCGCGGATCATGGCCCGCTCAAATTCGGCGAACGCTCCCACCATCTGCATCATCATTCGGCCTGCGGGCGTGGTGGTATCTATGGCCTCAGTCAAACTTCGGAACCCCACGCCTTTCTCTCCCAGCAGCTCCATCAGGTGCAAGACATCCTTGAGGCTGCGGCTGAGGCGATCCAGTTTCCAGACCACCACCACATCTCCGGCGCGGAGCTGATCCAGCATCTTGTGCAGCTCAGGACGGTCCCAGCGGCCACCAGAAGCATGTTCGGTAAACACGCGCTCTGCTCCTGCCGTCTTCAATGCACGAAGTTGTGCGGCGGTGTCCTGCTCATTTTGTTTACTGACGCGGGCGTAACCGACTTGCATGGAGCCTCCAGTGTTGCGAAAACGTGTTGCCAGTGTAAATCATTGTGCAACAGAGTTTCGCAAGGCGGGGAGGCTGTCGGGATGGGAGCAGCCAATTCGTTGCGTTATCGGGCGTTTTTGCACGCCTCGTCCCGGATCATTCAGATGGCTCTTCCTCTCTCAGACCTCCGCAAAAGGTTGGCTGACAGGCGGGGCCGAGATCTGGGACTCCCCTCCCCTCCCTCATCCGGCGGGTTCCAGGAAAGTCACGAAGACCTGCACGGCCCTGGACAGCAGTTCAGTGGGCGCGCCCACCACGTCCAGCCGGCGGTTCAGGCCGGGCAGTTCCAGGGGCGGACTGGCCAGCACCCCCGCCGCCACCTCCCGCCGGACGATCAGTTCCGACATGAACGCCGCCCCCAGGCCGCTGATCACCGCCTCCTTAACCGCCTCGCTGCCCGTCAGGGTCAGGACCTCCCGCGTCTGAATGCCCGCTCGCTCCAGCGCAGAGCGCGCCACTTCACGGGTTCCTGATCCCGGCTCCCGCCAGACCAGCCCCAGCCCACTCAGGTGCGCGGCGTTCAGCGCCGAATGCTGGGCCAGCGGATGCTGCGGGGCCAGCACCAGCCGCAGCGTATCCTGGGCGAAAGTGCGCCGGATCAGGTCGGCAGGCAGCGTTCCGGCCACCCCCTCGATCAGTGCCAGCTCACAGGCCCCGTCCAGCAGCGCGGCCAGCACCTCCCCGGTGTTGCCCTGCTGCACGCGCAGGGTGACCCCCGGGAAGCGGGCGTGGTACTGCGCCAGCACCCCTGGCAACAGGGCTGCGGCGATGGTGCTGCTGGCGGCGATGTTCAGCGTGCCTGTTTCCAGGCCGCGCAGATCGGCGGCGTAGCGCGTGGCCCCGGCCAAAGCGCGTTCAACGGCCACCGCGTGCGGCAGCAGGCCCTGGCCCGCCGGGGTCAGCCGGACGCCGTAACGGTGGCGGGTCAGCAGCGGCTCGCCCACCGCCTGCGTCAGCAGCTTGATCTGGCTGGACACGGCGGGCTGCGTCAGGTTCAGTTCGCCCGCCGCCGCACTTAGATTTCCGTGACGGGCCACCCGCACGAAGGTCAGCAGATGATCGGGATTCAGGGGCATGATCCAGATATACACCAAATTTGGGTTGCTATAGCGAATGGCTATTTGAGTTTATAAAGAGGCGGGCCTACGCTGACGTCATGATTGCCCACCCTTCCGCACCAGACACTTCCAGAACTGCTGCCAGCGACGTGCTGCGCGGGCTGACCCCCAACTGGTTTACCGCCAGCATGGGCACCGGCATCGTGTCCCTGATGCTGCCCCACCTGCCCCTCCCCGGCACAGCGGCGCTGGGCGAGGGCCTGTGGATCTTGAACATGCTGATCTTCGCCGCGCTGACCGTGCTGTCGCTGGCCCGCATCCTGCTGCACCCGGCAGACAGCCGCGCCACCCTGCTGCACCCGGCCCAGAGCATGTTCCTGGGGGCCATCCCGATGGGCCTGGCCACGATCATCAACGGCCTGATCGTCTTCGGCGTGCCGCGCTGGGGCGTGGACGCGGCGCTGCTGGCCCGTGACCTGTGGGTCTTTGACGCCGCGCTGTCGGCGGCGGTGGGCCTGCTGGTACCGTACCTGATGTTCACCCGCCAGGACCACGCGCTGGAACGCATGACGGCGTTGTGGCTGCTGCCCGTGGTGGCCTCGGAAGTGGCCGCCGCCAGCGCCGGGCAGATCGCGCCGCACCTGGGCGTGGCGGCCGCCACGCCGCTGATCTACGGCGGCTACGTGCTGTTTGCGCTGTCGGTGCCGCTGGCCCTGATGATCCTGACCGTGTTCGTGCTGCGGCTGGCCCAGCACAAGCTGCCGGGGGCCGAACTGGGCGTGAGCATGTTCCTGCCCCTGGGGCCGCTGGGCACCGGCGCGCTGGCCCTGCTGCAACTGGGCGAGGCCGCCCCCCGCGTGCTGGCCGCGCAGGGCCTGGGGGAACTCGGCCCGATCCTGACCGGCGCGGGCCTGCTGGGCGGACTGGTGCTGTGGGGCTTCGGAACGTGGTGGCTGGCGCTGGCCACGCTGACCACGCTGCGTTTCATCCGGCAGGGCCTGCCGTTCAACCTGGGCTGGTGGGCGTTCACCTTCCCGCTGGGCGTCTTTACAGCCTCCACCTTCAGCCTGGGCAGCCTGACCCACCTGGGCTTTTTCACGGGCCTGGGAGAAGTGTTTGTCCCCGTGCTGGCGGTGCTGTGGCTGCTGGTCACGGTCCGCACCGCGCACAGCGTCTGGCGTGGGGAACTGCTGGGAAAGGTGCCCGCCCTGCCCACCACCGGCCTGCCCCACGTCTGAATATCGCGTCTGAAGCCCTGTGAACGCCGCTTCTGAAGCCCTGCACCTCAGCCTCTCCCCCCACCCCGTTCCAGGAGGTCCACGTATGTCCGATTCATCTGCTCCACTCACCCGCCGCGGCGCCCTGAGACTGCTGGGCACCGCTGGCGCCGCTCTGACGCTGGGCCGCAGCGCCCTGGCCCAGCAGAGCCTGCCCAGCGCGCCCGCCCCCACCTTCAGCGGTCCCGGCCCCCTGGACGCCTGGAACGGTCTGGGGCCGCTGATCGCCCTGCCGCAGAAGGTGCCGCTGATCCGCCTGGTGGACCGTCCACCGCTGTACGAGACGCCGCGCAGCTACTTTCAAGGTGCGTTCACACCCACCGCCGCGTTCTTCGTGCGCACCAACCTGTCGGGCTTTCCGGCCAGCGTCGATCTGGGCACCTGGCGGCTCAAACTGAGCGGCAACGTGAACAAGCCGGTGTCGCTGAGCCTGGCTGAGTTGCTGCGTGACTTCGAGGCGGTCAGCGTGAAC
This sequence comes from Deinococcus aquatilis DSM 23025, assembly GCF_000378445.1. Lineage (GTDB taxonomy): Bacteria > Deinococcota > Deinococci > Deinococcales > Deinococcaceae > Deinococcus > Deinococcus aquatilis. The sequence continues at coordinate 14,868 of NZ_KB899698.1, read as the reverse complement.
GCGGTGATGCAGTGCACCGGCAACAGCCGCGCCCGCTTCCAGCCGCGCCGTCCCGGCGGGCAGTGGGGCAACGGCGCGATGGGCTGCGCCACCTGGACCGGGGTGCGCCTGCGGGACCTGCTGGACCGCGCGGGCCTCAAACCCGGCGGCGTGCAGGTGCAGTTCCAGGGCCTGGACACCGGGGCAGGTGCGCCCGGCAGCGGTGGGGCCAGCTACCAGAAGAGCCTGAACCTGGACGATCCGGTACTGGACGAGTGCATCGTCGCCTACGCCATGAACGGCCAGCCGCTGCCGCTGGTCAACGGCTTTCCGGTGCGGCTGGTGGTGCCCGGCTACTTCGCCACGTACTGGATGAAGACCCTGAGCTTTATCCGGGTGCTGACCCAGCCGGACGACAACTTCTGGATGACCACGGCGTACCTGCAACCCGACAACGCCCGGGGGAACACGACGCCGCAGGCGGTCAAGGACAAAACGGTCAAGCTGCGCCCGGTGGGGAGTATGCCCGTGCGCTCGTTCATCGTGACCCCGGACGAGACCGTCAAGGTGCCCGCCGGACTGCCCATGACCGTGCAGGGGCTGGCGATGAGCGGGCGCGGCAAGGTCAACAAGGTGGAGGTCTCCAGCGACGGCGGCAAGACCTGGAGCGCCGCGAAGCTGGGCGAGGACCACGGGCGCTACGCCTTCCGCCCCTGGACCTTTGCGTGGACGCCCAAGAAACCCGGTCACTACACCCTGGCCGTGCGGGCCACCGACACCAGCGGCGGAAATCAGCCGGACGGGGCCATCTGGAACCCGTCGGGCTACCTGTGGACCACGGTGGAGCGTCAGACGGTCACCGTGGGCCAGGCCGGTTAAAGGAGCGTCATGAAATATCCTGAATTGATGGGGCTGCTGTTTCCCCTCGCCGTCCTGGCCGTGGTGGTTCCGGTGGTCACGCTGAGCGTCCGCAACAACAGCGTGCCAGCCGCCACGGCCACCACTGGCGCAACTCCGGCTACGGCCCCCGTCTCCGCCCCTGCCCCCGCACCGTCCCCAGCACAGGCTGCCCCAGCAGCGCAGGCCGCTGCGAATCCCAAATCCGCCGCAGTGTCTGCGTCGCCTGAAACTGCGTCCGGCAGCGCTGAGACGGCCAGACCACAGACCTCCACGGCCCAGACCGCCACAGCTCAGACCACCAGCTCCCAGACCACCCAGCCTCAAAACACGATGGCCCAGTACGCTGAGCAGATGCGCGGCGTGATTGACCAGGCCGCCAGCGGCGCGTACACCACGGACGCCAGCTACGCCATCGGCCCCATTCCGCAGGACACCCCCGCCCTGGCCGAGGGGGAAGACGTGGAACTGGTCCGCAGCAATTGCAGCGTGTGCCACGCCACCACCCTGATCACGTCCCAGCCGCCTCTGCCCGGCGAGGTCTGGCACGCCGAGGTCTACAAGATGAAGGAGAAATACGGCGCGACGTTTATCAGCGACGAGAACGCCGACAGGATCGTGACCTACCTGAGCGCCCACTACACGCCGGAAACCCACAGGAAGTGAAGCTGCAAGAGTCTGCCTGTGCGGGGTCAACCACTCTCCCGCCGGATGGCTGGCGAACAGACAAGAGTTCGCCGACATCTGGCCTACACCACAGGGGGCGGTCAGGACACGTCCACCGTCACGAGGTACCCGCTGGGCGGCTCCGCCGTAGGTGTTCCCCGTGTGCAAACCAGTGAACGTCCGTCCGAACTCCAAGCGGGGAAGCTATGCGGCGCGCCAGATGTGACTTGCTGCCGTTCGGAACCATCCGGGCGCATGACCCACACCTGCTCCTGACTACTCCGGGCCGAGGTGAACGCGATCCACTGGCCGTCCGGAGAGGGAAACGGGGTGACGTAGGCTGTTTCCTCATCCGCGTCGCTCACTACCTTCCGGGCGGCTCCAGCCTGGACGGACTGGAGACAGACCACATGTCGTCCGTCCTCCTGCGCGTGGTAAACGAAGGTCTGACCGTCTGAACAGGGCCACGGCTGATCCTGCACGCCAGGGTGGTGGGTCAACTGGGTTGCCTGTCCGTCTTGACCCAGCGCGTAGATGTGAACCTCGTCTTTTCCGTCCTGCTGAAAGTACAGCACCGGCCAGGTGCTGGCGGTACCCAGGGCTGGGCCATAACTCGGCTGAGCGTGGACGTGGAGGAGCATCACCTGACCCTGGAACTGCCGGAACAGGGCCGTCAATCCCAGGCGGTCACTTACGAAGACCAGGTCGTCGGGAGTGAAGAAGGCGGGCCGTCCCGTGCTGTCCGAGTCGTCAGGTTCCTCGAGTGCGAGGGGTTCTAGATTGGAACCATCCGGACGCACACGGTATAGCCGCCGGCGACCGCCCTGGAGGCGTTCGAACACGATCCACCGGCTATCGGGTGTCCAGTTCGCGCGCAGATCGGTTCCGGCACCCTGCGTGATGGGTTGCGGAACACTGAAGGTGGGCATGGCTGAGCGTACCGGTTGCCCGGAGCCAGCAGGTCAGCGGGACATGGCATAACCTTCAGCAACTCTAGGGATGCCCGGCAAGTCACACTGTGAAGCTTCGGTGAAGGCGGCAACGCATCCAGAACAGGCGCGTGGGGCATACGGGTCATGAAGCCGTTCACCCGAGCAGTCTGCCGCCCTTCTCTTCCAGTTCTGAGCTGTCCTTTCGGAGGTTGTTATGTTCCAGATTCACCGTCCCGTCCTCATCACCGTCCTTGCCATCAGCCTGACCGGCGCACTCGCCCTGGCGCAGCAGGCCAGGGGGGGAGGTGCACAGGGCGTGGCCCAGCAGCCACCAGCCCTGAACGGCCCCGCCCTCTCCGCACGCGACCGGGTCTATACCGCTGACCAGACCTCGAACACCGTGACCGTCATTAACCCCGCAACCAACGCCGTGATAGGCCAGATCCCGCTGGGCCATCCCCGGCCCGGGGTGCTGGGGGCGCTCGACGACATGCAGGTCAATGTCCACGGCCTGGGCTTCTCACCCGACGGACGCTATCTGGACGTCATCAGCAACGCCTCGAACGGCGTGACCATCATCCGTACCCGCGACAACACGGTCATGGGAACGGTGTACATCGGGCGTGGCCCCCACGAGGGGTTCTTCACGCCGGATGGCCAGCAGGTCTGGGTCACGGTGCGCGGCGAGGATTACCTCTCGGTCATCGACGTGGCGAGCATGAAGGAGGTTGACCGCATCAGGGTGGCCGGGGGTCCCGGCATGGTGGTGTTCAGCCCGGACGGGCGGCGCGCCTTTGTGGATTCCAGCCGCACGGCACAGCTTGACGTGATCGACGTCCAGACCCGCAAGGTGATCGCCCGCGTGCCGGTGGTCAGTGCGTTCTCGCCCAACCTGGTGGTCACGCCGGACGGCAAGGAGGTCTGGTTGACCCACAAGGACGTGGGCAAAGTGAGCGTCATCGACGCCCGCACCTTCAAGGTGCTGCATGTGCTGGACACCGGCAAGGTCACCAACCACGTGAACGCCGTGACCACCAAAGCGGGCGACTTCATCTACGTTACGGTGGGCGGGGAGGACGTCGTCAAGGTGATCAAGCGTGGTCCGCAGCCGCAGATCGTGGCCACCATCCCCACGGGCTTCACGCCCCACGGCCTGTGGCCCAGCGGCGACAACACGCGCGTGTATGTGGGCCTGGAAGACCAGGACGCGGTGGACGTGATCGACACGGCCAGCAACACGGTCATCACGACCATTCCTATCGGGCAGATGCCGCAGGCGCTGGTGTACGTGGCCAATGCGGTTCCCAGCGGCCCCGGCACCCAGAACCTGAAGACCGTGCGGGTGGGCCTGCCCTCGGTGAAGATCAAGCTGGGCGTGCCGGACAAGCCCTTCGCGTTCCTTCCGGCGGCCCTGAAAGGTCTGTCTGCCCAGGTCATCGTCCGCTCCCTGGAGGGCACCGACGACCTGACCCTCAAGGCCGAGGGCCTCACGCCCGGCGCTCAGTACAACCTGTTCCTGACCGAATCGGCGGTGGCCCCTTTCGGGATGATGCAGCATGTGCTGGATTTCAAGGCCGACGCCAAGGGCAAGGCTGAGGCGAGCGCGATGACCAGTGTGTTCGATGCGTTCACGCTGCGGGGCACGGCAAAGGACGGGAAGCCCGACGGTGCGGCCATCAAGGCCAGCAAAGTCAACCTCGACCACCTGGTGGTCTGGCCGAAAGACCCCCAGACCACCGCGAAGCTCTTTGCCAATCAGGGTCAGCCGTATGCCGTCTCACCTTTCGACACCGATCTGGAAGCAGGTCCAGCGATCCTGAGCGACAGCAACAGCGCCTCCGCGAACAGCCCCCTCACGCGCTAAAAGGACCTGTCATGCTGAGCCTCATCCGTTCCATGTTGCTGCCCGGCCTGCTGCTGACCCCTGCGGCGGCTCAGACCCCGGCCACCCCGACCCCGACAAGCCAGGTCTTTCCCTTCACCGTGGTGGGCAAAGTTGCCCAGGCGGCTGGGCAGCTCAGCGTCCGCACGGTCTCGGCGGCCCAGTCCCTGTCGGTGCTGAGCCTGCGCGGCCTGACCCCCGGTACGGCCTATGTGGCCCACTACCACGCCCTGGGAGCGGGGGGCGGCGAACCCTGCGCGTCCAACGGACCCATTACCCTGGGCTTTCCGGCCTTCAAGACCGATGCCCGGGGCCAGGCCACCGTGAGCCTGCGGGCCGATCCCGCACGTGTGCGCGGCACCCTTGGGGCCTACGTTAACGTCCACACCGCGTCTGATCTGACCGACATCCCCCTGTGTGCCGCTGTCCTGAAGACCGCTGCCACGCCTGCCAGTACCGCGTCCCCAGCAACGGCGATAACGGTCAACATCGCCGATAACCGCTTCCAGCCTGCCACCCTGAGCGTCAAGGCGGGCACCACGGTGACCTGGATTCACACTGGGCAGGTCACGCACAACGTCCTGTCGGTACAGGTGGCTGACCTGCGCTCACCGGACCTGCGTCCAGGGGACCGCTACAGCTACACGTTTAAAACGCCTGGCACCTACACCTATTACTGCTCGTACCACGAAGGCATGAGCGCCGCAATTACGGTGACCAACCGCTGAGGCGGAGTCAATGCACCATGGAGGAACGTATGTTTGTACACAAGATTGTTCTGGGATTGACCGCCACCGCCCTGCTCGGCTCATGCAGCATGATGATGGGGGCCGGGGGCAGCACCTACACCTTCAAGCATAAGGCCAATGCGGCTGACCCCACGGCAATGGGCAAGGCCGTGGCCACCACCAAGGACGGGATGGTCAGCACCACCCTGACCCTCACGGGCCTGACGCCGAACAAGGCCTACATCGCGCATTACCACGCCTTTGGACCGGAATCGAACACCGATCCGTGCGCCTCTAACGGCCCAGTGACCCTCGGCTTCCCGGGCTTCACGGCGGATGCCAGCGGCAACGCCACCACGGCGGTCACGGGCGACATGGCCAAGATTGCCGGTGACCAGGGGGCCTACCTCAACGTCCATTACGCCAGCGACCCCAGCGTCGTGCCGATCTGCGCGCCGGTCAAGATGACCAAAGGCTGAGCGCCCACATCGGGGCGGCCCACACGGAGTCGTGTGGGCCGCCCTTGGTCATCCACCGGGCAGGGTGACACGGCCCAGCGGGTGGGTTGGGGCCGGGCTGCCCCCGGCGGGTTCCACGCTGATGCCCACGGACGCGTAGCCCCGCCAGGCCACCTGCATCACGGTTCCGCCGGTGAAGCCCAGACTGACCGGCTTCCTGGCCTGCACCGCGTCGGTCTGGCGGCCCCACGCCTGGTACACCTGTCCGTCCGGCGCGGGAGTCAGGAGGACCACCAGGGCCTGCCCGTCTGCGCGGACGAGCAGGGTGCCAAATGCCTGGCCGTCCCGTGACGTGAGCGTGAGCCGTGACGCGCCCCGCGCTTCCCACTGCTGGACTGTGGCGTGCTGGGACGGCGCGGTCATGAGGCGGGTCCCGATGGTGCTTAGCGCCAGCACGATGACAGCGGCGGCGGCCAGCCACGGCCAGCGTCCACGCTGGCCATGGGGTGATCTGCCGACTGGCTGCCAGAGCTTGCTGGTGCCAGGAGTCGCGATAAGACGGCGGGCCTGAATGCGGTCCCAGGCGTTGTCCGGTAGGGCCGCCCCGGGCAGATCGTCGGCCAGCGAGAACAGCGCGTCGCGCAGCCGGGCCACCTCGGCGCGGCAGGCGGGACAGGCGGCCAGATGGGTTTCGACCGTGTCGGCCTCAGACCCGTCCAGATCTCCAAGGACGTACCCGGGCAGCAGGTCCGTGGGATGGCCGTAGTTGGTCATGGCTGCATCCTTTCACGCAGTTTGAGCAGGGCGCGGCGCAGGCGACTCTTGACGGTGCCCAGGGGCAGCCCGGTGCGGACCGTGAGTTCGGCGTGGGTGAACCCACCGAAAAACATGTCCTCAAGAAGCTGCCGGTCTGACGCGTTCAGGGCGCTCAGGGCGGATTCAATCAGGGCCTGATCCAGGGGGTCATGCCTGGGAGCGGATGCTGGCAGATCAAAGGCTGGATCGCCCAGCGCGCCGTCCCGGGCCTGCGGTCGGGCGCGCCGGGCGCGCAGGCGCTCCAGGCACAGGTGATGGGCGATGGTCAGCACAAAGGTCTGCACCGTCCCGCGCGCCGGATCGTAACGCCCAGCCTGCGCTTCCAGGCGCAGGAAGGCGTCCTGGAGGACTTCCTCGGCGTCCTCTGGAGAGGCCAGCATCCGCAGGCACACACGGTAGGTCACGCCAGCGAAAGCGTCGTAGAGGGCTTTGAGGGCACCGTCCTGCCCCTGCTGGAGTTGCGCGATCAACCGCTGATGATCCAGAGCGGTCGGCAGGGTGGCGGGCATAACCGCAGTCTGCCGCACCGACTGCCCTTGCCGGGCATGAAGCCCAGAGGGAAGGGCAGATGCGGAGAAGATGGGCATACCTCTTGTATGCGCCCAGAGGGCTGGCTGGATGCACCGCTCAGGCAGGGAGGGGAAACGCTGCGCCTTGGATCAGCCCCGGCACAACCGAGCGACAGAACTGGTGAACGGCGGCGCAAATCTGGCCATCATCCACAAACGGCTGAGACACCAGCACTTTCAAACCACGCTCCGCTCCGCCGAAATCAGCGGTGGGGCCGCAGACCAGGAAGGGCGGCCATAGCGTTGCCAGCGCAACTGAAACGTAGGAGACCTTCACGAATGGCGGCGTGCCTACAGCGCTCGTCCCAGGAACAACGCCCGACTACCAGAAGCGGCACCCGCGCTCAACACTCCATCTCCGCCGAACGGTCACGACATTGCCCAGGCAGCAACTGCCCTGCGGGTTGTTGACCTCGCACCCGCAACGCCCGGCCTGCACGTGCGCGCGGATCGACGCCTCCAGCGCCTGACCCGTGCCTGTCACTGCGGCCCGTTCAAGGTCAGCCCGCGTGTGAGCAAAGCAGTAACAGACCGGAACTCCAGCCGCCTGATCCTTCTGGAAGACCGGCACCTTGAGATCTCCCGTGCCGTAGGTCTGAGACGGGCTGAAGTACACCACGTCGCAAACCGGGTCCGGGCACAGCCGGAAGGTCTCTTCCGGCGTGAGTCGCGCCAGGGCAGGCGGGGTCAGCAGGGCCTTGAGCGTGATCAGCGGCACCGCTTTTCCACGGATGCCACTGGCCGGACAGGCCGTGGCGTCGTGGACTTCGGGGGCGCAGCAGTTGGATTCCATGCCCGAAGCTAAAGTCTCCCCCCAGGGGGAGAGTCAAGGGACCGCTGGATTCAGGTACACGCAGCCGGGGGAATCGCACTCGGGATCAGGGTGCGTCTGGGCATACGCCAGCCGCCCGGCGAGTTCCGCTTTCAGCGCCTGAAGCTGGGTCAATTGCCGCCGCACCGCCTGAAGATGCACGCGCAACTCTTCGTGCACCTCCGCGCACGGCTTGTGGCCGTCTGCGCGCACGCGCAGGATGCGGGCGATCTCGCTGAGGCTGAATCCGACATGCTGGGCGGACCGGATGAACTGCACGCGCTCGACACTCTCGGTGCTGTACGTCCGGTAGCCGCTCGCGGTGCGCCCATGCTTCAGCAGGCCGAGGTCTGTCCAGTAGCGCAGGGCCTTGACCCCTTCACCGGTTTCGGCGGCCAGGTGTCCGATGGAGAGCGGCGCAGCTTGAGCGGTCATGCCCCGAGTGTCGCAAGTTTGTGGTCAGGGCATCGTGGGATGGGTTGCCCCGCCCAGGCTGACTGGAAGTGAGCTGGCCCCTTCCAGTGAGGGCACTCCCCGGTAGCCCTCCCCAGGTCTTATTTTCGTTCAGGATTGAAAATTTGCTGGATCGTGCCTTGACCCCTGCGAATTCAAACTCCCCAAAGAAATTGCCCAGGGCCGACTGCGTCCCCTGCGCGATCCTGACACCGTGCAGGCGTATTTTGAATAGATTGAATTGTAATCCGAGTGACAAGGGCGGATTCCTGTTCCGCTGCTAGTCGCACCCCATGCTCGGGATCAACTCACCCACTTACCCGTGCTCCCCCTGCTCGAACTCACCGTGTCCCTGCTGCTGATCGCCCGCGATGAACGCCGAGACGCGCAGCAGTCCACCGACCGTGTCTCTGCGCTGCTTGCCCATTTCCATGCCGTTCGCCAGGAATTCGGCCCGCTGCGCGTCCAAGCCTTACGGCCCGGCACCGTGATCGCCCGCCGCGACCGAGCGAACACGATCCTCACCACCTATAGCGTCCTGCGCGACCTCTGCAGTCAATACGAGACGGCCCTGCCCCGCAAGGCGCTCATTGAGCACCAACTCTGGACGCTCTTTGACGCCATGGACGTCGTCCTGGCCCAGGGGTTCAGCCCGGACAGCGACCCCCCGCTGTTTCTGCTCGTGCAAGTCACCAACCTGTGGGCCCTGACGCACATCACCCGTGCCCCAGGCATGCCGCTCCCCCTCGTGGTGGAGATCGGCTGCCAGCTCGCGGGGCACGATCCACTCTGGGGCTGGAGCACCCTGCAAGGCCTGCCCGACCCGAGTGACCTGAATGTCACCTTGCAGTACCTCGTGCAGTGTCTCGAGTTCCTGGGCCAGGAACAGCTCGATCCAGAGCATCAACTGGAAGTGCTCGACCTGATCCAGCAGTGGGGTTGCGAAGTGTTTGCCCTCGCCCGGCAGCTGGGCCTCCGCTTTCCACAGCACGACCGGCTCGAAGACCTCCTGATCGGTCCACCCCGCGCCCAGCGCCAACGCCTCCTCCTCGGTGAAGAATACGGCGCCCTCCAAGCCCGCTTCATCGCCGTCGCCGACGCCATCAACACCCACGAGGCCGAACTGCAAGCCCAAGAATCACTGGAAGACCTCACCGTCACCCTGGCAGAAACCCCTGAACTCCAAGCCCCACAGCACACCCCTCTCCCCGCAGCTGAACCCAGCGCGCCTGAAGCCGCCCCACCCCTCCTGCTCCCCGCGCACGTGCTCCAAGCGCGAAGTCTCCTCGCTGGACGACACGTCACGCTCCTCGGTGGCATCCCCGATCCCGCCCATCATGCCGCGCTCGTCGAAAACCTCGCCCTCGCCGGACTCGACTGGATCCCGAGTGCCCGGTACGACCACGGCCATCACGTCCCCATCTCGGCGGACACTGGGTTGGTCATTTTGGCGGTTCGCTGGATGGGGCACGCGCACAACGGCTTGAGAGACCTCGCGAGGCAACGCGGCATCCCCTACGTCTTGCATCCCGGTGGCCTGAATCCTTCGAACGTCGCGTATCAGGTGCTCAAGCAGGTCAGCCACCGCCTCCACGCCAGCACTTCAAGTCCCGTTGAGTTCAATTCCCTCAACGGAGAACATCACTCCCCATCCCGGAGGTTTGTATGACACCACTGGCCTCAACTTTTATAGCGACCAGCTTCGACGACATCGGCTCGAACGACTGCACCGACATCTATCGTGGTCCGAGCGAGCATGACGCCCTGATCGCCGCGCAAATTCACGTCAGCCTTAGTTTCCAGACCAATCATGTGGTCACCGTCCGGACTCAGCACGACCGAGGGGATGTTCATGAATTTTGGTCCGACCCCGTTCATCTCTATTACGCCTACCGCCCATATCACCGGGCCGAGTACCCGTGGGAGGACGACGAACCCTACGAACCCTGGGACGTCCTGACGGCGCGTTGTTTCGCGCTGGATCGGAACCGGGCCGCACGGTTGCGTCCAGCCATCGACCAGGCCGAACGCCTGCGGTATACGCTTCACATCCACACGGACAGCTTCACCAGCACCCTCGCCGGTGTGCACACCCTCGCGGTGTCCAATCTTCAAGGCTTCATTGGCCCTGGCCCCACCCTGGAACACGAATGGGACGTGCACGGTAACCCCAAACGGGCCGTGCAGTACCTGCGCACCCTCTGTGCTCAGGGAGACGGCCGCGCGGCGCTGCGGGTCTACGAACAATACGCACTGCACACCATCACGGGCGTTCCTGTGCACCTGAGCACGGGCTTGATCCTGCTCTCAGGCGCAACCGTCAGTTCCCTGTCAACCTGGGCCAATCGTTGACCCAACGTTTGACTCGTGGTCAACTCATCCGTTCCATCTCTCAAGCGCGACTGAGCCTCCTCCACAACAACCTCATCCCCGGAACACCAACTTCAAGCCAGCGCCTGATGCGGCGGACACGGCCGTGTATGGGGCAGCAAACGTCTACCAAGCATTGTGCCGATTCGGAGATCGGCCGCACCAGCATCGATAACCGGTTCGGGACCGCACCACCATCCACCGGGCGTGCACGAACCTGAGCTTCGAGACACGCTCATCAAATTGGCCGTGGCCCTGAAGATGCCCACGCATGAGCTGCTGTACTTGATCGATCCGTCCGCTCCCGGTGCAGACTTGGTCACAGGCGTTCAGCACTTGCCCGTCTATGTCGCCGACCGCGTGGGCACTGGCCCCGAGCCACTGGCGCTGTCCGGCGAGGTCGTGTGTGGATCACCCAGCGGTGGAGCGACTGGTTCAGATCCTGAGGTCTGACTGTGCCTCTCAGGTTTTTTTGTTCCATCGCGTCTATCGAAAAGTAATCTAATTTGCTATTGTAATAGACAGCCAGGCACTTACCATTCTGGGTGCCACTGACGAGGTCGACGTGTCCACACCAGCCCCTGCCCCTATGACGCCGCCGAATGTCACCCCAGGACCATACACCGCGGTGGTCACTATTCACGGGATGGGGGATCCCAGACGCTACGATACCCTGTGCAATCTCGTCGACACATTGGAGAGATACGCCTCTCTCAATCCGGTCAACCGCGGAACATGGAGAAGCGTGGATGGCAGGCGCTGGCAGCATCAGCTGAGCACCCAGGAGTATCTCTACTACGTTCGGGCCACCTATCTCCCTCCAGACCAGCAGGGAACACCCACACGGGTACGTTTCTTCGAGGCCTATTGGGCGCCCAAATTGGCCGGCGGCCTTCCTTTCTGGGACGTGATCAAATGGTTTCTCAAGCAGATTCCAAAAGCCTGGCAACGCGGGCAGGCGCCCTGGCGGTCCTTTACTCGCATCAAAGTTGCTGAGCTCTACCAGTGGCTCGAACAGCAACCCCCAGGCCAGCAAGCCAACGCTCAGGCCTTGCTCGGACTCTATAATGAATTTGAACAGATCCCTCAACTGATCAGTTTTCCGGAAGGTACCTTCGATCAATTTGTCGAGTTTATAGAAGCACAGGCCCCAAATCCACAGCAAGCCACCCTAGTTGGCTTGGCACACACTTGGAAAGCCTGTGTCGATCAGGCCAACAGGCGTGCGTTCTGGAGTGCCCTCGGGTTCGCGGCACTGGTGGTGGCCCTCCTGGTCTGGATCGTCACCCTGATCGGGGCCCTCACCAGTAGGAGTTGGGCACCTCTAACCAGTCCGCTTGGCTTCTGGGCAGAGAATGGCACGGGCAGAGCGATTGTGCAGCTTTTCCTCGGCGTGCTGCTGGCCAACGGGGTGGGATCGTTCGTATCCACCTACCTGGGCGATGTGGCGACCTGGGCCACCTATGACGAGAACGACGAAAAATTCGAGAAACGTAAAGAAATCCTGCGGACGTGCACCGAGACCTTGGAAGCGGTCGTTCAGGATCCAGCCTGTGAGCGGGTGGTGATCGTCGCACACAGTCTGGGGTCCCAGATCGCCTATGAGACCTTGCGCTGGCTCAATTACCGCCGATTGGCCCAGAACGGGAACAACGAAACCGGAGCCCTCCAAGATCTGGATAAAATCAAACAACTGGTCACGTATGGCTCTCCCATCGATAAGATCTACTACTTTATGGAGAGCCGCAACCGTTTTTCACACCGCTATGAGCGCACGTACAACAAAATGGTCGGAGATGCGGGGAAAATGCCCTTTCAGATGAACGGGCAGCCTCACCTGCTGTGGGTCAATTTCCATACACCCGGGGACGCGATTTCCGGCCCCGTTCAAACGCCCAATGATCTGACCTCGGCCAAAGCCATGATTTACAACGTTCCCACCGTCAATTACGACAGTATTCACCTGGGAAGGAACCACAGCGGCTACCTGGACAATGCACTGGTGGTCGAGTGGATTCATAGGGTAGTGATTGACTCCACGGCTGACCGAGGAAACGTCCCTCTAACCCCTCCAACCCCATCTCCTCTGCAGCCGCAGGCCCAAGCACACTTGAAACGGACGCAAGCGCTTTACACAGTGCTGCTGACCTTTCCTCTGGCTGTACTGGCGGCCTTGTTCGCCGGGCTTATGGGGCAAGCTACCCCAGCCATCGCCTTGTGGGGGCTTACCCTGTGGCTCCTTGGTGGGGTGGCATGGCGAGCACTGTCAACAAACCGGCACGTCAATCCAGTGCGTTAACCACTGATCTGTAGCAAAACGTCGGCACTGTTGCTTGCCACGCCCTGGGCCACCACCGGATTCGCACTGAATACGCCTGGGTGCAGCTTGTAACAGTTGGCCGAGCTGATGCAATCAACCACTGGAGACACTCACATACAGGTGGCAAGCCAGATATGGTGGAAGACGTGACCGTGCCTGTTACGCCCCAAGTCTTGGTGCCCCTACCGACTTGGCTCGCCCAGCCAATCGGGGACGCCATACATCCACCCAGCCATACCCGTCTACAGGCATTGCCGTGGTAGTGCTCCAGGAAATTCTTCAAGCGGCGTTACGAGCGTTCGCCGATGAGGTGAGTGTAGACCAAGGCGTGGCGTAGCCCAGCGCCGAGTGACGGCGCTGGTGGTTGTACCAACGGTGAACGTCTGGCATCGCAGCGCGAACCTCAACCATGGACTGCCAGTCGTGACGGAAAGCGAATTGATATTTGTACGTTCGGTTGAGTCTTTCCAGGATTCCGGTGCCGCCGGGCTGGGACACTTTGGAGCGCACCCAGCTGCCGTACTTCAAACAGCCCTGTTGGAAGATCTCGCCTGTGAAGTCGCTGCCGCCATCACTTTGTACGAGGATGGTGTCCGCGTGGCCCTCGGCGCGCAGGACAGCGACGGCTTCGTCAAGCGTGAGCTTGGCGAGGTGCATGGACAGACTCCGCACCACCCGGCTGGCCAGAACCACCCTTGAAAGGACGTCCAGCACGAAGTAGATCCAGCAGACACCATCCGGGAGTGAGAGGCGCGCCCGCATCGATCTGCACCCGTCGGCCTTCGGGCCAGTCCTGAGAACTGGACACTTTGGGGGAAGGTGCCCTTGTTTTCCGAGGCTGTGGGGGATGCAGTTGCAGTTCACCCAGGGCCACCCGGATCTTGTGTAAGCCAATGGTTTGGCCTTGAGCTTTGAGCTCCTGGTACAGCAAGCGGTAACCAGAAGTGGGGTGCAACAACGCCGTCTGACGCACCTGTTCGTACAGTTCATCCCGATGCTGCTGGCGCGCACAGCGCACCGGTGCGCTGTGCTCACAGTCTCGGAGTCGCCAATACGGAACCTCGACATATTGGGCGAAGCGCCGCAGGCTGAGTTGGGGATGGCTCTGCCGGAGGACGATCAACTCGTCCATCGTCAGAGCCGCCGTACTTTTCGCGCGATATCCAACTCCAATTCCTTCTCCGCCACAATGCGCTTCAGGCGGTCGTTCTCCCGTTCCAACAGACTCACCCCTTGATCCGGACGATCTCCCGCGAGGCGGGCACGGCCCGCCTCCAGGAACTGGGCTTTCCAGCTATGGATCAGGCTTTCGTTGACATCATGCTGTCGGGCCGCTTCTGCCACGCCCAGTTCTCCCCGGAGGACGCTCAAGACAATGGCTTCTTTGACGTCGGTCGTCCAAGTTTTTCGCTGTTTCCCCATGGTGCTCTCCAGTGTGCTCGTCCCTCGCTTCAAAAGGGTCAAGTTCTAGAAGTCATTGCTGGAGCATTACCCGTATCACGACCTGAGCTGGCAGGATTTTGAACGTCTGTGCCTCCGACTTGCCCAACGGGACGCGGCCGTGGAGGGCTGCCGCCTCTATGGTGAGCAGGGTGACGCACAGGCAGGTATTGACCTATACGCGCGTGAGCTCTACGGTGAAAAGTATGTGGTGTATCAGTGCAAACGTGTCAGGGAGTTCGGTCCCGCAAATATCAAAGTGATCTTGCTAGGGTTCTGTGGAGGAGGAGTTCAGTCTGACCGACAATGGAGACTGATATGACCGCCAGCAAAAACCACTACACCGCCGAGTTCAAAGAAGAAGCCGTGCGCTTGGTGATCAGCAGCCAGAAAAGCTGCGCAGAGATTGCTCGCAACCTTGGTGTGCCGCCCTATTTGGTGGTGCGCTGGAAACAGCACCACGAGCAGCAAGGGGCGGCGGGCCGCCCCCAGTTCACCGGACGCGGTGTCGCCGCGTTGAGTGAGCAGGAAGCGCGATTCAAGAAGT